>CAVQVY010000026.1:0-10546 GCA_963717185.1 Candidatus Dormiibacterota bacterium | reverse complement strand
GCCCGCCACCAGCTCGTCGTAGTCGCCGGCCACCCCCACCACGTCGATATCGCCGGCGGTGAGCAGGAGCGCCTTCACCCCCTCGCGGACGATGAGGTTGTCGTCGGCGAGGACGACCCGGATCGACGCATCTGGCGGCATGACGCGACTGTACGGCGGCCCCGGGATTCGGCAATGGGGGCGGGCACCACGATTGCAGGTGGCGGGCATCCCCGAACAAACTCGCACCGGCACCATCGACGTGGCCCCCCAGGGGCGCGATCGTGGCAGGCGGAGGTAAGCACAATGCGCATCGAGTCGTCCGTCACCTCGATCTCGTGGATCCCGTCCGAGGCGGTGCGAGGCATGAGCCGCCTGCCATTCGACATGGGCGTGGCCCACTACGACGAGCCACCGCCCGACCAGGTCGACGACCTCGACGCCCTGCGTGAGGCGGACCGCTTCCGCTTCGCCAACCGGCTGAGCGCGTGGATCGAGGTCGACGACGGCCGGATCACCGGCCACGGCTACAGCGGCGGCGGCCACATCGGCTCGACGACGATGCGGCTGGCCGGCAAGACGGCGACCTTCGCCGCGGTGGCCTTGCCCGACCGCCAGCAGGCGGCGGTGGTGTCGGAAGAATGGGTGCGCTTCGTGCAGACGTGTGGAGGACGCACCGGTGTGCCCATGCCGCGGCGCGTCAAGTACCCGCCGTTCGTGCAGGTGTCAGCGCCGCTGGCGTGGACCACGCTGTCGCTGACGCTGTACGCCGACGGCAGCTCGGCGCACGAGGTGGTCGGCGCCAGCGCCTTCCCGCGCCACTGGATCTACGACCGCGACGGCAAGCTGGTGCTCAAGACCGGGGTGGTCGACTTCAAGGACTGGTTCGCCAAGGCCTTCGGCTCGCACACGCCCTGGGGCGACGAGGACTCGCCCGCGCTGGTCAGCGAGGTGGAGACCGCGCTGGAGCGCGAGCTGTCCGGCCACATCATGCGTGGCGGCACCAAGCCGCGCATCAGCAAGGTGTCGCAGGGCAAGACGCTGGTGACCGAGGGCGACGAGGGCAGCGACGTCTTCCTGGTGCTCGACGGCGTGGTGTCGGTCGAGGTCAAGGGCGAGCCACTGGGCCAGCTGGGCCCGGGCGCCGTGCTCGGCGAGCGCGCCCTTTTCGAGGGCGGCCGCCGCACCGCCACGCTGCGCGCGGTCACCGCCTGCCGGGTGGCCACGATCAGCGGGGCCGAGCTCGACCCCGAGATGCTCACCGAGCTGGCCGCCACGCATCGCCGCGAGGAGGCCGCCCCCTGAGACCGTCACTCAGCGGATGCGGCCCGCTCCACCGGCGGTCCTGACCTCGACCACGTTCGGAGCGCGATACCCCTGACGCGCGAATGCGGTGTGCACCGCCTCGCCGAGGGCGTCGCACCGCGCCGACGGCACCAGGGCGACCACGCAACCGCCGAACCCCGCCCCTGTCATGCGCGCCCCCCACGCGCCCGCGCTGCGTGCCGCGTCGACCGCGAGGTCGAGCTCCGGGCATGACACCTCGTAATCGTCGCGGAGCGAGGTGTGGCTGGCGTCGAGGAGGTCGCCGACGTCGTCGAGAGCGTCGGCGCGCAGCAGCTCCGCGGTGGCCGCCACCCGTGCGTTCTCAGTGACCACGTGGCGCGCCCGCCGTTGCAGCACGCCGCTGAGAGTGGCGACGTCGTCGAGGGTGGCGTCGCGCAGCGTCGCCAGCCCCAGCTGCCGGGCCGCCTGCGCGCACTCCTGGCGCCGGGCGCGGTAGCCCTCGCCGCTCGTGGCGTGGGCGACCCTGGTGTCGATGACCAGCAGCGTAGCTGCGACGTCGTCCGGGCGCAGCCGCACCAGCTCGCGCTCGAGGCTGCGGCAGTCGAGCAGCAGGGCGTGGCCGGCGCGGGCCTCGAGCACCGCCAGCTGGTCCATGAGCCCGGTCGGCGCTCCCGCGACCTCCGCCTCGCCCGCCTGGCAGCACCGCGCCAGCTCGTCGTGGCTGAGCTCCTGCCCGCTCAGCTCGGCCACGGCCAGGCCGGTGGCGACCTCGACCGCGGCGCTCGACCCCAGGCCGGCCCCCACCGGGATGTCCGAGTCGATGACCAGGTCGACACCGGGCACCTCGGCGCCGGCGCGGCGCATCGCCCAGAGCACTCCCAGCGGGTACGCCGCCCAGCCGGTGACGGTGCCCGGGCCGAGGTCGTCGACCGCGACCGACACCTTGCCCTCCAGCTGCAGCGAGGTGCAGCGAACCATCCTGTCGGGACGGAGGCCGGCGGCCACGCTGGCCGAGCGGTCGATCGCGAAGGGCAGCACCAGCCCGTCGTTGTAGTCGGTGTGCTCGCCGATCAGGTTGACCCGCCCCGGCGACGACCACTCCCCCTCCGGTGGGCGGCCGGTAAGGCGCGCAAAGGCGCGTGCGACAGCACTCACGCCGCCCACCCGTAACTCTGCGCGCTCATGCGTGGTTCTCCAGTCGCGAAGCTCAGTCCGCATCACACAGGGTAAAGTTCGCCCATTCCATCCCCACGGCCCTCACCACCATGCGCCTCCGCTACCTGATCCCCCCTCTCCTTCTTCTCGTGTGCGTCGTCGCCGCCGGCGCGGTCACCGCCCACGCGGCGAGCGACCGCCAGAGGAGCTTCAGCGACGCGGCCACCCAGCTGCGCGCCCAGTGGGACCACGACCAGGCCGAGGGCGTGCCGGCCTCGAGCCTCGCACCGCTCCGCGCCGAGCTGAGCAGCCAGCAGCCCACGGCGGCGTGGTGGTCGCCGGGGTGGTTCGGCAACGACGGCCAGGCCCTGCTCGACCACCTCCGCAGCCAGACCCAGTCGGCGTGGAGCGCGGCGCTCGACGCCCAGCGCACCCAGGCCCAGGCGGTGATCTCGCAGTGGAACGACTTCGCCTCGCAGCAGTCCACGTGGCTCACCAGCGACGCCACCAACTCGGCAGGAGAGTGGTCGAGCCAGCTCAGCTCGGCGACCACCCCGGCCGCGATCACCAAGCTGGTGAGCTCCTGGCAGGGATTCATCGGGCAGCAGCGCACCGCGGTGGTCGCCGCCCAGCAGGCCAAGCTGGCCACGGCGCTGCAGTCCGCCGGCGGACCGCAGAAGGTGCTGGCCACCGCCCGCCACCTCGTGGCCGTCGCCGCCGGCGCCAACCTCGACGCCGGCAACGTCGAGGCGCTGGCCAACCAGCTCAGCAACCAGATCGCCGGCAACGACAACATCGACGCCATCGCCACCGGCGAGCAGCTGCTGCCCGCGGTGGCCACGCTGCAGTCGCTGGTCGACCTCAACAACCAGGTCAGCGGGCAGGTGCTGCCGCTGCTCTGGAACGTCGACCAGGCGCGAGGCGGAGGGCACGCCCAACGCGGCGGCGCTGGCCGCCCAGCAGTCCGGGATCGCCGCGCAGTTCCGCGCGGCGCGCACAGCCGACCAGCTCAACGCGGTGGCGGCGGCCGTGACCGGCCTGCAGAACCAGATCGCCGCCGAGCTGGCCGCCAACCAGTGCGGCCACCCGGTCGGCGCGCGGCAAGGTGATCACCATCGCGCTGGCGCTCCAGGAGATGGTCTTCTACCAGGACGGCTGCGTCGTCAAGGCCACCCCGGTGACCACCGGCCGCCCCCAGCTGCGCACCCCGACCGGCAGGTTCTCGATCTTCTACAAGAAGACGCCGTTCACCTTCATCTCGCCGTGGCCGCCGAGCTCGCCCTTCTACTACTTCCCGAGCCCGGTGAGCTGGGTCATGGAGTTCGCCGGCGGCGGCTACTTCATCCACGACGCGCCGTGGGAGGGGTCGGGCTCGTACGGCCCCGGCGGCGAGAACAACCTCTCCGCGGCCAGCCACGGGTGCGTCCACACCCCCACCTCGGTGATGCAGTGGGCTTTCTCGTGGACAGCCGATCGGCACCCCGGTGGTGATCACCGCCTGATCTCCCGGGCGACGCGGAGGAGTCTCTGAGCAGATTCCCAGCTTCGGTGAGGATCATGGGCTCATGAGCGAACCGGAGGAACCCACCCGCATCCTGGTGGTCGACGACGAGCGGGCGATCACCGACCTCGTCGCCATGGCCCTGAAGTACGAGGGGTTCGCCGTGGCCACCGCCGCCACCGCCCGCGAGGCCCGGACAGCGGTGATGGACTTCCGCCCGGCGCTGATCGTGCTCGACATCGGGCTCCCCGACGAGGACGGCTTCGCGCTGGTGCAGCGGCTGATCGGCGACGGCATCAAGGTGCCGGTCATCTTCCTCACCGCCCGCGACTCCACCGAGGAGAAGGTGCGCGGCCTCACCGTCGGCGGCGACGACTACGTCACCAAGCCCTTCAGCATCGAGGAGCTTGTGGCCCGCGTCCGCGTCGTGCTGCGCCGTCACGGCGACGGCTCGGACCGGCCGGTCAAACGCCTGCAGCTCGCCGACCTCGAGCTCGACGAGGAGACCCACGAGGTGTTCCGCGGCGGTCGCGTCGTGGAGCTGACCAACACCGAGTTCCGCCTGCTGCGCTACCTGCTGATGAACACCGGGCGCGTGCTGTCGCGCACCCAGATCCTCGACCACGTCTGGAAGTACGACTTCGGCGGTGACGCCAGCGTGCTGGAGACCTACATCAGCTACCTGCGACGCAAGGTGGACCGCGCCGAGCCGTCGCTGATCCACACAGTGCGCGGCGTCGGCTACGTGGCCCGAGTTCCGCGAGGCGCCTGATGTCGCTGCGGCGACGGCTGCTGCTGACGCTGGCCCCGCTCTTCATCGCCGGCCTGGTGGCGGTCGACCTGGCCACGTTCCTGTCGCTGCAGTCGTTCCTCATCAGCAAGGTGGACGACCAGATCATCTCCGTGCACATGTCGGTCGAGAACGTGCTCCTCAACCAGGGCGGCGGCGGCTTCGGCGGCCCGGGACCGCAGTCCGGCTCCAACACCGTCTTCCCGCCCGGGACGTTCGCCGAGATCCTCGCTCCAACGGCAGCGTCGCTGGACGCACCAGGACTTCCCGGGCTGGCCAACGACGACGCCACCAGCGTCCCTGACGCTCCCCGCATCGCTCACGGCGCAGACCTTCTTCACGGCCACGGGCACGGGCAGCGCGTCCTCTGAGGAGTTCCGCGTCTACGTCGACACCGTGCAGGGCCACGACTGCAGTGGCCAGCTGCTGGTGGTCGCCCTGCCGCTCGACGACGTGCACGCCACCCTGTCACAGCTGCTCATCCTCGAGCTGGTCGCCGGCGGCGGCATCACCGTGGTGATCCTGGTGGCGACGTGGCTGGTGGTCCGCCGCGGCATGCGCCCGCTCGAGCGCATGGGCGACACGGCACGCGCTCGCCGCAACGGACCTCAGCAAGCGCGTGCAGCCGGCCACGGAGAGCACCGAGGTGGGCAGGCTGGGCCTGGCCATCAACACCATGCTCGGCCAGCTCGAGGCGGCGTTCGCCGAGCGCGCCGCCAACGAGCAGCGCCTGCGCCACTTCATCTCCGACGCGTCGCACGAGCTGCGCACCCCGCTCACCTCGATCGGCGGCTACGCGGAGCTGCTGCGCCGCAACCCCACCATGACCGAGCAGGACATCATGCTGGCCACCCGGCGCATCGAGGAGGAGTCGCAGCGCATGGGCATCCTCGTCGACGACCTCCTCCTGCTCGCCCGGCTCGACCAGGGCCGGCCGCTGGAGAGCGCGCCGTCGACCTGGCCGCGCTGGTCACCGACGCGTGCTCGGACGCGCGTGCCGCCGACCCGTCGCGCGTGGTGACGCCGCGCATCGACGCGCCGGTCACGGTGACCGGGGACGACATGCGGCTTCGCCAGGTGCTCGGCAACGTGATGCGCAACGCCCTGGTGCACACCCCGCCCGGCTCGCCGATCGAGGTCGCGCTCGGACTGGACGGCGACACCGCGGTCATCAGGGTCATCGACCACGGGCCGGGGATCGCACCCGACCACGCGCACCGCATCTTCGAGCGCTTCCACCGCTCCGACCCGGGCCGCAGCGCGCGACCAGGGCGGCAGCGGGCTGGGGCTGAGCATCGCGGCGGCCGTGGTCGGCGCCCACGGCGGCGACATCAGGGTCGAGCAGACGCCGGGCGGCGGCGCGACCTTCCGCATCGAGCTGCCCGCGTTGCGCACGTCGTCATCGCCGCCTGGTGACGAGACCGCGGCGCCGGCAGATCCCGCCGCGGCGTAGCACCTCACAGCAAGCACACAGACACCGCCAAGGTCGCCCGCAGGGGCGCCGTCACCGTGGTGAGCGTGAACAGCACGCTCCTCTGGTACACCACGCGCGGGGCCGGCGCCGTGGTCCTCCTCCTCTTCAGCGCCACCGTCGTGCTCGGCCTGCTCACCACCTCGCGTTTCCAGGCGCGGCGGCTGGCCACGCTTCGCGACCGCCGCCCTGCATCGCGACATCGCCCTGCTGGCACTGGTGTTCCTGGCGCTGCACATCGTGACCGCGGTGGTCGACCCGTTCACCCACCTCGGCTTGAGCGCGGCGGCGGTGCCGTTCGGCTCCTACTACCGCACCTTCTGGCTCGGCCTCGGCACGGTCGCGTTCGAGCTGATGGTGGCGATCGTCGCCACCAGCCTGCTGCGCCACCTCATCGGGGTGCGCGTGTGGCGCGCGGTGCACTGGCTGGCGTACCTGAGCTGGCCGATCGCGGTGCTGCACGGCGTCGGCACCGGCACCGACGCATCGACCCCGTGGATGATCGGCGTCACCACCGTGTCGGTCGGCGCCGTGCTGGCCGCCCTGGCGTGGAGGCTGCATGCCGGCGGCGACCCGCTCGCCGGCGAGCAGCGGCCGGCCGCGATCGCCTGGCGCGGAGCGCTGCGGTGAACGAGCCTGCTCAGCGGCCGCGACGTGCGCGACGGCATGGAGACGCTCGACACGCAGACGGCGCGGCTCGGATCGCGGCCGCGCGGCGGCGCACAGGTCCTCGGCGAGCTCGAGCGGAGTGGCCTGCGTGGTCGCGGCGGCGCCGCGTTCCCGGTGGCGACCAAGTGGCGCGCCGTTGCGCAGCAGCGCGGACGATCGCGCGCCGTCCTGGTCAATGGCGCCGAGGGCGAGCCGCTGAGCCGCAAGGACAGCGTGCTCATGTCCACCCGGCCGCACCTCGTGCTCGACGGCGCCGCGCATCGCCGCGGAGACGCTCGGCGCCGACGACGTCGTCCTCTACCTCGGCGAGGACCACACCGCCGCGCGGGGAGCGATGCGCCGGGCGCTTCTCGAGCGTCCCGTCGATGAGCAGCGGCGCACCCGCTTCTCCGAGGCGCCCGCGCGCTACGTCGCCGGCGAGGAGAGCGCGGCGGTGCACTTCGTCAACGAGGGCCTCGCCCTGCCCACCACCACGCCGCCCCGGCCGTTCGAGCGGGGCATCGCCGGCGGCCCGACACTGGTGCAGAACGTCGAGACGCTCGCGCACGTCGGCCATGATCGCCCGTTTCGGCGGCGACTGGTTCCAGTCGATCGGCGCCGGACGCACCGGGCACCTGTTGCTCACTCTGAGTGGTGCGGTGCACGACGCCGGCGTCGTCGAGGTGGCGCAGGGAGCCACCGTCGCGGAGGCTGTCGACGCCGGTGGTGGCGTGACCGGGACACCAGCGGCGGTGCTGCTCGGCGGCTACTTCGGTGGCTGGATGGATGCGCGCAGTGCGTGGAACACAAGGCTGGACGCCGCAGCCCTGCGCTCGGCCGGCGCGACGCTCGGCTGCGGCGTGGTGTCGGTGCTCGACAGCGACCACTGCGGCGTGCTGGAGACGGCGCGCATCGTCTCCTTCCTCGCCGGTGAGAGCGCGCGCCAGTGCGGGCCATGCGTTTTCGGGCTGCGCGCCATCGAGCAGGCCGTGCAGCGCATCGCCGCTGGGATCGCACACCCGGGCGACCTGGCGCGCGTGCGCCGCTGGGCCGCGCAGCTCGGCGGTCGCGGCGCCTGCCACCACCCCGACGGCGCGGCCGCGATGCTGCTCAGCGCGCTCGACGTCTTCGCCGACGAGTTCCAGCGCCACGACGAGCGCCGGGGCTGCAGCGTCGTGCAGCGCGGCACGCGCGCGGCATGACCGGTGATGGCGCTGCAACTCACAGGCGTTTCACAGCAGTGGGTCACCTCGCCGTAAGGAGGCCAAACCACACTGCTCGACAGACGGCCACACCGTCGGGTCGACACCCCGGGACACCTCTGCACCACGTCCCGCCCGGACATTCCACCATCGGCCGCACGAAGGCCCCGGGGTGCGATCCATCTCACGACCCGCGGAGGCACACGACATGAGCGACGACTTCACCACCCCCGACGGCGCCGGCCTGGCGCCGCCGCCGCCTCCTCCCCGCCACCGCCGTCCAGGCAGGCACGGCGCCGTGTGATCGGCCGCAAGGGCGCGGCGGTCGCCGTGGCCAGCGGCCTCGTGGTCGGCGGTGTCGCCGGTGGATATGTGATCTCGCAGGCCGCGACCTCGACGCCGAGCGCCACCACCAGCCCGGCCCCGGCGGGTCCCCACGGTGGTCCCCCCGGTTTCGGCGGCGCCGGCCCGGCCGCGCGCACCCAGGACCTGCAGCAGGCCGCTGATGCCATTGGCATAACGTCCACGCAGCTGCAGACCGAGATGTCGGCGGGCAAGACCATCGCGGCGATCGCCAAGGAACACAACGTCGCGGTGGCCACCGTGATCTCGACCCTGGTGACCGATGAGAACAACGAGGTCGACGCCGCGCTGAGCGCGGGCACGATCACCAGCGCGCAGGCGGCGCAGATGAAAACTCAGACCACGCAGCGCGTCACCGACATGGTCAACGGCACCGAGCCGGCGCACGGGCCCGGTGGGCCTGGCGGCCCCGGCGGCCCCGGCGGCATGCAGGCCGAGGACCAGCAGGTGATCGCCACCGCGATCGGCATCTCCACCGACACAGCTGCAGACCGAGCTGAGCGCCGGCAAGACGGTGGCGGCGATCGCGACGCGAGCACGGCTCGACCGCAGCCAAGGTCATCAGTGCCTTGGTGACGTCGGAGAACAGCGAGTCGACCAGCGCGTCTCCAGCGGTCAGGTCACCGCGACACAGGGCGCGCAGGAGAAGACCCAGACCCAGCAGCGCGTGACCGACGAGGTCAACGGCACCCGGCCGGCCGGTGGCGGCTGGGGTGGCCACGGCGGGCCCGCCGCCCATGCGCCCCGGGTAGATCACCCCCGACCAGCTGACCACTCAGTCCTCTCTCCCGGAAGCCCGTCCTCGCGCGAGGGCGGGCTTTTCGTCGTCTCAGAGGTGGGCGCGGTAGAAGGCGAGCATGTTCGCCAACGCCGCGGTGCGGTTCCTGGTGAACTGGTGGTCGTCGCCGGGATAGGTCAGGTACTGCACGCTCTTGCCGGCGGCCTGCAGCGCCGCGTACAGGTGATCCGAGAACAGCTTCGGCACCTCGGTGTCACCGACGTCCTCGTCGATCTGCACCGCCGCGGTGGACGCGCTGACGAAGTTGATGGGCGACGCCGAGTCCCAGAAGCCGGGGTTGGTGCGCGGGGTGCCCTTGCTGGCGATGAGCGATTGCGCCACCTGCTGCTGCACCGGCGGTGGCGGCGCGGTGGGAGTCGGCGTCACCGCCGACCAGTTGAAGAAGATGTCGTACAGCGACCCCACCACCGCGGACATGAACACGACCGCCCTGATGCCGGTGGCGATCACCATGGTGCGCAGCGCCTCGTAGCCACCCAGGCTGTGACCGAACAGCCCAATCCGTGCCGGGTCGGCCCGCGGGTCCGCCCTGGCGGTGCTGACCAGGTTGAGCAGGTCGTACGTGTACACCGGTGACAGGTAGCCGCCCTCGGCGACACCCTGGCTCTGGCCGTGGCCGCGGAAGTCGGGCTTCAGCACCATGTAGCCGGCGCGCGCGAACGTTGCGATGAACTGCGCGTATGAGCCGTCGTCGGTCCGGTAGGTCCGCGGGTCGATGTAGCCGTGGCTGATGATGATCACCGGCCATCCCGCCGCCGGCCGCCGGCCGCCGGGCACGCTGAGGAGCGAGTACTCGGTGAGGCCGTCCGACACGAAGGACACCACGGTGTTGACGTAGCCGCCCTGGTCACCGTCGGAGCGCACCGTGGTCAGGGTGCTGGCCGGGTACGCACGCGCGCGCATCGCGGCGATGGTGAGCGGGTTGAGCGCCGCGGCCGTGACAGCGGTGGGAGACGCGTGCGCGGCCGGCGTGGTGCGAGCGCTGGTGCCCGGCGCAGCCGTGTTGCCCGCCGCCAGCCTGGACACGCCCAGCGCAGCCGCCGCGACGATCAGCACGCCGGCGCCGACCATGGCGATGCGCGGGCTCATGATCAGCCAGCATACGTGCGCGTCGACGCGCGAAAGGCCGGCGCGATGCCGGCCCTTGGATCGGTGCCGTGGGCGGTTACGGGACGGTGGGCACCTGGCCCGCGTTCTCCTGCGCCTCACGGGCGGCGCTCTCGCCCGCCTCATGGCTGGCGAACTCGTTGGAGTGAAAGGTTCCTGTCGCCGGGGTGGTGGCCGCGGCGCTCGAGCTCGGCGTCGCCGCCGTGGTGGCCGCCTGGGTGACCAGGAAGCTGCCGGCGAAGGC
>CAVQVY010000025.1:0-5041 GCA_963717185.1 Candidatus Dormiibacterota bacterium | reverse complement strand
GCACATAGCCGATCAATTCCAGCCGCAACAGCCACCACGGCCGCGGCTCACTCCCCTCCGCTAAGCACCAGTAGAAAGCCGATGCGCAGGCTTTCAATGCCGCTCGAGGCGGGAAATCGATCGCAAACACTGCGCCGACCGTGAGAATTCCGCCGCGCGCGGTGGTGAGAACGGTATGGATTTGGCCGGCGATCTGGTCCGACACGACGCGCGGCCACGCTGCGATCATCATGCTGGCCACCGCGTCGGCCAAGTTTTGGGAGCCGACGAAGCCGGCGATCACCGTCACCAGGATCAGGAACGGGAACATCGACATCAGGACCGACAGCGCGATGTGGCTCGCAATAGCCGCGTGGTCTCAGACCGCGCGCAAGGGCAAAAGTCATCGCACCCGCAACCCGCGAGCTGAGCCGGCGCTAGGAGCGCGGTACCAGCTCCTGGAGGATCCACCGGTTGCCGTCGGGGTCGTTGAAGGTCACGAACCTGCCCCACGGCTGGACGTCCACCTCACTGGCCTCAACGCCGCGGTCGATCAGCTGCTTGCGCGCAGCGGCGGCGTCCTCGACTACCACCTGCACACCTCGCTGGGTGCCCACCGGCATGTCGGTGATCCCGTCGCCGAACGCGATGGAGCACGCCGACCCGGGAGGGGTGAGCTGCACGAAACGCACGCTGTCGCTGACGCGCACGTCGTGGTCGGCGTGGAAGCCGACCTGGTCGACGTAGAACGCCTTGGCGCGATCAACGTCGGTCACCGGGATGAAGATGAGCTCTATCTTCCAGTTCATCCGCAGGATTCTAAATCGGTTCCACTAAACGCGCTGAAGCTTGGTGGTCCGTCCGCCGATGAGCCATTCAGTGACATAGATGTTCCCGGCGCCGTCCACCGCAATCGCGTGAGGGCTGTTGAAGCGACCGGCCGTCAGGGCGCCTGGCCGCTCGAGGTCGCCGTCGGCACTCCGTTGGTTTGGCCACTCTTCGCGGTCGGGCGCCGTCCGATCTTCGCCGATGAAGCCCACCAACTTGTCCTCCGCGTCGAGCAGGCAGATACGAGGTGGAAGAAACTCGGCGACGAAGAGAAACTCGCCATGCGCGGCGATCCACGTGGGGCGCGACATGAAGGGCACGCCAACGGTCCGGCGAAACCGCCCGTCCATGTCGAAGACCTGGATGCGCCCGTTGGCCCGATCAGCGACATACAGCTCCGGCTCACCCCGGCGTGAATCGATGAACAGTGCGTGAGGAACCGCGAACCGGCCGGCGCCTTGGCTCCCGTCGAGTGTCGCGAGGTACTCGCCGTTGGCGGCGAAACGATGGACCAGGTCACCACCGTAGCCGTCCGCCACCCAGATGTCTCCGTTGCCACCGAGCCGATCGTCGAACTCAACCGCGCAGGTCGGCCGATAGGGTCCCTCGCGGTAGAGCGAATCGGGTGGACGGGGCAGGCTACGGAGCATCCTGCCGTCCAGGTCAAGCTCGATGACCAGAGAATGCCTGTCGTCGTCGGGACTTGCGTACGCCCTGTCGGGGTCCTTCTTCATCGCCGCATCAGCGAGCCAGAGGTGCTGCTGCGCCCCATGGGTTGACACCGTGATCCCGTGAGCCTCGGCGACGTCTACTGGAACCATCCGGTCCACCGCGCCCGCGGCATCCAGGTAAAGGAGACACGGTTTCGAAGGATGGAAGGAGACGATGAGGTCGTCGGCGGCCGCAACGATCCCGTGGTGAGGCCACGCACGTTGCGCCTCCACCTCTGAACCGCCACCGGCCCAAGCGTCGATCCAGTCATACCGCACGCCGCCTGCCACAACCTCAGGGCCACGGCGTGCTAGCAAGCGTAGTCCTGGTCGAGCTGGCCGGCGAACTGGATGAGCCACGTCGAGCCGCCGGTGAACTGGTGCCCGGCGCAGTACGTCCTGGCCTGTTTCGCTGTCCTGACGGTGGTTGCGCCCCACGATGGCCAGTTGTTGACCCACCCACCGGTGATGGCTCCCCACTGGTACGTCGTGCTGTAGGCGCCGACCACCGTCGCCCCTCGTGACATGAGCGCGTCGTGCTCGCCCTGGAGGCTGTCCCGGTTCTGGACAGTGTCCGACGACCAGGTGTTGCCGGTCTCCACGTCCAGCCACCAGGTGGCGCTGTGGACCCCGGCATTCGCGGATGCGTCGGCGGCGTACAGGCCGGCGTTGTAGCCGTAGTTGTAGGCCAGGCAGTCGTTGTCGCCGGCGGCGCAGACCCGCGGACTGGTGGCGCTGACGTGCGAGGAGCCGCTGTACCAGCCGGTGTTGACGTACAGGCTGAGGTTCGCGAAATGGGCCAACTCGCCGGTCAGGCAGGGGTTGGTCGAATAGCCGAGGCCGTCGGTCACGCCGACGACGCCGAACGCTGTGTTTGACGGCATGCGGGCGTTGCAGTTGGGCCAGGAGACGTCAACTCCGACGGTCCCCGAAACGTACACACCCTGGGCTGACGCCGCGCCGGTCAAGCCGACGAACACGACCAGCGCGGCGCCGAGCGCCGCCAGCAACTTCATCGGCTGATGGTAGTGGCTCCGCGCGCTGCGGGTGGTCAGCCGCGGTTCTCGTACCAGGCGACGATGCGCGCGCGACCCAGGGTGTGGCTGAACAGGTTGAAGCCGAGGAACGCCGGCGTGGAGTCGGGACCGATGCCCAGCAAGTCGACGTCGACCGCGTGCACGACGAAGTGATAGTTGTGAGGGCGATGCTTCGGCGGCGGGGAGGCCCCGATGTAGCTGGAGAGGCCGCCGTCGTTGCGGAGCTGGAAGGCACCCGGTGGCAGACCCTTGCCGGTGTGGTCGCCGGCCCCGGTGGGCAGACTGGTGAAGCTGCCGGGGATGTCGACGACAGCCCAGTGCCAGAACCCGCTCGCCGTCGGCGCGTCGGGGTCGTACACGGTCACGACAAAGCTCTTCGTCCCCTCGGGGGCGCCGCTCCACGACAGCGCTGGTGACACGTCCTCTCCACCGGCGCCGAAGACCCCGCTTCGCTGCGCGACAGGCACCTCCTCACCGTCCTTGATGTCGTCGCTCGACAGGGTGAACCAGGGAAGCTGGGGCAGGTCGGCGTACGGGTCACGGCTCATTCGCGGGTCCTCCTCCAGGCCAGCCTAGCAAGACGTGCCGCTGGTGCTCACCACCACTCAAGCAGGCAGCCGGCGGGCCGGGTCCGCGGACGAAACCGCCGAGCGCGACGGTTTCGTCTTCACGGACGTCCTTCCCGGGTTGCAGATCACCCGCCGGTGGAGAGGATTTCACCCACGGAATCTGCTGCGTGGGTCGGGTCAGTGCTTGGGTGTGGGAACCGGCGGCTGGGGATGTGTCGCGGGCTTGCCGGTGGCATGCGCCGGGGTGGTGGCCGGGCGCCCCGTCACCACGCCGGCGGGAGGACCGGTGGAATGCGGCGGAAGGGTTGACGGTCGACCGGTGGGATGACTGGCGTCGCCGCGTGGCTCTGGCGCTGCTGCTGACCGTGCTGCTTGGCGAAGTTGCTCACGCAGTCGCCGATGCCGTGCTGGTCGGTGGCGAGCGCGGCCTTGCACGACTGCACCTGCTGCGTCACCTTGCTGCCCCAGCTCAGAGGGTTGGGGTCACCCGTGGTGGCGGCCTTGGCGGCGACGCCGCCGCCGGCAGCGGTGAGGACGATGGCGCCAAGCGCCGCGGCCTTGGTCGTGAAGACGGCCGGAAGACCTGCGAGGAGGGACATTCTCTTCCTTCTCCAGCGAGGGGTTGTGGTCAGGTAGCGGGCCTCGACGGGCGACGCGGGCAGGTCGAGATGCTCGAAGCTCGTGGCGAGCCCCGTCTCGATCCAGCGGTTGTTCTCGTCGTCCATCTCGTGCCCTTTGCTATTCATGACGCACAGCCACCGCCGGTTAACGAGTCCATCGCTGCGGGCGCAGGCGCAGCGCCCCTTCCTGCTCGTGGAGGAGCGCTGCCAGCCGCCGGCGAGCATGGGCGAGCCGCGACGCCACGGTGCTCTCCGGGATCCCCAGCGAAGCCGCGATCTCTCGGCTCGTGTAGCCGTGGTGATGGCGGAGCACGATCGCCGCCGCCTGCTGCGCCGGCAGCCGGTGAAGGGCGGCGAGAAAGGCGTCCGCCTCGACCACCGCGTCACTCACCGGCGCCCCGTCATGGGGACGGCCGAGGCGCCGGAGCAGTTCGGGGATCGTTCCGAGCCTGGCGTGGCGCCGGTGCGAGATCGCCACCCGGAGCGCGATGCGGTGCAGCCAGGCCTCCGCCGGGGCGTCGCCTCGCCACGTGCGCCATGCCTGGTACGCCCGGACGAAGGCGTCCTGGGTGCAGTCCTCGGCGGCTGCCCGGTCGCCGAGCACGCCGACCAGGGTGCGCAGGATGCGCGGATAGCTGTCCCGGTACAGGCGCTGGAAGTCGTCGGCGTTGCCGGCCCGGTAGTCGGTTGCACCGCCGGGACTCTGCCCGATCGCCGGCGACCGGCGCGCCCTGCGCAACACCGTCACACAGTCCGCCAATTAGTGCGTCACGAGAACCTTACGTCTGCCTTACTATTCTCCTCGTGAAGAAACGCGACGAACTGGTCAAACGCCTCGTGGAGCTCGGACCGGCACTGCGCCGGCGAGTCTGGGAGGCCGAGCGCCACGAGAACTTCCTCGACCGCTTCGGCGGGGTGACCCTGCACCAGCTCGGCGCCCTCCGCCACCTGGTCAAGCAGGGGCCTCTGACCATGAACGAGCTGGCGGATCGCATGGGCATCAGCCCGAGCTCGGCGACGCAGCTGGTCGACCGGCTGGTCCAGCACGGCCTGGTAGACCGCGTGGCCGACCCCGCCGACCGCCGGGTGCACCGCCTCGCCGTCGCCGGGGCCGCGGCCGACGCGGTGCGAGACTTCGAGAAGGACCGCAGCCGGCAGCTGGCCACCCTCCTTGCCCCGCTGTCCGAGGAGGAGCTGGAGCTGGTGGTTCGCTGGCCCAACGCGTCGCCGAAGCCGGCGCACCGGAGCCCGCACGGTGAGCGAGGTGACCCAGCCGGCCGACTACGTAGGAATGCGTC
>CAVQVY010000024.1:0-193479 GCA_963717185.1 Candidatus Dormiibacterota bacterium | reverse complement strand
CGCCTGCATGAAATCAACCGAGGCGGCACGCCAGGCCGGAACCAGTGATGCGGCCAACGCCAGAAGCATGAGCAGAAATGCGGCCCCTGCCATCACCAATGGATCGAACGCGCTCACGCCAAAAAGGAACGAGCGAACGAGGCGTGACGCGGCGAAGGCACCGCCTAGGCCAATAGTGCAGCCGACGACTACCAGCTTCGCTCCTGAGACCATCACCATCCGGACGATTCGGTAACGCTGCGAACCGAGAGCGATGCGAATCGACATTTCCTGTACACGCGACGCAACCGAAAATGCGATCACGCTGTAAATGCCCAACACTGCGAGCAAGACAGCCATGGCTGCGAACGAAGTAATCAGCACCGTGTTGAAGCGGCGTGGCGCCTCACTGTGTGTGATCGTATATTCCATGCTCTGGACATGGTTGAGAGGCAACTGTGGGTCAATGGAACGAACTGTCGCTAGAAGTACATTTTCCATCCGCTCTGGTGGCAGTGCGGTGCGCACTACGATGTATCCTCTGTTTCCAAGCACGTTGCCAGACGAGCCCATTTCCCCCGCCATCTCATTAGCCTGTTTCATCGGAAGGTAAAACTGCTGTTTGCTCGGCAGATCGGGCGAACCCTCCGCCACGTCCGCCACTTCGCCGACGACCGTTCCCCAGGGACTCTTGAGCGATGGGGTTCCAAATCTAAGACGTTTGCCAATCGGGTCTTGCCCTGGCCAGGATTGCTCAGCCAGTCTTCTATTGACTATGACTGCAAGTTGGCCTGTCGGTATGTCTGCCTGATTAAACCATCGTCCGCGTATTAAGGGAATTCCCAGCGCCTCGAAGTAATTGCCTTCGACGATGATCATAGTGCCGGCATCGAAACTTGATCCCTTGGGTGCGACATATCCTTCTGCAACAAACGGGACGGCTCCCGCAGCGCCCGAACCGGGCAGCTTTGAAGTCAGCCCGACGCTTTTTACCCCTGGCTGCCGCCTTAGTTGGTTCTCCAATTCGAGGTTGAAAGCATCAACCGCCGCTTGCGTACCATACTGATCTCGTGGCAGAGCGTAAGCTGCCGCCAGGGTATGATCGGGTCGAAAGCCGAGGTCTACCTGCCGCATTCTCTCGAAACTCTTCAACAGCAGCCCAGAAGTTGCCAGCAAGAGTAGCGCAACTGCTACTTCCGCGATCACTAAGGCCGAACGAAGACGCGCGCGAACTGCGCCGGAGGTTGCAGTACGGGCACCTCCCTTAAGCGTCTCATTGACGGTAGTGCGGGTGGCCGCAAAGGTCGGTGCCAAGCCGCAAACAATCCCCGTCAGCACTGAGAGTCCAATTGCAAATCCAGCTAACTGCCAGTCCAGACCAATCGCATTAAGGCGTGGAAGTGTCTCCGGCAAGAGGCTGGCTCCTAGGCGCAAAGAGATGGCTGCAAGTATCAACCCGATCGCCCCTGCGGTCACGCTTAACAATAGACTTTCGAGGATTGGCTGCCACACAATTGTCCCGGCTCTGGCCCCCAGTGCGAGTCGTACTGCCACGTCCCGCCTTCCGCTGATCGCCCGCACATGCATCAGTCCCGCCAGGTTTGCGCATGCAATCAAGAGGACTACTACAACCGCTAGAAACAGCATGCGGATCAGCGGACGTGCCTGCTCCACCGTCTCCTCGTAAAGCGGCCTCATTACTGGATGCATCTTGAATTCAGCCATAGAGGCTGGGTAGGCGCGTACTGTTTCTGCAGCTGCGCCATCGAGGTCGTTCAACGCTTGCGCCGCCGTGATTCCAGGCTTGAGCCTACCAACCATGTCGTAGCTCCAGTCGGACGCGGCAGTTATCGACTTGTCCTGGGGAGCAAAGCTCATGGGAATCCACAACTCAGTGTGGTTGATATGACCGGGAAGAAGTGGAAATTCGAAGCGTTGCGGCATCACACCGACTATCACGTAGGGCCTGCGGTTCAGCAGAAGTTTCTCGCCCAAGACATTTGGATCACTATGGAAGCGGTTCTCCCACATGGTGAAGCTGATCACCACAACAGCCTCATTTTGCTCATCCTCCTGCAGCGTGAAGAAGCGACCCCGGAGCGGCTCGACCGCGAGTGCAGGAAAAACACCGCCGCTCATCCGTGTCGCACTTACTTTCGCTGGATCCCCAATGCCGGAGAGATCAAGTTCGATCCGCTGATAGCCTCCTAGATTTGTGAAACTGTGTGTGAGGTGTGTGTAGTTGCGGATGTCCATTGGGGTTACGCCGACCGAGCCCTTTGCAGGCATATCCACCCCGCTGAGAGTGTCTGAAATCACCACTATCTGGTCAGATTGTGGAAACGGCAGCGGACGCAGCAAAACCCCTTCGACCATAGAAAAGATAGCGGTCGTTGCGCCGATGCCTAATGCCAGGATAAGGAGGGCCGCAGTCACGAACCCCGGAGACCTCATCAAGTGACGAACCGCAATCTTCACGTCGCGAAATAGATATGCCATCCTAAGACTCCTCGATAGACCGTGAAGAACTGCACTGAGCAATTACTCGGCCGAATGTATTTTAGGACTATCCCCAGGCGTCTGAATGCCTTTGCTAAACGATAATTGTCCGGGCCCGGACACGATCGATTAAAATCGAACGGCTCACCTAAGCAGGAAACGGCAAGTAGCAGCTGAGAAAATATTTGGCATGGTGAAGTTTGAGAAGGTTCAACACCCATATCTTGCGGACCGCCAGGAGCATTTTCCCCGGAGCACTGATGGGGCACCACCAGGGCAAGATCATGACACCAAGCAAAGGCTACTATATCGGGGTATCAGTAACGCTTCGTGATGTCGCGGCCGCGGTCGAAGGTGACCCAGACTGCTCGCAGCGGGCGAAGCGTGAGATCGTAGTGACAGGGCCCAGCAAGCGTCTCATTCGACAGAAGAGCTACAGGCATCGCGAACGACTGGGCTTGAACGTGCGGCACCAAGAGCAACAGGCCAACCAGGATTAAGCGCACGATTCGCTCCCTTTCTGTCACGCCTATTGCATAACGTCGTCTAGGCGTAGTGCTTGCAAGACTTGGATCGCCGTAACTTGCCCTTTCCGCGGCTTCTTCCTCTGTAAGAGATGACGGTTATGGGTTCCTTTCGCTCGGAGATATTTGCGGCCGAGAATCAAGAAATATCATGACCAAGAGCGCCTGAATGCAGTGGGCACCCGACATCGACCTGTTTGGTAAAGGCGGCCATGTGCGCACGGTCCCAGTGCCCGGCTGGGGTAAAGGCTGCAGTGGGTGACCCGCTGGAAGCACATCGTGAGCGACGGGTGTTTAGCGGACTAGCTGCGACGACGGATCAACATGGTCGTCACCGTTAAAAAAATGGATACCTATGAAAGCGATTGCAAAGACTAGATAGGCGGCGAGAAGCATCAACCAAAATTCTACCCAGCTTCGCGTCCGAGTCCGCTCGCGCCGACCGCCCGCCAAAAGCGGGCCTACCAGCCAGCAAGTGATCGTCACGATCGGAGGACCCACCGCCGCGATGAGGACCTTTGCCAACAGCGGTAGGGCATCGAAAGGCATAGGGCTCCTTCCGTGATCGCGGTTTGGTAGCAGATTCCCGATGAAGACAAAACCGGAGACTATATGTGCTCGACTTCGCCCAATGGAAGCCGAACTACAGACCTGTCGAAGCGGACCCACACGTCCCAATCAGAAACCCTAGTCACTACGCCGGTGGCACCAGCCGGAATATTAGCGGGTGGTTCAAGTGCTGTCTTGAGGCGGACTTGTTGGCCTACCTCGAAAATCTCGGGTGCCATCGAGCCAGTATAAAGGGCTTTGTTCCTGACGGGCTAGAAAAGCGTAGTCCGGGCTGCATCGTCTTCTGAACAATTTGAACGTATCGGCTGAGGCGCCAATGGCAAGACTTCCCAGGCATTTCGGCATCACTTCCAGGTTGTCGCCTATCCGGACGTTACCCGGTTTTCGAGTTCTGTCCGGTTAGGCGGTGATCCGGGACCTACTAAGATTGCTTCCGACAAACCGACCTCGCTGCCCGTGACCTCAAGGTTTTCTCCCTCGCCTTTGTAGCGAACTTATTTTGGCTTTTGCTCCTCGGTTCTTCCGAGGTCTCCGAACGGCCACATGTCGAGAGCCTTAAGACGCTCGTATTGATCCTGCTCCCGCAGCATGGCTGCTGTCTTTACTGTCGGCCACGGTGAGGCGAACCGCGCGCTTCGATTCGCCAACCAATAAGCGGTTGCCGCCATAATAGTTGCGTTTCGTTCGAGCACTTCAGGCTTCGCAGCTTCCAGCGCGTCAGCGGCCGAGTGAATGGTGTACCGGTAATCCGGCGAGTCCTGCTCCAGATTGATCCCCGGCAATCCTGCTAGAACGAACGGGCCTGTGTCGGTTCCAAACTCCGCACGATCATTCACCTTCAGGCTTGCTAGGTTTTCTAAGCTCTTCGCGAAAGGCTCGAAGCTGGTGACAACATCTGTCCGTCCCAAGTGAGCCTCTGAGATTGGCCCTTGACCGCTGTCTGAAACGATAGCCGCGATGTGGTTCTGCAGTTCTGTGCTGTGTTGGTGTATGTAAGCCGCGGAACCCAATTCTCCCTGTTCCTCGCCCATAAAGAGCACAAACCGAATCGTGCGACGCGGATGGCTCCCGCTCTTCACTAAGGCGCGCGCTGCTGCCAGCACGCTACACACGTTGGTGCCATTATCGGTGGCACCCTCGCTCAGGTCCCAAGAGTCCAGATGAGCACCTAAGACCACTATCTGCTCCGGTTCTTCTCGGCCTAGGATCTCCCCGACGATGTTCGCCGTCGGTACAGAACCGGTTGTGAAGCTGTTTTGCACATTGATGTGGATGCGAACCGTTCGCCCAGCCGCAAGCAAGCGTTCGATTTGCCCTTGGTCCTCAGCAGCAATGCTGACGATTGGCAACGACGCTTCGCGCGCGAAGATAAGACTACCGGTGTGAGTGAGGTGCATACCCTGAGATTTAAAACCGCCTTGACCACCGATCAACGCGACTGCTCCGGCGCTTTCCAGAGCCCTTACGAACGAGCTGTACCGCGAGAGGATTACCCAAATATTTTTTGGAGGCGCGTCTGGTGCCTCGATGAGGACTACCTTCCCACGGAAGCGTTCAATATGTGGAGTTTCGCTCTCAACATTGAGCAGCTTGACCGCGACTACCTGGGCGTCTACGCCATCTGACGGCGTTGAGCCAACCCAACCGAGGGAGTCGATGTACAGCTTACGTTGGAGCGGCTCGATCATCTCGGCGGTAGCGGTGCCGCGCGTCCAGCCGCGAAAGAGTTTCCAAGGCTCCTTATGCACGTTCGTCAGGCCGTTCGTCTTCATCTGGTTGACTGCCCATTCGATCGCGTTCTGCGCGGCAGGAGAGCCCGTAACTCGGCCGCCAACTGTGTCCGTCAGCTCCGCGAGGCAGGCGTATGCTCCGGAATCGAATAGACCCTCGCCGACGGCTTTGATTAGACCGGCACTCGTACCATCCTCTTGAACACTGGGCATTGAAATCTGTCCCCCCAAAGGAAGAGATCCAAGGCAAAGCAGAGATGCGAACAGAGCATGGTTGAGTGTCGACATCGCGAACCTCCGGCGGGGAAGAGACAAACAGACTTACGCACGACGGATCGCGTATGTTCCCCAGAAAGGTGGATCACGAGGATCCGTTCCTTGCCGTATGGAGGCTGGTCAGTAGCGACAGACGCTCCTCTCGGCATTACTTCTGGATTGTGGCCCAACCGTACAGAACCCCGAATTTCGCATTCTGTCCGGTTGGGCGGTCACCCGGAACCCAGGAATTTTGCTTCCCCGCCGCTCGATTTGATATCGGCTTTGCCTAACCGAGATCCAGACCGCGTCTCGCGATCGTTGGTCGCAGCGCCGGTTCGCCCAAGTCAGTAGGACCGAATCGCCCTGGCAGTTTATACTTTCGCCAGAGGAAGACGGATGAAACGGCGCCTCTATCTTCGCGCATGCCTGATGTCCGTCTTCTACGCGTCTCTCATCTTCATCCCCATGCATCAGCCTGGAATGCTCGTGGCAGCTCTTCTCCAGTTGCTTGCGTGCGCCTGTTTGTTAGCTTTCCTGACATTTGTGGCCGCATACCGGGACGAGATCTGTGAATTTTTCCAGGTAGCCTTTCACGAGTACGCGAACCTACTGGTTGCTCTGCTCCTTGCTGCAGAGCCGGTGTGGTCGTCGCAGAGGGATGCGACCTGCCCCACCGCTCCGTCCATTACCCCTCTCTCGCAACGCCCTCCGCCACTCCTCGCATAAAGCCCACAAATCAAAGCGCATGACACCCATTTGGGGTGACATGACTGAGTGTAACCCTGCGGGGAAAGTGGCGCATCTGCCACAAGGTGAGGGACGGTTTTCTGATGATTCTTACCCAAGAGCATGGCGACTGCCATGTGCGTCCTACTGGTGTCGAAGCTGATTACAAGCGTAGACTTCATGAACTAGATGCAAGATTGTCCTCTTCACGGCGGCATCGGTCTATGGCGGTGTTTGTCTTGGCCGTATTTGCCGCCCTGCTAATTCTGTCTCTCATACGGAATGGACAGGTGAGGTTTTCAGCCTTGGCGGTGGTGCCCGTACTAGGCATCGCCTTTAGCCTCCGCGAATACATCCGGTCTTCCGCCTTGTCCCGCCAATTAGCCCTTCGCTTTATGTTTTGCGAGCGTGGTGTGGAACGTCTACGGGGAGAGTGGCAGACACTGGAGGTCACAGGCGAAGAATTCGCGCGTAGTCGCCATCTCTATCAGTTCGATCTAGACGTGCTCGGCGACCGTTCTCTCTTTACCCTTCTTTGCACAACCCGCTCTCAGGCTGGGGCTGAACGTTTAGCGGCCTTCTTGCTCGATCCGGTAGGGATGGAGGAGACGAAGGCCAGGCAGGAGGCGGTTAGAGAACTCCGCTTGGCAACCGCGTTGCGTGAAGAAATTGCACTGCTTGGCAAATATCAATTCCAGGGATGCAACCCAGCCGCACTTGATGACTGGCTGAACGCGCCGGTGTTCCGCGTACATCCCGCGATTCCTGTTTTCCTGTTCGCATGCGGTGCGGTTATTTTTCTGCTGCTGATCTTGGGTTTGGCCCAGTTCCTGGGCTGGCTGCAGGTCCTGCCCATTCTAGCTCCTCTTATACTTGCGCAAGCTACCGCGAGCGCTCCGTTGCTTCGCAGAGTTCGCTCCCACCTCAAGGTACTCCGAAATCTTACAAACGAGTTCTCAGTGCTCCAACAAGGACTGCAGTTATTGCAGCGGCAGTCCTTCCTTTCCCCGAAACTGAAGGGTCTGGTAGATCGATCACGAAGGTCGAACGCTCCTCTCCAGGTACGCAGGCTAGAGCGCTTACTCTGGGGCATTGCCCAGCGTGAAAGGGAACTCCTCGCTCTCCCTTCTTTGCTCACCGCCGCAGGTACACAATTGGTGCTGGCAGTTGAAAGATGGCGTGCAACCAACCAGGAGCGACTGAAACAGTGGATCGACTGCTGGGCTGAGTTCGAGGCACTCAGTGCGATCGCGTGCTATGCGTGGGAACATCCGGACGATGTCTTCCCGGAGTTCGTCAGCGACTCGGTCGCCTTCGAGGCGGAGGGCCTGGGTCACCCCTTGCTTCC
Source organism: Candidatus Dormiibacterota bacterium (assembly GCA_963717185.1). GTDB lineage: Bacteria > Chloroflexota > Dormibacteria > Aeolococcales > Aeolococcaceae > Aeolococcus. The sequence continues at coordinate 185,845 of CAVQVY010000024.1, read as the reverse complement.
ATCTGAAAAATGCGTGCGCAATGATCTTACCTTGGATAAATCTACTCGCTTTTGCATTCTCAGCGGATCGAACATGGCGGGTAAGAGCACGCTGCTCAAGGCCGTAGGGCTGAACGTGATTCTTGCTCATGCAGGTGCTCCGATCCGGGCGACACGCGCGCGGCTAGCCCCTTTCTCCGTTTGCAGTTCCAACTCAATCTCCGACTCGTTGCTCGACGGCAAATCCAAGTTTCTGGCGGAAGCAGAGAGGCTCCACGGAATTCTTCAACAGACGGGGCTGGAAAAGGCGGTCCTATTCATCATCGACGAGATCCTAAGCGGTACCAATTCACACGACCGCCGTATCGCCTGCGAGTCGGTGGTGAGAGCCCTGGTTGCCGGTGGTGCAATAGGAATCCTGTCTACCCACGACCTGACCCTCACTTCCATCGCTGAACTGCCGGAACTCAGAGGAATGAACTGCTGCATGGAAAGTGATGATCCTTGCGACCCGCTCAACTTCGACTACAGAGTGAAGCCAGGAGTCTCTCGTCGTAACAGTGCTGTGGCGATTATGAAAATGATCGGCATTGACGCTCTGGGGCCTGCCACGAACACGGGGTCATAGCCAATCAGGGCGAGGCACTCATCTAGAGCGAATCCCAGCCCGGAGTTCCGAGTTCGGAGAGGATTGTGGCCTATCTGGAAATAACTCGATTTTTGGGTTCCTTCCGGGTGGCCGGTCACTCGACCGGAATCCGTTCCAGCAGAATCACCCGCTACCTCCCAGTCGAATGGAGACGAATTTCTGATTGGGCTCCCTTATGAAGGTCCTCAACACGACACTGCTTCGTTTGCTCATTGGTGGTTCATTCACATCGTCAACACAACGCGAAACTCTGCGTCGCCGCTCATCATGCGGGCATATGCTTCGGCAGCCATTTCCAGGGGATAGGTTTCGATCATGGCGCGTACTCCGCGCAGTGCGGCAAAGCGGAGTGTGTCAGCCGAATCCGCCGGCGTTACCCCTGCCCATCCTTGAATAGTCTTGCCGCCCCTGATGAGCTGAAGCGGAGCAAGCTCGATGGGGTCGGAGGCTACGCCGATCAGGAGAAGCTTGCCGTTCGTACCTAAACCGCCAATTAGTTCCGTCATTGCCTTGGAGTTCGGAGCCGTCGCGACAATGACTTTTGCGCCGCCTAATTTTTGTAGTTCCTCTGCTGGGTTCTTCACTTTGCTGTCGATATACACATCGGCGCCGAGTTTCATTGCCAACGATTCAATTTGGGAGCCGCGCCCAATCGCAGCCACCTTGTAGCCAAACTTGTTGGCGAATTGAATTCCGAGGTGGCCGAGTCCACCGATCCCTTGCACCGCGACCAGGTCGCCTGGCAGTGCGCCCGCACGTCGCAGGGCGTTGTAGGTGTTACTTCCAGCGCATACCAGCGGCGCCGCATCCACGTAGCCAAGACTGTCCGGAATCGAAACCAATGCTTCGACCGGAGCCAGCATGTACTCCTGATAGCCGCCGTCATAACTGATACCGGGATTCTTCTCATTGCGGCAGAGTCGAAAATCGCCGCGCCGGCACTCGGGGCAGGTGCCGTCATGGCCGCCATGCCAGCCAACGGCAACACGCTGGCCTTTTTGCCATTCAGTCACTCCGGTCCCGAGCGCATCCACCACGCCGGCCACTTCATGGCCCGGAACGCGCGGATAGGGGATTCCTGGGCGGCGGCCTTCGACGATGATCGCATCGCTGTTGCACACACCACATGCCTGAACTTTGATGCGCACCTGTCCCGGGCCTGGATCGGGAACCTCCAGCTCAACGATTCTAAGACCGGCTCCAGCCGCGCTCACCTGGGCGGCTTTCATGGTTGCTACTGCGACTGCGGTTGTCATAACTCCTCCTATTTCTTGTTTGTTGTCCATTGAACTTTGGTACCGGTTTGGGGATGCCAGGAGCCGCGCATCTCGCCGCAGCACAAACCGCTTCCACGACCATGACTTCATGTCAGACCGCTCGCTAATTTCACAATGTACCTGTCGCTTGGGTGTTTGGCGTCTGTGTGATGGGCATTGTCAGTCCTCCGTCCGCTACTCCTCAAACCTTCATATACCGTACGCTGTTCGGTTTCGATCCGCTAAGTCCGAAGTACAAGATATACAGGTAACAGATCACAGGTAGGACGAATGCGTGGTGAATGCCAACATGATCGGCAATGACTCCCTGTATCAATGGCAGAATTGCCCCTCCTACAATGGCCATGTTCAGGATGCCCGAGGCACTGCCTGTCAACGTACCGAGTTCCGCCTCTCCCAAGCTAAAAATGGTCGGGAACATGATTGAATTGAAGAAGCCTACTGCGAGAATCGTCCACATCGCGGCTTTCCCACCCAGTAACATGGAAGACGTGACCAGGGTCGTTGCACAGATCGCGCACATCGCAAGCAGGTACCCAGACTTGAACCGGCGCAACAGTGCCGCGCCTAGAAAGCGTCCGATCATAGCTCCGCCCCAGTAAAACGAAACAAAACTCGCCGCGGTTTTGGCCGAGAGCCCGGCAATCTCGGGCGATTCGAAATAGTTCACCAGAAAGCTCCCGATGGAAACCTCGGCGCCCACATAGGTGAAGATCCCGACCGCGCCCAAGACAAGATTGGGATGCTTCCAGATCGAATCCTTAACCTCCTGTCCAGCGCGGTTAGCCGCGGTTTCGATTTTTGGCAACTTGAATGCGCCGATCACAATTGCCAACAATACCAGCGCGACGCCGATGACAGTGTATGGCAGCTTCACCGAAGCTGCCTGTTGCACGCGGTACGCATGCAGGGCTTGTGGCGTCAATCGTCGCAACTCCTCGATTGCAAGAGGCGCTGCGCTCAGAATGACCAACCCGCCAATTTTCGGTGCGATTGTGGTCCCCAGCGAGTTGAACGCCTGAGTCAGATCGAGCCGGCTCGATGCAGTTTCAGGTTTGCCTAACACTACTACATAAGGATTTGCCGCAACCTGAAGTCCGGCAATTCCCGCAGCAAGAATCAGGAGCGCGGTAAGGAACAAGCCATACGAAGCAGCGGCCGCCGCCGGTAGGAACAGGAATGATCCAAGGGCCATGGTGAGCAATCCGGCCACCATGGTCCACTGGTAGCCGATCGCATTCACGACTCTCGACCACGGAACAGAGAATACAAAGTACGCGGAAAAAAAGGCAAATTGGACGAGCATGGCTTGCGCGTAAGTCAAATCGAAAATCGCCTTCAGATGTGGCACAAGAACGTCGTTCAAGCACGTTAGGAAGCCCCACATGAAGAACAACGTGGTAACGACCGAGAGAGGGCGCGTGCAATCCGGAGTTGCCGAAACAACTGGTGCACTCTGGGAGCGACTAGAATCAATAATGGAATCTCGAGTTGCCATTTTCCTTTACCTCGATTGAACCGACGTTTTTAAACCCCAGGTAGATTTCCTGCCACCGTGTTCTTGCGTACTGTGGTTTCTACCACCAATGCTCGGCTTGTACCCCGAACGTTAACCCGTTCGTTCGATTCTTGAATGGCACCCCGCCCACCAAACCACGGAAGCCGTTCGACCAGTTGGCATAGGTCACGAACACGCGAAGTACCGGCCGGCCGAAGAACTTTCTGTCCGGCCCGATTTGAGGCGCGAAAGTGCATTTGCGCAGCCAGCCTTCATATGACCCTGGAAGATGCGTGCGATCGAAACCGCAGTCGCCGGTCAGCGATAGATGCCGGGTGAGAAACACTTCCGGCCTTGCGCCGAACGACACCCACTGTGCCCAGTCATGCTCGGGATTTCCGTCCTTTGTCCGCTGGTAGATGAAGATTGGCATCACAGCAAACTTGTCGTTTGGCTGAAAGACAACCTGTTCCGTGGCAAGAAACTGTCGCGAGTAATCGATATACGGCGTCGGGTTCGGGATGGTGGTGCCGTTTCCGGGATTACTGAAGTTGCTTGCCGCCCCGGTTCCGTACTGGATCATGAAGGTGTGATAGCCGCCATGCCACTCCAGCCGCTGATGGCGAAAACCAAATGCGTAGCCGTCGGTTGTGGGGATGTTGGCTAGGGATGTCGAGCCAGACGTTGTGGCCGACGTTGTTGTGCCTCCTTTGGACGTGGCGTAATCGAACCAAACGCCCCACAGACCAAGGGGCCCCTTCACGTCGTAGAGACGCGCATCGATGTTGCTCTTTGTGAGGTTGCCATTTTCAGTCACGATGTCAGGCCGTGCCGTATTTATGAACGCCAGGGCCAACTTGCCGATCCCCACACTTAAGTCTTCAACCCCGCCCCCATAACCGCTCATGTCCAACGGGTAGAAATCGTTACTGTCGATGTGTTGCCGGCGGTAATATCTCTCGCCCGCCCAGAATTTCGCCCCGGGTTGGTTCTCGAAAACGTTGCCTGCCTGAACGAACGCCTCCCGGAAACGAAACTGATCGGCTCCAACGGCATTGCCAACAGGAGCAAAGTTCTCGGAGTTGGAGGTGTTGGCCTCTACCATCAACTCGGTCCTAAACCAGGCCTTGCTCAAGTCATGGTCCGGGTTCACCCAGTTGTTGACGAAGATCAATTCAGCGTAGGTTTCCGCTTCGTTCCCCAAGCGGTACTTTGCCTCAGCCCCGGGCGCTTCAAACGCAACCTGCTGCCCGCCGACGCTGTTCAGGCCGGAGCCGGAGCGAAAATACCCGTGAAACTCGAACGTAGATTCCCGCTCCTGGAGTTTATCTATCTTCTCGTCCGCCTCTTTCAGGAAGTCATAAGACGGTTCCGATGGCACGTCACCTTGAAATCGAGCCCCGACCTGATTGGATTCGCCGAGAACGGTTTTTCTCGCTTCCTGAGCAGCCAACTCTACCGTCGAAACTGTCGTCTGTTTTGTTCGTTTTATGTCTTCGGTCTCTTTTTCACCCTGTTGTTCCCTCGCTAGCTTTTCTTCTTCGACTTGAAGCCGGAGAGTTGCCAGCCGCTGTTCAAGGTCCTGCGTGGTTGTCTCATACTGCTGCTGCAGTTGCTGTAGCTGTTGCTGCAGCTGCTCGAGTTCCTGAGACTGCTCGCTTTGTTGACCCGTAGCCGCCAAGCATGCAAAAGAGATCAGCCCAACCCAACACAGTAACGGTCTCAAGCGCTGATTCCGATATCTACTTAGTCCGGCGATCATTTATTTGCTCTCCTACGTTTCCTCGGGAACCTGCAGGTCCTATCCTTCGAATAAAGCGCAACCAGAGTAGTTGAGTGGAACCAGCATGAGCCGAATATGTGGCACGCTTTCTAGAACGGTGGCACCGCGTGAACGGCACTCCGACTTGATCGAATACTGCGAAGCGATAACACCAGAAGCGTGCAGGAGAAATCCATTAGACGATGGTGTTGGTCGACACCTTTGTATCGGTTAGCCGGGGTTTAAGACCGCCCTTCCATCCCCGGTAGAGCAATCGCTTGTCGGAAGGCAAGGCGCTCCCGTAGAGACTTTGATCGCTGTTGACCAAGCGAAATGTGCCGGCGCTTGCTTGACGTGATACACATGCCACGAGTGACCGCCTGGTGTTTTTCAGAATTATGATTGGAGTTAGCACGCCGAAGCAACTGTGTCGGTCGATACCAAGGTATCGACCGATACTTTGGTCCAATAGATACTCCTCGACCCTTCTGGCTTAATCGCAATGTATCGCGTCCGACTAACCGTGCATGAGCCGCACAAGCTCTGGTGTCGGTTGATCCCTGAAGGAAGAACCGAAATCTCTCTAGCAAGGATACGAACATGCGGTGCAAACTCCGGAATAAACTACTCCTGCTCGGTTCTGCCCTTCTCTGCGGAGCAGTGGCCTTCGCACAGTACAACCCACCAGCCACGCCTGCGCCGTACAACCCGATTGCTCTGGCCGAAATAACAGGAGCGCCAAGGGCAGCAGTCCAAGCCGGGCAGAATAACTATCAAGCCCTGCCGCTGAATCAGTACCTCGGAGGCGTTCCTGCGGGAAGACTCAGCGCAACACCAGTGGCGCTTTCCCTCGAAGACGCGGTCGCTCGTGGACTCAAGCACAATCTCGGCGGAGTTTTGGCCACGGATGTCGTTACCGACGCGCGGGGACAGCGCTGGCAAGCGCTGAGCGAGCTGCTTCCCAATGTAATCACCGATACGGGTTTCGGAGTTCATCAGGTCAATGTAAAGGCGGCCTTCGGTCTGACCATTCGTGGAGAGCCTCCGATCATTGGCCCATTTGGCTATTTCGACTCGCGGGCTTATCTCACGCAGTCCGTCTTCGATTGGGCATCCATCGAGCGGGAGCGATCTTCAACGGCGCAGGTAAGGTCGGCGGAGTTCAGCTCCAAAGATGCTCGCGAGATTGTCGTGCTTGTGATTGTCTCCAACTATTTGCTGGTCATCGCCGACCAATCGGAAGTTGAGTCAGCCACATCGCAACGGGACACCGCCAAGGCACTTTTTCAACAGACCTCCGACCAGAAGACCGCAGGCCTTGCCTCGGCCGTGGACGTTCTACGGTCACAGGTGCAACTGCAATCACGCGAACAGAAACTGATTGTCGCGCAAAATAATTTAGCGAAGCAGAAATTGGTTCTGGCGCGAGCTACCGGTCTCCCTCCGGGCCAAACGTTCGAGATTACCACCAGCGTCCCTTACCGGGAGCTGACGCCGTCGAGTCTCGATGAGGCGATCCAAAACGCCTACAAGGCTCGCACTGATTTTCAGAGCGAGATGCATCAGGTCCGGTCCGCTGAGCTCGCGAGAAGAGCTGCTTCTGCCGAGCGGTATCCATCGTTAGGCGTGGAGACCGACTATGGTCTGTCGGGAGTTAACCCGGGCTCGTCACACGGCACCGTCGATGCGGCTGCCACGCTCCGCATTCCTATTTTTCAGGGTGGACGGGTACACGGGGATATTCTCCGGGCCGACGCTTCGCTAACCAGGGAAAGCCAGCGACTGGAAGACCTGCGAGCCAAGATCGATCAGGAGGTTCGCGACGCTTATCTGGATCTGGAAGCGGCTGCGCAAGAAGTTTCTGTCGAGCAAAGCGCGGTAACGCTCGCCACTCAGACCCTGGAACAATCTCGCGATCGATTCATTTCGGGAGTTACAGACAATATTGAAGTCGTTCAAGCACAAGATGTGCTGGCAACCGCTACTGACAGCTACATTGCCAGTCTTTATGGCCACAACCTGGCAAAAATATCTCTGGCAAGAGCGATCGGCGTCGCGGAATCAGGCTTTGCTGAATACGTGGAGGGAAAATGAGTATGGCTGAGCAAAATCAAGCAACGAATCCACCGCAAGCAACACCGCAAGGGCCAAACTTACCAGCGGCCGGCGCAGCTGACCCGCCAATTTCAGCGTACCCGAGAAGGCGCTCCTACAAGCGTTGGATATTTCTTGCCTCGTTCGTTGTTCTGGCCGTTGCCGGTGCTTTCCTCTGGCACTATCTTTCCGGCTTCGAATCCACCGACGATGCGCAGGTGGACGTCCATCTTTACCCTGTCAGCGCTCGCATTTCCGGATATATCCAGAAGGTTAAGGTTGAGGACAACCAATGGGTCGAAGTAGGTTCCACACTCGTGGAAATCGATCCAAAAGACGATGAAGTCGCATTAGCAAGAGCCCAGGCGACGCTCGATACTTCAGAGGCTGCCGCAAAAAGCTCGAAGATCGATGTGCCCATATCTTCCGTCGACACCTCAAGCCAATTGAAATCTACGTCTTCGGATATTAAGAATGCGGAAGCAGCGATCCAGGCAGCAGAAAAGCAAGAAACCGCCGCTCACGCCCGCGTCTTGGAAGCGCAAGCGGAAAATGTAAAGGCTCAGGATGACGTCACCCGCTATCACTTGCTGCTCGCAAAGGAGGAGGTACCGAAGCAAGTCTACGACCATGCTTATGCCGCCGCAGCGACCGATGTCGCCGCCGTAGCTGCGGCAGAAGCAGACGAGGCCGCAGCTCAACAAGCCGTTATCGAAGCGCACAGCCGCCTCACTGAGGCTGAGGCACACTACGAAGATGCCCAAGCCGGGCCGCAACGCGTCGCTTCAACGCGCGCTAAAGCCCTTTCGGCGATGGCGGATGTACACCAGAAAAGAGCTGCTGTCGAACAAGCGCAGTTGAATCTGGGATACACCAAAATATTTGCACCCGTAGCCGGGGAGGTTACGAAAAAGGTTGTCGTCGGATTGAATGTCGACCCCGGGGAGCAGCTGCTCACTGTGGTTCCCCTGGACCAGGTGTGGATCACCGCGAATTTCAAAGAGACCCAACTCAAACACATGCGCGTGGGCCAGAAAGCAAAGATCGAGCTCGACTCGAACGGCCGCACGTACCGCGGACATGTGGACAGCATTGCGGGAGCAACGGGGCCCACCTTCAGCTTGCTCCCGCCCGAAAACGCAACCGGCAACTACGTGAAAATCGTTCAGCGGGTACCGGTAAAGATTGTTGTAGAGCCGGGCGACAATCAGGACCACCAGCTTCGACCGGGTATGAATGTCGAAGCGAAAGTGTACTTGCGATGAGCGCCACAGCTCTGACTCTTCCGTCGGAGCAGGCCGCCTGGCGCCCGAAGGTAAATCCCTGGGCGATTGCCGCCACCGTGTCGATGGCCGCGTTTATCGAAGTCCTGGACACGAGCGTTGCCAACGTTGCCTTGCCTTACATCGCCGGAGGCCTGGGAGCCAGCTACGACGACAGCACCTGGGTACTTACCTCGTACCTTGCTGCGAACGCGATCGTCTTACCTATCAGCGGATGGCTCGCGGAGTTGATCGGCCGCAAGCGGTACTTCATGATGTCGCTTGCTATTTTCACTGTGAGTTCCCTGCTTTGCGGGTTAGCGCCCAGTCTGCCGCTATTGCTGTTGTTTCGAGCTGTGCAAGGCATCGGTGGCGGCGGACTGCAACCGATGGCACAAGCCATTCTCAACGATACGTTTCCTCCGGAGCAGCGCGGCTCGGCGTTTGCGGTCTACGGCATTACTGCAGTTCTCGCCCCTACAGTCGGGCCGATGCTGGGAGGCTGGATTACTGACAACTATTCCTGGCGCTGGATATTTTTCATTACGCTGCCCGTGGTCCTTCTGGCTCTTTATTTGACGCACACCCTGATCGAAGATCCGCCGTTCCTCCGTCGCATAAAGAGCGGGGGTATCCGGGTGGACTACATCGGAATATCGATGTTGACGCTGGGAGTGGGTTCGCTGCAGGTGGTTCTGGACAAGGGGCAGGAAGACGATTGGTTCGGCTCGCATTTCATCACGACCCTGGCGATAACCGCAACGGTTTGCCTTATCTCGCTGGTCATCTGGGAATGGTTCCGCAAAGAGCCGATTATCGATGTCCGCATGTTCAAGAGCTTCAACTTCGCGACAGCGAACGTAATGATGTTCATGATGGGCTTCATGCTCTTTAGCACCCTGGTCTTGATTCCAGAATTTCTGCAGACCCTCATGGGTTACACAGCAGAGCTTGCAGGTCTCGTCCTGTCCGGCGGCGGAGTTATCTTGCTGGTGATGATGCCCATCGTCGGACGGCTTACGTCAAAGATTCAAGCGAGATGGCTGATCGCGACTGGATGGTTGTGCCTTGCCATCGGACTGTTCTATTGCGCGCACCAGATTGATTTGTTTGTCAGCTTCCGCTTTGCGATGTGGCTGCGCGTCGCCCAAGTAGTAGGAATCGCATTTCTATTTGTCCCCATCACGGCAGCCGGTTACATCGGAGTTCCTCCAGAGAAAGGCAATAGCGTCTCCGGCATGATCAATTTCATGCGCAATATCGGCGGCAGTATCGGAACCTCCGTCGTGACCACGATGATTGCCCGGCGGGCTCAATATCACCAGCAAATCCTCATCGGCCACTTCACTCCCGATTCCCCTGCATATCGTTCGGCACTCCATGCACTGAGCTCAAAGATCGCGCACTCCGGGCTTCGGGCCGCTGACGCCGACGATCAGGCGATTGCGAGATTCTACGAATTGGTGCATCGACAAGGCGGCGCACTGTCCTATATGGACATCTTTTGGGTCTTGGGCGCGCTCTGCTCCATCATGTTTGTTCTTGCGTTTTTCTTAAAAAAGAATGATCCAGGAGCGGGCGGAGATGTGGCGGTGGGCTGAGGATAAACGCAATGATTAACGCTATAACAATTGAGCGCGAGTTCGGCTGCGGAGCATCGGAAATTGCCAGTTTGGCCGCCAGCCGTCTTGGATGGAGTCTGTGGGACGAACGGTTGACACAGGAAATCGCGCGGCTGACCGAGAGTACGCCAGAGGCGGTCGAGCGGAGAGAGTGGCGAACTGATCCTATCGTGTACAGGGTTTTCCAGGACTTTCTTCGGGGCGGGTTTGAGGGAGGCTTGCCGCCCCCCAACCGGCTCCATTTGCTCGATGCTCGCCGCATCGCCGCTGTTTCGGAAACAGCTGTCAAGGCAGCACTTTCTAGCGGTCCGTCGGTGATTGTCGGCCGAGGTTCGCAGTTTTTTCTGCGCGATCGCAAGGATGTCTTCCATGTATTTCTTTATGCATCTCGCGATCATAAGATCCGCAGACTGATCTCCAGGGGCGAAACTCAGGACAAGGCAATCGAACTCATCGACACAACGGACAAAGCGCGAGCTGCGTTCGTCCGGCAGTATCTCGGGCTGAAATGGCCGCAGCCCCACCTATACCACGCAATGTTTAATACCGAGATGGGGGAGTCTTGTACGGCCACGATGCTGGTTGAGTGTCTCCAACTGTTCCAGCCTGATTGAGCGGTCTCAGTGGCCAGAGCAACGGAGTCAGACGTGACTACGCACCACGTCCGGCATGGGCAAAGGACCTTAGAGTAGCGCGGCATCGGCGCTCTTCAACATCATGCGCAATATAGGTGGATCGATCGGATCAGTGGCGGAATAATACTGGATTACCACGCGAGCTCTGTTTTGGGCGGCAAGCGCTTCTTGTTGGATTCAGGGCTGCCAATCAGGTAGCCACCGACTGAAACGAGCGCCTTGCATCGCTCAGGCCACAGCACAGCCATGATATTGGCCGTCCGCGCTCCCCAATCGAAACCGGCGAGGATGGCTTTCTGGATCTTTAAAGCATCCATCAGATGGAGGATGTCCTGAGCGACGAGGGATTGTTGGCCATTCCGGAAAGCACCACTGGAAGGAAAGCGCGTTGTGCCGTAGCCGTGTAGATACGGAATGATCACTCGATATCCCTTCGCAGCCAGCAAAGGAGCGTCATCAACACAGTTGTGAATATCGTAGGGCCAGCCGTGCAAGAGGATCACCGCTGGTCCATCCGCTGGGCCGTCCTCTGCGTATCCAACACTGAGCAGGCCCGCATCGATCCGCTTCGGTGAGTTGAACGTCGTGTGCGTCCCCTGCTTCCCTACAGACTCGTCCCGCCGTTGCGCCCTACCGGGTCGGGGCTCCAGGCCATCTCCGAAGAATACATTTGGAATGAGCGGGGCGGCTCCGGCCGTTAGCCTGGCAACTGCGAAAGGCTGACGCCGCGATATTTCGTTCGACTCTGAGTGCTGCATAATCGAGTCTCCTCAGAATTCGGCTGTTGCCGGCCTGCTTATGCTAGCCGTCGACTACTCCCGAATACCAATTTGCCAACGCCGTGGTCATGCCGTCCTGATCGCATTCGACGGCTGAATTTCATCTCACAGGCGCAACACAGCGCGTTCCGAAGGCAACGCTTCACCATCGACATCTCCGTCCCACTTCGAACCCGTGACGGCATGAGCCGAGGCCAGCCGCGCACGCGCTCGGGAAAGCCTGGATTTGACAGCGGCTTCGGATATTTCGAGCGCTTGAGCAATCTCTCTGATTGAACAGTTATCCATCATCTGCATCTCGATGACCTGACGAAGTCGCGGCCGAAGACTCCAGATGGATCGAAGCATACAAGCATACCTCTGGCGGTGAACGCAGATATGCTCGGGGCTCGGGCCGGTATCTTTAAATTCAAAACCAGAACTCGCTTCTTCTGTTTCACCTGGGCTGTCGAAGGATACTTCAGAGCGCGTACGGCGTCTACGAAGGATCATCAACGCAGAGTTAATCCCAATCCTGGTGACCCAGGTATAGAAGCTTGATCTCTCTTCGAAGGTGTGGAGCGCCATGTACACTCGCAGGAAGGTATCCTGCAAAGCATCTTCGGCATCTTCCCGATTCTTAGTGATGTTCAGAAGCTTCTGATAAACTCGTCGCGCATAGATCTCTCTGAGTTCGGCGAAGGCAGCGGAAGACCCCGATCGCGCCGCGGCAACAAGGTTTTTACTTTGTAGCAATTCGTTGTGGTGCGAAGCGACTTCAATCGCAACTTCCTCATCGGCAACAATCATGGCTGTCTCCTTCCAAAGTGGCATGCTGTGGTCTTGCGTGAGAAAACGGGTATATGGCCCGCTGTATTGACACAGGACTAAAGATTTCGTGCGAGCTGGCCGCTTCAGTAAGGGCAGGCCGACGACGTCTCGCGCCTCACGCGTTGACCAACTGCACATCCAGCGCGATCGTCACTTCCACCAAGACGCCGACGCAGATCAAGGAGAGCATCTTCCGGAATGTTGCTGCGAAATGGACGTATTCCATCGCAGTCGGCTCCGCCGCTCTGTACTGAAGTGACCTGGCCAGCATCTGAGACCTTCAGATCAGCTATCGGTTCTGCGTGAGCGTAACTGGCGAAGAAGAGAAACATCAGGCCAGAGGCAACCGCAATGATCACGACAAGTAGATCGCGGTTTATCGGTGACATAGTCATTCGGGTATATGGAGTCATTTCATCTTGGATCACGAGACCACCTCCTGAAATGAAAGTTGATTGGCTACATGCAAGGAATTCGAGTGCGTTACATTGCGATTAGGCCAGAAGGCTGGAACCTGATCCATTGGACGAAAGTATCGATCGATACCTAGGTATCAGCGAGCGCGACGAGCCTTCTATCGAGGAGTTTGAATTCCGTCCGCACTGCGCAATCACCGGCCCATCGTGAGGTGCTCCGCATGACCGGTGTGATGGGCATCGACGAGCAGACTTGCTCGTTTGAGGAGTTGAGAGCTAGGCAGCTACTTCTGCGAACAGGTTCAGAAGCGCCTGGGCTGCGGCGGTCGAAATGCGGGATTCTGTCCGGTAATCAGACGACTGTCTGCGATTGCAAAGCTTTGCCAATCAGGAGCCTTCTCGTAGAAGCCGCCCACGTAGAAAATGGTGTCGAAATCTTCCGATTTAATACTCCAAGTGTGACAGTCTGCGATAGAGCCGTTTGTGCTGCCTAGTCATTCTTGAACCGTGTCATCGCGTCTGTTTGATTCTCCGGTAAGTCACTCTTGGGATCGATCGGCGGTTGGCCGCCCTTCGGTGAGGCGAGGGTTACCTGCGATGCTGAACCGGAGCCACCTCGATAGGATCGAAGGTTGCGCCGATCACGAGAAGCTTGCCGTTCGGACCCAACCCGCCAATCAGTTCGGACATCCGCCAAACTGATCAGATCGTCCGCGTTTACCTATCTGGGTAGCCTGTGAAGATTTAGTCTCTTGCTGCGACCGTTGTGTGACATTGGTAACAAACCTTCTGGCCGAATGAGCTGTCCGTTCCGTATGGCTTGAATCGAAAGTGTGGTGCGTACTTTGGGATGAAGCTTGCTCGTGTCGTGGGGTTGTTGGACTCTGCAATATCGATCAATTCACCTAGGCTATAAACGCGCCCGCTATCTATCGGCCCTTTATGAGAGGCGACAGCGGTCGTATGGCGCTCCAATGAGTGGTTATCTGGGAACCAAGGCACATCCGGCAAGGTCGGGGCCCTTTGGTCCCATGCTTGGGTATCTTGATCGCCGACAACTATAGCCGGCATTGACTTTTGTTCATCAATGCGCCAATCGACATCCTGTTGCTCTTCTAAGCGGCACTTGTGGTCAAGTAGCGAACTACGTGAAGTCTCGACGCCATGTTTACCAAGTGCGCAAAGGAGTCTGCTTTCATCTTCCGCATGACGTTGCCGCGATGTGCCTTTACTGTAATCTCACTGATTCCCAGTTCTGTTCCCACTTGTTTGTTCAGGAGTCCCGATACCACCCTTGTCATCACTTCTCGTTCGCGACGAGTGAGCGATCCATAACCCGCTCGCAGCGTATGAAGTTCTATTTCGCGGCTTAGAGTTGCCTCGCTGCGCTTGATTGCATGGCGGATTGTGTTCAACAGCACGTCAGAATCGAACGGCTTAATCAAAAATTCTAGTGCCCCTCGCTTAATTGCTTTCACCGTCATGGGTATATCGACATGACTGGTGAGAAAGATAATCGGCATACCACAGCGTTCAGTCGCAACGCGCTCTTGCAGTTCGAGGCCATTAAGATCAGGCAGGGTTAAGTCCAGTATCAGACAGCAAGGGGCTGCTGATCTCGGATGAGCAAGGAATTCAGACGCTGATGCGAAGGTTTCCGACTGCCAGCCGGTGCCCTGTATCAACAGCACCAGAGACTCGCGGATCGAGTTATCATTGTCGACGACGAATACGATTGGCGTAGGACAGTGCAACATGGTATCACCTCGCGTTAGTGGCCAAGATCGTTCGCAGTGAATCGTCGCTTATCAAGGATGCCGGGATTCGGGTGAGCCCAACTAAGTTGATGCGCGCCATGCCTGATTGTGAACGATCGCGGTGCCCTGGGAATTGACATCGCCACGGACAGGAGTTCTATTTGGCGACGAAAAGAGTGTGCATCAGATGCTCCCTTGAGCGAATCCCCAGATCGAGGTTCATTGGAACTGCATCCGGTGCTGAGATTTCCTCTTTCGGTTGGAAACGCACCCTCGACAGAGGGATGAATTTACCGTGCGGGCGGCTCATCGACGGGGAGGCGCTTCCAGCTTCTCGATGTCAATTTTCTTCAATCCGAAAAGCAAGGCATCGATAGAAAACGCTCCAGGTCCCACGAATGCCACTCCCGCACCCATGGCGGCCAGAAGAATGCCCGGACAAGGACTGCCATGGTAAAGAAGAATCTCACTGACGGATAGCGCAATTGCGAGAAATCCTGCGAGGGGGGTCCATAATCCTGCGACTAGGACTCCACCGTCTCCGATTGCAAGCACACCGAGAATCAACGCCAAAACCGGCTGGCCAGGATGAAGCCTCGTTTTGCCATCGACGACTAGAGATGCGCCGGCTACGATCCGAATGAGCAGCAATCCAAAAGCTGCCCAGCCACCAGCAAAATTTGAGAAAAGACGTCGCACGGGTAACCCCAAGAGATGTTACCCAAGCATCATGTCTTCACAACAGCCGCTTTAGAGGGAGATTTTCGCCTCTTTCGAGTCGTCAGAGCTCGATGATGCCGCGCTTCAGGCCTATCGTGGCAGCATGCGTTCGATCGTTTGCGTTCAACTTTGACAGGATGTTCTTAACCCGACCTTTGACTGTCTCTTCGGTAACGGAAAGCAGATCCGCGATCTGTTTGTTTGCATTTCCGGTAGCGATGAGCCGTAGCACCTCGACTTCTCCCAGAGTCAGCGCATCGTCGGTGGCGTGCTCGGCAAGTTCAAACGTAGCCTCAGGTGACAGCGCTTTCTTACCGCTGTAAACCGCTCTGATTGTGTCCACAAGGTCCTTGTGCAGCATGTTCTTCAAGAGAAAAGCGCGTGCTCCGGCCTTAAGGGCGCGCAGCACTTGCACATCGCCACCATATGTAGCGAGCACGATGATTCTTGCGTCGGGGAATTCGCCGCGGATGGCTATCATCGCGTCGAGCCCGTTCATCTCTGGCATCTGCAAATCCATCAGCGTTATATCAGGCTTATGAGTGCGGAATAGGCGAACGGCCTCCAGGCCGTTGGAGGCTTCCGCAACCAATCGCATGTCGGGATGATCAGCCAAAAGGCTGGTGATCCCCTGGCGAAAAATAGGATGGTCGTCGACCGCCAGAACCCGGATTAGACGGAGATCCATATCCATAAACCTTAGCTACGCCCGAATCGCGATAAGACAGACCGGCGCCCGGAGGGTGGCGTTGCGTAAACGCTTGCAGCTGGAATGCTCAATTCGATCTCTGTGCCGATATCGACTTGGCTCCAGACCTCAAGCGTACCTCCCACAAGTTTGGCCCGTTCCCGCATACCCCGCAAGCCCCAATGTCCGGCTTTGTAATCATGGTCGAGAACGACGGAATCGATGCCTGTTCCATTATCGCCAATCCGGAGCCGTAGGTAGTGCTCGTCGTATCGGATCTGAACCTCGATTCGACGGGCCTTCGCGTGTCTGATCGCATTGCGTAGCGCTTCCGTTACAATCCGGTACACTTCGTCGCGAACAATGGGGTTCAGGGGTGTGGGTGTTCCCTCGACCCGCACATGAACCTCGGGGACTGGTTCTGAGGCTGAGCCGCTCAAGAGCTCCCTTGCGAAATTGCTTATAGCCTGTTCAAGGTCGATTGCCGTCGATCCGCTTGAGCGCAGCTCGTCGAGCGTATCTCTTCCCTCGGTGATCGCATCCGACGCTTGGCCGATTGCCCGGTCGATTCGTCGCTTGGCTTCATCCGGCTGCGCCGGAAGCACATTGGATACAGTCTGAAGACGAAGCAGCAACGCATTGAAGCTTTGCAGCAACGTGTCGTGAAGGTCTCGCGCGATGCGGGTTCGCTCGCTCACGCG
Source organism: Candidatus Dormiibacterota bacterium (assembly GCA_963717185.1). Lineage (GTDB taxonomy): Bacteria > Chloroflexota > Dormibacteria > Aeolococcales > Aeolococcaceae > Aeolococcus. Next base: position 169,196 of record CAVQVY010000024.1, on the reverse strand, counting down.
CGCCTCCAGCCCGATTGCAAACTGCCGTTCCAGTTGATGAACTCGGAACTGATAGGCCGCCCACAACAGCAGCAGAAATGACGCCGCACAGAAAACACGGAACCAAGTGGTTTGGTAGTAGGCTGGCGCGATCGAAAAATCCAGAAAGGCTCCGGCATCGTTCCATACACCGTCGTTATTGCATGCGATCACGCGAAAGGTATGGTGGCCTGGTGCAAGATTGGTATACTGTACCTGCCGTTCGTTGACCACCTCCCTCCAGTCCGAATCTTGACCATCTAACCTGTAACGGAAGCGAACCTTTTCCGGCGCTGTAAGGCTTAGCGCCGTGTAGGCGATTGTCAAAGTGTGAATCAACGGCGGAAAGCGCAGGCCCCTCGATGGGTTATAACCCTTGGCGTCCGCAGTAATTTGTTCGATGTGTACCGGCGGCGGAAGCCTGTTGAACGGGAGATGACGCGGATCAATCACGCTTACGCCATCCGAGGGTATGAACCAGATCTTCCCATCCAAGGATTTCGTGACGGGTGGATAGTACGCGTGGTATGCAAGTTCGTGCACCCGCACCCCGTCCGCGCTGTCAAAAACGGTGGGGTGGACCGTCTGCTTCGCAGCCTGATTCCTGTCCGCCGCGGCAGTCCAGGTGTCCATCTCGGAGCGCGAGAGCCGCACCAGCCCGCACGGGGTATATAGCCAAAACGAGTGATCGTCGTCTTGTATCATCCAGTGAATCGGATTGCAGGGTAGCCCGTTCTCACGAGCAAGCGTGACGAAACGCCCATTTTTCATCCGGCTTAAGCCACCATCCGTTGCTGCCCAAAGAATGCCGTCCTTCTCCACTTGTAGATTTGTGACGCTACCGTGGCCCAATCCGTCTGCGGCTGTATACGTCTTTTGAATATGGCCGTCAGCGAAATAGGAGATGCCACCCCCAAAGAATCCAAGCCAAATACCGCCGCGTAAATGATCCGCTGCCAAACTCAGCGCAAAGTCCTTATGGCCCAGGCCGACCCAAGGAATCCGTTCGACGAGCTTGCCGCCGCTCAAATGAAGAAGTCCCCCTTGCTGGTCGGCCATCCATAGGTCTCCAGCGGAATCCTGAGCGATGTCTAACATCCTCCCGTCATGAGTGCTGCTGACGGAAACAAATCGGTTATCTTCCAAATATCCGAGCTCGCGAGTAGTGGACACCCATATTCGCCCGCTGCTTTCCTGAAAAATAGAAGCTGGCGCCAATCCTTTAAGCTTTCCATCGCGCTTGTCGTAGGTAGTGATTTGTCCTTCACGCCACCGATCGAGGCCGCCAGGCGTGGCCATCCAAACACTTCCATCCTTGTCCGCTAGAACCGACCGTGCCAAGGGGTTCGACAAGCCTTCCTTCAGCGAAAAGGTGGCGACCGCGGTTTCTCGAAAGCGATCGAGTCCGCCATTCGTCGAAACCCAGAGATTGCTTTCTCGATCTTCAAAGAGTGCCACAGCCTCATCGTTCGACAGACCGTCTGCTTGTCTGAACACGTCCGCTCTTCCGTTATGGATATGCACAAGGCCCGCATGGTAGACAGCGATCCAGAAGCCGCCATCATGGTCGCGGAGCAGTCTTCTAGTAGAGAAAGGCTGCACCCCGGGCAACGGAAACGTCTCGATTTTTCCATCGAGGAACCGTCGAATTCCCCCCTCAATACCGATAAGCAACTTACCGGCGTCGTCTTCTGCTATACCGTCGAGGTAATCCGAGCCAAACGGCAGTGGATAGAATTTCGGCGGACCTGGCCTCCATCTCCAAACCCCGTTTTTTCCAATTGCCCAGAGATTACCCTTCCTGTCCTCATACAGGCTGACGATCTTCCCCCAACCTGGACTGCCACCCATTCCGTTGCACTGAACACTACTATTCCCGATCGAGCAGATGGTCGCAGCAGAAAAAATCTTCTCGACACTAGACCATATCGTGCCTTCATGATCTTCAAGGAGGGAGTAAATCATCTGTCCATCGAGCTCCGGATAATGCGTCAGCTTCCCGTCCTTCCAAGACGCAACACCTCCGTCCGTGCCGATCCACAGGGTTCCATCTCGTGCAACCAGCAGGCTGTAAATATATTGTGAGGGAAGATTCTGACCTGCGGGCGCCTGCCAGGGAACTGCGTGTACGCCATCGAAGCGATACAAACCGAACTCCGTACCCAGCCAAAGATAACCATCTGGCGTCTGCGCAATCGCAAGGATCACGCCCTTGGTAAAGCCGTCGCTCGTCTTCCATGCCGTATGCGCGTATTGGCTGACGTCCAGCGAGGGGTTCAGCGCGAAGCAGCAACCAGAACACGCCAGCACGATGGAAGACAGCGTTGCTATCAGCACAATAAGATGCCGCACTCGCCCCCCCAACATACCGACCAGTGCGCACAATCTTATCGCATTTAGGTGTTCCTTTTTTCGATGGCGGGAGGCGGGGCAGGAACTCTTAACTGAGGAATTCACAAGATCTAGGATGTTTGTTCGACTCCGCGGTTGACAAGCGGTTCAGGCTGCCGTGAGCATTGACATCGAGGTATGAACCAGTGCGATCAGCGTCCCTTGCCATGATGTGTCTTCTTTGGCTTGCCGGAGTGCTTCGCGCACAGTCTACGAACGCCTCCCTCACCGGTCGCGTATCCGATCCCTCCAAAGCTCGAATCGTGGGCGTCAAGGTAGCCGCGATCGCCACAGACACTAATATTCGCCATACCAGTAAGACCAATGCGGTCGGAGAATACTTTCTGACGAATCTTCCGCCTGGCCGCTATGGCATTGAGCTTGTCAAACCGGGCTTCAAGACATTAATCAAGCCAGATGTCATCCTGCACGTGCAGGATGTTCTCAACCTCGACTTCGAGATGGAAGTCGGCCCTGCGTCAGAAACGATCTGGGTGGAATCCGGGGCGCCCCTGCTCAACACGGAATCGGCGACCGTGAGCACTCTCGTCGACAACCGTTTCGTGGAGAACTTGCCGCTGAACGGTCGCAGCTTCAGTTCGCTACTCGAACTGACGCCCGGTGTTGTTCTGACTCCTACGGCGGCTTTCTATGAGCAAGGACAGTTCAGCGTAAACGGTCAGCGGCCCGACGCAAACTACTTCATGGTGGATGGCGTGAGTGCGAATTTGGGAACACCTGCTACCAGTTTTGGCCAGGGTGGGACCGGCCAGCTCCCTGCAACCAGTGCATTCGGCGGAATGAGCAATTTGGTGTCGCTCGATGCACTCCAAGAGTTCCGTGTTCAGACCTCAACATTTGCGCCAGAATATGGGCGCGAGCCGGGCGCGCAGGACGGCGGAGCCGACCGTGGTACCGCCCACCGCCACCGGCACACCTGCCGACGCGCGGCCGCCGAGGTACGCGGCGTAGACGGGGACCAGAGGGAAGACGCAGGGCGAGAGGAACGATGCCAGCCCGGCGAGGAATGCCAGGGGAACGGACGGCCCGGTGAGCGCGATCACGCCGTCATCCTAGCCAGCGACCTCTACGGCGGCCCCTCGACGTAGTAGCGCTGCCGCCAGCGCACGCCCAGGTAGGCGATCGCCAGCACCAGCAGGACCTCGAAGACCAGTGGCACCGGCCAGTGGAAGGCCGAGCCGAGGAACTGCCCGACCCCCGAGGGGGACGCCGGCGTCGGCGCCACCGCGCCGGCGGTCGCGGAGGGTCGAGCCGTGGGCACGGGCGTCGCCAGCGTGGAGGGGATCGGCTGGCCGGGCGCCTCCGCCACCAGCGGCGGCGGCGCCGGCGCGGTCGTGTCGGTCTGCGCGTACACCACGCCCCCGGAGCTCGGGTCGAGTGCGGCCACCACAACCGGCGGCGTGACCTGCTCCACGGCCAGCGCCTCCACCTCCCGCTTGTCGGACGGGAGGCCCGCGTCGGCGACGCTGAACGACGATCCGCCGTCGGTCGAGCGCAGCAGGTCGCCGCCGTTGGAACCTCCCTGGTCGGCCCCGGCGTACACCAGCGACGGGTCGAGCGGGCTGATCACCGCGGTGGTCAGGGTGAGGTTCTCGGGCACGCCGGTGCTCGCCGTCCACGTCGCCCCGCTGTCGCCGCTGCGGAAGGTCCCCTTCGACGTGGTCACCACCAGCGGCCGCTTGGTCACCGAGCTGGAGAGGGGCCCGGCGGCCACGGAGGTGACCACCGCGGCAGACGGCAGGCCGCTCTGCAGCGCCTGCCAGCTCGTCCCCGAGGCGCCGAACCGGAAGAGGTAGCCGTTGGAGAGGTCGCCCCGGTCCGTCGCGGCCACGAGCACGAGCGAGGGCGAGTTGGCCGCGATCGCCAGCGACGAGATCGAGTACTGGTCGAGGCCGCCGTCATGCCAGGCGGTGCCGTCGGGGCTCAGCGACACCCCGTGGTCGGTGCCCGCGGCGACACCGTCGGAGCCGAAGGCGAGCGTGCGCACGGTGCGATCGGTCAGCCCGGACGACGAGGCCGTCCAGGTGCTCCCTAAGTCGGTGCTCAGGAAGACCCCGCTGCCATCGGTGCCGGCGAAGAGCCGCGAGGGGTCGCGAACGTCGAACCCCACGGTCCACACGCGCATCGCCGCCAGCCCACCGGCGGCCCAGTGGCCCCCGAAGTCGTTGCTGACGTACACCCCGTGGTCCGTGCCGGCCACGACCAGCCCGGCAGTCCTCGGGGAGCTCGCCAGCGACCAGATCCGCCCGCTGCTGAGCCCCGGGAGCGCCGACCCCTCGCCCACGCGGCGCGGCCGTCGACCGACGTCGCGCAGGCCAGGACGAGCGACGCGATCGCGGCGCCGAGGAGCAGGGCCGCCGGGAGGCGGCGCGTTCTCATGTGCATCGCAGTGGGCTGGAGGCGGGCGCTGGAAGTCGAGTGGTGAGCGGCGCCCCGCCGATGCGGAAGACGGCCTCCGGACCGTCGCGTCGCGGTCAGGATAGCAGCGGCACCTGCCCGCAGCCGCTGCCGTGACCGGCCCGCGACCGTCATCCAGGGCCCGATCGCCGGAGGAGCTAGACCGACGCCGCCGCCCAGCAGCAGGGGTCGACGGCGTCGCCGCCACAGCACCAGGACCGACGCACCGGGGCCGCGACCAGCGGGAGCAGCGGCACCAGCCACACCTCGGGCACAGCCGAGGCGAGCGTGTCGAAGGTGTACTGGTAGACCCCGCGCCCGTACGTCGCCACCACCATCAGGTCCGGGTGGGTGGGGTTGATGCGCAGTGTGAACACCGGCGTGTTCGGCAGCCCGGTGCCGACGGCGCCCCAGTTGGTGCCGTTGGTGTCGATGGACTCGTAGACGCCGATGTCGGTCGCCACCACCAGCTGGCCGTTGTGGATCAGCGTCCAGTTGGCAGGCGCGTCGGGCAGGTTGCCGGTGATGTCCGTGAAGTTGTCGCCGTGGTCATGCGACACGAACACGTGGCCGGTGCCGATGTGTGAGATGTCGTCGCCGAGCGCTCCGGGCGGGATCCAGCGGCGCCCGTAGCCGCCCATGGTCACGTACACGGTGTTGGGATCGTTGGGATCGATCTGCGTCGAGGTGATGTAGCGCTGGGGCAGCTTGTTGTCGGGCGTGCCGCAGTTGCTGCAGTTGTCGGCCGCGAAGTGCCAGCCGTTGCCGGTGCCGATCTGCGGGGCCTGTGCGCCTCCGACGTTGGTGGCGAGGCCGCTGCGGAACGGCAGGCCACCGGTGACCACGTCGCAGTAGCCGCAGAAGCCCACGTAGATGTTGGCGCCCCGCACACCCACCGCGGATGGGATCGGGCTGGTGTTGGTGTACCCGGGCGCGGTGCTGAGGTCGAACACGGTGGCGCCGATGCCATTGTTGGTGACACACGTGGCCGAGGGAGCTCCCGGGGGCGCGATGCATGGGTTGGCGTACGCGTTGGTCGCCTCCTGGATCTGGGTGCAGCCGATCACGATGTGCCCGGACGTGGTCGGGTCCTGCTCGATGGGTGTCGCGAACAGCGCGTTGCTGGACGAGCAGTTGCCGCTGGCGACGTTGAACCAGCTCGCCCCGCCGTCGTTGCTGAGGCTGGTCGCGCCGTAGGTGTACTCCTCGATGATGTTGTTGCTGTTGGCGGGGTCGATGGTGCTGAAGAACGCGTCACCGCCGAAGATCTCCGCAGCACGGCCACTGACGATCTTCTCCTCGCCGTTGTCCTGCAGGCCGGCGACCACGGTGCCGTCGTTGGCGATCTCAGCGTCGTACGGCTGCAGGGAGTAGAGGCCGACGTTGTTGCCGTCGCCCCAGTTGTCGTTGGTGAAGTCGCCTCCCGCGGCGATGTGCTGCGAGTACACGCCGCCGTCACTGCCCGCGAACAGCGTCACCCCGCCGCTGCCGTCCGGGACGAACAGCGCGGCGTGCTGGTCGGGATGGGTCGTGGTCCCGGGGATCGGGCTGTTCTTCAGCGCGCTGTCGTTGCAGTTGAAGGGCGTGCTCAGCGCCGCGCAGGCGTTCCAGTAGCGGCCGATGACCACCCATGGATCGGCGCCCGCCACCGGCGGCGCCGGCTGCAGCGTGTACATCTCGTGCAGCACCGGGTTGGGCGCCAGCGACGTCGTGTAGACCTGGTTGTTCTCCCAGATCTCCTCGAGGCCGAAGGCGACACGCTGAGGATCGCCGTTGGCGTCCTTGGTCGACGGGTCGGGCTCGACCCACAGGTTGTACCAGCTCTGGATCCCGGGGCTGTACCCGGGCTGGCCGAGCAGGCTGCTGTTGGTGCCCTGGTACTTGGTCTGCGTGTAATCCATGATCTTGGTCCACGTCGCGCCGAAGTCATACGTCGCGTACATGCCGTCGAGATAGGTGGCCAGCGTCTCGCCGGTGGCGGTGCCATTGCAGGCGGGGTTCAGCCCGGTGTCGAGCACGTCTGCGCAGCCCGCGAACTTCTGAGCGTCCTCGACGAGCGCGTACACGGCGTCGTTGTCCTGGCCGGTGCCGTGGGCGATGCCGAGCGCGGTGCGACCGACGATCGGGTCGAGCGCGAAGCCGTGCGGAGTGGCTGGCCCTGAGAGCGACTGTCCCTCGTCCTGGAACACGAAGCTGCCCGGCGCGCCGGCGTTCGTGGTCCCGGTGGAGAGATAGATCCCGTTCTGCGGCGCCTGCAGGCAGGCGGTGGGAGCGCTGCTCCGCGTGCAGCTCATGTTGACGCTGCCGTCCGCGTTGTGGTCCTGCGCCTCCCCGGCACGCCAGCCCACCACGGCCATGACCGACCCCGCCGGCGCGTGCGCCGACGTCGTGCCCTTGACGACGACGTCAGTGACGATGTTGGCGAAGAAGCAGAGCGGCGTGGTGGTGTCGCCCTGGCAGTTCGGCGAATAGCCGGCGGGGCTGGTGGGCAGCATCTCGTTGAAGAAGCCGGCGCCGCCGTTGCTCGACTTGAACAGCCCCTTGCTGCTGGCGACGTAGACGGTGTCGCCGCTGGCGTCCGCGGGCGACACGACCACCTTGAAGCTCAGCGCCAGGTCCGGGAACCCGGTCGACGTGCTCCAGGTGCCACCGTCGTTGTCGCTGGTGAAGAACCCGTGGCCGCTGATGCCGTCGCCGCCGAAGGAGTTGTCGCCCGAGCCGACGAGGAGCCGGTGCAGTGGCACGTCGTACGCGATCGCGCCCACCACCTGCGTTGGCAGCCCGTCACCGATCGAGTGCCAGGTGGCGCCGCCGTCGAGGCTCTCCCACACGCCGCCCGCGACGGGGGATGCGAAGAATCGTCCCGCGGTCGATGGGTCGTACGCGAAGCTGGTGATGCGCCCCGAGAGGGTGACGAAGCCCAGCCCGCCCACGTTGGCGTACTGGCCGTTGTCGGCGCTCGGCGCCGGGCAGGCGGTCGCGCCGGTCACCGTGGACTGGTGGGCGCACTCCGGCGCCACCCCGAAGGGTGTCCACGCTCCGCCGCTGCCGGGGAGCGACCCGGGCGAGGCCAGTGCAGCCTTCTGCAGCAGGGCCGCCTCGTACGCCCCGGGCGCCACGCTGTTGAACGGCGCGGTCGACCTGGCGCGGTAGCTGTTGGCCATGGTCGCGAGGTCGGCGAACGTCTCCGGCTTGTTGAGCGGCTCGCAGTTGGAGATCCTGCCCGTGATCACCGGGGCCGAACCAGCCGGGCACGAGCTCAACGCGGTGTGAGCGGTGGTGGCCACCGGCTGGGTGGCGACCTGCTGGCCGAGGGCGGCGGAGCCGAGCACCGCCAGGCCCATGACGGCAGCAACGCCCAGGCGTCGACGTGACATGTTCCTGTTGACGAACATCGGGCCCCCTTCCTTGCGGTCCGCAGCAATCGCTTCACACTGGGCGGCTCGCCGCGGCGGCGCGGAGTGTAGGCAATCGACCCCGGGCCATGGGACGATACGCCCGGCCTTCCAGGGCACCAGGAGTTCCGCAATGGCAGTGATGACCGCCGAGGGTCTACCCCCGGCTCAAGCCTCAGCCCCGTCCCGACGTCACATCGAGATCGTCCCCCTCAAGGGACTGCCGGTGGTGGCCGTCATCCTCGGCTTCCTGGTCGTGGCCATCGCGGCCAACTGGCAGTGGGCGCTGATGTTCTACCACGTGGCCGGCGGTGGCCTGTGGACCGGGATCGACCTCTTCGTGGGGTTCGTCGTCGGCCCCATCCTCGGACGCCTGTCGATCCCGGCCCGAGCCGAGTTCTCGTCCAGGTTCATGCCGATGATGGTGCTGATCATGCCGACGCTGGTGGTGATGACCCTGGCGGCGGGGTTCCAGGTCGCCTTCTCTCGGCAACCTCGATCCTTCCAGCATCAACCACGGGTGGCCGGCGGCGTCCTTCGCCGTCGTCGGGGTCATGGCCACCATCGCGCTCGGGGTGCTCGAGCCGGCCAACATCGCGGTGCTGATGGAGATGAACAAGCCGAGGCCGAACGGCGAGGTGATCGGCAGGCTGATGAAGCGGTTCATCTACTCCGCGGGGATCACGGGAGCCATGCAGGTGGCGACCCTGCTGATCATGACCAGGATCACCACGCAATGACAGCGCACACCGGTGGCCACGGTCCCGGACACGACTGAGCGGCCATTCCCCCCGGTCACCCAGCTGGCCATGGGTTCGCTCGCGCTGGTCATCGTCGGCGGCATCTACATGGTCGGGATGTTCCGCAGCGGCCCGTCGCTGGCGATTCCCGCGGCACTGCTCGACCGGCAGCGCAGTGCTCTGGCTGGTCAGCCTTCTCCTCCTGACCCAGCACCGGGGGTTCGCGTGGCCGGTGTTCCTGCGCGTGGCCAAATGGGCTCTGCTCGCGTACGTGGTCATCGCCGCGATGATCGAGTTCTCGTTCATCCACAACCACGTCAGCGGGACGCCACTGCTCCTGCTCAGCCTCATGCTGGTGATGTTCGCCATCAACGTCCCGTTGAGCATCGGCTTCACGGTCGCGAGGTTCGCCACCCCGTCGGACTGACGCGCACTTCGCTGTCAAGACCGTCGGACTTAAGACTGATGGACATTGTGGCTGCGCACCTGGTCGGCACGACACTCGCCGCATTCGTCAATGCAACACGTGCGAGGGACAATCGACATGCGCATTTCCAGACTGGCTCCGGTGGCCGTTGCCGGGGTGTTTGTCGTGCTGACCGCGTGCGGCAATGCCGGCACGGCGACGAACCCCTCGCCCGCAGGCGCGGTCCCTGTGTCGGCGGCTCCATCCCCGTCAGCCGCATCGGCGACCACAGCCCCCAGCGCGACAGCCATGCCGCCGTCCGCGCCGGTCGCGACAGCGCCGTCGACACACGCGCCCGGCAGCAACGTCTCGGCCGGCGACCCCCCGCCCGACCGCGGCTCCGACGAAGCCGCCCACCCCGCGCGCCACCCCGTGCGTCATCCCACAGAACGGCGGCGGCGACAGTGATGGCGACAACTTCGGGCAGCCGAGCGATGGCGACGGCTGCGACCAGTGAGGGCGGGCTACACGAGCTGGCGGCGCACCAGGGTGTGCTCGCGGTCGGGACCGATGGACACGACGTCGACGCTCGGCGCCGCACAGCTCGGCGAGACGATCGATGTACTGCGCGACACGCCTGCCGGCAGCTCGTCGTAGCTGCGGCAGTCACGCGTCGGCGACATCCACCCCGGCATCTCCTCGTACACCGGCTCGCAGTGCTTGAGGTGGGAGATGTTCGCCATGGGGTGGTCCCAGAACTCGCCGCGCCACTGGTACCCGGTGCAGATGCGCAACGTCGGCCACCTCGTCGAGCACGTCGACCTTGGTCAGCACGATGGAGTTGATGCCGTTGGTGTCGACCGCGTAGCGCGCCACCGCGGCATCGAACCAGCCGACGCGACGTGCGCGCCCCGTGGTGGTGCCGAACTCCGCGCCCACCTCGCGGATGCGTTCGCCCAGGGCGTCGGTCAGCTCGGTCGGGAACGGCCCATAGCCGACGCGCGTCGTGTACGCCTTGAACACCCCGATGGTCTTGTCGATCCTCGACGGCGGGATGCCGCTGCCGGTGCAGGCGCCGGCCGCGGTGGGCGCCGATGAGGTGACGTACGGGTACGTCCCCAGGTCGATGTCGAGCATCACACCCTGCGCACCCTCGAGCAGGATGCGGTCGCCGCTGGCGACGGCATCGCGGATCAGCGGGTGGATGTCGCGGATCATGTGGTCGAGCCTCTCCGCGTAGCCGAGGTACTCGTCGAGGATGGCGCGCTCGTCGAATGGCGGAGCGTCGTACAGCTTGGTCAGCACCTCGTTCTTGAGCCGCAGCACGAAGTGCAGCTTCTTCTCGAGGAACGCCGGCTTCTGCAGGTCACCGATGCGAAACCCGATGCGGCGCACCTTGTCCTCGTACGCCGGGCCGACTCCGCGGGCGGTGGTGCCCAGCCGGTCGTCACCCCGCTGCAGCTCACCGAGGCGATCGAGCTCCGGGTGGTACGGCATCACCATGTGGGCGCGCTCGCTGATCACCAGGTTGTCGGTGCTCACCCCGTCGGCGTGCAGCTTGTCGACCTCCTCGAGGAAGACCTTGGGATCCACCACCACCCCGTGCCCGATGACGCACGTCGTCGACGGGTTGAGGATCCCGCTGGGAATGAGGTGGAACTTGTACTCCTTGCCGCCGGTCACCACGGTGTGGCCGGCGTTGTTGCCACCCTGCGAGCGCACCACCATGTCGACGCGATCGGCAAGCAGGTCGATGACCTTGCCCTTGCCCTCGTCGCCCCACTGTCCGCCCACCAGGATGGTGACGCTCATCGCGGCGGCAAGCCTAACAGGGGCGCACTCGACGCCGTCCCGGGCTCAGGACGGCGCGGTCGGCGGCCGGCGAGCGCGCTTGTCCGGCGCCCGCGTCGCCTTCGCTGCGCGCGGAGCATTTCGTTTCGCCGCCGGCCGGCGCTTGGCCGCAGACGCGGCGCCGGCGACCTCGTTTTGCACTGGGACACCGAAGTCCTCGAGGTGCTCGCCGAGGATGCGCTGCAGGTCGTGGGCGTTCCTGTCGGGAACCCAGTGTCCCGCCTCAGCTCCTCGAACCGGTACGGGCCGGTGACGTACTTGGCGGTGAGCTCCGCCGCCTTGCGGCCCAGGAACGGGTCGCGCCGTCCCCAGATGTACAGAGTTGGCACCGACACGCGGCGCGGGCGCAGTCCCCTGGTGGCGCCGCGATACCAGTTCGAACGGGCCGCGCATCCCCACCCGCTGCAGCTGCTTGCGATCCCGCTGCCACGCTGCGCGCGGCAGGCCGAATGCGCGCAGGCTGAGACCGAGCTGGGCGTAGTTGCCGGCCTGCATGATCGCCTCGGGCAGCCGAGGGATCCTGAAGAAGCCCATGTACACGCTGCGCAACGACTGCGTGGAGCCTCGCAGCGCCTCGAGCATCGCCGCGCTGTGCGGGGTGGAGATCGACGTCAGGCTCAGCAGCCGCTGTGGATGCGCCGCCGCCACCGACCACGCCAGCGCACCGCCCCAGTCATGCCCGACCAGGTGGAACCGGTCAGCCCCACGCGCGTCGGCGATGCCGATGACGTCAGCGACGAGGTCGGCCATGCTGTACTCGCTGGCGTCGCGGGGGTTGGCGCCCGGCGAGTACCCGCGCAGGTTGGGGGCGATCGACCTGTAGCCGCGCCCCGCGAGCCACTCCTGGGTCTCGCGCCACGAGCCTGCGCTCTGCGGGTAGCCGTGGAGCAGGATCACCGTCTCGCCGCTCTCCGGGCCGGCCACGAGCGACTCGAACCGCAGGCCGTTGGCCTCGATCTCGACCTCGCCCGCTGCCGCCATGAAGCGCAGGGTAGCGAGCCTGCCTGCGTCAGCGCACCCGCGGCGGTCAGCCCGCGGCCGGGCCCCGGCTTGATGTCGCTGAAGCTGCCGATCACGTCGTTGTCGTCGGGCACGCTATACACAGGCCATGCAGTCCCGCACGGCATGGCGACAGCGCGATTGGTGGCCATCAGCCGCCGCACTGGCGATCGCGGCCGCGGCGCTGGGCGCCACCCTGCTGCTGCCGCGGCTGTTCAGCGACCCGGTCGGTGTCGACCCCTACGTCCTCCGCCTCAGCGGCGTGGCTGCGGTTCTCGGTGTGGCTGCCATCGCGTGGGTGCGCTTCGCCCCGGTCCGTCCCGTCCTCCTGGCTGTGACGGCGATGACCGCGGCGTTCAGCATCTTCGCCGGCGGTCCGCAGTGGATCGAGGACGTCTCGGGAAGCCGGTTCGACTTCAACACCCAGGTGCTCATCGCGTCGATCGCGGAAGCGCTGCTCACCGCCGCCGTCGCTGTGCTGGTCGTGCGCGCCTCGCCGCTCAACGTACGCCCGCGCCTGCGGCTGCGGCGGTTCGATGGCGCGGCGGCGTTGACGACGGTCGCCGGCATCGCCATCTTCCTGGCGGTGGTGATGGCGTTGCCGGCCACCCTGCTCGGCCGCGAAGGGATCGCACCGGTTGCGCTGGCCCGCGACCTGCCGCTGCAGGGCCCGGCGTCGCTCTTCCAGTCGTTCGCGCAGGAGCTGCAGTTCCGCGGCCTGCTGCTCGGCGCGCTCGACCGGGTCGCGCCACCATGGGCGGCGAACCTCGGCCAGGCTGCGTTCTTCGGCCTCGCCCACATCGCCGTCCAGTACCAGGGCCCGGAGGCTGCCTTCGTGCCGGTCACGATCGCGCTCGGCTGGGTGCTCGGCTGGGTCACCCAGCGCACGGGGTCGCTGTGGCCCGCGATCCTGATCCACGGCGCGGCCGACATCGCGGTCACCGTCGGCGTGCTCCCGGGGCTCTATGGCTACTGAGCTGCGCCGGTTGGCCCGCCTGCTGGTCGTGCTGCCTGCGGCGGTCGCGCTCGCGGCTCCCGTCACAGCCGGGGCGGCCCAGGCCTGGTGGGAGCCGCTGGCGTTCGCCGGGCAGAGGGTCACCTCGGTGACCGCGGCCCCTGGGGAGGTGGTCGTCTCCACCGGCTCGGCGACCTTTCTCTCCACCGACGCCGGCCGCTCCTTCCAGGTGCTCGACCCCGCCCGCCACCTCGCGGTGCCGGCGCAGCAGGCGCCGACAACGTGGGAGATCCGGCGCGGAACCGTGTTCGTCGGAAGGCAGGGCCGCGCGCCGGCGGCGGATCCAGGTGCACCGTTCCTCGGTGACTCCGCTCACCTCATCGCCGCGCCGGCCACCTCCCCCGGGGTGGCGGTCGCCGTGGGCACCGACAACCACGTGTGGCGGCGCAGCGTGTCGGGGCAGTGGGCGACGTCGTTCATCCCTCTGCCGGCCGGCGGCCTCTCCGGCGCGCCCCTCGGTGACCTCGCTCGCCGCCTTCGCGCAGCCGCTCACCGCGGCGGTGTACCTGGGCACCGACGGCTACGGCGTCCTGGTCAGCGAGAACGGCGGCGACGACTGGATCCGCGCCGACCCCGGGCTCCCCGAGAACGTGCTGGCGCTGGCCACTGATCCATCGACGCAGGCGGTGTACGCGGCCACCGACCGCGGACTGTTCGTGCACCACCTGCAGGCGTTTCCCGCACCGCCGGTGTACCGCGACGCCTCCCTGTACGAGAAATGGCTGGGCATCGTGCTGGTGGCCGCTGCGGCGACGGCGGCTGCGGTGATCGGGCTGCGCCGCGCCCTTCCACGCTGAGCGCCGGGGGCGGCGTGCCCTGTTCTTCTGGGGTACTTAGTGATACTGTCGGTGTCACAACTTCGGTCTCCCAGGCCGAGAGGACCATCGAATCGAACTGAGGAGGGTTCGCGTGATCATTCTGGGCATCATCCTGCTGGTCATCGGGTTCATCGCGGCGATCCCGATCCTGTGGACGATCGGGATCATCCTGGTCGTCATCGGGGCGATCCTCGAGCTCATGGGCGCTGCGGGTCGCGCTGTCGGTGGTCGCCGCCACTACTACTGACCGGCACCCGGTACTGCAACAGGGCCGGCCGCTGGACACGAGGGGTGTTCAGCGGTCGTTCTGTGTCTGGCGGCGAATCTCCTCGACCGCCCCGGCGACGACCAGCGCCGCGCGCTTGGTGTATCGAGGCACCCAGCGGGCCAGCCACGCCGCCTCGCGCCAGTTGCGCGGGTCTGCAACCGCGCGCCGCGGGTTCACCCATGCAGGTGAGATCTCGTGGAGCGGGGTGTCGAGGATGACGCGCACGGCCGCCACCCGCGGAACCATGCCGGCGAGCAATGCCGTCTCCATGTCGACGGCGGCAAATCCCTTCTGGAACCAGGTGGTGCGCCCAGCATGCGTGACCAGCGCCGCCGCCGACAGCAGCGGCAGCGTCACCGTCGGGAAGCCGAGCCGGATCGATGCGCGTTCCAGCGCTGCGCTCCACGCGACGTCGCACGACAGCATCACGCCGTCCTCACGGGCAACCTCGGCGGGGATCACCACCGTGCCCGGCGCGAGCTGCGGGTCGAAGCCCCCCGCAAGACCGACGCTGAAAGCCACCGGGGTGGCGGGCGGCTCATCCATCCCGGCCAGCCCGATGCCCGCTCGCAGCAGCCGCAGCTGGGGAACCAGGCGCCGCAGCGGGCGGGCCTCGTTCTCCATGGCTGCGACCACGGTCACGTCGTTCGGGTCGAGCCGGGAGCGTTCGTCGACCATGGGCCGGCCCACGGTATCAGCGTTACGGAGGGCCGCCGCCGAGAAGGACGAAAGGCGGGTACGGCGTGTTTGAACTGTTCGGCGCTACTTGTTATGATCGCGGACCACCGGAGATTCAAGATCAAGATGGGCCAGAGGGGGAGTTCGGTGAGACGAGAGAGCACGACGTCTTCGATCCCGCCGACGCCTGGATGTCACCCGCCGGCTCCGCGGCCGTGCAGTCGCCGCTCTGGTGGTGGCGCTGACCGCCCTCGCCATGGGTCCGACAAGCGGTGCGGCCGCGCCGGTAGTGTCGGACTGGTCCACCTACGTCCATGACACCACGCGCACGGGCTACACACCTGACAGCGCGTAATCACGACGGCAAATGCCGGGACTCCTTCCCGCAAGCTCCCACTGGCCGGTCAACCTGGGCGGCCAGACCATTTCGACGCAGCCGGTGGTGGTCAACGGCGTCATCTACTCTGGATCGTGGGACGGCAACGAGTACGCGATCAACTCTTCAGGGTCGGTGATCTGGAAGACAGCCGTCGGCATCACCAACCCGAACAATTCCGACTGTCCGTACCCGGTCGGGGTAGCCAGTACTCCCGCGGTCGCGAAGGTGACCATCAGCGGCGACAGTCAGGCCTCCAACGTGCTGTTCCTTGGGGCGGGCGGGAACGATGCGGCCGGTGGCGGCTCGGCCCGGGTGGATGCCCTGGACGCGACCACGGGCCGGGTCCGGTGGTCCGTCCCAGTGGGTGCGTCTCCCGCCACGTTCATGTGGAGCTCACCTGTGGTCTACACACCGGCCGGTGCCACGGTGCCGTCGGTGTACATCGGGGTGGCGTCGTACGGGGACTGCCCCCTGGTGCAGGGCAAGGTGCTGCAGTTCGACGCTCGGAATGGCTGGCTGCAGCATGAGTTCGACACCGTCCCGAGCGGCTGCCTCGGCGGCAGCGTCTGGGGCTCGCCCACCATCGACCCGTCCGACGGCAGTGTGTACGTCGCCACCGGGAATGGAGAGGCGTGCAACACGCCGGGCGCCCACAACGAGTTGTTCATCAAGCTGCGCGCGTGGGACCTGACCCTGGTCGGCTCGTGGCAGATCCCGGCCAGCCAGTCGTTCCCTGACAACGACTTCGGCTCCACACCGACGCTGTTCACCGGAACCGTTACGCCCAATGGCGCGCGGCGCTCGCTGGTCGGCATCGCTGCGAAGACCGGGCTCTTCTACGTGTTCAACCGCGCCAACGTTGCGGCGGGCCCGGTGGCGGAGCTCTACATCGCCCAACCGGGTGGCCCCGACGAAGGCCTGGGCAGCATCTCGCCGGCCGCCTGGGACGGGACCCAGCTGTACATCGGCGGCGGTCAGCCGTTTGCGAACAACACCGCGCTGAGGGGCGTCGTGTACGCCTGGAACCCCAACAACCTCTCGGCTCCGGTGTGGACCGATCCCATGCCGGGCACCGTGCTCGGCGCGGTCACCGCCTCCCCCGGGCTCGTCTTCTTCGGCCAGGGCCCCACGCTCTCCGTGGTCCGCGCCAGTGATGGCGGCGGTCTCCGCTGGCTGACCGCTGGGACCAGCGCCTTCTACGGGGCCCCGTCGGTGTCGCGGGGTGTGGTGTACGAGGGGGACACCGCAGGCAACCTCTTCGCCTACAGCGTCAACGGCGCGTAGCGTCCCGGATCTCTGTGGGCAGTCAGCAAGGTGGCGTGTGGTCGCGGTGAGCCCCGGCTCGCACCCGCTTCGGAGACCCCGACGTCCGGTCGTGGGGCGTTGGCGCCTGGCTGCCGTCCTGGCCGGCGTCCTGGCATTCGCACACCCCGCAATGAACCCCCCCGCGCCGGGGTGGTCGGCAACGGCGAGCGTGGCCGAGGCTTGGTCGCAGTACCTGCACGACAACACGCGTTCCGGGTACACGAGCGACAACGCGATAACTTCCGCCAACGCCCCAAACCTGCTGACGCGCCCCGGCTGGCCGGTCAACCTGGGCGGCCAGATCATCTCCACCCAACCGGTGGTCGTGGGCGGCGTTGCCTACTCGGGATCCTGGGACGGGAACGAGTATGCGATCAGCTCGTCGGGGTCGGTGATCTGGAAGACCGCGCTCGGCACCACCCACCCCGAGGACACCAGGTGCGGTGGTTCCGCGGGGGTGGCGAGCACTCCGGCGTTCGGCACTCTGACGATGGGTGGTGACGCCGCTCGATCCAGCGTGCTGTTCCTTGGGGCGGGCGGGAACGATGCGGCCGGTGGTGGCTCGGCCCGGGTGGATGCCCTGGACGCGACCACGGGCCGGGTCCGGTGGTCCGTCCCAGTGGGTGCGTCTCCCGCCACGTTCATGTGGAGCTCACCTGTGGTCTACACACCGGCCGGTGCCACGGTGCCGTCGGTGTACATCGGGGTGGCGTCGTACGGGGACTGCCCCCTGGTGCAGGGCAAGGTGCTGCAGTTCGACGCTCGGAATGGCTGGCTGCAGCATGAGTTCGACACCGTCCCGAGCGGCTGCCTCGGCGGCAGCGTCTGGGGCTCGCCCACCATCGACCCGTCCGACGGCAGTGTGTACGTCGCCACCGGGAATGGAGAGGCGTGCAACACGCCGGGCGCCCACAACGAGTCGTTCATCAAGCTGCGCGCGTGGGACCTGACCCTGGTCGGCTCGTGGCAGATCCCGGCCAGCCAGTCGTTCCCTGACAACGACTTCGGCTCCACACCGACGCTGTTCACCGGAACCGTTACGCCCAATGGCGCGCGGCGCTCGCTGGTCGGCATCGCTGCGAAGACCGGGCTCTTCTACGTGTTCAACCGCGCCAACGTTGCGGCGGGCCCGGTGGCGGAGCTCTACATCGCCCAACCGGGTGGCCCCGACGAAGGCCTGGGCAGCATCTCGCCGGCCGCCTGGGACGGGACCCAGCTGTACATCGGCGGCGGTCAGCCGTTTGCGAACAACACCGCGCTGAGGGGCGTCGTGTACGCCTGGAACCCCAACAACCTCTCGGCTCCGGTGTGGACCGATCCCATGCCGGGCACCGTGCTCGGCGCGGTCACCGCCTCCCCCGGGCTCGTCTTCTTCGGCCAGGGCAATGCCGTGATGGCGATGCGCGCCAGCGATGGCGCGTTGCTGCGCAAGCTGACCGCTCCGCACGGTGTCTTCTACGGAGCACCGTCGGTCTCGCGGGGAGTGCTGTACGAGGCCGCCACCAGCGGGGATCTCTTTGCCTACAGCGTCAACGGCGCTTAGCCGACCCGCGCGCCTCCCACACGCACGGTGCCTGCACAGGGGTGATGGAGGTAGCCTTTATGTCGTCTGCGCGGTAAAAGAAAGCAAAGGGCTCTTGGCGAATCGCATCAGTTCCGCCATAATGGGGCGATCGGCGGGTTTGAGCGAGATGGGGGTTGTGATGGTTTTGGCTGGTTTGGACGATTCAGCCTCGGTAGGGTCGTCCCAGGCGGGTGACTCCCGGGTGTGCGCAGTCCACCATCAGGTGGCGGCATGGGCGGCGGCCCAGCCCGGGGCCCTCGCCGTTCGCGCTCCGGACGCCACCCTCACGTACGCGGATTTGGTCACGCGTGCCAATGACGTGGCCGCCCGCCTCCGGTCGCTCGGAGTGCTACGGAGACCACCGTCGGCCTGTGCATGCCGCGCTCAGCGGCTCTGATCGTCGGGGGGCTTGGGATCCTCATGTCGGGCGGCGCCTTCGTTGCCATCGATCCCTCGTATCCCGACGAGCGGATCGACTTCATGCTCACCGACTCCGGCGCTACGGCGGTTGTCACGGATGCTGCCGGCGCCGCCCGACTGGGTGGCCGGTCGGGCGTCGTTGTTCTTGATGCGGCGGGCCCGGTGACCAATCCGGAACCCTTCCCCGAGACCGCCGTGGCCGGCAGTGACCTGGCGTACGTCGTCTACACGTCCGGCTCCACAGGGCGTCCGAAGGGTGTTGCCGTCGAGCACGCCTCGCTGCTCAACCTGGTCGATTGGCATCGCCGCGCGTTCTCGATCTCCGCGGATGACCGCGGCATGCAGTTCGCCAGCCCGGGCTTCGACGCCACGGTGTGGGAGGTATGGCCGTACCTGACGGCGGGTGCGTCCGTGCATGTGCCTGCGGACGCGCTCCGCATCGACCCCGCCGCGCTGCGCGACTGGCTGGCGACGGAGCGGATCACCGTGTGCTTTGTTCCCACCGCGCTGGCCGAGGAGATCCTCGCGGTCACCTGGCCGAGCGACAGCGCCCTCCGGATCCTGCTCACCGGCGGCGACGCGCTGCACCGCCACCCCACCCCGGACATCCCGTTCACCGTCGTCAACAACTACGGCCCGGCGGAGGCCACCGTCGTCGCCACCTCGGGCGTCATCCCGGCGGTCGTCGGGGCGGAGGTCTCGCCTTCCCTCGGCCGCGCCATCGACGCGGTGTCGGTGCACATCGTCGACGAGGCGCTGCGGCCAGTCGCAGCGGGCGTGGCCGGCGAGCTGCTCATCGGCGGGGTCAGCGTGGCGCGCGGCTACCTGAACATGCCCGAGCTCACCAACCAGCGCTTCATCCCCGATCACCTCGGCGACACTGGCGGCCGCCTGTACAGGACTGGCGACAAGGTCCGCTTGCGCCCGGACGGGGAGCTGGATTTCCTCGGCCGTCTTGATGAGCAGGTGATGATCCGCGGCCGCCGCATCGAGCCCGGCGAGATTTCGGCGACCCTGGATCGCCACCCCAGCGTGCACACCAGCGCCGTCGTCGCCGTCGGCGACACGCCTGAGCAGCGGCACTTGGTCGCGTGCGTCGTGCCGGCCGCTGGGACGGCCATGGACGAGGACGCACTCCGCGCCCACCTCGCTGCCATCCTGCCGGAGCACATGGTGCCGTCCGACTTTGTGTCATTCAGCGCGTTCCCGCAGATAGCCAGCGGCAAGGTCGACCGCAAGGCGCTGCGTGAGTCGCTGTCTGCCATGCCTCGCACCTCGGTCGGGACCGCGCCCCGCAACGAGCTCGAGGAGGTGCTCGCCGGCATCGTCGCCGAGCTGCTCGGGCTCGGTGCGGTCGGCGTCGACGAGGACTTCTTCCTCCTCGGCGGCCACTCCTTGCTCGGCGCACAGGTGATCACGCGCATCAACGATCGCTTCGGCGTCGAGCTGCCGCTGCGCGATCTCTTCGAGAACCCCACGGTGGCGGGCATGGCCGCCGGGGTCGAGCGCCTGATGGTTGCCGAGCTCGACGGGATGAGCGATGAGGAGGCCGAGCGTCTGCTCGCGGAGCACGAGACCGGAGCGCTGGCGGGAACGGGACAGTAGCCGGGCGGCCTGATGGCGACCTCCAGCGGTAGCCCGCCGCTCAGCCTCTTCCACCTCCTCGACCCCGAGGTCCTGGCCAACCCGTACCCGCTCTACCGGCGGCTGCGGATGGAAGACCCGGTGCATTGGGACCCATACCTCCACGCCTGGGTGGTGACTCGCTACGCGGACGTCGTGCAGGTGTTCCAGCAGATGTCGGCGGACCGAACCCCCTCCCCCGAGCGGCTCGCGGCGCTCGGCATGGAGCGGCTCGGCCCCATCGCCGCGGTGATGGTGCGGCAGATGCTGTTCCTCGATCCGCCGGAGCACACGCGCGTGCGCGGCCTAGCCGCCGCGGCGTTCACACCACGGCGCGTCGAGCACCTGCGAAGCCGCATCCAGGAGATCACCAACTCGCTCATCGATTCGGTCGTCGCCGAGGGGCGGATGGAGGTGATGGATGCCATCGCCAACCCCCTGCCGGCGATCGTCACCGCGGAGATGTTCGGGATGCCCAGCGGCGACCATCGCATGCTCAAGGACTGGTCGCAGGATTTCGCCGAGATGCTGGGCAACTTCCAGCACAATCCCGGCCGCGCAGCTCGCGTTCTGGCCAGCGTGGAGGCCATGACGGCGTACTTCCGTGACCTGGTGCGCCGGCAGGCCACCGCGCCCACTGAGGGCCTGATCAACGCGCTCGCCACCGCCGAGGTGAACGGCGACCGCTTCACCGAGGAGGAGGTGGTGGCCAACATAATCGTCACCATGGTCGGGGGCCAGGAGACCACCACCAACCTCATCGGCAATGGCCTGCTGACGCTGCTGCGCAACCCGGGTGAGCTGGGTCGGCTGCGTGAGGACAACTCGTTGATGGCCTCGGCGGTCGAGGAACTGCTCCGATATGAGAGCCCGAGCCAGCACACCGCACGCATCGCGCGCGCCGACGTCGAACTCGGTGGCAAGACCATCCGCGAGCGCGACGCGGTCATCGCGGTGATGGGCGCGGCCAACCGCGACCCTGAGCGTTTCCCCGATCCCGATCGGCTCGATCTCGCGCGCGGCGACAATCGCCACCTCGCGTTCGCATGGGCGAGCCACTTCTGTTTCGGCGCTCCGCTCGCGCGACTGGAGGGCCAGATCGTTCTGACCAGCCTGTTGCGACGTCTGCCGGAGCTGGTGCTGGCATCGCCGAAGGTCGAGTGGCGCCCCAACCTCGGCCTGCGCGGCCTCGTCGCGCTGCCCGTCGAGTTCAAGACATGATCGACAGTAACGGGGGGCTCTCCGAGGCCAAGCGCGCGCTCCTGCAACAACGCATCCGCTCCCGCGGCGCGGAGCGCGACACCCAGACCCAGTTGGTGGCGCGCACGCAGGCGGGTCCGGCGCCGTTGGCTGTGGTTCAGGAACACCTCTGGCACTCCAGCCGCCTGGCACCCGAGAACCCGGTGTACAACGAGGTGATCGTCATCCACAAGGACGGACCCTTCGACGCGGGTGCCTTGCAGGTTGCCTTCACCGAGCTGATCCGCCGCCATCACATCTGGCGATCGTCGTACCGCGTCATCGACGGTGAGCCCAGACAGATCGTTCATCCGCCCACCCCCATCGAGCTCCCCGTGCTCGACCTCAGCTGGATGGGGCGCGACGAAGCAGAATTGGAGGCGGGACGGCTTGCTGCCGAGCAGGGACGCCCCCCCTTCGACATGGCGAATGGGCCACTGCTCAGACCCTTCTTGGTGAGAATCGCTGCCGACCATCACCGGCTCTACCTCGCACTCCACCACATCATCTTCGACGGCTTCAGCGTGTACCGCGTGGTCCTGCCTGAGCTCGTCGCCCTCTACGACGACGCCGTCGCGGGCAGGCGGCCGTCGTTGCCCGAGCCGGCGATCCAGTACGAGGACTACGCGGCCTGGTCGCGGCGTGCGTCAGCGGGTGACGAACTCGCGAGCCGCCTCGAATACTGGCGCGGGCGTCTTGATGGCGCACCCCCGCTGCAGCTGCCGCTCGACCGACCACGGCCCGCCCGGCGGGCCTTCCGCGGTGCGATGGAACCCATGCGCATCCCGAGCTCGGTCGCGGACGGATTGCGTGCAGTCAGCCGCGACACGGGCTGCACACTCTTCCAGACGCTGGCGGCTGCCCTAGCTGTTCTGCTGCAACGGTATTCCGGTCAGGACGATGTCGTGTTCGGCACCCCCGTCGACCAGCGCGTGCGACCCGAGATCGAGGCGATGGTGGGCTTCTGCCTCACGCATCTGGTCCTGCGCGCCGACCTCAGTGACAACCCGCCATTCACAGATCTCCTGCGCGCCATCCGACGCGACCTGCTCGATGGCTTGGATCACGCAGCCCCGTTCGACGCGCTCGTTCGCGAGCTGCGGCCTCTGCGTCAGCCGGGGGCAAACCCGATATTCCAGGTGACTTTCATGCTCGAGCCGCCGATGGCGTTCACCGATCCCAGCTGGGGGCTGGACCTGATCGACGCCAGCCTCGGCAGCGCGATGGGACACGCCAAGTTCGACCTCACCATCGAGCTCGACGAGCGGCCCGACGGCGGCATCCACGGCCGGCTCATCTACGACCGCGATCTCTTCGACCAGGCCACCGCCAAGGGCATGGTGGAGCACTGGGATGCCCTCCTTCGGGGCATCGCCGCCGACCCGGCGCGATCGGTCTCCGAGCTGCCCATGCTGTCGGAGCAAGAACTTCGCCAGCAGCTGGTGGAATGGAACAGCACCGACACCGAGTACCCCCACGACGCGTGTGTGCACGAGCTGGTCGCCGGCCAGGTGCAGCGCACGCCCGCGGCCATCGCCGTCACCGACGGTAGGACAGAGCTGAGTTACGCGCAGCTCAACGAACATGCGGGGCGCCTGGCCACACACTTGCGCGAACGTGGTGTGGGCCCGGAGGTGCGCGTCGGCATCTGCCTCGACCGATCACTCGACCTGGTGGTGGCGGTGCTTGCAGTTCTCAAAGCGGGAGGCGCCTTTGTCCCGCTCGAACCAGACCAGCCGCAGGCGCGCTTGGCGCACATGGTCCACGATGCCGCGCCGCGAGTCGTGCTCACGACCGCGCGGCTCGAGGCGTCGCTCCCTCCAATGACAGCTCAGCTCGTCCGGATCGACACTGAGCGCGAAAGGTGGATGGCCCACCCCGCGTCGAGTTCAGCTGACTGCACGTCCTCCAACCTGGCGTACGTCCTCTTCACGTCGGGATCGACTGGCGCCCCCAAGGGAGTGATGATTGAGCACCGCTCGCTCGTCAATCAGTTGCTGTGGCGGACGGACTCCTTCAAGCTCGGGCCGGGCGACAGGGTCCTGCACAAGACGCCCTTCGGTTTCGACGTCTCGCTGTGGGAGCTGTTCTGCCCTCTGATCGCGGGAGCAACGATGGTGCTGCTCGAGCGCGGCGCGCAGGGCGACCCGGTGCGCCTCTCCGCCGCGATCCGCTCGCAGCGCATCACCGCACTCCACTTCGTGCCCTCCATGCTGCAAGCGTTCCTGGCGGTGGACGTCCGCGGCTGTGACAGCTTGCGGTTGGTGGCGTCTAGCGGCGAGGCGCTCAGCGCCGGCCTTGCGCAGCGTTTCTTCGAATGCTTCGGCCCGGAGGTGGAGCTGCGCAACCTGTACGGCCCCACCGAGGCGGCGGTCGACGTCACCTCGTGGCGCTGCGACCCGGGCGACGAGGCGGTCGTGCCCATTGGCCGTCCTGTCGCCAACACCCAGATCTACCTGCTCGGCGCCGATGACCGGCCGCTGCCCGTGGGCGTGGCCGGAGAGCTGTGCATCGGCGGCGTCCAAGTGGGGCGTGGCTATCTCAACCGGCCCGAGTTGACGGCGGAGCGCTTTGTTGCCAACCCATTCCGGGCCGGTGAACGCATTTATCGAACCGGCGACCGCGCGCGATGGCGAAACAACGGCAGCCTCGAATACCTTGGACGTCGCGACGACCAGGTGAAGATCCGCGGAAACCGCATCGAGCTGGGCGAGATCGAATCGGCGATCGCCGCCCACTCGCAGGTGAGTGGCTGCGCCGTTGCTGTGGCCGACGATCGCGGTGAGCAGGTGCTCGTGGCCTACCTCACGACCAGGGAGGCCGGGCGCGAGCCGTCCGCCGCGGACCTGCGTGCGCATCTCGCTGACAGGCTTCCCGCGGCGATGCTGCCGGTTGCGTTCGTCATCGTCGACGAGCTGCCGCTCACGTCCAGCGGCAAGATGGACCGTCGCGCCCTCGCAGCGCGACCGTGGCGGCCGGAAGCACCCGCTGAGGTGATGGCTCCGCGTTCAGACACCGAGCAGCGGCTCGCGGCCATATGGGCGCGCACCCTTGGCGTCGAGAGAGTTGGCGTCGACATCAACTTCTTCGAGCTCGGCGGTCACTCGCTGATGGCGGCCCGGCTGCTCATCGACGTGGAGAAGGAGATGGGTGTTGCGGTACCGCTTGGCGCCGTCATCGAAGGGCAGTTCACCGTTGCGGCGATGGCCGTGCTGATCGATAGCGCGGGACGCACCGATGCGAACGGCGCGACGGTGCCGCAGCAGCCATGGGACACAGCCCCGGCCCTCTTCTTCTTTCACTCCGACGAGTTGACCATGTTCACGCTGCGCCATTTCATGGGCCCGCTGGGCGAGAAGTTCAGCGCGTCGTGGGGCTCCTGCCGGAGCGTGTCGCACGGCGCTTCGACAGGGACAGCAGCGTCGAGGAGCTCGCCCGACCGCTCCTCGAAACGATCCGGACCATACAACCACACGGACCGTACTACCTGGCCGGGTTCTCCCTTGGCGCCCTGCTCGCCTATGAAACGGCCAGCCGGCTTCTCGAAGCCGGAGAGGACGTCGCCTGGCTCGGCAACCTCGACTGTGAGACGCCCGAGGTGGGCCGCCGCCTGATGTGGCTGCGCTCGCCGCGGGGATTCCTGCGCCGCCTGTTGGAGCGTGGGCCGCGGCGCGCGCTGCGCAAGGCCGCGAGAATCTCCTGGCGCGCTGTGCGCGCGCCGTTGGTGCACTTCGGCCTGCTGCCGCGGCGGAGCACTGACGACTTCGATGCAGAGGGTGCCGTGACGCTGGGGACGAGGTACCAGGTGAGGGGCAACTCGGCTCCGATGGAGCTGTTCGTGAGCGCGGATGTTGTCGACATGACCGGTGAGCCATCGCTTGGGTGGGAGCGTGTGCACAACGGATTGATCACCGTTCATCCGATTCCGGGTACCCACGTCTCAATGCTCATAGAGCCGCAAGTGCGCTTGGTCGCGGACATCGTCTCGGCAAGCCTTCGCCGCGCGCAGCTGGGTGCTGTTGTCCCCTCCTCCTGAGGGGATGAGCCCCGTAGAGCTGCGCGCCGGAGAGGTTCATCTCTGGCGCGGGTCAATCGACATCTCGTCCTCCCGCGCGTCCGAGCTGGCCCAGTCCCTCTCGCATGACGAGCTTGGGCGGGTAGAACGGTTCCGATCGCAACGCGACGTGGCCTGGTACGTCGGCCGGCGCGCATGGCTGCGTCTCCTTCTGTCCCGGTACCTCGCCGCGGCTCCAGCGTCCCTGGCTGTCGAGATCGCTGAGCACGGCAAGCCGCGCCTCGCAGACGTTGCACAACAGTGGTTGCACTTCAACATCTCTGACTCGGGCTCTGTAGTCGTCGGCGCGGTGGCTCGCGACCGTGAGGTCGGCGTCGACGTCGAACGCATCCGCGCCGATGTAGACGTCGAGGCTGTCAGTCGGCGCTTCCTGACCGCGCGCCAGCACCGAGAGCTCGGCCAGTTGGACCCGGCGAAGCTCCGGGCGGCGTTCTTCACGATGTGGACGGCCAACGAAGCCTACCTGAAGGGGATTGGAACCGGGCTGGATGGAGGGGACCATGACCTCGACGGCACGCCGGGCTGGACTGTCGCCACCTTCGACGCTGGGGTTGGCTACGCAGCGGCGGTCGCGGTCGAAGGCGCAGCGACCGGGCTGCGCCTTGAGCCAGCCCGCCTATCGTTGTGAGGCGCCCACCCGCGATGTTCCGCCGGCGAGCCTTACGGTGGTTGCATAGACGTCGTCCAGGGCGCGCGCAATCTCGGTCCATGTAAATCGGCGCTCAACGAAGGCTCGGCCCCCCGCTCGGATCCGTTCGTAGAGCTGACCGTCTTCGAATAGGCGGCTCGTCCTATCGGCCAACTCATCAGCGGTTTGTCCAACCAAGAGCTCCTGACCATCCCTGGCCTCCAGGCCGTCCGCGCTCAACCTCATCGTGACCACCGGCGTACCGCATGACATGGATTCCAGGATCTTGTAGCTCGTCCCACCTCCAATCCGTATTGGCGCCAACAGGATGAACGCCTCGCGGAAGATGTCGGGCGTCGGCCTTGCCGAGCTAACTTCGTCGAGCAGCACGTCGCGACTGCTGACGAGGCGTTTGAGCGAACTGGGAATCTCTCTACCGACAATCCACAATCGCGCGTTGTGGCGCCTGACACTCTACTCAGCACGGGCCAGATCTCTCCGAGTATGAATGCAGCCGAGTCCCTGTTCTGGAGCCACCGGAAGTCTCCGATGAACAGGATCCTCTTCTCCTGCTGAGACCCGGCTATTGGGGTGTCTTTGAACTCGAACTGCTCGGTATTGACCCCGTTTGGGACGACCTGGGGAGTGCGGCCGACTCTTTCCATGACATGCTTGTCCATGGCCGACACGGCGACAAGCGCGTCGGCCCGGCCCCATGATGCCTCCTCCTCACGCTTGATCTTTGCGACGTCGATGGCGACCAGAGGACGCAGCGCGAGCGGTGCGCGCTTGACGAATCGTGCGTAAACCTCGTGCTCGATGTTGTGCTCCACGAGCACGACGGGGATGGTGGTCGGTGGCAGGTTCTGCATCACGTAGAAGGTCTCAACGTGGATGAGGTCGAACGCTTCCTCCGCCAACTCAGCGTCGATCACCTGCCGCATTTCGCGATGCCTGTGGCCATTGAGAAGAAATGAGTGTGTGGAAACCCCCGACCTGACAATGTTGGTGATCGACCACTGCTTGCGTCGCGCAACGGTGACCACCTTCTGGCAGTATGCCTCCACCGCTGCCACGTCAGCGTCGGTCTGTGCCGGCCGTGTTTCACACACCAGTGTGATCTCGTGCCTAGCGGACAGCTCTCGGATGAGATTAAAAAGCCGCACGTGTCCGCCAGAGAAGAGTGGATACGGAAGATACGATGAGACCATCAGGATTCTCATGTCATCCGGCCCGTTCCCTCCCGCCTCACGGCAACGGCGAGCCCGTTAAGGCGAGGCTTGTGTCCGGTGGGTGCGCCTTTCGCGTCACGCTCAGGCAGAGAACGGCGGTGGCAACAGCGATCGCGATGCTCGTGGCGACCGCGGTCACCGTCGCGGTCGGCTGTGCCACCACCCACGCGATCGAGACCAAGGCCGCCAGTGCCCCGGTGCCCGCCGCGGCGGTGACCCAGCGTTCGAGGCGCTCGGCGACCAGCGCGTACCAGAGGACGTAGTACAAGACCACGAGTGGAGTCACGCCGACCAGGACCTGTGAGGGCAGCACCGCAGATTGGTACCGCGCGCCGAACACGGAGGTGGTGATCGGCCCGGCGAAAAGTACCGCTGGTACTGTGAGCACACACGTTATCGCGGTGAGTATGGCGGCGATGCGTACGGTGAACCGGCGAATTCCCTGTGGCGAGGCGGCCGATCGTCGCGCAAGGGCCGGGAGCATCCCGATCCCCAACGTCTGGGAGATCATCGCGCTGACCTCCAGGTATCGCGAGCTGACAGCGAAATCAGCGAGTGCGGCGACACTCCCGACGTTCCCAATCACCAGGGCCCCAAAACGCCAGATCACCGTGGCCAGGGTCGTGGCTCCGCCCAGCCACAGGCCGCGCCGGAAGACTGACTGCGTCAGGCGCGGGTCTCGAGCGACAGACCAGGGGGCGGGCAGCAGGATCTGACAGATGATCACCACGGCCACCTGCTTGGCGGCGAGCGCAGCGAACACCGCCGCCAGGCCGCCGCCGGCAAACAGCACTGCTGCTCCGATGCCCAGCTGCAGGATGCCGGCGAGGAGCTGCACGCCCCCCTCGACGAGAGGCCGGCCGGCCCCGCGAAGCAGTTCAGCTTGGAGATTGAAGATGCTCGTGGCGGCTGTGAACGCACCGAGGAGAAGGAGCGCGACGAGGTCCCGATCGGGTCCCGGCGCTGCCAATCCCAGTCCGATCACGGCAAGAGCAGCTATGACACCAGTCGCCGACTGTATGAAAGCGGCGGCGCGGTACGCGGCAGCTACCCCAGCCTCGCCACGCGCCACCTCACGTGCGGCCACGGCGGCAACTCCCGAGTTCGTGATGACGCTGACGGCTGTGGCCAGCACAAGCAGGTAGTTGTACTCAGCAAAGAGCAGCGGGCTCTCGCGACGCGCGAGAAGCACAACGAACCCTAGACCGAGCACCCTGCCGACCAACCGAGACCCGACTGCTGCTGCCGACCCAACCACGAGCCGAGGGCTTCGGGTGGTGCTGTCCGTCGTTTGCGAACTGGTCAGCTCACCTACTCCACCGCCCGCCCCGGCTCGACAGATCGTGCTCTCGCCAGAGTCGCCCTGGATCTCAGCCGCCGCGAGCGCGGAGCCCAACACGTACAACCCGACGTACCCAAACGGGAAGGCGGTCAGAGATGTACGTGTTGTTGAATCGAGGAACAGAAGCCCGGCGACGCCCAGCGCTGTCCAGGCCGCGCTCGACCCCACCGCCGCTCGCCGGGCCGCGAGCACCACGACGCGCAGGGCGATGAACAGCAGCAGCAGCAGCCCCACGATCCCGATGTCCGCGAGCGTGGCCAGGTAGCTCGAGTTCAAGCTCTGGAGGTTTCCGCCCTGGGTCTGAGCCGCTGTCGGTGGGGGGGCGAAGCGCGTGGTGGGAATGATGCCCGCGACTTGGCTCCTGGCGAGACCCGCGCCTGTGGTGCCGACACCGTCGCCCCCGATCAACTTGCCCGGTTGAGCGAGCACAATCGCCCAGGCGTTGACGCGGCCGTTGAGGCTGAGGAGAACGGAGAGCTGGGCTCTGGTCGCTACCCGGGGCCGCGGACGACGAAACCACGTAGAGGCCTGCGAGCAGGATGGCTGCGGTGACCAACGACACCGCCGCCACGCGGAAGTCCTTGCGCACCAACCACAGCCCGATCGCCAGCACCAGCAGGACGATGTCGGTACGGTCGAACGACACGATGACACCGATGCCGATCAAGGCAACAACGGGGATCTTCCACCGGCGGGCGAAGGGCGAGTTGATGGCCACGATGAAGCCCAGGAGCACGAGTGCTGCGTAATTGAATGGATCATCGAGCGTTCCGAAGCTCCGCAGCGCACCACCCGCGACCTGGCGCACCTGCACGCCATACACGTAACCGAAAACGTTGACGAGCTGGCCGACACCGATGACCTGCTGGGCGAGACCCGCAACTGTCTCGATGACGGCCATGGCGATCACCGCGCGGACAACCCATGGCCACGCTCGCTCGCTCACTGGTCCGAGATATCCCAGCAACAGCAAAGAGAACGCCTCGACCACAAGCCGCGCCCCGTTGGCCCAGTTGATGTCATGGTCGCCCCCGAGGTTGATCGCGTACAGCGCGATGAAGGCGAGCACTGCAACGATCAACACCGGGTCGGGGCGGCGCGAGCCGCGAGGTAGCGTCGCGCAGTCCGAGCCGGCGCCGCAGAATTGTCGCACCGACCGCGGCGATGGAGACGAGCACGGCGATATCCTTGACCGGCCCGAAGCCATCGGACACATAGAACTTCAGCGCGGGCTGCACAGCGAACCCGAGGATGACCAGCGTGGGGATCAGCCACGCCCACCGGGTCATCAAGGCAACCACAACGACCGTGAAGAGAGCGCCGACGACGATTCCGATGACCGAGTAGCCGGCGAATACCGCCAGCACGGCGAGGTTGAACGTCCCGACCAGCGCGACCAGTGTCTCCGTCGACGCTGTCGGCCGACGGACGGCCGCGATCACCGCGTCGGACTACGCCGCACGGACTCGCGAAGGGCGATCACGATGAGCGCCACCACCAGGCCGGCGGTGACCCCACCAGCAGGTCACGCGAATGATTGGGCAGCGTCTGGATGGGCGCCGAGGCGCGCTCGATGATGGTGGCGGCAGGCACCAGCTGCTGCAGC
Source organism: Candidatus Dormiibacterota bacterium (assembly GCA_963717185.1). Lineage (GTDB taxonomy): Bacteria > Chloroflexota > Dormibacteria > Aeolococcales > Aeolococcaceae > Aeolococcus. Next base: position 138,786 of record CAVQVY010000024.1, on the reverse strand, counting down.
ACCTTGAGGCGTTGCAGAGCCGCCTGCACCGTGGGGTCGGTGGATGTGACGCCGCTTACATCACCCGACAGATTGTTGAGGTATGTGACGAATGCGTCCACCGCAGAGCTGGCAACGGTCTGTGCGGTCTGGGAATCCGGCTCGGCGGCTGTGAAGACCAACACGTCGGTGCCCGACGGAGCACTGACGACCAGGTCATGGACGAGCGAATCCGTGCCCACCGTTGGGCTGTCCACCTTCTGGGCAACGAGTGACAGGAAGTCCCGGCTCTGGGCAATATCCACGTCGGTGTCGACCACTCGCTGGATGTCCTCGGCGGCACCTGGGTTGCCCGTGACAACCATCTCCGCCGTCAGCGGTGGCCGGACCAGCACGCGGCCGGTTGACGTGAAGCGCGTGCCGAGGCTTGCCCCGACGAAATAGCGCGATGAGCCCGCCGACGATGGCCAGCGCCAGGCCACCACCACGTGCTGGACGATGGGGCCGCCGGCGCGGACCCGCACGGCGTCTTTGCGTGTGGGCTCAGGTTCATGTCACTCCTAATCATTTCATCGCGCCGCGCTTGCGCCGACGGTCTCCACCGCATCCTCGATTCGGCGGATGGTGCTGTCGAACGGGAAGTGCTCCACCAGGCGACGGTAGGCCGCGCGTCCCATGGCCTCGCCGCGATCTGGCGACTGCAGGATAGACAGAAGAGCATCCGCCATGGCTCCTTCGTCACGTGGTTGTACCAGACGACCGGTGACGCCTTCCTCGATCATCTCCGGCAGGCCTGCGATCGCGGTCGCGACTGCAGGTCGCGCTCGGCTCATCGCTTCGAGGATCGCGTAGGGGAGGCACTCGACCGAGTACGAGGCCAGCGCCACCACGTCGGCGATCGAGAGCAGCTCGCTCACGTCCCTCCGGTCACCGAGGAAGAGCACGTTGTCAGCAATGTCGAGGTGCTCAGCCAGGGCCGTGAGCTTGTCGCGCTCCTCGCCGTCTCCGATGACCAGCAGCCGTGCGCTCGGCTCTTGGTCGAGCACCAGCCTGAAGGCACGCAGCAGCGTGGCGTGCCCCTTCCACTCCCGCAGCGCCGCGACCACCCCGATCACCGGGCTGCCGGGCTGGATTCCGAGGGTTCGGCGCAGCTCGTCGCGTGTCTGCTCCGGGGCGGACAGCACATGCGGATCCACCGAGTTGTGGATCACCTCGATCTTGCGGCGCGGCAGCCGCAGGTAGTCGGTGAGGTACGGCACCTGCCCGTCAGCGACCGCGAGGTAACCGGTGGTGATGCGCCCGAGCACGCGCTCCATGAGGCGTTCGCGTCGCCCGTACGGCCCGACATGGCCGCTGTTGTGCTTCCAGCTCAGGATCGTTCCCACACCGGCCGCGCGCGCGGCCACGCGCCCGAGCAGGTCGGCGCTGAACCCCGAGGTGATCACCACGTCGGGGCGGAACGCGCGGGTGACGCGGAACAGGTTGAACAGCGAGGTGACCAGCGAGAGATCGCCATCGCCGGCGTCCAGCGCCGCGACGGCGAGCCCATTTGTCTTCACCTCCCCGAAGAGCGGCCCCCGCCCCTTGATGCACACCAAGCGCACCTCGAAACGGCTCCTGTCGAGGGCGGGGTACACGGTGGCCGCATGCCGCTCCACCCCGCCGGTGTCGAGGCTCGGCAGCACCGCGAGAACCCGTAGACGCTTGCGCGTCGCCGCGCTTGCATCGTCGCCTGCACCCGCGTGCGCCGGCACGATCGCGGTTGGCCGGCGGTGCTTGCGCGCCGTCGCCACCGAGCGTGCCATCGCGCTGCGGCCGGTCGACACGCCGAGCTTCGCCCAGATGCCGAACCACACCATCGGGGTCACCGCCCGTGGGTAGTTGCGTGCGATGTGCGCGTGGTAGAACCGCCACATCGCGCGGTGGAACGCCAGGTTCGTCCGCCAGGTTCGATGACGCCCGCTGATGCCACCCTTCACATGGACCACGGTGGCGCGAGGCCAGTACAGCACCTTCCAGCCCGCCGACCAGAATCGGAAGCACCAGTCGAGGTCCTCCCCGTACATCCAGTAGCCCTCGTCGAGCAGGCCCACCTCGTCGATCGCCGCCGCCCGCACCAGCATGAAAGCCCCGTTGATGGCGTCGACGACCCCTTCGTCGTCATCGCCGAGGTGCTGTGCCGTGTAGCCACCCGAGCGCGCTGAGATTCCCAGCTTGGAGAGCTTGGTCATGTACGTGAGCGCGGAAAGAGGCGTGGGGAAGCTGCGCTTGCACGCGTGGTCGAGCGTGCCGTCGGGGCGCACCAGCTTGCATCCGAGCGCGCCCACATCGGGGCGGCGGGAGATCTCGTCGAACGAGTTCCCGCAGAGCGCCGGGCGGGACGACGGTGTCGGGGTTGAGCAGCAGCACGTACTCGCCGCGCGCGAGCCGGATACCGATGTTGGCCGCCCGGGCAAAGCCGAGGTTGCCACCGGAATGCACCAGTCGCACCCAGGGGTGCTCGCGCTCGACCATGTCGACCACGCCGTCCGCTGACGCGTTGTCCACCACGATGACGTCCAGTGGCAGCCGCTCCGATTCTCTCAGCAGGGAGTTGAGGCAGTCTCGCAGCAACGCGCGCCCGTTGTAGCTGACCACGACCACGCTCAGGAGTCCTGGCGTGCGCTCCGATGACTTAGACGCCGCGCTTTGCCGGGTCTCGGTGAGCACACTCCGCGAGGCCTGCGCCGTCCGCACCGGCGGACTCACGAGTTGATCGACGAACCGGCCGCCTGGCTCTGCGGCGTGACCTGCCTCGAGCCGCCGTCTGCGGCATCGCGGCGCCGGTTCACGTGCGCCGGCTCGCGCCGCCCGATGAGCACGGTCTCGGGCAGCGCCGTCTCGCCTGGCTTGTCGACCTCGCGCGCCATCCCCACCACCGTCGCACCGGTGAGCGCCAGGATCTTCATGTCCAGCCACAGTGACCAGGAGTTGATGTACTCCACGTCGAGCTCGAGGCGCCGCGCGATCGAGGTCGCCCCCCGGCAGCCGTTGACCTGCGCCCACCCGGTGATGCCGGGCCGAACGCGGTGGCGGCTGGCGTACCCGGGCAACTCACGTGAGAACCGCTCGACGAACCTCGGGCGCTCGGGACGGGGCCCGACCAGGCTCATCTCGCCGCGAAGCACGTTGATCAGCTGAGGCAGCTCGTCGATGCTCAGGGCGCGGATGACGCGTCCGATTGGGGTGCGCCGATCCTCGCCCTCGATTCCCCCCGGTGCCAGCCCAGCGATCGGCTCGAACCTGGACATCGCCCTGGCCTGTCGCATCGAGCGGAACTTGAGGATGACGAACCCCTGTCCGCGCAGCCCGATGCGCTGCTGGCGGAACAGCACGGGACCCGGCGACGAAGCCCAGACGAGGAGTGCCACCAGCAGCAGCAGAGGCGAGAGGAGCACGAGCAGCAGCGCGGCGATGTCGCGGTCGAAGGCGTGCTTGACCCAGAGTCCACGCGCGCGGCTAGCCGGCCTGCGCTGCTGCCAGGCGGGGGCTCTCGACCAACCCGCCGCGCGCCTCGATCTCGTCGACGATGCCGGCGACGGTCTCGGGATCGAGTGAACCGTCGGGCAGCAGACGACGAGATGCGTCGTAGACGTCAGACGTAACCCACCTCCCGAGCCCCCCGGCGACGATCGTGTTGAACGTCTGACGCATTCTACTGGGTCGCAAGCTTTGGCGCAATTGACCCCCTCGCACTCCCCCCAATTCCAACCCCCACCTCGCTTACCGACCTGAACTTTTCTTCCCAAACGTTTACCAACAATACCGACTCGGACGCTTCGTCGCAGGCGCCCAAACTCGCGGCCTGCGCCATTGGGCGCATCTGCACCAGGCGGAGCACGCTCACCAAGTTCGCGGAACGCCGGCGACATCGGATGGTTCTGCGCGAGCTGGGTCGCGGCTTGGTGGTGAGTCAATTGCATCGAACGTGACGAACGTACCGTGGCGTCGTGCCCCTCGCCTCCCTCTTCCGCATGCCGCACCGCAGCGCGCCCTGGCTGGCAGTCGCCGCCGTCTGCGTGACCACGTCGTTGACTGTCGCCGCGTCACCGTCCAGCCCAGTGGCGACACGTGCGTCCGCGTCACCCGTGGCAAACACCGCGACCGTAACAGCCGCCGCGCCCGCCGGTCCGGGGATCACGCAGGACGACGACGGCCCTCTGAGCACCCCCAACCCGCTGCCAGCAGCCGCGACAGCGGCGCCGACCGCGGGGCAGCGGGCGGTCACCAACGCAAAACCCGGGGCCGCCACGCGCCGCGCCTCGACCACCGTGTCGAAACCCAACAAACCCTCAGGCTGCTGCGCGATCGGAAGCCTCAAGCAGAGCGCAGGTCTCTTCGAGGACCTCGAGTACCTCAGTGGGAGTGCCCTGAGCGCGCGCCTGGACCAGTACGTCGCGATCGGCGCCAAGCTCGCTCGCTTCACGTTGAACTGGTCCGCGGTCCAGCCGACGAGCGCGTCCAGCTATTCCTGGCAATCGGTGGATGCGGTCATCTCCGGCCTCAACGCCCGCGGCATCGCGGCCCTCCCCTTGATCAGCGCCACCCCACCCTGGGCGCGCTCGCCGGGGTGCGCGACGCCGGTGTGCCCTCCCGCCGACCCGAACGCCTACGGGACGTTCGCCGCCGCAGCGGCCGCCCGCTACGCGCCGCAGGGCGTGCACAGCTGGGAGATCTGGAACGAGCCCAACAACCCGCTGTTCTGGGTGGGGGGAGCGAACTCCGCCGCCTACACGGCGATCCTCAAAGCCGCGTACGCGCGGATCCATGGCGTCGACCCGACCGCCACGGTGGTCAGCGGCGGCCTCGCGCCCGCGGCCACCGGGAACGGCTGGATCGCGCCGGTGGAGTTCCTCTCTGAGATCTACTCCAACGGCGGCGGTGGCTCGTTCGACGCCGTCGGCTGGCACCCATACGACTACCCGAGCCTGCCGGGAGCCAATCCCGGGGGCGCGTGGGCTGAGATGTCCGCCACGTCGACCAGCGCGAGGAGCGTGATGATCGCCAACGGCGACGGCGCCAAGAGCATCTGGGCGACCGAGTTCGGCGCACCCACCTGCACCGGCAACTCGACCTGCGTCAGCGAGGCGCAGCAGGCCCTGACCATCACCAACGCCTACACGCTGTGGAGAACCTATTCCTGGGCCGGCCCGCTGATCTCCTACATGTACCAGGACACCGGCACCGACCAGACCAACCGCGAGGACTTCTTCGGCTTCGTCCGGTACGACGGCACGCAGAAGCCGGCGTACGCGGCCTTCCGCGCCGCCGCGCTCGCGTAGGCCGCGCCTAGCGCGTCGCGATACAGTCCGGCGCTGACGCCAGCGGGCCAGTGCCGGCAACGGTGATCGTCTCGTCGGTCAGCACCGGGGGCGCGTACTCGAGGTGCCGCGAGGTCACCAGCTCGGCGCGCAACGTGTGGGCGCCGGTGGACATGGTCACGGCCGCGGTGTCCGCGTCGACCTCGGCGACCTGGCGCCCGTCGACGCTGATGCTCAACAGCCGGCCGCTCCCGGGGAGGTTCGACGTTCCTCCGCACACCTTCACCAGCACCGGGCTGGTCACCGTCGACTCCGCGACCGGGGCCACGATGCGCACCGACAGACCCTGCGGCGCCGACGGCGATGACGGGAGCAGCGTGTAGACCACCACGGTGGCGACCAGGCCGGCAACAGCGACGGCCACGCACGCGCGCCGTTTCGACAGCGGCGCCGCCATCGCCGCGACCGCGCCGCCGAACAGCAGGGTCCCGGTGATCCACAGCGGCCACACCGGCCCCCCGCCGACGATGTGCGCGAGAGCCGTTCCTCTCACCGCAGCAGGTTTGCCAGGGGGGCGGTCGACGGCGTGCACCGCCGCCGATGCTGTCTCCTGGACGAGCGGCTGGGCGAGGAGCCACAGCGAGGTGATGGTGTAGCCGACCATCGCGATGATCCACGGCCACTCGCTCGCTCGCGCCCTGGCGTGGCTGCGCGACGCTCGCGCCAGGTACCGGTGTGCCAGGACCACCGCGGCGATGTGCACGAAGATGATCAGTGCGACCTGGATGTACCAGACCACCGAAGACGGCAGCAGGTTGGGGTTGATCTCGTAGCTGTCGTTGAACGGTGCCGGCAGGAGGTGCACCCCGTCGATGCCCGCCGGGTTGCCGAGGAGCGGGATGAACAGCTGCCCGTTGATGGCGAGGTACTCGGCGTTGTGCGCGACCAGGTAGCCGAATGCGATCGGCAGCAGCGACGGCACCAGCCCGGCGAGAACCTGCAGGCGCGACCGCTGCATGTCACCGAAATGACGCACCAGCGCGGCGAACCCGCCGAACAGTGCCCAGGCAACCAGCACCAGCGCGGCGAAGGCAGCGGTCTCGAACAGCTCGAAGCCGATTCCCGTGATCGAGATCTGCGTTCGAAGTGTCTTCCATGCCGGGGTGGAGAGCAGGCCGTCGAACGACACTGAGACGAGCAGGAGGAGCACGAAGGTCACCCGGCTTGTGTGCGCCTCGAACGGGACCCGCAGTCCCCCGCCGAAACCGCGCCTACCCTCGGCGCCGAAACGGAACCAGCCCAGCCGCCCCCAGGTCGCGAACAGCACCGAGAACAGCTCTCCGCGCTCCGTCCACGCCTGCGCGCCGAACAACAGCCCGGCAACCGCGTTGACCACGGCGTAGAGCACGAGCCCCCAGGCGGTGAAGGACGGGAGGGTGGCGGTGCCGTTGTAGATGAGCTCGCCGCAGGCAACGGTGAAGAACAGCGCCACGGCCGGCCACCAGCCCAGCCATCGTGGCCACGCCACCACGCCCTCGTCACCGAGAAGGGCGCGGCGCAGCCCGGGCCGGTCGCAGGCGCGTGCCAGGGCGGCAAACGGGTTCACAGCGCGCGTCCAGTCGCCGATGATCCCGCAGCTGATCGGCGTGGCCACCCACACGGCCAGCCAGAAGAACGAGGGCACGATGTTCTCGGCCACAGCCTGTGAGCCGATCCACCCGCACACCACCAGCCCGATGGCGACCAGGCCGGCGATGACCCAGCGCACCGGCGCCGGCGCGCGCAGCGTGGTGGTGTCCGCCAACCGCGCCTGTGCGGCGGTCGCCGGCGCGACCGCCCGCGGCAGCACCAGGAGGAACGAGAGGAACACCACGAGCGCGCCACCGAACACGAAGAGCCACAGCGGCACGGGCAGGTCGTAGCGCTTGCCGAAGGCGTGGGCGACGATCGGGATGAAGCCTGTCAAGCCGTGCTGGATGGAGACCAGGGGATTGTCTGTCATGAAATTGGTTCCCCGATGAATGAAGCGGCGCGCCCGCGTTAGCCGGCGCGGCGACGTCGTTCAGGCGGCGACGGGAACCGGGGGCGGCCGTACCCACCGCGCCGTGCCGGGCAGCAGTCGGGCGGCGATCACATGCGCGGAGCGCGGCGGGGCCGACGACTTCCGGCGGTGAGCACGAAGCCACAGCGCCCGCACGAGATGCTCGCAGTGATCCACGGCAGCAATGCGAGATCGCAAGACGCGCATGGCGAAGACGATGGCGCCGGCCATCAGCGCGGCCACCCCAGTCTGGATCCACGCTGCTGCCCCGAACCCCTCGGCCAGAGGGGCGAGACCGCCGCCGACGATGCCGTGCACCGCCTGCTCCACGTTCTCCTGCAGGACGTACAGCCCGCACTGCGCCACCGCCATCGGCAGCGCCAGCGCGAGCCAACGTCCGCCGAGGGACGGCGCCGCCTCGAGCCGAGCAGTCCTGGGGGCGGCGCTGGGTCGAGCGCCACGCAGCAGCGACCTGATCAGCGCGACGGATTGGTCGAGGCGCGAACCGAGCGTCACCCATGCACGCGCCCACATCGTTGCGGTTGCCGCGGCACCGATCAGGAGCAGGACGCCCAGCGGAACCATGTAGTCGTGGACGCCACTGGTCAACCCGGCTTGGAGCCCGGCGAGGCCGGCCGCCCGGAAGTAGCTCAGGCTGTGGCCGAGCCACTCACCGGCGAGGGTCGCGAGGACGGCCGCGGCGACCGCGAGGCGACGGCGCTTCACCGCGACAGTATCGCCGAGCCTGGTCAGGTCGAGGCGTCTCAAGGCATGGCGGTTCCAGGTCCCGACGCCTCGCCGGACCGCGCCCGTCGCGCCCTCGGTAGTACTCTGCCCGCCGAGCTCGCGCGCTCTCCCCATGCCCATGCCCAAGCACCCATGCCGCGCGGTCGCGCTCGGCGCCACCGCGCTGCTCAGCGCCCTTGCCGTCAGCGGTTGCAGCCTGCAGCCTGACGTGTCCACGCGCGTTCAGGCGGACGCGCGCACCGCCCAGCCGGCGCCTGCCCTGAGCGGGAGCTCGTTGAGCGGCACCCACGTCGACCTCGCCGCCCTGCGCGGCCACCCCGTGGTGGTCGACTTCTGGGCGTCGTGGTGCGGACCCTGCCGGCAGGAGCAGACCGACCTCAACTCACTGGTGACCAGGTACCAAGCGCGCGGCGTGCAGTTCCTCGGGGTCGACATCCGCGACGACGCCGCCAACGCCAGGGCATACGTGCAGGAGTTCCACATCACCTACCCGAGCGTGTTCGACCCCGCCTCCGATGACGCCTCCACGTTCAACGTCGACGCTCCGCCGACCACGCTGGTGGTCGACGCCGGCGGGACGATCCGGCTGCGCGAGCTGGGCACCCTGGTCGACGTCCCGGCGACCCTCGACTCGCTGCTCGGCAGCAGCTCCTGACCATGGCCACCGCGACAGCGCCGCCCGCACGCGCTAGCGCGCCCGGCCCAGCCGCAGCGTCGTGGACCTCGGCTGCGCACCATGCTGGGGCGCTTCTGGCACCAGTACACGCGCATGCGCACCGCGATCTACTTCCTCATCGGCATCCTGCTGATCGTGCTCATCGGCACGTTCGTGCCGCAGGAGTTCACCTCCGCGTCGCAGAAGGTGTCCGACTTCGTCGCCGCCCACCAGAACCTCAACGACCTGGCCACGCACCTCGGGCTGCCGCTCACCTCGGTGTTCGTGTCGCCGTTGTTCTACGTGCTCCTCGCCAGCCTGTACATCGCCCTGTTCTCGTGCGTGGTCACCCGGGGGCGTGCGCTGCTGGTGCGCACGGTGCGCCGCTACCCGCGCACCCCGCAGTACTGGGGTGAATGGGGCAGCTGGCTGTTCCACACCTCGTTCTTCCTCCTGCTCGTGGCGGTGGTGTGGGGAAAGGCCACCGGGTTCGACGGGATCATGACCATCACCGAGGGACAGCGCGTTGCCGAGACACGCGCCAGCTACGACACGCTGCAGGAGGGCATGCTGTTCGACGGCCACCACAGTGGTTACGAGGTGCAGCTCAACAAGTTCAGCGCGCCCTTGCAATCCAATGGCATGCCGTCCGACTTCGTCAGCAACATGACGCTGTACGACTCCGGCGCCGCGGTGCTCACCCAGGACGTGCGTGTCAACGAGTACCTCGGCTACAACGGCATCGACTTCTACCAGCAGGACTACGGCTGGGCGCCACGCATGGTGGTGCGCAACCCGGCCGGCGAGGTGGTCAGCGACACCGACATCCAGATGATCAGCGACGACAAGACGGCGTCAACCGGGCGTGCTCAAGGTGCCGGCCTTCAACTACACCCTGCCCGGGCAGTCCAAGCCGGTGCAGATCGGCGCCAAGCTGGTGCTGTACCCGGATGCGCAGGCTCTTCCGCAGGTGAACAGCGCGTCGAACGGCCTCAACCTCTCCTACGCCCCGGGCACGGCCGCGGCCGACAACCCGGTCCTCGAGGTGCAGCTCTTCGTCGGCGACCTCGGCCTGGACAGTGGCGCTTCGCAGGACGTCTTCACCCTCGACACCGGCGGGATGACGCCGTACTACAGCGGCGCCGCCGCCTTCGCGCTGCCGATCCACCAGACCACCACGCTGGCCCTGCCCGCGGCCAACGGCGGCACGGCCAACTTCACGATCTCCTTCCCGGACCTGCGCCAGTTCTCCCTGTTCCACGTCAAGAAGGACAACGGCGTGCCGCTCGTCTACACCGCGTTCGTGCTGACCATGGTGGGGCTGCTCACCAAGCTGTACCTGCGGCCGTTCCTGGAGCGCAGGCGAAAGCGCCGCAAGGCTATCCTGCGAGCTGCCGGGGCGGTCCCCTCAGCGCCGGAGGAGCCGCCGCCACATCCCGTCCGCGAGGAGGCGCTGACGCGATGAACGACACCCCGCTCTCGCTGACGCTCTTCGGCGTGGCCGTGGCGTTCTACCTGGCGGCGTTGATCGGCTTCTTCCTGTACGTCCCGATCCGCCGCAAGCGCATCGCCGACACCGCGCTGGGCCTGGTGGCGCTGGGCTGGCCGTTCCACCTGGCGTCGATCCTCACCCGCGCGTTCGAGTCCGGCCACTGGCCGCTCGGCAACATCTACGAGTACTCGACCGGGATCTCGTTCGTGGTCGCCAGCGTCTTCCTGGTGATCTCGCTGCGCGCCGGCCAGCGGCTGCTCGGGGTGCCCGCGATGATCCTCACCATCGGGTTGATGGCGGTGGCGTACATGCTGTACGTGCCACCCGGCAACCTGGTGCCGGCGCTGCACAGCTACTGGCTCACCATCCACGTGACCTCGATGGCGACGGCGTCGGGGCTGCTGGTGTTCTCCAGCTTCTTCGCGATGTTCTTCCTGGCGCGTCGCTGGGCGGACGGCTACGCCCTGGCCGTGGCCGGTGGCTCTCGCGCCGCGGTCACCGCGGGCGGCGGCGGAGCGGCGGTCCTGGTCGGAGGCGGCGGCGGGGGCGGAGGCGGCGGTTTCCTGCCGTCGCTGGCGAGCTCGCTGCGCCGCCTGCCCTCGTCAGCGACCCTGGACTCCTGGAGCTTCCGCTTCGTGATGATCGGTTTCCCCGTGTGGACCTTCGGGGTGATGATGGGTGCGGTCTGGGGCGAGCACGCCTGGGGTCGGTACTGGGGCTGGGACCCCAAGGAGACGTTCAGCTTCATCGTCTGGGTGGTGTTCGCCATCTACCTCCATGCGCGCGTGACCTACGGGTGGCGCGAGACGCGCGCGGCGCTGATCACCGTGGTCGGGCTGGTGGCGATCTTCGCCGACCTCTACGCGGTCAACCTCTGGATCGCCGGCCTGCACTCCTACGCCCGGGCGTGACCTGCCGGGCGCGACGCTCGAGGTCCACTACAAGCTCTTCGGCACCGACGGCGTCTCGCTGCAGTCACAGGAGCTGAGCAAAGAGCTCCGCACGCGGGGCTGGACGGTGCACCCCTGCGCGTGCGACGTCCCCGACGGCAGCGACGGGCTGAACTCGACGAGCTCGCGTACCAGTCCGCGGACGCGGTGGCGCTGCGCGCGCGGATCTTCGCCGCTGCGGCCGGCGACGGATCAGGCTCAACCGGCCGCGCACTCGTCGAGGAGATCACCTCTCGCGCGGCGGCGATCCGGCAGCCCGTCGAGCGCTACCTGGACGAGCACCAAGTCAGGCTCGTGCACATCCGCAACATCATGTCGCTGCCGTACAACCTGCCGGCGACGCTGGCGTTCTACGGGATCGCCGTCGACAGGCCCGACATCGGGTTCCTCATGCAGCACCATGACCTGTACTGGGAGGGCCCGAACGCTCGGAACTTCGAGACGCCCTACCCGGAGGTCGGCGAGCTCATGGACCGGATCATGTGCCCGACGCTGCCCAACGCCCGCCACACCCTCATCAATCCCATCGCCGCCGACGCGCTGCGCGAGCGCAAAGGCATCGAGGGCACGGTCATCCCCGACGGCTTCGACTTCGAGCGCGAGGTGCTCGCCATCGACGTGGCGGAGTTCCGGGCTCGGCTCGAGGTCCTCTCGGGCGACGCCCGGCCAGTCGGCACCGGCGACCTCGTGGTGGCCATGCCGGCGAGGGTCGCGATCAACAAGTCCATCGAGCTCGCCATCCAGCTGGTCGCGGGTCTCGAATCGCGGCGGGCAGCGCTGGAGGGCGCTGCGGATGGCCTCGGCCGCAGCCGGCGTGGCTTCACCGCCGGGAGCCGGGTGGTGCTGCTGCTGCCCCAGGGCGAGGACCTCGACGACAACCGGGAGTACTTCGACAGGCTCGTCGCCTACGCCAGGCACATGGGGATGACGCTCGCCTACGGCGGCGACATCGTGGTCCCCGACCGGCGGTGGCAGGCGGGCGACCGCGACCACTACCCGTTCTACAGCACGTACCAGGCGGTTGACCTCGTCTGCTACCCGCCCGAGCACGAGGGCTTCGGCAACCAGGCCATCGAGGCGGTGTGGGCGCGGCTGCCGCTGGCGGTCTTCGAGTACCCCGTGTTCCAGCGCTACGTGCGCGAGCACATCCCTCACTACATCTCACTCGGAGACGCAGCCCAGCTCGGCCGCCTCGATGAGTTCGGCGGGCTCCACCAGCTGCGCGCCGACGTGCTCGACCAGGCAGTCAGCGGGGCTGTCGCCGTGCTCGAGGACCACGACCATTGAAGAGCGGTGGACGGAGGAGAACGTGCGCGCGCTGCGCGCGTTCTGCGGCATCGACGTCGTCGCCGACCAGTACATCCGTCTGTACGGCGAGCTCGACACAGCGACCTCGGCTGCGCCGGGCTAGGCGAGCTCCTCGGCGAGCAGGTCCATCAGCAGGCCGTCGCGCCACGTCCCGTCGGGGCTCCGCCAGTAGCGTCGCATCACGCCGACCGGGCGAAAGCCCACGCTCGCGTACGAGCGGATGGCCGCGTGGTTCTCAGCCGACGGGTCGATGGTCAGGCGGTGGTGCCCCCGGTCGGTGAACAGGTGCCTCGCCAGGGTGCGCAGCGCGTCGGCGCCGAGCCCGCGGTGATGCCAGTCGGGGTGCAGGGAGATGTCGATGCCCGCGCTGCGGTAATCCGGGGTGTTCTCCTCGTGGTACTGGATGAGGCCGATCACCTGCCGCTGGTTCTCGACCGCGAGCACCACCGTCCCGTCGTCGGGCTCGATGAGCTCGGCTCGGACCTTCTCGGCGTCGTAGTTCCCCCACCACTCCGCGACCACGGGGTGGGCGAGGATCTCGAGGAAGCGGGGCGCGTCTGCGGCGGTGACCGGGCGCAACCGAACCGCGTCGCCACGGAGGACGGGGACGGCGGCGGCGGCACACACATGTGAACTTCTACAACACTCTGTTCGCCGCGTGAACACCGGTGCAGGCGTAGGATCTGCGTCATGGGACACCGGCATGAGTGATCGCGGGGTGAGGTTCCGGCCCGGCATGGTCGTCAGCCCCGGCGAGTACCGCAACGTCGAGACCGGCGCCACCCGGTACTTCGACGGCAGCTCGCCCATCCCCGGCGGGGTCAACTCCGCCGCCTGGGAGCAGATCTCCGACCACCACCACCCCAACACCGGACGGGGGCGTCCCGGCGGTGCGCACCGAGCCGGACCGGCCATCCTCCGCGGGCGTGCGCTTCCCGGCGGGCACGGTGGTGAGCGCCGGCGAGTACCGCAACGTCGACACCGGCGCCACGCAGTACTTCGACGGCAACACCCCGCTCCCCGGCGGCGCCAACTCTGCGAGCTGGCAGCAGCTGTCCGACCACCACCACCCTGCACAGCGCCGCGGCAGCGCCGGCCGGCGCAGCGAGCCCGGCTCTCCATCCTCGACCGGGGTGCGATTCACCGCCGGCACCATCGTCAGCGCGGGTGAGTACCGCAACACGGAGACGGGCGCGGTGCACTACTTCGATGGCAACACCCCGCTGCCCGGTGGCGCCAACGCGGCCAGCTGGCAGCAGATCTCGGACCACTTCCACTCGCCCGCGAGTAGGTGACCGGGGCGCTTGCCGCGCCGTCGATGCTGCGCGACGGTGAGGTGACGCTGCTCCCACTGGACGCCGACGTCCCCGCCCTGCTCGTGGTCGCGTCGAATGACAACGAGATCACCCGGTGGACCCAGGTGCCGGCGGCGATGACGCTGCTCGACGCCGGGCTGGTGGTGGCAGGGTGGGCGAGCAGCAGCAGGGTGGTCCGCCTCCAGGTGTGCCTCCCCGACCTCTCACCGGCCGGGCTGGTGACGATCTGGATCAACCAGCGCGACCGCGCTGAGGTGGGCTACTGGCTGCTCGAGCCTGCGCGCGGGCGTGGCGTCGGCCGGCGCGCTGTCTCGATGCTGTGCGACTGGGCCTTCTCGGAGTGCGGCATCGAGGAGCTCGAGCTGGCCACGCTGCCGGGCAACGTCGCGTCGGAGAAGGTGGCCGGCGGCTGCGGCTTCCACGTCACCGGCACCATCGACCTGGACGTCAAGGGCGAGACGCGCACCCTGCGCCTGTGGGTCGCGTCGTCGCGACGAGGGTGTCCAGCGCGCTGATCAGCGCGCGGCGATCGGCACGTAGTCGCGCGGAGCGGGCCCGACGTACTCGCTGTCGGGACGGATCAGCCGGTTGTCGCGGTGCTGCTCCATGATGTTCGCGGTCCACCCGGCCATGCGCGACATCGCGAAGATCGGCGTGAACAGTCGCTGAGGTATCCCCAGCGAGGTGTACACCGAACCGGAGTACAGGTCCACGTTGGGATACAGGCCCTTCATCTCGTGCACCGCCTGCTCGACCGCGATGGTCAGCTCGTACCAGCGGCTCTCGCCGTGGCTCTCTCCCAGCTCTCGGCTGTACTCCCGCAGGATGGTGGCGCGCGGATCCTCGGTGCGGTAGACACGGTGACCGAAGCCCATGATGCGCTGCTTGGCGGCGAGCATCGCCTCGACGTGCGCGCGTGTGCCGGCGACGTCGGGCAGGTCGCGGAGCAGCTCCATCACCCGCTCGTTGGCGCCACCGTGCAAGGGACCCTTGAGCGTGCCGATCGCGCTGACCACCGCCGAGTGCATGTCGCTGAGCGTCGCGGCGGTCACGCGTGCGGCGAACGTCGACGCGTTCATGCCATGTTCGGCATGAAGTATGAGGCAGATGTCGAAGGCGCGCACGTCCACCGGGTCGGGCTCGTCACCGTGGAGGAGGTGCAGGAAGTTCCAGGCGATGCTGCGCTCCGGGTTGACGTCGGCGGGCGCGACGCCGGTGCTGATGCGCTCGCTGGTGGCGATGAGCGCTGGCGCCTGGGCGACCAGGCGCGTCGCCTTGGCCCGGTTGGCCTCGTCGCTGTTGGCGGCGACGTCGGGGTCCGACATCCCGATCAACGAAACCTGGGTTCGGAGCAGGTCCATGCGGTCGGCGGTGGCCGGCGCATCGGCGGCGATGTCCCACACCGCCGCGCGCGGCTCGAGGTTCTGCCCGAGCTCCGCTCGGAGTGCCGCCAGCTCCGGCGCGGCGGGCAGTTCTCCATGCCAGAGCAGCCAGCAGGTCTCCTCGAAGCTGGAGTTCTTGGCCAGGTCGACGATGTCGTAGCCGGCATACAGCAGCCGGCCGGTGCGCCCGTCGATGTCGCAGAGAGCGCTGCGCCCGGCGACGATCCCCTCGAGGCCGCCCTTGGGCGTCGGCGGAGCCGCGCGCTTGGGCGTCGTCTGGGTCGCGGCCATCAGCGCGGGACCACCTCGAAGGTCCAGGACTCGCCACCGCACTGCGGGCACGCGTTGGGCCGGCGCAGCCCGATCACGTTGGTGGCGCACCAGTCGCACGTCCAGTGGGTGTGACGCACGTGGCGCAGCAGGTCGGCGCGCGTCAGGATGCCGACCAGCCTGCCGTCGCGAGCCACGGGCAGGCGGCGGATCCTCCGTGTCAGCATGATCTCCGCGGCCTTGTCGAGCGTGGTGCTCTCGTCGGTGGTGATGACGTCGCGGGTCATCACCTCGTCGACCGTGCGTCCCGGCTTGCCGAGGACGTCGAACTCCGCGACGATGCCGAGGATGTGGTGATCGTCGTCGACCACGGGCACCCCGGTGATGCGGCTGTCGACGATCAATGCCACGGCATCGTCGATGCTGTCGCCGGAGTGCACCACCAGCACGTTGGCGACCATGACGTCGGCGACGGTGATCGCTGCGGGATCACTGCCACGTGCCTGCGCGTCGCTCATCTCTCGTTGAGTGTAGTCGGAGGACGGCACCCGGGCCCTCACCACGCGGCCCTGGCTCGGGACGTCGCGGGCCCACCGCACCTGCATACCGGGCTCGGTTCGGGGGGCGGTGCCCACCATGCCGCGCCCGACGTCCCCCCCGCGTCGCGCCGTACCCTACGGCCCAGACAGTCGGCAGTTTTCAGGAAGACGCGCATGAGCGATCAGCCGAGTCACCAGACGTCCCGCATCGCCGATCCCATCCCGCTGCTTCCGCGCGGGGAGGTGCTCTTCGACGCCATCCCGCTCAAGGCTGTTGTCATGGAGGCTCTCGCGCCCACCCTCTCGCACGGCTGCCTGGTGGTCCGCGACCGCGACCGCGGCGCGGTGGTGCTGGTCCGCGACGGCGTGCTCGTCGAGGTGCACGCATTCAGCGGTGCCTCCGCGCGCACCGGCGAGGGCGTGCTCGTCGACGTCCAGGGTTGGACCGAGGCGGTGGTCACCGCCCATCGCCTCGAGCCGGTGCTGGTCGACGTGTGCGAGGCGCTGTTGCGGGGCGAGATCATCTACAGCGACCTCCGCCTCGACTGGGTGGAGTGGCCCAACCTCCTGGCCGACTTCAGTCGCCGGGGTGGTGCCTACGCGGTGGAGATCTTCACCCCGTCGGGGCGCGGGGTGACCTGCGTGGCCGTCGGCCAGCAGGCCCTGTCATACACGGACATCCACCCGGCGCTCGGTGACCCCGCTCTTCTCGAGGCGATGGCAGCCAACCGCGATGGCAGCATCCGGGTGCGCCGCCTCAACGCGGCGTCCTTCGCGGCCACCGCGATGGCCTCGGGCGTGCAGCCGGCGGCGGTGGGCCCCGCCGGCGCCCGCTCGCCGGCCCCGACCCACCGCGGCGGAGCCGCTGGCGAGCGGGGATCAGGCAACGGCTCGGCGCGGAGCGAACCGCGCTCGAGCGCACCCGCCGCGCGCGAGTACTCGTCGCCGGCACCGGAGAGGTCGCGAGACGAGGAGAAGGACCCGGAGTCAGCGCCGTCGACCGCGGATGACCGCCCGCCAGCCGTTCGGTGGACGACGCCCTTCCGGACCTCACCTGGGTGGCTCCCTGGCAGACGCCGTGGCGCGAGGAGCCGGACGTCGCCGGCAGCACCGCCAAACAGGTCGCCGGGCGGACGGCGTCGACCGCGGCCCGACCCACCGTCTGCGGAGATGCTCGGCGACCTCCGCGCCATCGCCAAGCGCCGTCTGCAGCTGTCGGCGTCCCGCGTCGAGACCATCCTCGACGACGCTGCCCGCGACCAGCGCACGCTCAACTCCGTTCTCGAGGAGATCCGCTCGATGAGCATCCGCGGGGTCATGCCCTCGACCGTCGACGCCATGGTCGCGGAGATGAAGATCGCTGCCGCGGACTACCGCTCGCTCTGACCCTGCCGCTCGGGCCGTGGCCACGCCACTGCCGGCCACGACACCCCTGCCACCGACCCGATGGAGGTGGTGTTCGCGCTGTTCGACGCGCGGCGGCGCCATGACATCGACGCCGTCACCGGCCTGCTCGACGCCGCGGTCGTCCACGAGGGGGTGACCGAGGAGCTCGTCTGTCACAACCGCGACGAGGTGCTGCACAACGTTCGCCGCAGCTTTCAGCGCGACGACGGCGTCGATCACCTCGAGCTCGTTGCCGCCGGCGACTCTGTGATCGTCGGCATCGCCGGCCCACGCTTCCGCGACGCCCCATGGGCCGAGCTCGGTGACCCGCTGTTCATCGTCCACACCGTGCGCGACGGTCGCGTGGTGCGGATGCGCGACTTCGTGAGCCGAGCTCAGGCCTTCCGTGCAGCCGGCGCGGCCCCCGGTCGACTGGAGCTGACCGGCAGGGCTGCGCCGCGGGCGCCGCGTCGCCGAGCACCATGTCGCTGAGCCGCCGTTCCGCGTACCACGGGCGCAGGCGCACGATGGTCGGCGGTTTGCCCCTGTACAGCACCACGCCGGTACCGTCCTGCAGCTGGCGCAGCGCGTCCGGCGAGGCCATCTGGTCCTGGCGCAGCGGTGTAGGAGCGCGACGCGCGGCCGTCGTTGTGGCTGACCTGGACGTCCGTGTACACGCCGCGCCCCACCAGCCTGGCGACGACATCGGCTGGTCTCGGGGTCGCTGATGCCCGGCAGCACCACCTTGCAGCCGTGGTTGTTGAGGATGGAGTTGGCGCGGTCGGCGCCGTAGCGCGCGCGCAGCTGTGAGAAGTCCTGGATGATCGACATCAGCACGACGCCGCGCCCCGCACCCTGCGAGGCCAGCGCGGGCAGCTCCTCGATGGGCACGACGTTGGCAAGCTCGTCCAGGAAGAGACCCAGCTCGGGCTGCGAGCCGGCCGCGCGGCTGGCGAGACGCCTGCGCGTAGGCGCGCGTCACCACTGTCATGAGGATGCCCACGAACAATGACGCGATGCGCTCCGGCGACTGACGAGGGGTGCAGAGGTAGAGCGTGCCACGCTCGCGCAGGAAGCGGTCCGGGTCGAAGCGCGACGTCGCCGCCGACGCCGCCACCGCACGCTCGTTGAACACGCTGAAGATGCGCATCACCGTCGAGAAGACGGTGCCCCGCTCCTTCTCCGGTCGCTGGTCGACGGAGGTGAGCATGGCGATCGCGCGCGCCGGGTCGGCGTCGCGCCCGGGCTGCGCCACGGACGAGCTGCTGCAGCAGCGCCATCGGCGTGTCGAGGTCGAAGCCGTGGATCCAGTCGCGCACGTCGAGGATGGTGCGGTCGCATGACGGCTGCGGTGTACAGCAGGGGCGCGATCAGCAGCTTCCCGGACTCCGCCCAGTGAGCCCAGTCGTTGTCGCCGCGTGCGCCTCCCTGCTGCAGCCCGGCGCACAGCCATGTCGCCACGTCCAGGCGACGTCGAGGGCACGCGCACCCGCCAGCGGTGACCACGTCACCGTGTCGCCCCGCTCGCCGACCTCGCCGGTCGGGTCGTACACCGACACGGGCCCGAGCGGAGCGGCGGTGTGACGCGGTCAGGTCGACCAGCTCGCTCTTCGTCGAGGTGACGATCGCGGGGCCCTGCCACTCGAGGAGGTTGGGCACCACCAACCCGGAGGTCTTGCCGCTTCGCGTGGGGCCGATCACCAGCACCGACGTCTCCGGCTGGGTGGCGATGAGGTGTGCGCCGCGCCGGCCGAGCACCATCGCGCCGGGGCGGGGATGCCGGACCTGCAGCGCGCGCAGGTCGCGCCATGTCGCCCATCGCGAGCGTGCGTTGGAGCCTGCCCGGCACGAGCAGCCGGGTGGCGCCGACTCCCGGTATGCCGCCGGCCCACGCCAGCAGCCCGCCGACGACGGCGAGAGTCATCACCAGCACAGCCGCGGCGATGAAGCCGACGAAGAGCCAGACATGCGCAGGCGCTGCCGCGCCGACGAGGTGCCACCAGACGATCGCGTTGCCATCGGCGTGGTACAGCGTCACCAGCCGGACGGGGTTGATGAAGTCGAGCGGCGAGACGACGGGGTGTCCGCCCGAGACGATTGCCGCCCCGGTGAGCAACGACCACGGCAGCAACCACGCGACCAGCAGCGTAGCGAGCAGCAGCAGGTCACCGCGCCTCGACCG
The DNA here is from genome assembly GCA_963717185.1 of Candidatus Dormiibacterota bacterium. Classification (GTDB taxonomy): domain Bacteria; phylum Chloroflexota; class Dormibacteria; order Aeolococcales; family Aeolococcaceae; genus Aeolococcus. The sequence goes on along the minus strand of CAVQVY010000024.1, from coordinate 119,239 downwards.
GCGCGCGGCACCGCTCTGTCGTTCACGGCTGACCGCACGCTAATCACCCAACAGGGACAGCCGGAGGACAAGAACCGCAGCCGACCCCGCGTCGCGCGCGCCGAGGGACAATGTCGCTGCCGGCCCCCGTAGCTCAGTTGGATAGAGCCGGAGTTTCCTAAACTCTGTGAGTCGCAGGTTCGAGTCCTGCCGGGGGTACCAGCTCTGTGGACCGTCGATGCTTGACCGGAGGCACAGGCCTGATCGCAGGGTCGGCGGCCATCGCGTGCGGGTCGGGGCATTGCTGGTTGCCGCGGCGCTGGTTGCGGTCACCGCGCTCGCGGCGCTGCCGGCGAGTGCGGCGACTCCGGTCAACCCAGACGTCGCACCACGAGATGTGCAGTCGCTGCAGACAGCGACGGCGGCGTTCGGTGACACGGCGGTCAACTCGGGGATCGCTTTCACCTCCGCCGGCCCGGTGGCACTGGTCGCTCACGCCACCGCGAGGAACTCGTCCGGCAACAACGTCGGTGTCACTGCCGAGATCCTCTCGCTTCCCGAACCGGCACACCCCTGGCAGGACATCGCCACGGTGGACGTGGTGGACAGGGCTCTCGGCGCCGTGAGCTGCACGTGTCAGGTCACCCAGGTGCAACTCACCGGGGCCACGGACTTCCTCGTGCAGTTCGCGTACGCGGACGCGCTGGGCGGCTCCGTGGTCAGCGACGTGTCGGGACACTGGTTCCCGCAGCCGTTCACCAGCTCGACCGGCTCGTCTAGCCAGGTGACCGATCCCGTCGTCGTCGCCGACACGTTGTTCGAGACCGTGCGCACCTGCGTGCCATCGTGTGTCGCCAGCCCCGACGTGGTCACCGCCTGGAGGTTCGACCGCGCAGCCGTGGCATTCACCCCGGCCGGCCAGACCACCTGCAGCACTGCGGGGTGCGGTCACCAGGGCGGTGACGAGGGCACCGCGAGTTGCATGACCAGCCTCAGCGGGTCCATCTCACCGAGCTGGCTGGAAGACTTCAACACCGCGCTGGAGAAGGCCGCGAAGAAGATCCCCAGTTTCCGCTTCCCGCCGAGGTCGCTCTGCGCTGGGGTCTGTCCGCCACGCTGACCCCCACGCTCGACGTGGGCGCCGCCACCGTCTGCCTCACGACTGCGTTCCGCAACCTGCACCTGACCGAGGCGAACCCGTGGGACAACGGCAACCTGTCGTTCGCCTCGACGCTCAGCCTCAAGACGGGTGGCGACGCCACCGCCGGCCCCTGGACGTACTCGGTGGACGACACCGCGTGGAACGCCGAGAACGTGCCCCCCGACCAGCACCGGACGACCACGTGGATCCCCCAGTTCAGCGTCAAGGCGGACGTCGGGGTCGACTACTCGCTCGCCACCAAGAGGCTGGGCGCCCAGCTCACCCTGATGGAGCTCGACTTCGCCTCGGTGAAGAGCTTCGTCAAGCTCGCCGTCCAGGGCAGCGACCTGCTCAGCGCCGAGGTGGGCCCGACGCTGGCCCTCGAGCTGCAGGTCTCCAAGCAGACCCTCGAGGACGAGGTCGCCAAGGACATCGCCGAGGAGAACAGCGCCGACCCGGCCGCCGGTGAGAGGGCCGCGGCACAGGACGTGGCCGACACTGCCGAGGCCGACATCGCCGACGCCGGCGCGGCCGAGGGTGAGGGCTTCTTCGGCATGTCGCAGGCACAGATCGAGGGACGGTTGGCGGCTGATGTTCCCAACATCCGGTCGGTGCTGCAGTCGGCCTTCGACACGTGGCTCAGCGGCATCCAGGCGGGTAGCGCAGACGCCGCCGAGCTCACCAGGTTCAAGGTGACGCCGTACGAGGTTCCCGGCGGTGCCGCGGACGCGCTGGAGGCGGAGTCGGTGGCGGGAGACGCGGGCGGCGGCAAGATCATCACATGTCTCGTCGCTGAGATCGTCGGCCTTGGACCAGAAGATCCCATCGCGGACGGCGTGTGCGCGGCCGCATGACCCGAAGCCGTGTCGCTGGCGCCCTGATACCAATGGCGATGGCACTCGCGCTGGCGTCCTGCAGCTCGTCACCGGCGTCGCCAACCCCGTCTCGTGCGCCGTCACACGATCCGCGCCTGGGCAGTCTCGAGCAGCACCTGCCGCCCGGTTTCTCCGTGTCGACCAACGCCGCGTTGCCATCCGGTCCCGCCGACCTGGCGGTCGCCCCGGCCCCGGACTTCGCCGTCTCGCAGGTTCACGTGACGGCGTTGCCCGCGCAGGCCACCCTCGCGCTGATCTCCGCCACCGTCATCAACGAGCCGTCGCCGGTGCTGTTCCACCCACTCTTCGTGTCCACCACGACACTCACGCCGGGCGCCCGCATCATCGTCGCCGCGGCTCAGCTGGCGCTGTCACCAGCGCACGCGGTGCTGTTCATCCTGCAGGGCCCGGGCTACCGCGCCGAGCACCTGGTCGCCACCGCGCGCGGGGTCGCTGTGGGCATCGTCACGCTGCCGGCGTCGATGAGCAGGGGAACGTGGTACGTCGCAGTGCAGGACCTCTCGCAGCACCACCTCACCAACACGCCGGACGCGGGGCGGGTGCTCGCGGACGTCGCGGTGTTCCAGGTGCAGTAAGCTCAGGGCCCTTCTCGTCTCCGTTGCGCGCCCACCGATCAGCCGACGGACAGCGCCCGCACTCGGCGTGACCGCTCAGTACAGTTGGCCGATGTCCGCCGCGCCCGATGACCACGTGATGCGCAACCGTGCCTACTGGGACACGATGGCTGCCGACTACGTGCAGAACGGCCGCCGCAACTGGTCGTCAGAGCCAAACTGGGGCGTGTTCCACATCCCCGACAGCGACGCTGGCATCCTCCCAGACGTCGACGGGCTCGACGTCATCGAGCTCGGTTGCGGCACCGCGTACGTGTCGGCGTGGCTGGCCCGCCGCGGTGCGCGCGTGGTCGGCATCGACGGCTCCCAGGCGCAGCTCGCCACGGCGCGAGCCCTTCAGGAGGAACACGACCTCCACTTCCCACTCATCTTCGGCAACGCGGAAGCGGTCCCGTTGCCCGACGCCAGCTTCGACCTGGCCATCAGCGAGTACGGCGCGGCGATCTGGTGTGACCCGTATCGGTGGATCCCCGAAGCTGCCCGCCTGCTGCGCAGAGGCGGCCGGCTGATCTTCCTCGGCAATGGCACGCTGATCAACCTCACCGTGCCCGACACCGACGCCGATGGACCGGCCGACGCGACCCTGAAGCGCGACTACTTCGGCATGCACCGCTTCGAATGGCCGGACAGCGACGGCGTCGAGTTCCACCTCGGCTACGGGGACTGGATACGCCTGCTGCGGGGCTCGGGCTTCGAGGTCGAGAACCTCATCGAGCTGCGCCCAGGCGAGTCCGCGACGACGCGCTACCCGTTTGTCACCGTCGAGTGGGCCAGGCGCTGGCCCGCCGAGGAGGTGTGGGTGGCGCGCCGCCGCTAGGAGGCTGCCTCAGACCCCGCGGCCGCGGTACCAGTAGCCGCCGCCACCGAAGAGCAGCAGCACGACGAGGACGATGAGGATGATGGTCAGCATGTTGTGCCCTCTGGCGGCGCACGCCCGATCGCACGGGGCAGCTGGTGCGCCGCTTTCGCGGGCACTGTAGCACCTTATGACAGTGATGATGTGGAGTTTTCCCCCAAGCACCCACTCACGCTGACCACCCCATGGCCGGCCCGGCATACTGCGCCGGGCACACCACCGAGGATCACCCGATGACGCCCTCCGATGGCCCTGGAGACACCCCACCGGGCGGAACGCCGCCGCCGCCGCCATACCCCGGCGGCTCCACGGTGCCCGCGCCGGCGCCGAGGGCGACCCCGCCCGCCGTCGCGCGCAAGCGTCGCTTCAGTCCCTTTCGAATGCTCGTCATCGGCCTCGTGGTCGGCATCATCCTCGGCGGGGCAGCCGGCTACTTCATCTTCAACGGCAGGACCGTGTCGATCACCAAGGTGCCCCAGGCTACCCCGTCAGCGTCGTCCTCACCGACGGCTGTGACCACGCCGACGCCGCTGCCGGCGACGTCGGCCCCGGTGCAGACCCCGGTGACCGCGCCGGTGGGCGTGGCCCCCTGCCCCGTCGCCACCCCGACCGGCCAGCACCAGCTGGGCAACCCGGCCCCGCCTGGCAGCGGTCAGTCCGCGGCCACAGCGCTCGAGTTCTGCGGCGGCGGGGACGCCACCATCCCTCCCGGCACGGCGAGGTTCCTGACCAACAACACGTGGAGCCTGGGCATCGCCGACAGCTGCCCGGTGGGTTCGTCGGGCCAGAGCGGGATGAACACGGTGCTCACGGTCACCGAGGTGGTCCCCGGCGGCGGCCAGGGGCCGGACACGGCCACCGAGCCAGGGGATTGGGTCGACGGCGGCGCGGTCGCGATGGCCACCGGGGGCAGCTACCAGCTGCGTGTCACCACCGTCTCACCGGGTTGCGTGTGGCACATCAAGATCTATCCCAGCTCGTGACCGGGCCGCCGCCGGACCGGCCCTATGCTCGGCGCATGCCCAACCGGTTCACCGCAGTGCCAACTCGACCGGTGCCGCCGGCCGCCCGTGGCATGACCCCGGTGCTCGCCATTGCCGACATGTTCATGGGTCTGATGCTCTCGCGGCCGGGCGGTCTGTCGCTGCGCAGCGCGTGGGTCACCCCCGGGACACTGCTGCTCGCGGGCTGCTACACGGTGGTCTCCGTCCTTCTCGCCGTGCTGCTGCTGACCCGCGGTGGCCTGCTCTGGGTACTGGTGGCGGTCGCGCTCATCGTCGCGGGGATCGGCAGCGCCGCGGTGACGGCGGTCGGTGTGTCGCAGAGGCGGGGTGCGGGTTAGCGCGAGCCGGTGCCGGCAGGCCTCCAGCGCCGCCTCCGCCGTATAGTCCGCGGGCTGGCGCAATTCCCAATCTGTGCACATGGAGTCCCCACCGATGACACCTGACGAGATCAAGTCCGCGATCACCGGGTGGTCCAACCAGGGAACCGACCTGCAGCTCGTGGAGGACCGGTCCGAGCCGGGCGCTGACTTCGTCCTCGGGCTGCGCTCCACCACCCACGGTGCGGCCGGGACGGTCCCCGTCGACGTGCGCCTGGACCAGGGCTCCGACCGGGTCACCATCACCTCGACCTCGACGTCGACGGCTGCGCCGGACGAGATCCGCTCGCTGCTCGACTCGCGTCCGGCGTCCGTGCACGGTGACACCACCGATGACGGCACGCTGATCTCTGCCTACGTCTACACCGATGGGTTCAGCAAGCACGCCCTGATCCGCGCCGTCGCCGAGGTCGCCAAGACGCGCGCCCTGGTCGACGGCCTTGCCGCCAAGGACACTGCCGCCGGCACGCGAACGGACGCGTACTCACGATCTGCCCTGCCTTCCGCCGGTGATATCGGCCAGGGCTTCCCGACTGCCGCCACCGCGGTGGAGACCACGCAGCCCGAACCGTGGTCCGCCGGAGCCTCGCAGCCGCTGCCGTCGTCGCTGCCCACGCCGAGCTTCAGCCCCGCGCCGACGCCGTCGGCGACGCCCGGCGGCTACTCGCCGCTGACGGGCCAGCCGGCACCGCAGTCCCAGCCCGCGTCCGCGGCGTTCGCGCCCACCCACACCGTGCCGCCGCAGGGGATGCAGGCCTGGGCCGCCCCGGACCCCAACGGCGCGGTGGTCGCCACGCTCGGCGGCGGTCTCCCGATCCAGATCACCGAGGTGCGTGGAGCCTGGGCGCACGTGCTGTGCTCGAACGGCTGGACCGGCTGGGTCGACGGCCGCATCATCGGCGTCGCCCGCTAGCCGGGCGTCACCCCGGGTCCGCAGCAATGGAGTTGCGCGAAGCGCTCTACGAGGCCGGCGACGATGGAGTCGCGACGATCACCCTGAACCGGCCTGAGCAGCGCAATCCCCTCGGCCCTCAGATGGTCGCCGACCTCACGGCTGCGTTGCAGCACGCCGCGGACGGACCGTCGGTGCGCGCGGTGGTGCTCACCGGCGCCGGGGACAAGGCGTTCTGCGCCGGGGCCGACCTCTCCAGCTTCGCCGCCGACGCCACCGAGGTGGAGCGCCACCTTGCGCGGGGCGACTTCGTCGAGCTGTTCCTCGCGTGCCAGCGGCTCGGCAAGCCGCTGGTCGGTTGCATCAACGGCCACGCGCTCGCCGGCGGCTTCGGGCTGGCGCTGTGCTGCGACCTGCTGGTCAGCGCGGACACCGCGACCTTCGGCACACCGGAGATCAAGGTCGGGGTGTGGCCGATGATGATCATGTCGATCGTCACCCGCAACCTCGGTCGCAAGCGCGCGCTCGAGCTGTTCATGACGGGCATGCGGATCGACGCGGCCACCGCCCTGCAATGGGGCTTCGTCAACAGGGTGGTGCCGGCGGCGGAGGTGCGCGAGCGCGCCCATGCGCTCGCCGCCGAGATCGCCGGGTGGAGCCCGCTGATCATGCACCTCGGTCGCGACGCGTTCTATGCCACCGACTCGCTCGACTACGAGAGCGCGCTGCGCTACCTGCAGGCGCAGCTCACGGTGGTGTCGATGACCGAGGACTTCCGCGAGGGCGTCACCGCCTTCCTGGAGAAGCGCGCACCGAACTTCCGCGGTCGCTGATGGCTGACGAGCGCACCCTCGACGACCTCGCCGCAGCCCTCGAGGAGCGTCGCAGCCGCGCCCGCGCCATGGGCGGCGACGAGGCGATCGCCAAGCAGCACGGCCGCAACAAGCTGACCGCGCGCGAGCGCATCGAGCTGCTCTTCGACGCCGGCAGCTTCGTCGAGTCCGGGCTGCTCGCGCACCAGCATTCGACTGCACGTGGCGCAGACGGACCCGGACCGCACCCCCGCCGACGGCGTGGTCACCGGTGAGGGCCTCGTCGATGGACGGCGCGTGTACTGCGCCGCGTACGACTTCACGGTGATGGCCGGCTCGATGGGCATGATCGGCGAGCAGAAGGTGGCACGCCTGCGCGCCAAGGCGCTGCTCAACCGGCTCCCGATGGTCTGGCTGCTCGACTCCGCGGGCGCGCGCATCCAGGAGGCGGCGGGGAGCACCTTCGCCGGCAGCGGTGCGCTGTTCTACGAACAGGTGCAGATGAGCGGGGTGGTGCCGCAGGTGGCCGCGATGCTCGGCCCCTGCGCGGCCGGCACCGCGTACATCCCGGGACTGGCCGACTTCGTGCCCATGGTCAAGGAGACGAGCAGCATGTCGCTGGGCGGAGCGCGGCTGGTGCAAGCGCCGCGACCGGCGAGGAGACCACCGACCACGACATGGGCGGCAGCCAGGTCCACTGCTACATCAGCGGAGTCGGGGACCTCGAGGTTGACGACGACGCCGCCTGCATCGCCGCGGTCCGCGAATTCCTCTCGTTCCTGCCCTCGCACAACCGCGACGAGCCGCCGCGCCGGCAGACCGACGACGCGCGCGACCGGCGCGTCGAGGACTTCGCCAAGCTGGTGCCGACTGTCACCGCGCGCGGCCTACGACGTCCGCAAGGTCATCAAGCGCCTCGTCGATGACGGTCATGTCCTCGAAATCAAGCCGACCTGGGCGAAGAACATCGTCACCGCGCTGGCTCGCTTCGACGGGCGCAGCTGCGGCATCGTCGCCAGCCAGCCGATGAACAAGGGCGGTGCGCTCGACATCGACGCCGCCGACAAGGCTGCGCGCTTCATCACCCTGTGCGACGCGTTCAACATCCCGCTGCTCTTCCTCCAGGACGTGCCCGGCTTCATCGTCGGCACCGAGGTCGAGAAGCAGGGCATCATCCGCCACGGCGCCAAGATGCTTTACGCCGTCAGCGAGGCGACCGTGCCCAAGGTCACCGTCATCCTCCGCAAGGCGTACGGCGCCGGGTACTACGTGATGTGCGGTCGGGGCTACGAGCCCGACACGCTGGTGGCGTGGCCGGGCGCGGAGATCTCTGTGATGGGCCCCGAGGGAGCTGTCGACATCATCTTCACCAAGCAGGTCGCGGCCGCGGAGGATCCGGAGGCGGAGCGAGCCAAGCTGGTCGAGACCGTCCGCGCCACCATCGATCCGTACGTCGCCGCCGGCTGGGCGATGGTCGACGACATCATCGAGCCCGCCGAGACCCGGCTGGTCATCTGCAACGCCCTTGACGCCGCCGCAACCAAGCACCGTGAGCGCGCCTGGCGCAAGCACGGGGTGCCGCCGGTCTGAGGCTGTGCGGGGACGCGTACCGGGGGGCGGACCGAACGCGCGTACGCCCCTTCATGCCCACCGAAAGGTCCAATTGCGCCTGCCGTTCGAAAGTGCCATAGTCGCCAGCCGAGCCAACCGGGCTGGGAGAAAGGATGGGTCAGTCCACCGTCTCCGACCAGGAGCGCGGACCTCCTCCACCTGTGCGCATCCCGTGAGATGACACAAGTGAATTGACCGGCGCTGCACGCGGGCAGCACCGGAATGGAACTGGGAGGAGGAATCCCCTTTGAAACGACTTCGATCGATCCTCAGTGCCGGTGCGGTCCTGGAACTCGTCGCCGGCACCCTGGTGACGATTGCGAAGCCCGCGGGCGCGGAGACGTATGGACCCAAGCCCAGCTGCGCCGGCACCGGCCACAACCTCTGTGCCGAGGTCCAGGACCCGCAGACCGCGTTCGGAACCAGCAAGTACGTCGGCCACGACGAGCCGTCGACGCTCTTCTACTCGAACGTTCCCGGTTCGGGAAACCGGATGCAGTACAACCTGACCATCCCGCAGCAGCCCGCCGGCGGGTTCTCGAAGACCAACGGGTACGACTTCGAGCTCCATCCCGCCTTCTGGTTCGGCATGGCCATCTGCGACACGTTCTCCTACCCGGAGACCAACAACGCGTGCACCCCTGACAGCGACCTGAACATCGTGGACCCCAGCAAGAACAACTTCGCTCCGGGGGTGGCGTTCGAGGAGCTGCAGTTCTACCCGCCCGGGTGGATCCCGCAGTTCGCCGGCTCCAGCTGCGACCCGACCAGGTGGTGCGTCGCGCTGAACATCGACAGCCTTTCCGAGAACCCGTTCACTGGGCAGGTCCTCAACCCCACCTGTCAGTCCCAGCTCCTCGGTGGAGTGGAGTACGTCAACTTCGCGTTCCTCACCCTGAACGGCACGCCGCTCGGCCCACCGAACCCACTCGAGTTCGACCCGACGACGTCGGGCAACCCTCGCAATGCCAACACCTTCTTCCTCAACGGGGGTGACCACGCGACCGTCAACCTGCACGACACCGCCAACGGCCTCCAGACCACGGTCACTGATTCGACCACGGGCCAGACCGGTGTCATGGTGGCGAGCGCGGCCAACCACTTCGGCCACATCGTCTACGCGCCGGATGGCTCAGGCTGCACCGAGCAGGACTACAACTTCCACCCGATGTACTCGACGTCCAGCCCACAGACCCGCGTTCTCTGGGCGGCGCACAGCTACAACGTGGCGTACTCGGACGAGATCGGCCACTTCGACTTCTGCACCCACATCGACGCCAACTCGCCGACCGCGAGCTGCGACGGCCAGGAGGGCGTCACCGGTGACCAGGAGGCAGCGGACGGCGACGACAACTTCTGCTTCCCGTCCGAAGAGGCGTTGAAGTACCCGGCAACCGGGTGCACGGACAGCAATGCCCCCGGTTTCGACGGGGTGTCGTACCACCTGAGCTTCTGGCCGGACGCGTCCAGCCTGACCTCACCGTCGACCAAGCCGACCCCGATCGACTTCAGCGCGCCGCTGACGGGGTCGTCATACACCACGGCCTACTCGCAGTTCGCCTTCGAGACAGACCTGCCCCGCATCGAGGCAGCTGACCTCGGCGGCAACTGCGTCCGGTTCGGGACCGGGATCGGCAACGGCTGCACCAACCCGCCCAAGACCGACGACGGACATTCGGCGGTGTTCTACCCGTACTACACGCGGCTGAACAACTGCACGTTCGCCGAGGGCTCCAACTTCGGCCAGGGCAACAACTTCGGCGGCAGCTCTGCGGCCGAGTACGGCCCGCTCTACAAGTACGTGGTCTGGGTAGCGGGAGGTGGCGGTGCCACCCAGGTCCGGGCCAACAACTTCAACAGCGGACCGATCAACAACTCCTGCACGCCAAGCTGACGCGAGCAGCTGACAGGACCAACCGCCATATGGGGAGGGGCCGCGCGAGCGGCCTCTCCCTGCGGCGGGGGTGAAGACCGCCCCGGCTACTCGACGACCGCGACGGTCTGCCCCTCCTGGACGACGTCGCCCTCCTTCACGAGGATCTCCTTGACGGTCCCGGTGACCGGCGAGGTGATGGGGATCTCCATCTTCATGAACTCGAGGATCATCAGCGTGTCGTCCTCCTCGACCGCCTGCCCGACCTCGGTGACGATCTTCCAGAGGTTGCCGACCAGCTCCGCCTTGACCTCGGCCATCACTGCCTCCCGAACCGGGCCCCGCGGCCCGACCGCCGCATGGTACGCGCGGTGACGCGGACCCGTTGCGCCTCCTGCATGGGACGACGCCCTGTGACACGATGCACGGATGGGCACCGGTTCGCACGACGTGCTCAGAGTGAGCACCTCGGACAACGTCGGCATCGGCTATGACATAGCGGGGCTGGGCAGCCGGTTCATCGCGCAGCTCCTCAACTCGCTGATCGTTGGCGTCATCGCGTTCATCGTCAACATCGGTGTGCTGGGAGCCCTGAGCCAGACCGACACGCGGGACTCGGTCCTGGCCGGCCTGGCGGCCGCTGGAACAACACTGTTCGTGTACATCGGCTACTTCACCCTGTGCGAGGTGAGCACCGGTGGCCGCACCCCCGGCAAGTCAGCGGGCCAGCTGCGCGTGCTCGACATCTCGGGTGCTGCACCGACTGCCGGCCAGCTGCTGTTGCGCAACGTCGCGCGCATCATCGACGTCATCGCAGGGCTTGGCGTGGTGGTGATGTTCTGGAACCGCCAGTCACGCCGAATCGGCGACCTCCTTGCCGGCACCATCGTGGTGCGCGTTCGGCCCACCCTCTCACTCGCCGCGGTGGTGGCTCCTCCGCCGGTGATGGTGCGCACGCCCGACGCCGGCCCGGAGATCGACGGCGTGGACCGTCTGGGGGACCGCGAGCTCAGCGCCATCCGCACCTTCCTCACCCGCCCCGGGCTCGAGCCGCCACTGCGTGCTCGCCTGGCGCTCGACATGACCACGCGCCTGCTCGACCGCATGCAGCTGCCCCCGGCCGCGCCAGAGCGGCAGTGGCCGCCGGAGCTGTTCCTCGAACGGCTCTACCTGCAGATGCAGGCTCGGGCCTCGTGACCGTCGACGCGTTCGTCGCGACGCGCAGCCAGAGATGGGCGGAGCTCGAGGCGATGCTGCAGCGCAGCAAGCGCGGTCGCCTGCGCGACATCCCGGCCGCTGACCTGGAGCGCTTCGGAGCACTGTCCCGCGAGGCGGCGAGCGACCTCGCCATCGTGCGCCGTGACTTCCCCGACGACGGTGTGGCCACCTACCTCAACGACCTCTGCGCGCGCGCTCATCCCCTGCTCTACCGCTCGCCCCCGCTGCGCCCGCGCGACTTCGTGCGCTGGTTCACCGTCGGCATCCCGCGCGCGTTCCGGGCGCGGCGCGTCTACGTGCTGATCAGCCTCGGCCTGCTGCTCGCCGGTGCGATCGCGGGCTGGCTCGCCGTCGACCTCCGTCCAGACCTGCGGGCCTCGCTGATCCCCCAGTCCGGCTTCGACCAGCTCGCTCGCGGCCAGGTGAGCGCGTTGCCGAGCGCACCGCTCCTGGGCACGGTGATCATCACCAACAACATCAAGGTGGCCGCCGTCTGCTTCCTCGGCGGCGCGCTGGCGGGCTTGCCGACACTGTTCATCCTCGCGGCCAACGGCTGGATGCTTGGGACCATCGCTGCGGCCGTCCACCAAGGGGGCTACGACCTCGCGTTCTGGTCGCTGATCGTGCCCCACGGCGTGCTCGAGCTGAGCATCATCGTGATCGCCGGGGCCACCGGCCTGTACGTCGGCGACGCCATCCTCCGCCCCGGTCTTCTTCGCCGCGGCGAGGCCTTCAGCCGGGCTGCGCTCGGCTCGCTCGGGCTCGCCGCCGGGAGCGCGTCGCTGCTGGTCATCTCCGGCCTCCTCGAGGCCTACGTGTCGCCCTCGGCCCTGCCCGCCTGGGCGAAGCTGCTCATCGGCGCGGCCGTCGGCGCCGCGTTGTACAGCTGGCTGCTGCTCACCGGGCGCAGCCGAGGCCCGCGCGTCCAGGTGCGCCTCGACCACGCCGCGGCCTGACCATCGCGGCCCCCGGCGTAGACTGGACCGCGAGATGGAGGTCGTCCGCATCACCCCCCGGGGCTACTGCCACGGCGTCGTCGAGGCCATCCGCATCGCCAAGCGGGTGGGCAGCGAGCGTGCCGAGGGCGAGCAGGTGACCATGCTCGGCTACCTGGTTCACAACGAGCACGTCACCCGCGAGCTCGAGGAGCACGGCGTCGCGCTGGTCGACGCACCGGACCGCATGAAGGGCCTCGACCAGATCGAGTCCGGCACGGTCGTCTTCACGGCCCACGGCATCTCCCCGCAGGTCGTCGCCGAGGCGCAGCGCCGCGGGCTCAACGTCGTCGACGCCACCTGCAGCGACGTCACCCGCACCCACGACCTGGTGCGCCGTCTCACCGGCGAGGGCTACCACGTGGTCTACATCGGCAAGCGCGGCCACCCCGAGCCGGCCGGTGCTCTGGGCGTCGCCCCCGGCGCGATCACCCTGGTCGAGCGGATCGAGGAGGTCGATGACCTCGACTTCCCGGCCGGCACGCGGCTGGCGGTCACCTGCCAGACCACGCTGTCGATGTGGGACACCAAGGCCATCATCGACCGGCTGGTCGAACGCTTCCCCGACATCGCGGTGCACAACGAGATCTGCCTCGCCACCCAGCAGCGCCAGGAGGCGGCCGTGCTGGCCGCCACCGACGTCGACTGCGTGGTGGTGGTGGGCAGCCGGCGCAGCAGCAACAGCCTCCGCCTCGTCCAGGTCGTCGAGGAGCGCGCCGGCAAGCCGGCGTTCCTGGTCGACACCGCCGCCGACGTGCGCCCGGAGTGGTTCGCGGGCATGCAGAGGGTGGGCGTCACCGCGGGGGCGAGCACGCCGACCCAGCTGACCCGCGAGGTGATCACGCTGATCGAGTCGCTGCCGCAGCCGGCGGTCGTCTGACAGGTCGGTTACCGGCCGTCGACGGCGCGCACCCCGGGGTACGATCCGGCCGTGCCGTTCAGCTTCGCGCCGCGCGACCTGCCCGTGACGCTGCGCCTGTGCCGCTCGCTGGTGTGGGCCCAGGCCGCGTACACGCTCTTCGGCGGCGCGTTCGTGCTCCTCACCGCGGTACTGCTGGGCGGCAGCTATTCGCTCCCGTTCCACGACGGCACCCTCAGTGGCAACGGTGCGGCGATCCTCGGCGTGGTCTACGTCATCGCGGCGGCGGCGCTCACCTGGCTCGGCATCGCGCTTGGCAGGCTGGCGCCGTGGGCGCGACCGGCGATCGTCAGCATGCAGGTGTTCCTCGCCGCACTGCAGCTCTTCCGCGCCTTCGACCTGTCGCTGTCGACGGTCATCAACGTGGCGTTGTACGTGGCCATCCTCACCCTGCTGTTCGTCCCCGAGACGCAGCGAGCACTCGACGGGCCGGCGCAGGCCTGACCGGCCGCGGCGTCGTGTCTCCTACACTGCCGCGATGGCGGGAGGACGCGCGAACCGGGGGCTGAGCGTGCCCTCGCACCCGGTGGAGCTGCCGCAGGAACTCCGCACCACGCGCGTCATCGCCTACGTCCAGGGTGCCCTCGGCCTGCTCAACGGCGGCCTCCTGGTCTTCGGGGGCGCCGCGTTCGCGACCGCGCTCAACCTGCAGGGCGTGGGTGGGGCAGCGCTGATCATCGCCATCGGTGTCATCGTGGTGGCCGTGTCAGCCCTGCTCATCTGGGGCGGGATGCTGCTCGGCAACCTGTCGCGGCGCGCCCGGTTCGGTGTGCTCGCCTACGAGTACGCCTCGATCGTGCTCGGCCTTCTCTCACTGGCCGACCCCCTGCAGGCGGGCATCCGGGTGATCCTCGCCGCCATCGCCATCTACTATCTGCAGTTCGACGCGGAGACCAAGGCGGTCTTCGCGAGACCGGCCGGCTGAGCTCGCCTCCGCCCCAGGGAGTCCACGTGTCCAGCACGCCCGCGCCGCTGCCCGGCGCGCCCCCTCCGCCGCCCGGTGGCCCACCACCGCCGCCCGACCAGCCACCTCCCGGGCCCGCTCCCAGCCTGCAGTACGCGGGCTTCTGGATCCGCTTCGCGTCGTACCTCATCGACGTCATCCCGATCGGCATCATCGGTGGCGTCGTCAACGTTGCGACGGGTACCGGGTACAGCTGCCGCGTCGACGCCAACAGCTGCGCGTCGGGCACGAGCTACATCGGCTCGTGGCTCGGCTTCGTGGTGCTCGGTTTCTACTGGGTGCTGACCTGGTCGCTGCTGGGCGGCTCGTTGGGGCAGAAGGCGCTCGGCATGAGCGTGGTCAACGCGCTCGACGGCGAGCGCATCGACATCGGCAAGGCGGTGATCCGTTGGGTGGGCTTCGTCATCTCCGCCATCCCGTTCGCGCTCGGGCTCATCTGGGCCGCCTTCGACCCCCGCAAGCAGGGCTGGCACGACCGGATCGCGGGGACGTACGTGGTTCGCGAGGACTAGCGCCCCCGCCCACTCACAGCGCGGCGCGGCGCTTGAGCTCGAGGTAGCGGTTGACCAGTCGCGGCGACAGCGAGCGCGCGTCGGCGTCGATGACGTCGACCCCCCCGGCGCGCAGCAGGCGGAGCGCGTCGGCGCGGTCGGCTTCGATGCCGGCGGCCACGGCCCGCGCGTACACCTCCGAGGCGGTCGTCGGGTGGGAACGGGCGATGTCGACGACTGCGGGGTCGCGCACGCTGATCACCAGCGGCAGGTGGCGGCGGCGCAGCAGCGCACACTGGTCGATGAGCGCTGCTGCCTGGTCGCGGTCGACGATGTCGGTGAAGATGGCGATGAGCGCGCGCCGTCGCTGCCGGATACGCACCTCGGTCAGCGAGGCGGTGTAGTCGGACTCGATCTCGCCGGGTTGCAGCGGGCCGATGGCGTCCAGCAGCCGGCGCAGCTGGGCAGAGCCGGTGCGGGGCTCGACGGTCGCGGTCACCCCGTCGGCGAACGCCACCAGCCCGGCGCGGTCGCCGGTACGCAGCGCGACGTGGAGAAGCAGCAGCGCCGCGTTGATGGCGTGGTCGAACTTGGTGAGCGGGCCGGCGCCGACGCCCATGAGCCGCCCGTGGTCGAGACAGGCGATCACCGGCTGGTCGCGTTCGGGCGAGAGCTCGGTGGTCATCAGCCGGCCGGTGCGGGCGGTGGCGCGCCAGTTGATGTAGCGCAGCGGGTCGTCGGGCACGGCCTCGCGCACGCGTTCGAACTCCGTCCCCTCACCGTGCCGGCGCAGCGTCCGCATGCCCAGCTCTTCGAGCTGGCCGCGCCTGGCGAGCGCCTCGTACACGCGCACCGCAGAGATGTCGGCGTCGACGCGCACCGTCACCGGCTCCGCGCCCGTGAAGTCTCGCGTGCCGAGCCCCCAGGGGCCCACGGAGCGAACGTGCACCTGTCCGAACGTCGACTCGCCGCGCGCTCTGGGTGTCAGCGTGTACGAGGCCTGTCCTGCGCCGTTCAGCGTCATGTGCTGCGCCGACGCCAGCATTGCCGGCGGCGCGTCGTCGCGGAGGACGAGTGACGCCGTGTGGGGCGCGCGCACCGAGAGGGTCACGGGGTTGGCGGCGCCCACCGAGAACAGGCGGTCGAGGTGACGCTCGACAACGACGGTCCCCGGACCCGGCGCGCTGCGCGCGTCGACCAGCACCAGCACCCCCGCCACCCCGAACAGCACCAGACCCGGCACGAGCAGGGCCCCCGTGGCGGCGCCCAGAGCCACCACCAGGAGTGGGGCGATGAGGAGCGCCAGCGCGCGGCGGGTCACCGCGGCACCGGCACCCGCGCCAGCGTCCTCTCCACCGCGTCGACCTCGCCGACTCCCTGGAGCTCAGCCTCGGCGCGTCGAACCAGGCGGTGGCGGAGCGCGGGCAGGCAGATGTCCTTGACGTCCTCGGGGATCACGAACTCACGCCCCTGGATGCTGGCCATCGCCTTGGCGCCTCGCAGCAGGGCGATGGCTCCGCGCGGGCTCGCCCCCAGGCTGAGGTCCGGGGAGGTGCGGGTGGCCGCGACGATCGCGGTGATGTAGCCCACCACCTCGTCGCTCACCGTGACGGCGGCGACCTCGGCGCGCGCCGCGCTCAATGCCGCGGCGTCGATGACCGGGGTGACCCCGGCGGCCACCAGGTCGTGCGGGTTCAGGCCGGCGTCGATGCGGCGGAGCATCGCCGCCTCCGTGGGCTGATCGGGGGTGCCGACGGCCAGCTTGAAGAAGAAGCGGTCGAGCTGGGCCTCGGGCAGCGGGTAGGTGCCCTCGTACTCCACCGGGTTCTGGGTCGCCACCACCATGAACCGGTCGCCGAGGGGACGGCTCTCGCCGTCGCTGGTGACCTGACGCTCCTCCATCGCCTCCAGCAGCGCCGCCTGGGTCTTGGCGGGGGCGCGGTTGATCTCGTCAGCGAGCAGGGTGTCGGTGAAGATCGGGCCCTCGCGGAACTCGAACTCGGCGCGGTCGGCGCGCCACACGGTGGTGCCGACGATGTCGGAGGGGAGCAGGTCGGGGGTGAACTGGACCCGGGTGAAGCGGGCGTCGATCGCGGCCGCCGCGCAGCGCGCCATCAGCGTCTTGGCGGTGCCCGGGACACCCTCGAGAAGCACGTGGCCGCCCACCAGGATGGTGAGCAGCAGCCCGTCGAGCGCCTGCTGCTGACCGACGACCGCTCGGCCGACGGCCTCGTGGAAGGCGCGTCGTAGCTCCGCGGTCGTGGTCACCGGGCTCATTGTGCCGTGGCGACCGTGGCCGGCTCCGCCCAGCGCCTCTCGAGGCTCGTCGACGTCGTGGGCAAGGGACAGCAGCGCGCCGGCGTCAGGCCGTGCCTCGGCGAGCGCCCTGGCGCGCTGGAGGACGGCAGGCGACCTCCCCGGCCAGCTCGGGACGGATGATGCGCAACGCCGTCACGAAGTCGGCGTCCCCGTCCGGTCCCGGTCGAGCAGGCGCCCCGGAGCTGAGCCGCTCCCGCAGCTCATCGCCGTAGCGGCCGGCCACTGCACCGCGGTCGCGGCTCCGCGCGTAGAGCCCGGCCATCGCGTCGATGTACGAGGCGGTGGTGGGGACGAGCGCGACGTCATGGCCGGCCAGGGGGCGTCCGAGCCGTCGCCCGCTGAGCACGAGGAACACCAGGATCGAGGCGACGCAGAGCAGGAGCGCGAGCCCGAGCGGGCTCTCGAACACGGCGGCCGCACCATCGGCCGCGGCGCTGACCTCGCCGTGGTGGTACTCGTCGAAGCCGATCGCACCCCCGCGGGCGCGCTCCAGCATCGACAGCACCAGCGTCGAGGAGTCCGACCTGCGCAGCCCGTCGTTGCTCAGTGGGAACGCCGATGTGAGCACGTACGCCCGGCCCCCGACCGGACACCTGTTCGGCGACGGCCGTCAGCGCCCCGGACTGGATGAGCAGCGGGGTCAGGTACGGCGCCGGGTCGATCGCGCTGCCCCCGGCCATGGGCACGTGGTGGACACGGTCACCAGCGTCGATCGGCTGGGCGGGCACGGAGTTGCCCGCAGCACGCCCGCCGGTGAGGCTGACGCGCAGCCGGAGCAGCAGCGCCGCGGCGCCGGCCTCACTCTCGGGCGAGACTGCCAGGACGAGGTCGGCTCCCTGCGCCATGGCCTGCATGACGCCGGCGGCGTCGCTGTCGCTGATCGGCGTGCGGGGGTCGACGATGAGGATCACGTCCGACCCCGACGTGTCGAACTGACCGCTGATGCGATGAACGCTGAACCCGAGGTTCCCCGAGCCATCGATACAGCGCCAGCGTCCCCGCCTTGCCGGCGGCGCGTGACGACGGGTCGTCGTCCTGGTTCGGCGGCGCCGTGCCCACCACGAGCACGACCAGCGTGAGGATCAGCGCACCCACGGCCACCGAGTACCCGGCGAGCGAGCGCCTCACGGCGCCGGCGCCCCGGCACCCCGGGCCAGCTGTCGCACGGCGGAGCAGCGCTCCTGCGCGCGCACCCAGTCGTCGCGCGTCACCGCCACGCCGGAGTACCAGGCGCGCTCGAACAGGGTGGCAGCAGCCGCGAGGGCGAGAAGCACGTCGCCACTCGCGTCGACACGTTGGAGCAGCTCGCGCGTCGTCCACGCCGCGTCGATGCGCACCCGCCCCCGCACCGCCACCTCGAGCAGCGCCGAGCGGAACGCCCGCCGCACCGCCTCGCGGTGCTCACCGGCGGCGGCGGCCCGCTCGGCCGCGCGCCACTCCGCGTCGGGGTCGTCACCGGCAGTCGCGGGTTCGTCGACGCGCGCGCCTCGGAGCGCAGCCGAGCCGTGCCAGCGCCGCCACACCAGCAGCAGGCAGACGGCCAGCACGGCGGCTGCCAGCAGGGCGCCCCCGAGCGCGCCGAGCGCACCCGCGCCACGGCTGAGCAGGCTGGAGATGGCGTTGAAGATGGTCTCGAGAAGGCCCGGCTGCTGGACCTGGTCGAGGTTGCGGAAGTCCGGCGACGCGTACACGTCGTGCAGTGCGCCGCGAGCGGCATCGGCGTTCTCGTTGCACACCGAGCCGTGCGGGTACGCCAGCGTCGCGCCCATGGATGACAGGCGCAGCTCAGCATCGTCGACCTCCGGTGGCGTGGAGGCCAGGTCGGCGAGCACCCCCTGCAGCGCGACGGTGCTGCCCGGGTCGGCGGCCACCAGCGCGCTGACCTGGCGCTGGGCGCCGGCGACGTCGGGAGGCGTGCGCTGAAGAGACGAGGCCGCCGCCTCCAGCCCCGCCTGGTAGTCGAGCGCCGGACAGGCCGCCGCCTGCGCTGCCGACGCGGTGACGGCGACCAGGGCGGACGCGAGCAGCAGGCCCGCCGGCCACCGGACAGCGCGCATCAGATGTTGGCCGCGAGCATCTCGATGTCGAAGGCCTCTCTGCGGATCCGGAGGTCGTAGTAGAGAAGGACCACGACGATGAAGCTGATCGGTTGGATGAGCACGGCCACGACCAGGGACGCGAGCTGGGTCAGCAGCAGCCGGATGTTCTCGTCGCCGAACTGGGTGACCACGTTGAGCAGCGCCCCCACGATGGCGCCGAGGATGCCGGTGATCAGCCCGACGAGCAGGGTGATCCCGAACACGCGTGGCGTCGAACCGCGCACCAGCTGCCAGCTGCGCCGCAAGGCGGCGGTTGCGCCAACGCGCTCGAGCATGACGATGGGTGCGGCGAACAGCCAGCGCGTGTACACGAGGATCGCCACGAAGACGACCACCGGGATCACGATCACCAGCATCGCCGCCCCGCTCGAGCCGAACGCGTACACGGCGCCCGCGACCAGCGCGAAGCCTACCGCGAACAGGGCGATGCCGAAGCCGAAGAGCAGCATCGACACGCCCACCACCGCACCCAGCCTCTGTCCGACCGCACGGTAGGCGCCGCCGAGGCTGGCCGGCTGGTCGAGGTAGATGTCGCCGACCGCTCGGGTCATCGCCGCGGTGGCGATCGGCTGCACCACGAGGGCCTGGACCAGCGCGATGCCGATCACCACCGCCAGCAGCGTGAACAGTGTCGAGGTGACGTTGGAGAGCTGCTGCGGAGTGACCGCGCCGTTGGCGCTGAGCTGCTGCAGCCGGGTGGTGGCGCTGCTGATCCCGGTGAGCTGGTAGGCGACGTAGCTGAACACGGCGAGCGGCAGCTGGACGACCGCTGTGATCGAGAGGATCAGCCGGACGTTGCGCCGGTACAGGGTGAAGGCGGAGTCGAGCAGCTCGCCGACGGCCTGGGCACGGAATCGTCCCGATCCCGGCAGCGCCGGCTGCGCCTGCCAGCCCCACCCCGGTGGGGGGCCTCCGAAGGCCTGCCCGCCCGGCGGGGGGCCCCACGGCGGCGGTGGGGCGCCCGACGGGACGGCCCATCCGGGCGGCTGCGGCCAGCCCCCGGGCGGCGGTGGAGGAGGCGGCGGCGGGGGCTGGCTCGCGCTCATCTGCGGGTATTCTGCCGCCCCGGTATGCGCGCGGCGGTATCTTTGCGGACCGTGACACCAGATGCCCTCACCGTCCTTGACGGCGGCGACGCCCCCATGCGCGCCCTCGTGCTCGACGCCGACCCGGCCCGGCGGGGTGACTCGGCGCCCGCTCTCCACCTGCGTGACATCGCTCGGCCTGTTCCCCCTGCCCCCGGGTGGGCACTGATCCGTCCGGCGCTGGCGGGGATCAACGCCCGTGACCTCGCCCTGCTCGGCGCCGACCGCGGCCTGCCCGCGATGGGAGCGAGGCGGCCGCTCCCGATGGTGCCGGGCTGCGAGGTGGTCGGTGTCGTGGAGGAGGTCAACGGCACCCGCTGGGTCCGGGAAGGTCAGCGCGTGCTCGTCGAGCCCAACGCCGGCTGCCTGATCCGTGGCTTCCCCACCTGCGCGCGCTGTGCGGCCGGCGAGGCGGAGCTGTGCGAGAACCGTGACCGGCTCAGCCAGCTCGGCCCCGCCGCCGACGGCGGCCTGGCGTCCGGCGGCGGTTGGTCCGAGGGCGTGCTCGCCCACGAGGAGATGCTCATCCCCGCCGACGGGATCTCCGACCAGCGCGGCGTGCTGGGCGTCTCCCTCGCCTCGGCGATCCACGCCGTGCTCCGCTGGAACAGGCGCGGGGACCGGGTCGCGGTCATCGGCTCCGGCACCACCACGCGGCTGGTTGTCGCGGCGTTGTGCCGGCTCCACCCGGACGTCGACATCACGGTGATGGTCGACGCGCGCGGTCCGCAGCGGACGGGCCGGCGGCGGCGCAAGCTGCCCGCCCACCTCTCCGTCGACGAGACCAGCATCGCGCGCGCCCTCGAGGCGCTGGGCGCGGCCCGGGTCTGGCGGGGCAGCCCCGCCCAGCTCCTCGACCGCACTGCCGAGCTGGTCGGGGCGCGCCGGATGATCTCAGCCGGCGACGACCTGCCCGTGCTGGACCGGGGACTGGACGGGGTCATCGACTGCCGCGGGACAGCTGCCAGCGTGTCGCTGGGGCTGCGCCTACTCCGCTCGGGAGGCACGATCGTGGTCGCGGGGCGCGCCGGGCGTCTCGAGGTGGACTGGTCCGCGGTGTGGTCACGCGAGCTGACCATCGCCGGAAGCGGCGGGTTCGGCCGCGAGCCGGCCGGATGGCGGACGTTCGCTGCGGTCCGCGAATGGCTGATGGACCCGTCGTTCCCCGCCGACAGCCTGGTCACCCACCGCTACCCGCTGGAAGCCTTTGCCACCGCGATCGCCACCGCCGCGGCCGGTGAGGCCATGGGCGCGGTCAAGGTCGTGTTCGAGGCGCCGTCCGCGGCGATTCGCGAGCGCCGGCTCGCCATCGACACACGACCTGCCTGTCGACGACGAGGCGGCCAACCCGATGCTGCTCGCCGCCACCGCCGCGCGGGTGCGCCGCGACGACGAGGTCGGCGGCTAGCGCGGTTCGCCGTCCCTCGCCGGGGGCGACGGTTCGCGCGGCGCGGCGCCGGGCCAGGGCCAGCGCGGTGCGCTTCACGCCCGCGTTGTCGACCACCATCTTGCGTCGTGCCCTTGCGGTCGCGCGCCCGCAGCCGCGCCTGCTCACGCGCGCTGAGCTCGTCGGGTGTCGCGATCGGGGCCGGCCATGCGCCAACGGTACCGCAGGAGCGTCGAACGCTCAGGCGGCGACGGGCGCGTGCGAGCGGCGGCCGTGGAGCACCGCCCAGCCGAGCGCCGCTGCGCCGATGGCGAGCGCGGCCGCTCCGCCGACGAGGACCGGCGCCGGACGGCGCAACCGAAGCGTCCGCTGCCACCCGCTTGCGCTGCTCGACCACCGCCGCCTCGAGCATGGCCAGCGAGCGCGCGTAGATGCGGTCCTGGTCCGCGCGGCTGAGGCGCACCGACGCCAGGGCCTCGGCCACCTCGGTGGCGACCTCGAGCAGGCCCGCGCGACCGACGCGCTCGCGCGCCGCGGCGCTCGCCGTCTCCAGCGCGCGATCGAGGATGTCCACTGGGTTCACTGTCGTCCCTCCATCGAACGTTCCGCGGGCAGTGGCGCCCGAGCTGGCGGCGCAGTGCCGTCATGGCCCGGAATGTCAGCAGCTTCACCGCGCCCTCGCTGCGACCCATGATCTCGCCGATCTCGCGGTTGCGGAGCTCGCCGCCGAAGCGGAGCACCACCGCCTGGCGCTGGTCGTCGGGAAGCGTGGCGACGGCGGCGCGCACGGTCGGCCTCGCGGTCGCGCTGCTCGACGATCTAGCTCCGGCGCTCGCCGTCGGCCGGCTGTGCTCATCGAGGTCGAGCCAGGCAGGCCGGCGCGCCTGGCGCGCCACCTGTTGGCGGCGACGCGGTACAGCCACGCTGAGTACGGCACCCCGCGCCATTGGAAGCGCGGCAGGTCCTCGATGGCTTTGGCGAATGTGGAGGCGGTCACGTCCTCGGCGAGCTCCCTGTTCCTTGGTCACGTGTGTGCGTACGCGAAGATCTGGTCGACGTAGCGCTCGTAGAGCGGCGCGAATGCCGCCCGGTCACGCTGCGCGGCCTCGATCATCAGGCGCTCCGCCTCCAGCTCTTCGGCGCTGCGATGAGCCACTCAGGGCCGCCACAGCTGTCGGAGGAGTCATCAGGCACAAGCCTCGGTCGCGTTCGGGTTACGCGAGCTCGCGGTCAGAGAGGCCGATGCCCGCCCGCACTCTCCGAACGCGGCCAGGGCGGTGTCGAGCTGAGTGGTGGTGTGCGTGGCGGTGACGATGGTGCGCACCCGAGCCCGCCCGCGCGGCACCGTCGGGAACCCGATCCCCTGCGCGAAGACGCCGCGCTCCATCAGCGCGTCGCTGAGCGCCATCGCCTGGGCAGTCTCACCGCACATCACCGGGGTGATCGGCGTCTCGCTGCGACCGGTGTCGAAACCCAGCTCCGACAATCCCTTCTTGAAGTAGCGGGCGTTCACCCAGAGGCGCTCGATGAGCTGCGGCTCCTGTTCCAGCACGTCGATGGCGGCGATGCACGCCATCACCACCGCCGGTGGATGCGAGGACGAAAACAGGAACGGCCGGGCCTTGTGGATCAGGTGATCGCGCACCGACTGTGAGGCGGCGACGTAGCCGCCGACGACACCGACGGCCTTGCTGAGCGTGCCGATGTTGAGCGCGACGCGACCATGCAGGTCGAAATGATCGGTGCTGCCACGGCCGTTGCGGCCCAGCACCCCGCTGCCGTGGGCATCGTCGACCATCACCGCGGCCTCGTACGCGCTCGGCCCGCTCCACGAGGTCGGGCAGCGGAGCGATGTCGCCGTCCATGTGAAGACGCCGTCGGTGATCAGCAGAATCCGTCGGTATCCTTGTCGCGCGCCTCTTTCAGCGCGCGCTCAGCGTCGTCGACGTCGAAGTGCTCGTAGAGGATGCGGTCGGCCTTGGTGAGCCGGATCCCGTCGATGATGCTGGCGTGGTTGAGTTTGTCGCTGACCACGCAGTCGCCTGATTCGAGCATCGAGCCGATGACGCCGACGTTGACCGTGTAGCCGCTCTGGAAGCACAGCGCGGCCTCGGTGTGCTTGAAGGTGGCCAGCCGCGCCTCCAGCTCCTCGTGGATCGACTGCGTCCCAGCGATGGTGCGCACGGCGCCGCTGCCCGCACCCCACTCCCCGGCCGCCTTGATGGCGGCCTCGATGAGGCGCGGGTGGGTGTTGAGGCCGAGGTAGTTGTTCGACGAGAGGTTGACCAGCCGCCGCCCGCCGATGACCACCTCGGCCATCTGCGGCGATTCGAGCACTCGGAGCGGCCGGAAGAGGCCCTCGTTGCGCAGGGTGTCGAGGTCCTCCTGGAGCGAGGCGTCCAGGTGGCGGACCGCGTCCGACGTCTGGGTGGACTCGATGGCCATGGCCAGACGATACGGGAAGCGCCGCCCTCGGTCGAGCCAGAGGGTTTCAGTCGTCCGGCCGCCACGATGGGCCCTTGCTAGGCTGCGCATCCCACCTGCAACGGAGTGCGTAGATCATGGAGCCGCGGGCGAAGCGCAGGGGACCTCGGTCGGACAGCGCCCTGAGGTGGTGGGCCAGCCTGAATGCGCGACCGTTCACGCCGACGCCACCGAACCGCGCCCTGGCGGCACTGCTGCTCTGGCCGCGCTGACAGTGGTCGCGTCGCTGCCGCTGGTCTGGCATCACCTCACCGTGCCCAACCCGGCGTTCTACGGACCACCCACGGTCGAGATCATCCACGGCACCGACACCGCCACCTGGGTGATCGTGATTGGCTCTCTTGCTGCCGGCCTGGCGATCAACGCGTACCGCGAGGCGCCCACGCTCGGCATCAGGTGGACGGTGACCGTGCTCGCGTTCGCGACGCTCAACAGCATGTTCATCGACTACATCGACTGGAGCCTGCGCGGGGTATCTCTCTATGTTCAACCCTACTTCGGCCCCGGCTTCTACGTTGCCCTCGCCGGCGCCGCGCTGACCGTCGTGGCCGCGATCGTGGCCTGGCGCGCGGCGGACTGACCAAGGCCACCGGCCGCGTGACCGGTCACCCGTGGTGCAGCGACACCTTGCCGCACTGGCCTGACTTGATCAGCTCGATCACCGCCTCGATCTCGCTCATCGCATAGTGATGAGTGATCAGCGCGGCGACGTCGACCGCGCCGCTGCGCACGTACTCCATCGTCGAGTCCCATGTCTGCGGCAAGCGCCGCCCCACAACGCCGTGCAGGCTGATGCCTTTCATGACCACGTCGTTGGAGAGGTCGAGGCTGGTCGGTTCGTCTCCGATGCCGAGCAGGCTGATCCAACCGCCCGGGCGCACCAGCCTGGTGGCCGCGACCACAGCGCTCGGCGCGCCGCTCATCTCGAGCACGCAGTCGATGTCGGCGCCGCCCGCGGCATCGCGAACGCCCTTCTCCACGTTCTCGTCGGCCATCACCATCTGCGATGCACCCATGCGCTCAGCGAGTTGGAGCCGGTAGCGGTTGCGGTCGACGGCGATCACTGAGGCGGCGCCGTCAGCGCGCGCCACCGCGATCGCTGCGCAACCGATCGGCCCGCAACCGAACACCGCGATGGTGCGCCCGGAGAGATCCCCGTACGAGCAGGCGTGGACGGCGTTGCCGACGGGCTCGAGCGCCGCGGCCACCTCCGAGGTGGTGTCGTCCGAGATGGGGAACACGTTGGCCTGGGGGACCGCCACCAGGGTGGTGAACCCACCGTCGACGTCCACCCCGAGGATCCGGGTGTTGAGGCAGACCTGGAAGTCGCCGCGTCTGCAGGAGTTGCAGTTCCCACAGACGATGTGTGACTCGACGGCGACACGCTGTCCGTCACGCATGTCGGCGCCGGCGCCGCGACCGACCACCTCGCCGCAGAGCTCGTGGCCGATCACCCGCGGCGGGTGCACTCGCGCAGCTGCCCATGGGTTCCAGTCGTAGAGGTGCACGTCCGTGCCGCACACGGACGCAGCGGAGACGCGCAACAGCAGCTCGCCATCGCCCGGGACCGGTTCGGGAACGTCGGCGAGCACGAGCCCGGGCGCGGCGATCGGCTTGACCACGGCCTGCACAGCGCGCGGATTATCCCCGACACTCGTGAAGGCATGATCGAATCGGCGCCGGCGGTGCGAGGCAGCCGGCTTCACCGGACGTTGCGCATCGCGGTGGTCCTGGCGTTCGCGCTGCAGGCCGGCCTGCTGGCGTGGGTGGTTGTTCACGACTACACCAGCTCCACGGCAGCCCTGGGGAGTGACTTCGCGCCGATGTGGCTCGGGGGCTCGGTGTGGCGCAGCCTCGGCCCGGCCCACGGTTACGACGCCGGGGCGCAGGCTGCCCTCTTCGCCCATCTCGCGGGAGCCCAGGGGATCGGGTGGACATACCCGAACACGTGGGCGCCGGGGTCGATGCTGCTCGGGATCCCGCTCTCGCTCCTGTCACTGCCCACTGCCTTCGACCTGTGGGTCCCGCTGCAGCTGGCGGCGCTGGCGGCGGCCGCGATGATCGCAGCGACAGCCGCCGCCCCCGCATCCTCGCTGTGGACCCGGGCCGCCGCCGCCGCCGCCGCCGCCGCCGCCGCTGCCGCCAGCGCAGGTGCGGTGGCCACGGCGCTGTACGGTCAGTGGGACGGGATCCCAGCGCTGGGCGTTGCGCTCGCCTATGCCCTGTGGAGTTGCGGCCACGAGGGACGGGCGGCCCTGGTGCTGACGGTTCTGCTGCTCAGTGGCAAGCCGCACCTTGCCATCGGTCTGCTCGTCTTCGCTGCTGCCCGGGGCTCTCGCCGCGGCCTCGTGGGAATCGCCGTCGGAGTGCTGCTCACCGCGGCGCTCGACCTCACGCTCGTCCAGGTGACCGGCATGCGCGGGTGGGTCGACACGCTCGGGCTGATCTCCACCCTGTCTGCGACGGGGAGCGTCAGCATCTTCGGGCTGCTGGCCAACACGCTGGGGGGCGCCGCGGCCGTCGAGGGGATCGCGATCGCGTGTGCCATCGTCCTGCTTGCCGTCAGCGGTGTCTTCGGCTGGCTCTCCTCTCACGGGGCGAGGCTCGAGGTCTGTCTGGCCGGCGCGACCGCGGTGTCGCTGCTGGTGTCACCCCACCTCTTCGCCCAGGACCTGGCCCTGCTCATCCCTGCCGGCGCTGCGCTATTGGCACTCACGTTGGCGCGAGCGCGCCACGACCAGTTCGTGGTCGCGCTGGGGGCGTTCAGTGTGCTGTCGCTGGCAGCGGAGTACCAGATCCTCCCGCTCGGCTCGCTGCGCGCCGATGTGTTCGTTCCCATCGTGCTGCTCGCCCTCGTCGCCTGGGCGTGGCGCATCGCCGCGGTTGGCTCCGCCGCCACGGTGGCGAGCAGGCGCGAGGCGTTGCGACCGACCTGACCGGCGCCTCCGCGGCGAGCTGATCGCATCGCCGCGCGCGTGTGCACGCATCGTCCTCTGCGCGTCCGCGCTCCACGGTGACAGTCGGTGGGGTGAGTTGCGACGCAGGTGGGGAGGCGTGATGGAGCTCGACGGCGGCCTGCGCACGCGCCGTCCGGTCCGCGTCGAGCCACTCGATGTGTATGACCGGCGGGGTGACGGCCACACGGTGTCCCGTCACTGCGGCACCACCCCGTCGGTGGAGGCCGAACGGCTGGCGCAGCACCCGTGGCTGGTGGCGACAGGGTCGTTCCCCGACGTGCCCACGGCCCAGCGCTGCGTCGAGGCCTGCGTCGCCGTCAACCGCGCCGAGGTGGAGCGGTGGCGCCGCGGTGGCCGCTCGCGGCTGGCGATCGGCGTCGACATGGGCGAGGTGATCGGCGACGAGCTGCGGCGCAGCCGGTGGGAGGCCGGTCAGCCACCGCTGCCGGCCACCGCGGTGCGGGTCGTGCTGAAGCGCAACCGCACATACCCGTCCGGTTTCGCGGTGCTCACGGCCTACCCGGTCAGGGATGCCGCAGCCTCGTATCCTCGCCAGCCATGAGCAACGGAGGCCCGCGCATGCCACGCCAGGACATCGTCGACGACCCGGCCGCCGCGTACCCGCAGCTGCACCAGCTGATGAGCGCGTACTTCCACCGCGACTGGCCGATGGACGGCCAGGGGTGGGACGAGGTCGTCGACGACTTCGTCGCCGAGTCGCCGGGCAGCGTCGTCATCGACACGGCGGAAGAGCTGCGTGGCCTCCTCGCCGCCGGCCTCAGTGATGGGGAGCTCAGCGTCGTGCTGACCAGGCTGGGCGGGGAGGTGGACCCGGTGGCCTTCCAGATGTCCGCCACCGGGTGGCTGACCGCGGTTCGCCATCGCCTCGACTCCAACCACTGACGCGCCCGGTCAGCGGGCGCGAGGAGCCTGCGCGGTGCGCCGCACCAGCGCCACGCTGTGGAGCACGAAGGTGGGAACCAGCAATGGCAGGGCGATCACCAGCCCCACGGTGTTCACCGGGCCACCGCTGAGCCGCACGATCATCAGGATGAACAGCACCAGGCCAATTGCCGCGGTGTTGCGCCGCCCCCACACCGTGTGCACCAGCTCGGGACGCTTCCCGGCCAGGAAGATGAACGGCGTCACCACGAACGGCCCGAGGTAGCGGAAGAGGATCCCCGCCGCCAGCCACCCGGGGGCGATGCCGAGGAGCCAGCTGCCAACAGCTGCCATGGCAAAGAACAGCACGTCCATGGCCGGGTCGAGCGCCTTGCCGAGCTCGGTGATCGGGCCGAACCGGCGGGCGATGAACCCGTCGACGAAGTCGAGCATCCCGGTGCTCCCGCCCACCGAGCACCAGAGGTACAGACCGATGGACCCCGGCAGGGACAGCGACGCGCAGAGGATCAGCGGGAAGCACAGCCAGGCGCGGATCGCGCTCAGCCCGTTGGGGATGCCATACCTCTCGATGCGAGCGCCGTCAGGGGTGCGCAGCAGCGGCGTGCCCCCGACCAGGAAAACCGAGACCGCCGCCCACCAGCCTGCTGCGCCGAGTGCCAGCGGCACTGCGGCGGCGCCGTCATGGAGCTCCGCGACCGGGATGGTGAAGGCCTCGCTGAGCAGCAGCCCGGCCGCCAGCCACGACCACAGCGAGCGACGCAACCGGGCACTGGCGCCGAGCAGCGCGAACGCTTCCGAGATGAGGCCGCCCAGCCCGACCGCGGAAGGCACGCTGACCGACAAGTTCCTACTGGACCGCCAGGCAGGTGATCGTCTTCAGGACCCCGTTGGACTGGACGCGCTCCACCACGAGCCGGCCGATCCCGGCGATGTCGTCTGCCTCCACCTCGGCGATGACGTCGTACTCACCGGTGATCGCGTCCGCGTGGATGACGCCGGGCGCGGACCTCAGGCGATCGACGACCTCGAGCGCCTTGCCGGCGGTGGCGGTGATCAGCACGTACGCCCGGACCATTGCAATACCTCCGTGCCGTGGGTGGCCGACGATAGCAGGGCCCGCACGCTCGCTCTGCCGTCCCGACGCCGCCATCAGACGCCGTGGCAAGCCCGTCTGCGAGCGTGGCGTCCCACAATGGAGACCTGATGCCGTGGAGCCTCCTGATCCGCCTCCTCTCGGGGTTTCTCTTCTGGCGTCTGCTCGGTAACCGGCGCCGTACCGCCGCCCGGCGCACCTTCGGCGCCGCCACCGGTGGCAACCCCGCGGTCGCGCAGCGGGTCCGCGACGCTCGCGACGCCGCCTCGCTGCTCTCGCGCATCGCGGTGGCGAGCGGGTTCGGCATCGCGGCCGCGCTGTGCCTCGCCGGTGGCACAAGCAGCGTGATCCTCAGCCCTCGCTGGCTGGGCGGCGTGCTTCTCGCGGTCGGCGTGGTCTTCGCGGTGCTCGCCATCCGCGAAGCCCTGGTCGCGCGCCGCCTGGTCGCGACCCGGCGGCTGCGCCGCCGCGACCAGAGACTCAGGAGTGAGCTGTAGCTCCCCCTGCTAGGGTGCCGGCGAAGCACGGCGGGTTCCCCCTGGCGTTACGACAGGTAGGGCGCGACTCCGACCGCTTGCTCGGCCGCGTCCATGATGGTCTCGCTGACCGTCGGGTGCGGGTGGATGATCGCGCCGAGCTCGTCGGCGGTGAGGCCGTCCGAGATCGCGACGCCCACCTCGGAGATGATCTCGACCGCGTGCACTCCCATGACGGTGGCGCCGAGCAGCAGGCCGGTTGCCGCGTCTGAGTAGAGCTGGGCCAGCCCGTCGGGCTCGCCCTCACCGAGTGCCTTGCCGTTGCCGAGGAAGCGCGCCTGGCCCACCTTCACCTCGTACCCCGCCGCCTTGGCGGTCTCGAAGTTGAGTCCAACCATGGCGATTTCCGGGTGGGTGTAGATGCAGGACGGCACCACCGTGCGATCCATGGCCATGACGTTGTGGCCGAGCGCGTTCTCGACCGCGCGGGCGGCTTCCGCACTGGCCAGGTGGGCGAGCTGGAGGCCGCCGATGCAGTCCCCAGCGGACCAGATCTTGGGGTTGGCGGTGCGCAGGTTGTCGTCGACCTCGATGTAACCGCGGTCGCTGACCTTGACGCCCGCTGCCTCGAGGCCGATGTCCGCGGTCTCGGGGCGGCGCCCGACCGACACCAGCAGCAGGTCGGCGTCGATGCCGGTGCCGTCGTCCAGATGGGCGGTGAGCGAGGCCTTGCGGTAGTCGACGGTCTCCACCTTGCGTCCCGTGTGGAAGGTGATGCCCTGCGCCTCCACCAGCTTGCGGAACTGGGTGACGATGCGCGGGTCGACCCCGGTGAGGATCTGCGGGAGCACCTCCACCACGTTGACCTCCGAACCCAGCGGGGCGAACAGGCTGGCGAACTCGCAACCGATGACGCCACCGCCGATCACCAGCATCTTCTTGGGGATCTTCTCGAGCCGCAGGATGCCGTCGGACGTCACCACGAGTGGATGGTCCATGTCGATGCCCGGGAGCCCGCTGGCGGCTGTGCCGACACACACGATGAGGTGGTCGAAGCCGAAGCGCTCGCCGCCCGCGATCACCTCATCGCCCTCGATGACACCCTGCTCGCGAACCACGCGCACCTTCTTGCGCTTGCACGCCGCCTCGACGCCGGAGCGCATCGCAAGGACAACCTCCTCCTTGCGCGCCATCATCCGCGTGAAGTCGATGGTGGGCTCGGGCACCACGATCCCGTAGTCGGACGCGTGGCGGATCCTGCGCAACAGGTCGGCGCCGGCCAGCAGTGACTTGGTGGGGATGCAGCCCCAGTTCAGGCACGTGCCACCCAGCTCGGCGCGCTCGATCAGCACCGTCTCGGCACCAAGCTGCGCGGCGCGCAGGGCCGCGACATCTCCCGCCGGGCCTCCGCCCAGGACGACGACCCGAGGGCTCACGAGTCGCCGGCGGTCTTCGGGTCGGAGGACGCCCTGGCGTCGGCGGGCTGCAGGCCGGCGGAGTCGGTCTGCCTCGCGGCAAGGATCGGCGAGCTGGCGATCGCGCTGTTGAGGATGCGCTCCTGCTCGATGTGGTGCGAGCCGGCGGAGCCCTCGGACGGGCTCGCCCGACGCGGCCTGCCGATGTAGTCCCAGCGGATGTCGTAGGGGCGCCGCTTGCCGATCGGCCGTGACAGGTGCGGCCAGGCGCCCATGTTGGCCGGCTCCTCCTGCACCCAGTAGATCTGCTCGAGGTTGGGATAGGTGCGGATCAGCGCCAGCACCTCGTCGACCGGGAGCGGGTTGAGCAGCTCGATGCGCAGGATGGCGAGGTCCTCGGCCTGGGCGCGATCCGGGTGCAGCGCCAGCTCGTAGTAGATCTTCCCGGTGCACAGCAGCATGGTGTGCACGCTCTTGCGCTGCTTGGCGCTGGCCGAGGTGGTGGGGTCGTCGATGACCGCTCGGAACTCACCGTCGGCGAGGTCGTCGAGTGTGCACGCCGACTCCTTGAGGCGCAGCAGGCTCTTCGGGGTCATGATCACCAGCGGCCTGGCGGTCGGCGCGATCGCGTGGTCGCGCAGCAGGTGGAAGTACTGCGCAGCAGTCGAGCAGTTGGCGACCCGCATGTTCCCGTGCGCGGCGAGCTGCAGGAAACGCTCGAGCCGGGCGCTGGAGTGCTCCGGCCCGTTGCCCTCGTAGCCGTGCGGCAGGAGCAGCGCCAGCCGCGAACGCTGTCCCCATTTGGCCAGCGCCGACGAGATGAACTGGTCGACCACCATCTCGGCGTTGTTGACGAAGTCGCCGTACTGCGCCTCCCAGAGAACGGTGGTGGTGGGGTCGGCCGCGCTGTAGCCGTACTCGAAGCCGAGGCAGCCGACCTCGCTGAGCGGGCTGTTGTAGACCTCGAACGTGGCCTCGGCGCCGACCAGGTTCTCCATCGGGATCCACTGCGCGCCGGTGCGATCGTCGTGGAACACCAGGTGGCGCTGGCTGAACGTGCCCCGCTGGGTGTCCTGTCCTGAGAGGCGGACCGGGTGTCCCTCGGTGAGCAGCGAGGCGAACGCCAGCGACTCGGCGGTGCCCCAGTCGATGCCGCTGCCGTCCTTGACGGCGGCGCGCCGGCGCTCCAGCTGCTTGGCCAGCTTGGGATAGACGTGGAAGTCGTCAGGGGCGACGATGAGCTGCTCGTTGAGCGTCAGCAGCGTGTCGCGGGCGACACGCGTCGACGGCCGTGGGGTCTCGGTCTCGGCGGCGGTCGACTCCTCCGACTCCTCGGTGGGGTCGGAGGCGAGCGTCGCCTTGACCCGCTTGTGCGCCTCAGCGACTGCGCTGTACGCGGTCTCGAAGTCGTTGGCGCCGTCGGCCTCGGTGATCAGTCCCTCGCCGACCAGCTTGTGCAGGTAGATCTCGCGAGCGGTGGGATGCTCCTTGATCTTCTGGTACATCAGCGGCTGGGTGTACGAGGGCTCGTCGGTCTCGTTGTGCCCGAAGCGGCGGTAGCCGATCAGGTCGATGACGACGTCACGGTGGTAGGTGCGGCGGTAGTCCCACGCCAGTCGCACCGCGTTGATGCACGCCTCAATGTCGTCGGCGTTGACGTGCACGATGGGAACGTCAAAACCCTTGGCGAGGTCGCTGGCGTAGCGCGTGGAGCGCGCGTCGCTCGCGTCGGTGGTGAAGCCGACCTGGTTGTTGGTGATGAGGTGCACCGTGCCACCGGTCGCGTAGCCGGCCAGTGACTGCAGGTTGAACACCTCGGCGACGATCCCTGGCCTGCGAACGCGGCGTCGCCGTGGAGCAGCACCGGCACCGCGATCATGGGGTCGACGTGCAGCGTGCTCGAGTTGCGCTTGGTCTGCTCCGCGCGCGTCCAGCCCTCGACGACGGGGTCGACGGCCTCGAGGTGCGAGGGGTTGGAGAGAAGGCGAACGGTGATGCCCTTGCCCGTGTCCGTGACATAGGTGCCGGTGGCGCCGATGTGGTACTTGACGTCGCCGGTCGGGGCGTCGTTGAGCGAGGCCACCGCGCGGCGCATCTCACCGCGCTCGAAGGCCACGAGGATGGCCGCGTAGGGGCGGTTGACGACATGAGCGATGGTGGCCAGCCGTCCACGGTGCGACATCCCCATCACCACCTCACCGATGCCGTCATCGGCGATGGCTGCGAGCAGGCCCTCGAGCATGGGGATCATGGCGTCGACACCCTCGGCTGAGAACGTCTTCTGGCCGATGAACGTGCGACGCAGGTAGCGCTCCATCGCCTCGACCTTGGTGAGACGCTGCAGCAGCCGTCGCTTGTTCTCGGCGCTGAAGGGCATCGTGTACGCGCCCGACTCGATGTGCTCGCGCAACCACACGCGCTGCTCGTGGCTGGCGATGTGCTCGATCTCATAGGCGATGGTTCCGCAGTAGGTGCGCCGCAGGTTGGGCAGGACCTCCGCTAGGTTGCGACCCGGCACGTACACGCGCAGCACGTCCGCGGGGATCTGCTCCATGACGTCGGGGGTGAGCCCGTAGGTCTCCGGTTCCATGGCGGGATCGCCCAGTGGCGGCGTCCCCAGCGGGTCGAGGTGTGCGCCGAGGTGACCGTGGGTGCGATGCGCCTTGATCAGCGAGGTGGCGGCCTGGACGGCACCGAGCATCTGCCGCGACGGCATCGCGCTCGTCGAGTCGTCCGCGTCAGCCGCTGTGGTGGCTGCGGCCGGCGCTGCGGCGCGGGAGTCGGCGCTGCTACGCGGGATGTCCGCGGCCGGCGAGCCGAGGCCCAGGCTCTCGAACACCGCGTTGTAGAAATCACTGTC
The DNA here is from genome assembly GCA_963717185.1 of Candidatus Dormiibacterota bacterium. Lineage (GTDB taxonomy): Bacteria > Chloroflexota > Dormibacteria > Aeolococcales > Aeolococcaceae > Aeolococcus. Next base: position 85,519 of record CAVQVY010000024.1, on the reverse strand, counting down.
ACCGTTGAGCAGTGCCTCGATGCGGCCGAGGAACTCGCCGGATTGCGCGCCCTGGATGACGCGGTGGTCGTACGTCGAGGTCATGGTCATGACCTTGGCGACTCCCAGGTCGCGCAGACGCGACTCGGCGACCTCGCGCCACTCGGGCGGGTAGCCGAGCGCGCCGACGGCGACGATGGTGCCTTGTCCCGGCATCAGCCGCGGCACCGACGCGACCGTCCCGATGCCGCCGGGGTTGGTCAGGGTGATGGTCGCCCCGCGGAGCTCGTCGGCGGCCAGGGTGTTGGTGCGGGCGCGGTCGATGAGGCGCTCGTACTCGGTGCGGAAGTCCGCGAACGTGAGGGCGCCGGCGTCCCTGATCACGGGGACGACCAGGAAACGGCTGCCATCCTTGCGACGGCTGTCGACGGCGAGCCCGAGGTGCACACCGCTGTCGACCCGAGCCGGCCGGCCCTGCTCGGTGCGCGCGAAATGCGCGGACATCTCCGGCATGTCCAGCGCCGCCCTGGCGATGGCGTAGCCGATCAGGTGGGTGAACGACACCTTGAACGGCTTGCCCGCGGTGGTCAGGGCGAGGTTGAGCTCGCGGCGGCGCGCGTCGAGAACGGTGACAGCGATGGAGCGGAACGACGTCGCCGTGGGGATGTCGCGGCTCTGCTCCATGTAGTCGACGAGCGACGCGGCGGGGCCGCGCAGTTCGACCGTGCCCTCGCCCTCCGGAGCGACCGGGGCGGTCGTCTTCACCGGCGCCGGCGCCGCCCGTTCGCGGTGGCGCTGACGTCAGCCGCACGCACCAACCCGCCGGGCCCGCTGCCCTTGGCGGCGGCGAGGTCCACGCCCTGCAGCGCGGCCCGCCGGCGGGCCAGCGGCGACGCTGTGACCGGGCCGGCGCCGCCGGCGGGGGCGTCGCCGGGGCAGCGGTGGCAGCGGGCCGCGCATCGCCGCCGGGTGCCTCGGGCTTGGCGGTGGCGTCCGGTGGCGCCGCCACCGCCACCTCCGCTGCCTGGGTGGCGCCGTTGCTGTCGGCGGGCTTCGCCGCCGGTGCACCGTCGGCCGGTGCCGGTTCGGCGGCGCCGTTGGCCCCTGCGGCGATGGTGGCCAGGGTGGCCCCGACGGTCACCGTGTCACCCTCCTGGGCGACGATCGTCTCGAGGGTGCCGGCGGCTGGTGAGGGCACCTCGACGTCCACCTTGTCGGTGGTGACCTCGACCAGCGACTCGCCCTCGGTGACGCTGTCACCGACGGACTTGAGCCACCGGGAGATGGTGCCCTCGGTGACGGATTCGCCCATCGCGGGGAGGGTCAGAGGGACGCTGTCAGGCACTGGGTGAAGAACTTCCGGTCACGGTGCGAGATGGTCGCACCGCGATGAACGATTCGGGTTGTGACGCTCCCATCATCGCACCATCCGCGAAGTCGGGCTCGCCGTTGTGCGGTTCGCGGGCCCGTATTTCGGCTCACGCGAGCCTGTAGACGTGGCCGGTGTCGGACATGTACAGCGCGTGGTCGGGTCCCTCCACCACGGCGAGCTTGCACTGGGAGGGGCCGGCCGCCACGCTGGCGTGCGGGCTGCCGGGGGTGGCGATGCGCATGCCGCCGTCGTAGGTGCAGAACACCAGGTGTCCCGCGTACGGCTGCGGGGCCGCGCTGTCGATGAAGGCGGCGCCGGTGGGGACAACGGTGCTCGCCTCGCTGCTCCAGTCCGGTGCCGTGCGGCCGCCGCAGCCGGCCGGCCCGGCCAGCGGGTGCGAGTAGCCGTAGCAGAGTGGCCACTGGTACCCGGCCCCGCGGGTCACCGACAGGATGAGCGTGTCGTAGCCCGTCGAGGGGCTGCCGGCGTCCCCGGAGGGTCCGTTGTTGGTCACCGCGATCTGCCCGGTGGGGACACGGCGATCCCGAACGGGTTGCGCAGGCCGTACGCCCAGACCGGGTCGGTGGGCCCGAAGGGGTTGTCAGCGGGGATGCCGCCGGCGGGCGTGTAGCGCAGCACCTTGCCCCGAGGATCGGCGGTGTTCTGCGCGGCGCCTGAGGTGTGCTCCTCCCCGAGGGTCACGTAGAGCATGCCGTCCTTGCCGAACGCCAGCCTGCCTCCCTTGTGGCAGCAGTCCGAGCCGGCGGGCAGGGTGACGAGCACGCTGGCCGCGGTGCCGGTCCCGGCGCAGTCCTTCCAGCGGATCACGTGCTGTTGTGACCCGTTGGCGTCGGAGTAGAAGGCGTAGACATAGCGATCCGAGCTGAACGTCGGGCTGATCGCCACGCCGAGCAGGCCGCGCTCGCCGTCGGTCGCCGTCCGCACGGTCGCGAACGTCTTGGCTGCGCCGTTCTGCCACACCATCACGCTTCCCGCGCGCTCTGTGTAGAACAGTCGGCCGTCCGGCGCGAACGCCAGCGCGGTCACGAAGTTCGCGGCGAAGCCGCTCGCGGGCGGCGACTGCGCGGGCACGGCGCACGCGTCGGCGGTCGCGCTGGGAGTCGCGGTGGGGGTCGGCGCAGCGGGGCTGGACGCGGTGCCCCGGATCGCCGTCGGTGTCGGCGTGGCGGTGGTCGATCCACACGCCGCGACGGTGGCGGCGGCGGCGCCGGCGCACGTGATGCGCATCGCGCGGAACCTCGACACGCGTACAGGCTGCCACATCGGCAGGAATCGGCGAAGCACCTCGTTGCTAGCATGGCTGGCGATGGCCGAGGACACCGCCGGGAAGTACGTCAGCGACGGTGAGTTCGCCCGGGACCAGCGCTTCATCACCACCAGGATCACCGCCGACGGCCGCGACGGCTTTCCAGTTGAGCCGGGGCGCTATCGGCTCATCGTCAGCCGGGCCTGCCCGTGGGCAAACCGGTCGATCATCGTGCGCCGCCTGCTCGGCCTCGAGAACGTGCTGTCGATGGGCGTGGCCGGCCCCACCCATGACGCGCGCAGCTGGACTTTTCGACCTCGATCCCGGCGGGCGCGACCCGGTGCTGGGCATCGAGAGGCTGCAGGAGGCCTACTTCGCCTCGTTCCCCGGCTACGACCGGGGCATCACCGTCCCGGCGATGGTCGACCTCACCACCGGCAAGGTGGTCACCAACGACTTCCACCAGATCACCCTCGACCTCGAGACCGAGTGGCGCGAACACTTCCGCCCCGGCGCGCCCGACCTGTACCCGGAAGCTCTGCGTGATGAGATGGACAGGCTGATGCGGATCGTCTTCGGTGACGTCAACAACGGCGTATACCGCTGCGGGTTCGCGGGCACGCAGGACGCGTACGAGAAGGCGTACCAGCGCCTCTTCCACAGGCTGGACTGGCTGTCAGAGCGCCTCGAGCACCAGCGCTTCCTGATGGGGGACACCATCACCGAGGCCGACATCCGCCTGTTCACCACGTTGGTGCGCTTCGACCCCGTGTACCACAGCCACTTCAAGTGCAACCGGCAGAAGCTCAGCGAGATGCCCGTGCTCTGGGCGTACGCGCGCGACCTGTTCCAGACGCCCGGTTTCGGCGACACCGTCGACTTCGACCACATCAAGCGGCACTACTACGTGGTGCAGCGCGACATCAACCCCACCGGCATCGTCCCGGTCGGCCCCGACCTGGGCGGATGGCTCACCGAGCATCACCGCGAGGCGCTGGGTGGCCGTCCTTTCGGCGACGGCACCCCGCCAGGGCCGCCGGCGCCTGCCGAGGTCGTCCCCATGGAGCACACGCCGCTCGCCGCCTAGGCACCACTTTTCTGTGTATACTGCCGGCGGTTGGAGCAAGAGCGGCGGAGGGGCGGCGCGGTTGGGAGGTGCGCCGTCATGCGTCTGTTGTCTCCGCGGTTGCTCATCCCGGTCGCGGCCGTCGTCGTCGCCTGGGGCGGCGTGCACCTGCTCACCGCGCACAGCGTCGCCATCACCCCTGCGGTGTGGCCGGTGGCCGCGCCCACGCCGTCGGCCGGGGTGCGCCAGCCGGCGCTCACCCCGGTGACGCCCCCGACCGCACCGTCGGCGTCGCCGTCCGGTGGCGCGGGGATCCCTGTGCTGCCAGGAGCCCTGCAGCAGCTCAACGGCAGCACGCGCGACACCGCGGTCGGAGTGTACGCGCTGATCCAGCAGCTGGAGGAGGCGCTGCGCACCCACATCGAGCAGCTCATCAAGCAGCTCGAACCAGGCCGCTAGTACCCCTCGTCCTGCTCGGCGGGCGTGTCATCGTGGTCATGGTGCAGGCGTCGTTGCGCCTCTGCCCGCCGGCGGCGGCGCAGCTCGCCGACGCGCCGGATCTCGCTGACCTCCACGCTCTGTGACACGCGGTCGATCGGGGCCACCGGCGGCAGTGGCGGCCCCGGCCTCGGTCGCGGCCCGGACCACAGCGCCGGCACCACGTCGAGGTTGGCCGCCAGCGCGTAAGCCGCGGTCTCGTAGTTGACGCGCCAGCCCTTGAAATGGACCCACGCCTGCTCAGGGTCGCGTTCGAACTCCATGCCTGCCACCCGCGCTCGCTCGGCCGCGACGAAGAACTCCTCGCGTGTCAGCTCGATGTCGTCGTCGGGGCTGGGGTCGTTGTTGACGGTGACGCCCATGGTGGTTGCGAGCTGACGAAACGCCAGGTAGCCGATGCGCATGAGGTTGCGCGCCGGGCCCGGGACGGAGATGGGACAGAGCGCCAGGTGCATGGCGGCGGCGTCGAGGATGGAGAGGAGCGAGATGACCCAGGAGCGGAGCGCGGTGGGCGAGCGGAAGTACATCAGCACCAGGTACGCGGAGTGACTCTCGGAGACGTCTGCGGCCCACTGCATCCAGCGGTCGTACATGGTGGCGAGCCCGTCGAGGTTGTCGACCGCGGCGGAGCGAACCAGGATCTCCGGCCCCCAGCCGGGTGTGCCGGCCAGTCCCTCCAGCATCGTCACCAGGGTCTCGCGCCGGTTGTACGCCGCGTACAGCACCGGCAGGTAGGCGATCTGCAGGGCGACCACGACCAGGCCGGTCAGTGCGGCGAAGTACACGACCACGGTGGACACACCGCCATGCGGCGCGGCGATCCCGAGCGTGAGCATCGACGAGCCGGCCGTTCGGAACGCGTCCCCGAGGTTGACGCTCGACGGCCAGAGCATGAGCGCGTAGCCGGCCAGGAACAGCAGCAACCACACCAGCAGGGTGGCCACCAGGTCCCCCGCCGAGGCATACGCAAGCCAGCGGTCGCGCGCCTCGTAGTCGCTGATGCGTGACGCCACCAGCCGTACCGGGAGGTTGACCAGCCGCAGGATCAGCGGCGTGAGACCGGAGCGGTTCCCGCGCGGAACGATCGTGGTCTCCAGCACGCTCCCGTAGGTGGCCAGGACGAGCAGCAACCCGGCGGTGAACCCCACCCACTCAGCCGCCTTCACATGGCCTCCTCAGCCCGCATCGCGCGACGATACCAGCCGGTTACAACACACCTGCCCGAGAGCGGTGGTGGTGCAGTCAGGGTAGCCTGACGACATGAGCGCAGCCGGCGGCCCGCGGCTTGCCTGGCCGGCCCTTCTGTCGCCCCGGCCGACCTTGACCAGGGCCGCCGAAGCCCTCGCGACGCTGCTGTGCGCTGCCGCCCTCGCCGGCGTCTTCGTCGGCGATCGCGCCATCGGACGCGGCAGCACGGTGGGTGCGCTGGCCGCCCTGCCGGTGCTCCTCGGAGCCTGGTTCCTTTCACGGCCGTTGACACTGGCGATCACTGTCCTGGCGCTTGTGTTTCGCGGGGTCGCGCTGCTCCTCGGCGACATCACCCCGGTGACCTTCGCCTCGCAGAGCGTCGTGCTCGTGGTGGTCGCGCTGGCGGGCAGCGTGGCCGCGACGAGCGTCAGCCGCGCCGCTGTCGCCCGGGCTGCGCTGAGAGACGTCGACGAGCTGCGCCGCGCGGAGGCGGCCGTCGCCGCAGCGCTGGCCGAGGCCGAGGCCGCGAGCCAGGCCAAGAGCGAGTACCTCTCGAGGGTGAGCCACGAGCTGCGCACGCCGCTGACGGTCATCCTCGGGTTCGCCGGTCTGCTCGAGCTGGAGGATCCGCGCCCCGAGCAGAAGGCCCCGATCTCCATGGTGCTCAAGGCGGCCGACCACCTGCTGCGCATGATCGACGAGCTGCTCGCCATGTCGCGCATCGAGTCGGGCCGCGAGGAGCTCTCCCTCGAGCCCGTCGGCGTCGACGAGGTGGTCGCCGAATGCGTGGAGCTGGTCGCGTTGACCGCCGCGCAGAGACGCGTCGCGGTGCACCGCGAGGCAAGCGGCGAACGGGTCGTTGCCGATGCGCAGCGGCTCAAGCAGGTGGTGCTGAACCTGCTGACCAACGCCGTCAAATACAACCGTGACGGCGGCCACGTCGACATCTGCGCGCGACGCGTGGACGGGGACAGGCTGCGTCTGACGGTCAAAGACTCCGGCCCAGGAATCCCCGCTGAGCTGCTGCCGCGCCTGTTCCAGCCGTTCGACCGCCTGGGAGCCGAGCGAACCACGATCCAGGGCACGGGTCTTGGGCTCGCGCTCAGCAGGCACCTGATGGACCTGATGTCGGGAACCCTCGGCGTCGACACCGAGGCCGGCGCCGGTTCGTCGTTCTGGTTGGAGCTGGCGCGTGCCCCGGACAGCGCAGAGGACCCGCCGGCGCCGCAGACCGTCGCGGCCGACGACGCGACGCGCACGGTGCTGTACGTCGAGGACAACCTCGCCAGCCTCGAGCTGGTGGAGCGCACGCTTCAGCATCGCCCGGCGCTGCGGGTCATCCCGCTGATGCAGGGAGGCCTGGCGCTCGAGCTCGCGACCCAGCATCACCCCGACCTGGTGCTCCTCGACCTCCGCCTTCCCGACATCGACGGTGACGAGGTGCTGCGCCGCCTCAAGCATGGCGAGAGCACCAGGGACATCCCCGTGATCATGGTCAGTGACGACGCCGGCGACCGCAACGCGCCGCGGCTGCGTGCTGCGGGTGCCGCGGCATTCCTCACCAAACCGATCAAGGTTCGCGAGCTGCTCGATGCCATCGACGAGGCACTCCCACTGCGCTGACGTGTGCGGTACCGAGTTGGCCTGCCAGGTCCGTGAGCTTCAGTTACGCAACATCCTCGGCAACCGCGGCGAGGTCCGGCGCAGCTGATGCGGCGGCGATCCCGGCAACGTCCGCGCGACGGATGAACGCCGGCACCAGCACCGCGCCGAGCGCCATCAGGATGGCCGCCGCGAGGAAGGCCGCACGATAACCCTGGACCAAGGCCGCGAAGGTGTCGTGGGTGCTGGGGGCGTGGCCGAGGTTGCGGAAGAAGCTGTTGGTCTGGTCCACCGCCAGCGTGGCGAGGATGGCGAGGCCGAGCGAGCCACCCACCTGCTGTGAGGTGTTGAGCAGGCCGGAGGCAAGCCCCGCGTCATCGGCGCGCACCGTGGTCGTGGCGACCAGGGTGAGCGGCACGAAGGTGAGCCCCATGCCGAGCGACATGACGATCAGCGCCGGCAGGAGCACGTCGACGTACCCGCTGGTGACGCTGACGCGCTGCAGCATGAAGAAGCCGATCGCCGCGATGACCATGCCGCCGCACGCAACGGTGCGCACGTCGAGGCGCTTCACGCCCTGCGAGGCGAGCCCGGCGCCGACGCCGATGCCGACGCACACCGGGAGGAACGCAAGTCCCGCCGTGAACGGCGAGTACCCGCGCACGATCTGCACGTACAGACCGGCGAAATAGAACATCGCGAACATGCCGCCCGCGACCAGGAGCATGGCGCCGTTGGCGGTGCTGAGTGAACGGATCCGGAAGATGCTCAGCCGGACCAGCGGGGCGTGGAAGCGCATCTCGGTGCGCACGAACAACGCCAGCAGGATGAGACCGACGCCACCGAACGCGAGCACGGTCGGCGCGGTCCACCCGTCCTGCGGGTTCGCCGCCTTGGCCAGCGCGTAGACGATCGACATCAGCCCACCGGTGACCAGAACCGCGCCGAGCACGTCGATGCCGCGGTCACCCTCCACGCGTGAGTCCGGCACCATCCGCCACGCCAGCGCGATGGTGATCGCCCCCACCGGCACGTTGACGAAGAACGCCCAGCGCCAGCTGATCGCCTGCGTCAGAGCGCCGCCGATCAACAGGCCGAACGCGGCGCCGCTGGCCGCGATCGCGCTCCAGACCGCCAGCGCCTTGTTGCGCCGGTTGCCCTCCTCGAACGTGGTCGTGATGATCGAGAGCGCGGCCGGTGAGATGAGCGCGCCCCCGAAGCCCTGGACGGCGCGCCCGACGATGAGCATGGTCGGGGACTGTGCGAAGCCGTTCGCCAGCGACGCCACCGAGAAGATCACCAGCCCCACCAGGAAGATTCGCTGGCGTCCGAAGAGGTCACCGGCGCGTCCGCCGAGAAGCAGGAAGCCGCCGAACGTCAGCGTGTAGCCGTTGACGACCCATTGGAGGTCCGCGTCCGAGAAGCTGAGTCCGCGCTTGATGGACGGCAGGGCCACGTTCACCACGGTCGCGTCGAGGATCACCATGAACTGGGCCATGCAGACCAGGGTGAGGATCACCCAGGGGTTGACCGCGCGGTCCGCGCGCGTGGGGCTCGCGACAGCCATCTCATGCCTCGGCTGGGGTGGAAGGGTGATTACCAGATTACAAAAATCCCGGGCCGGCGCGCGCCGGGGAACGGCCCTGGAGTTCGACCCCGCGCGGGGCGACCCCACCCCCGGGCGGTGGCCGGGGTGGGGTCGCAGTCAGACGCTCGCTCTCAGAAGGGACCAGGCCCCAGTGGGCCACCGTCGGTCGCCGGGCTGGAGAGGACGCACTGACCCGAGCGGTCGCCGCCGACCGTGTTCGGCGCCGGCGTGCGCGGGAACAGGGTGGGACCCTGGTCGCCGCTGTCCCACACCATGCTGTTCCTCGAACAGGCGAGGTCTTGCCCGATGTGGTTGTTCTGGATCTCGACAGCGTCGGGGTCGGCCAGTTGGTTGTTGACGAAGCGAGCGTCTCCGCTCACGTGGTTGTCCTCGAGGCCGAGCCAGCACGAGTCATACCGGCTGACGCGGACGTCGCCTCCGATCTGGCTGAACTCGATGGCCGTGAACGCGGGGCTCCCGAAGGCAGCGAAGATGCCGGTTGGGTTGCAGTTCGTGCCGCCGCCACCGCCGTTCACGACCATGTCGCCGCCGATTGTGCCGTGGTGGAGCACCACACCGAGCGCCTGGTTGGCCCTGATGTCGCCGTGCACCACCACCGGGGCCGACAGGGTCGGGCTGCCCGGGTTGGGGTCATCGAGACAGGAGAACTCCGCCGCGTCGCAGCCGAGGAGCGCCGTGGCTCCCTTCTCGACGTTGAGATCCCTGCGCACGATCAGCTCGGAGGAGCCCTGACCGGTGCTGTCGTTGAGAGCGAACGATGCGGCGAGAACGCCCCCGGGCGAACGGTGAGGTCACCCTTCACCACCGCAACTCCTGCGCTCACCGCACAGAAGCCCTTCACCACAACCGAGGCGTAGGAGCCGCCGGCGAGCACGCCGGGGCTCTGCAGGCTGCTGCCCGCGCAGGTGTACGAGTCATCGTTGGCCAGTGCAGCGGTTGGGTTTGCCGCAAGCAGCCCGGCACCTCCGAGCAGCAGGGTGCCGGCAGCCAGCACGCGTGAGAGTCGCGACGACAACACAGTCATTCCACCCACCTCAAGGTTGTTTGTCGGTTGATCGATGGTGTGGCGACAGAAGTGTGACCGGCAAGGGTGCCCGCCCTACCCGCGGTGGAGGACTGCCCCTCCTGCGTTGGGGTGCTCCTACGACATCGTTCTCCCGAATCTACGGCAGGAGCGAGGCCGCCAGCGTTTGCTCCAGCCAGCGCACGTAGCGCTCCTGCGACCATCCGCATCCGTCTCGCAGCAGCCGGTGCACCTCGGGACTCGTGAGCGTCCAGATGATGTCTGCCGCCTCGTGTACCGGCATCGCGTCGCGGAGCGGTCCGCTCTCCGACAGCCACTCGGCAAAGGTGGCCATGGCCGAGCGGCGTTGCCGCAGCTGGATGTCGTCGCGCAGGGCGGCGACGTCAGAGTCCACCTCCGCGGCACTGCGGAGGATGTCGTCGAGGGGACGGGTGGCCTGGATGCGCGCGGCAACGCCGGCCGCGAAGGCGGACAGTTGTGCGCGTGGGTCGCGCTCCCGCCGGACGGATTGCTGCTCGGGGCGGTCGAGGACGCTGACATCGGCGTCGTCTCCGCCGATGGCCGTGTCCATCAGCTGTTTGAGCAGGTTGCGTTTGGTGCCGAACACCGCGTAGACGGTGTCCGGCGACACCGTCGCGGCCGCCGCGATGGCCTCGATGCTGGTCGCCGGGTAGCCCCGCTCCAGGAAGAGCCGCTGCGCTGTTTCCAAGATGCGCCGCCGCGTCTGGCGGGCCTGCTCGGCGCGCAGGGGAGACCGGTAGCCCCGCTTGACATCGCCCATCTTTGGTCCTAGTGTAGCCATATCCGATCAAGATAGACTCGGATCAATACTGAGGAGCATGCCCATCATGGCCGACGCGCCCTACGCCTACGTCCAGGACGTTCCCATCGACAGCGACGTGTACAAGCAGATCATCGACCGCATCGGCGACCGCCCCGTCGAGGGTTGCCTGCTCCACCTCTGCGTCCGCCGGGCCGACGGCGGCCTGCGCTACCTCGATGTCTGGACGTCCGAGGAGGCGTGCACCCGCGCATTCGATGAGCGGATCCACCCTGCCGTGTACGCGGTCTTCAAGGACATCGGCTTCCGCCCGGACGGCGAGCCCGAGACCGAGCGACTGGAGCTGCTCGATGCAAGCGGGTCCATGCTCAGCCCGGCACAGGGTTGACCGCCGACCGACACGCCAGAGGCGCTTAATTACGCGGTATGTTCCCGCCCCCGCAACCCTGGAAACGGATCGCGGCCGCTGAGCCGGAGCGGGAATACGTCGCCTTCACGTCGCGCTTCTTCCTCCGGTCGCCGTTGCGCCTGCCAGCCTTCTTCATGCAGTCGCGGAGGATCATGAAGCAGGCCAATACCGCCCCCGGGATCGTCGGATGGTCGTTGGGCGCGAACCTGTTCAGGCTGGAGTTCTACACCCTGTCGGCCTGGCAGGACGACGCCAGCCTGCGCGCGTTCATCAGCTCCGCCGACCACGGAGCAGCGTCCAAGAAGTTTGCGGACGATATGCGGTCGGCGAGCGTCTTCGTCCATTTCAAGGTGCTGGGACGGCACCTCCCATTGAAGTGGAAGCAGGCGGTTGCGCTGCAGAACCAGCGACTCGGGGGCCGCGGTCAATAGCCGGCTCGACCAGCAGGGGTACGGCCACGCGTGTTGACATACACAAACTAGTGTAGGTACACTGCGGGGCGCGCCGGTCGCTGACCGGCCGGCCGGAGGGGCGACCGTCATCCGCGGTTCGGAGGTCGCCCTGATGTCGCAGCTCAAGGGCCTCGTCGACAACTGGATCCTGCTGGCGCAGGGGCTGATCGGCAGCATCGGTGCGCTCGCGTTCCTGATCGCCTTCATGTACAAGATCGTCGCCGTCGATCCGCGCAGCGTGATGGAGGCCAAGCGCTGGATCGGCCGCATCGTGTTCGGCACCATCGGCGTCGAGGTCGCCGGCACGCTGACCCACGCGATCATCTCGAGCATCCCGGGCGGCGTCCACTGACATGTCGATCATCAACGGCATCGTCAACGGCGCCCACGCGGTCACCGACCCCGTCGGGTTCATCCTGCAGTCGCTGGTCGGGCTGCTGGGTCACCTCGTCTCCGTGGCCCGCGTCGACATGGGCGGCGTGCTGGATCGCTTCCTCTTCCGCACCGTCGACCCCACCGTCTCGGGCAATCGCCCGGTCACCGCCAACCCGAACCTCGCCAACCTCAACCTCGGGCTGGCCCTGGCCGTGGACGCGATGATCGGCCTGGTCATCCTGCTCACCTCGCTGCGCAGCATCTTCGAGCGGTCGATGCGCTCGCGGTACGACCTCAAGGCGGTGCTCCCGCGGGTCCTTCTCGCCGTGGTGCTCGCGCATGGCTCGCTGCTGTTCATGCAGATGGCCATCGACCTCAACAACGCGCTGGGGAGCGTCGCGCTCTCGCTCGGCGGTCCGCTCAACAGCGACACGCTGCCATGGTCACCGAGCCTGGCACCGGAGACGATCGCGCGCCTCATCAGCGGGCAGGACCTTTTCCAGGCGCTGCTGGCGGTGGCACTTGTCGTGGCCATGGCGATCCTGGTGCTCGCGTATGTGATCCGCACCGCTCTCCTCAACATCCTGGTCGTCACCGCACCGCTCGCCGCGCTGCTCACGGTGATGCCGGACACCCGAAGCCACGCCCGCACCTGGCTGCGGCTCTTCCTCGGGACGGTGTTCATGCAGGCGGTCCAGCTGGTGATCCTGCGAGTTGCAGTCACCACGGAGTTCGACTCCAACGGCGGGCTGATCAGCACCGTCTATGCATTGGCGACCCTGTGGCTACTGCTCAAGGTGCCCGGCGCGATGAACACGTCGACGCACCTCGAGAGCAAGGCACACACGATGCTGCACACGATCGAGCGCTCGGCCAAGCACGCGTTGATGCCCACCCACCACCACGCCCCACGAAAGGCGGCATGAGCAGCCGGGACTTGCATAGGACTCATCAACCACGCACAGGCACAGTCGAAGGAGGAGCAGCAATGGTCAACCGAGTCATCCTGGTCGGCAACCTCACCCGAGACGCGGAGTCCACCACCGGGCCGGCGACGACTCTGACCCGGATGCGCATCGCCACCAACACCAGCTGGCGCGACGCGGACGGCGCTCGGCAGGAGAGCGCGGAGTTCCACAGCGTGGTGGCGTTCGGCAAGCTCGGCGAGGTGTGCGCGACCTACTGCCTCAAGGGCCGCCGGGTGTACATCGAGGGCCGGTTGCGCACCCGCGAATACGACGGCAGTGACGGGCTGCGCCGCCACTCGACCGAGATCGTCGCCGAGACCATGAAGCTCCTCGACCGTCCTCCGTCCGGGGGCGAGGAGGTCGATGACGGGGCCGCCGCGGATCCCTCCGAAGAGTCCGGTGGATCGGCCGTTCGACCGAGCTCGCCGCGCCGCCGGGAGCGCGCCGCGGCGGCGTCCGCGTCCTGAGCTGCAGGCGGTCGTCGTGGGCTCGGGCCCTGTTGGACCGCCTGCAGGACGGCGACCCACCGTCGCATCGCTGTTCCAAGGCGACAACGCCTCAGGGGTGACCCGGTTGGCACGTTGGGGCCATCACATACTCGGCGAAGCCGCCCAACGCAGCGCCAAGGAGAGCTCCTGACATGCAGATCCAGCTTCGTGAGGACGAGGAGACCTCCACAGACCCGGGCACCTCCACCCGCTGGTTCGGGGTCGGAACCTCGGCGGTGACCGCCTCTGAGGAGGCCGGTGAGCAGGCGGCGGCCGACGCGATGCTCGGAGCCGACGGCCGCCTCGTCCTCGTCTTTGCCTCGGCGTCCCATGACCTGGCGGCGCTCCTGCGAGGCATCCGACGGCGCACCGCGGACATCCCGCTGATCGGGTGTTCGACGTCCGGCGAGATCGCCACCGCGGGTCCGGGGGACGCCGGGGTCGTCGTGGTGGCGCTGGGCGGGCCCGGGTTCGTGGCCCGCACCGCCGTGGCGCGCTCGGTCTCGACACGTCTGCGCGACGCCGGCGCCGAGGTCGCGGCGTGCGCCGGCAACTCTCTCGATCATCCTCACCAGGCCCTGCTGCTGCTCACCGACGGGCTCGCCGGCGACCAGACCGAGGTGGTGCGCGGCGCCTACTCGGTGATGGGCGCCGCCATCCCGCTGGTCGGCGGCTGCGCAGGCGACGACCTCAAGATGGTGCGCACCCAGCAGCTCTGGAACGACGAGGTGCTCGGCGATGCGGTCGTGGGCGCCTGGCTGGCCTCGGACTCGCCGCTGGGCATCGGGGTCCAGCACGGCTGGCGGCGGATCGGCGAACCGATGCTGGTGACCGGCTCCGAGGGCAGCAAGGTGGTCACCCTCGATGACCAGCCCGCGCTGGACGTCTACCTCGAACGGCTCAAGCCGCCGGCAGAGGCGCACAGCTCGCCTGCCGAGTTCACCCGGTTCGCGCTCACCCATCCTCTCGGGCTCTCCCGGCGCTCCGGCGAGGAGGTCAGGTTCATCGCCGGCGCCAACCTCGAGGACCGCTCGCTCAACTGCATCGCCGCGGTGCCCCAGGGCGCGCTGGTGTGGATGATGGAGGGCGACGACGAGTCAGTCCTCACCGCCACCGACGCTGCCTGCGAGCAGGCGCTCAGCGCGCTGGGTGACCGCGCACCGCTGGGGATGCTCGCATTCGACTGCATCGCCCGCCGCGGAGTCCTCGGTGACGCCGGCATCAAGCGCGAGGTCGACCGCATCGCCGGTCATGCCCAGGGCCCGGTGGCGGGGTTCTACACCTACGGGGAGATCGCACGAACGCACGGGGTCAACGGGTTCCACAACCAGACCCTCGTCGTGCTCGCGCTCGCGTGAGTGGAAACCGCTGACCGCTGGTCCACCCCCCGGCTGGCGGAGTTCGTCGCGGCCATCACCGGGGCCGCGGACGAAGAAGCTGCCACGCGACGCGCGCTCGACTGGGCAACCGAGGCGCTCGAGGCCGAGATCGGCGTCATCATCGAGGACGGGGTCACGCTGGCAGCGGTCGGGTTTCCCCGTGGAGGCGTTCCGTCGGCGCTCGCGGAGGCGGTCGCCGGCGGCTGTGAGGTGTTCGAGGTCGAGGGCCTGGGAGCCTGCCGTCTCGCGTCGACGCGCCTGGAGTTCGAGTCAGCGGTCGACTTCGTCGTGGCCCGGGCCGGCACCGACGCGTTCAGCCGTGAGGAGATCGGACTCCTCCGCGCCGCGGCGCGCTCGCTGACGCTCACGCTCCGGCTGTTCCGTGCGCTGTCAGCGGAGCGCACCATGAGCGGCCACCTGCAGCAGCGCCAGGCTCTTCTCGAACGGCTGGCGACGATTCAGCGCAGCATCACCAGCCGCGTTCCCCTCGCCGACGTGCTCAGCACCATCACGCAGGCCGCTCGCGAGCTCCTCGACGTCGAGATTGCTGCGGTGCGCCTGGTGGATCCCAGCTCTCCGCGCGAGATGATCCTGCACGCTCACGAGGGCCTGCCACCCGACGTCGCCGCGGCGCTGCAGCGCTCCAGCGTCGGCGCGGGGGCCGGCGGGCGCGCTGTCGCCGAGCAGCGCCTGGTGCTCATCGAGAACTACGGACAGTCACCGGAAGCCCTGACGCCGCTCGCCGGCGAGAGCATCAGGCGCGCCATGGCAGCACCGGTCCGCGATGGTGACATCGTGACCGGGTCGATCACCGTTGCCACCAAGCGCGCGGACCTGGTCTTCGGCCCCGTCGAGCAGGAGATGCTCACCGCGCTCTCTGAGCACGCCAGCCTGGCCATCACCGACGCCAAGCGCGTGGAGCACATCCAGAGGCTGGCGTTCCACGATGAGCTCACCGGGCTTCCCAACCGAAGCCTTTTCCTCGAGCGACTCGACCAGGCACTGATCCGCGCCCGGCGGCGCCGCGGCCATGTCGCCGTGCTCTTCCTGGACCTCGACCGGTTCAAGACGATCAACGACAGCCTCGGCCACGCTGCCGGGGACCAGCTCCTGGTCACCGTCGGCGAGCGGCTGCGCGGCTGCCTACGGGACGAGGACACGGCCTCCCGGCTCGGCGGCGACGAGTTCGCCATCCTCGCCCACTGCGATCGCGCAGGGGCGGTGGGCATCGCCGAGCGGATCCTCGCGGCCATGGAGCCGTCGTTCGTGCTCGACTTCCGCGAGGTCTCCGCTGCGACCAGCATCGGGATCGCGCTCGACCAGGGTGGTCGCGCGGAGGCGGGCAACATGCTCCGTGACGCCGATACAGCGATGTACCGCGCCAAGTTCGGCAAGGGTGGCGGGTACGTCGTCTTCGAGCCGAGCATGCACGCCGCTGCGTTGGAGCGCATCGATTTCGAGACGGCCATGCACGGGGCGACGTCCCGCGGCGAGATGCACCTCGACTACCAACCGATCTTCGACCTCGTCGACCGCCGGGTGGTCGGCCTCGAGGCGTTGATCCGCTGGCGTCACCCTGAGCGCGGCTTGATGAGCCCGCTCGACTTCATCTCGCTCGCCGAGGAGACGGGCCAGATCGCGGCCCTCGGCAGGTGGACGCTCGACGAGGCGTGCACGCAGGCGCGCCGCTGGCAGCAGCTCGGCCCCGCTCTGAGCGGCCTGACCGTGTCGGTGAACGTCTCGCCGCGTCAGCTCCGCGACAACCGCTTCGTGCAGGACGTGGCTCGCTCGCTGGAACGATCGGGCCTGAAAGGCACCGACCTCGTGCTCGAGATCACCGAGGGCGCGGTGATGATCGACGTCGAGACCGCTATCCAGCGGCTCCACGCACTGCATGCGCTCGGCGTCTCCATCGCCATCGACGACTTCGGCACCGGCCACTCGTCGCTGGCCTTGCTGCGCCGCCTTCCCGTCGACACCATCAAGGTCGACAAGATGTTCGTCGACACCATCGTTACCGATCCCACGGCCTCCGCCTTCCTCGAGAGCATCGTGCGGATGGCGGAGATCCTCTCGCTCCAGGTGGTCGTCGAGGGGATCGAGACGGCCGGGCAAGCGTCGATCATCACCATGTTCGGCAACGTGCGTGGTCAGGGCTTCCTGCTCGGCCGGCCACTCGGTGTCGAGGCGACCGACGCGCTGCTCGCGCAGGTCGTCGCCTCGTCATCGGGGCGGCCCTCCGAGGCGGTGCGCTCTCGCCAGCGCCGTCCGCGAGTGCTGCCGATGCCGCCCGCCGGACAACCCCGATCCTCCGCGCCGCGGGCGAGCTGACCTAGGCGGTCCTGCCGAACCGGGTCATCAGGTCGTCGAGGATCTTGTCCTGCGCCTGAAGGTGAGCCTGGAGCTGCAGGCACTCGTGGAGGATGGCCTCGGCATCGCCGTAGGTCTGCTCTGAGCGCTTGTCGGCCGCCGCGGACTGCACGTTCTGTCCCACGATGATGATCGGCAGCAGCACCAGCTGCAGGAAGGTCTGGGCGATCCAGGCGATGATGATCACCGTGTTGCCGCTGTTGATGGCGCCGGGCAGGCTGATCAAGGCGAGGACGGTGAAGATGTACGCGGCCCACATCGTCCCGACCACGGTGGTGATGAACACACCGATCTTGCCGTTGAAGCCGAGCTTTGCCCGCTCGGCGGCGGTGGTCGGCGGCCCCTCCTGCTGGCGCTGACGGATCCGTGGGTGCGGTATGTGCACGAAGATGGGGCGGTGCGTGCCGGCCGCGGCATCCATTCCCTCGGTCATGCGATTGCCTCCTGCGCGAGCGGGTCCACGCGCGCACTTTCACACGCCGCGGCCCGTTTTGGGTCACGATCGCTCGCTCCCGGTCCACCGACGGCGGTCTGCTAGCGTCGGCGCGGTGAGCAATCGACTTGCCGGCGAGACCAGTCCCTACCTTCTGCAGCACGCCGGCAACCCGGTGGACTGGTATCCCTGGGGCGACGAGGCTTTTGCGCGGGCGCGGTCCGAGGACCGCCCCGTCCTGCTGAGCGTCGGCTACAGCGCGTGCCACTGGTGCCATGTGATGGCTCACGAATCCTTCGAGGACGAACGGATCGCGGCCCTCATGAACGAGCTCTTCGTCAACATCAAGGTGGACCGCGAGGAGCGGCCTGACATCGACTCCATCTACATGCAGGCGGTGGTGGCCATCAGCGGCCACGGCGGCTGGCCCATGACGGTGTTCCTCACCCCTACCGGCGAACCGTATTTCGGTGGGACGTACTTCCCCCCGGTCGACCGCCAGGGCCTGCGCGGTTTCGACTACGTGCTCCGCGCCGCGGCGAGTGTGTACCGAGACCGGCGCGATGAAGTGACCGAGGCCGCAGCGCAGCTGCGCCACGCGCTCGAACCGCCGTCTCTTCCGCCCGGCTCGGTCTCCGCAGCCAACCTGGACGCCGCTGCCGCGCAGCTCACCTCGCAGGTCGACACCCGCCACGGCGGGTTCGGCGCCGCACCGAAATTCCCCCACCCCGCGGCGCTCGACTTCCTGCTCCGCCGCCACCTCGCCACCCATGACGCTCGCCTGCTGGAGGCGGTGGTGCTGACCCTCGACCACATGGCCCGCGGAGGCATCCACGACCAGGTCGGCGGCGGCTTCCATCGGTACTCGGTGGACGCCACGTGGTCGATCCCGCACTTCGAGAAGATGCTGTACGACAACGCGCAGCTTGCCCGCGTGTACCTCCACGCGTACCAGCTCAGCGGCGAGCAGCGCTGGCGGCGCGTCGCCGAGGACACGCTCGACCACGCGCTGCGTGAGCTGCTCCTCCCCGGCGGGGGGTTCGCGTCCTCGCAGGATGCGGACTCGCCAGGCGGAGAGGGAGCGTACTTCGCGTGGACGCCGTCGCAGCTGCACGAGGTGCTCGGCGATGAGGACGGAGCCCTGGCAGCGCGCTTCTTCGGCGTGACCGACGCCGGCAACTTCGAAGCGGGGACGACGGTTCTCTCGCAACCGTTCCCCATCGCCCGGGTGGCGCGCAGCCTCGACATCGATGAGGCGGTGCTGGATCGGCGCCTCGACGGCATTCGCCAGCAGCTGCTTGAGGCCCGCGGGCGCCGCACCGCACCGGCTCGCGACGACAAGGTGATCACCTCGTGGAACGCGCTGATGGTCACCGCGCTGGCCGAGGCGGGCGCCGCGCTCGGCCGCTCCGACTACCTCGACAGCGCGAGGCGATGCGCCGGCTTCCTGCTCACCGAGCTTCGTCCCGCCGGTGTCCTGCTGCGCACCTGGAAGGATGGTTCGGCCAAGATCACCGGGTTCCTCGAGGACTCCGCGTTCCTCGCCGATGCGCTCATCACGCTCACCGAGTCATGCGGGGACGGGGCGTTCCTGGCCGCGGCGCGGGAGCTCGTCGACGACGCCATCGAGCGCTTCGAGGACGGCGGAGTGATGTACGACACGGCGTCGGACGCTCAACCACTGCTGGTGCGCCCCCGGACCATCGACGACAACCCCATGCCGGCCGGCCAGTCCGTGCTCGCGTCGGCGCTGCTGCGGCTGGCGGCGCTCACCGGCGACACCCGGCTGCGTGACCATGCGGACACCATCATGGGGCCACTGGCCGCGGTGGTGGCGCGCTCGCCGCTCGCTGTCAGCGCGCTGGCCTGCGCGATGGACCGCGCCCAGGCGCCGTCCCGCGAGGTCGCCATCAGCGGCGCGGCCGGTGACGAACGCACGCGAGCCCTCGTTGACACAGTGCTGCGGCGGTGGTCGCCGAACCTGGTCATGGCCTGGGGCACTGCCGAGGTCGAGCTGCTGTCGGACCGGCCGCTGGTGGACGGCCACCCGGCGGCGTACGTCTGTGAGCACTTCGCCTGTCAGCGGCCGGTCACCGAGCCGGCGACGCTGGCGGCGCTCCTCGACTGACTCAGAACTGCCCGCAGCCGGCGGAGTGGCCGGCGGTGTCGAGCGATGGAAGCCCGTCGAAGCTCGGCCAGGTGCGGGCGTCGCCGACCGGCACGAAGTCACCGGTGTGCTCGTCCTGCCGGTACTCGAGTCGCGGACCTCGCTCGAGCAGCCCGGCCATCGCGGCGACGAACACGTCGACATCGCGCTCGCTGGTGCCGATCCCGAAGGACGCACGCACCGCACCCGGGATGCCGGCTCGCTCACCCCGGCGCAGCGAGCTCCGGACCGAGTCCGCGGCGAGGGCGTCGATGCCGAGCAGGTGGGTGATGTAGGGATGGGCGCAGAAACAGCCATGACGGACGCCGACCGCGTGCTCCGCACTCAGCGCGCCGGCGACCAGGGCGTGGTGCATGCCCTCGACGGTGAACGTGACCACGCCGAGCCGGTCCACCTCCGGGCCATCCCACAAGCGCAGCAGCTTGAGCCGGGGTAGCTCGCTCAGGCCAGCCTGGACGCGTGCCAGCAGCTCGCGCTCGTGCGCCGCGATCCGTTCCATGCCCACCGTGGCCAGCGTGGTGGCCGCCACCCCGAGCGCGATCGCGCCAATGACGTTCGGGCTGCCCGCCTCGAGGCGATCCGGCATCCCCGTCCAGAGCACGTCGTCCACGGTGACGAAGTCGACGGCACCGCCACCGGCGAGCAGCGGCTCGGCCGTGTCCACCAGGTCGGTGCGCACCACCAGCGCGCCGGCGCCGAAGGGTGCGTACATCTTGTGGCCACTGAACGCGAGGCAGTCGAGGTCAAGCGCAGCCATGTCGATGCTGCGATGGGGAGCCAGTTGAGCGGCGTCGACGCTGATGATCGCGCCGTGCGCATGGGCGAGGCCGGCCATCGCCGCGATCGGCATCACCTCGCCGGTCACGTTGCTCGCGCCCGTCACCGCCACGACCGCGATGCGTCCGCCGGCGGCTCTCAGCGCCGCTTCCATCGAGTTGAGGAGGGCAGCGGCGGACGCTGGCGGCGGCAGGTATTCGACAGGTCCCAGCCGGCGCCACGGCAGCATGTTGGCGTGGTGCTCCATCTCGGTGGCCAGCACGGTGGCTCCGGGCGGCACCTGCAGGCACGCCGCCAGGTGGTTGATCGCGTCGGTTGTGTTGCGGACAAAGATGACTGAATCCGTCTGGCGCGCACCGACGAAGCCGGCCACGGCCTGGCGGGCGGCCTCGTAGAGCCTCGTGGACACCTGGGAGAGGTGGCCGGCGCCGCGATGGACGCTGCTGTACCAGGGAAGCGCCTCGGTGACCGCGCTGACCACGCACTCCAGCGCCGGTGTGCTCGCTGCGCAGTCGAGGTTGACGTAGCGGCGCAGCGAACCGTCGGCGAGCGGGACCTGGATGTCGGCGCCGCAGAGACGCGGCAGGGTGCCCGTGATCATGCCGACACCCTACGCCGAGCGCCGCGGTGGCGTGGCCTCGTGGTGCGGAGGCTCTCCGCCGGCGACCACCAGCCCCGCCCTGATGACGGTCTCCGCGAGGTTGGCGCCGAGGTGGTACGCGACGTCGATCCAGCTCGATGTCGAGAGGATGACCGCATCGCAGCGCAGCCCGGCGCGGAGCATGCCGCGGTCGGACAGCTGCAACGCCGCCGCACCGCCGGCAGTCGCTGCCACCACCGCCTCGGCCGGCGTCATCCCGGCGGTGGCGACGGCGAGCGAGATCATCAACGCCATCGACTCGCTGTAGCAGGTGCCGGGGTTGCAGTCCGTGGCGACGGCGACCGACGCCCCGGCCTCGAGGAGGCGCCTGCCTGGCGGCGGGGAGCCGCCGAGGACGAGCGCCGCGCCGGGGAGGATGACACCGGTCACCCCGGCCGCGGCCAGTGCGCGGAAATCCGCGTCTGTTCCGTGCTCCAGGTGATCGGCGCTGGCGGCGTGGAGGTCGGCGGCGAGGCGTGCGCCCCCACCACGGGTGCGCTGCTCGGCGTGCACCTTCGCCGCCAGTCCGGCGCGCTGTGCCGCGGCCAGGACTTGACGGCACTCGTCGATCGTGTACGCGCCCTCCTCGCAGAACACGTCGCAGAAGCTCGCCCGCGCTGCCGCGGCGCGCACCCCGTTCGCGCAGACCTCGTCGAGAAAGGCCGCCCGGTCACCATCCGGCGGCGCGTGCAGAGGAAGGTAGGTCGCGACGACGTCGGGCAGGTCCTCGTCGTGGCCGATCGCGATGGCCGCGTCGAGCTGGCGCATCTCGGCGTCGAGCGCGAGCCCATAGCCGCTCTTGACCTCGATCGTGGTCGTGCCCCCCTCGAGCATGCGGCGCGCCCGCGCCGCCGCAGCGTGCCGGATCTCGTCGACGGTCCCCGCGGCGGTGCTGCGGACGGTGGCGCGGATGCCGCCTCCCGTGCGGGCGATCTCCTCATACGTGATGCCCTGTGCTCGCTGCGCGTACTCCCGGCTGCGATCGCCGAGCCACGCGATGTGGGTGTGCGCGTCGACGAACCCGGGCAGCACCGCGGCCCCGCCCGCGTCGATGTCGACGACGTCCGCGGTGAGCTGCGGGAAGCTGGCGCCGTCGCTGCGTCCGGCGTAGGTGAGGTGTCCGCCGCTGGC
Source organism: Candidatus Dormiibacterota bacterium (assembly GCA_963717185.1). Taxonomy (GTDB): domain Bacteria; phylum Chloroflexota; class Dormibacteria; order Aeolococcales; family Aeolococcaceae; genus Aeolococcus. The sequence continues at coordinate 63,544 of CAVQVY010000024.1, read as the reverse complement.
GATGAGCACGGCGTCGCGGACCACTCCGGGCGCCTCGCCCTGCGCCGGGTCGCAGGTGACCAGGGCGCCGATGTTGCGCACGATCATCGTCGGTCTGCCGCTCACGACCGCACTCCTTCTTGCGCGCGCAGTGCGACACCTGCGCAGAGCGCGGTGAACGTCGCCGCCATCAGCCGCACGGTGATGCCGGCGACGTCAGCCTGCGCGTCCACTTCGCACAGGTCGGCGACGACGACATCCGGCTGGCTGCCGAGGATGCGCGCGGCGGCCAGCAGGTCGGCGGGGAACAGCCCTCCCGGCAGGCTGGCCGGGCACGCGGGCGCGAACGCCCGGTCCACCACGTCGACGTCGAGGTCGACGTAGAGCGCCTGCGCGCCGGCGGTGCGCAGCTCGCCGAGGGCACGGCCCACCACGGCCTCGATGCCGTCGCGGCGCACCTCGTCGACCGGGTGGACATGCACGCCATGGTCGAGCGCCCAACGCGCCTGGTCGGCGGCGTTGCCGAGCGGGTGGATGCCCACCTGGGCGACACGGCTGCCGGCGAGACCGCCGTCGATGAGCTCGCGAACCGGGGTGCCATTGGCCGACCCCGAGACCACCGGCCGGCAGTCGTGGTGGGCGTCCAGGGTGAGCAGCCCCCACGCAGCCGGGGGACGGCGGCTGCTCGCCCCGAGGAAGGCAGGCCTGGTCAGCGAGTTGTCGCCACCGATGACCACGAGCAACGCGGCAGACCCGGTCGCGGCGAGGTCACCGGCGGCCTCCTCGATGCGCTGGTGGGCGGCCGACGCATCAGGGTCGTGGCGATCGCCGGCGACGTCCCCGGCATCGAGCGCCGACAGCTGCGCGATGTCCGCGCCTACCGCAGCGTCCCACGTCGGAAAGCGCGCCAGGGCCTCGCGGAATGCTGGTGGTGTGGTCCACGCGTCGGACCGGCTGATCGATGCCTTGGAGATCGGCGCGCCGAGCACCACGACGTCGGCGGCGCCGCCGCTGCCGGCGAGCCACTCCCGCATGTTCACGTCAGGAGCCGCCGAGCATCGGGATCCGCACGTTCTCTCTCGCGCCGCGACCACGGCCGCCTCGTAGCCCGCGTCCGCGTGGCGCATCACCCCGGTGGCCGGGTCGTTGCGGAGCACCAGCTCGATGCGCCGGTCGGCGAGCTCCGACCCGTCGCACACCACCTGGGCACCGGCATGGATGGAGCGTCCGATGCCCACGCCGCCGCCATGGTGGACGGCCACCCACGTCGCGCCGCTGGCTGTGTTGAGCAGCGCGTTGAGGATCGGCCAGTCGGCGATGGCGTCGCTGCCGTCGCGCATGGCCTCGGTCTCGCGGTACGGTGAGGCGACGCTGCCGGAGTCGAGGTGGTCGCGCCCGATGACGATGGGCGCGTGCACCGCGCCGGTGCGCACCAGCTCGTTGAAGCGCAGCCCGGCGCGGTGCCGCTCCCCCGCACCCAGCCAGCAGATCCGCGCGGGCAGGCCCTGGAACGCGACCCGCTCCGCTGCCATGCGCAGCCAGCGATGCAGCGACTGCTGCTCAGGGAACAGCTCGACCAGCGCCGCGTCGGTCACGGCGATGTCGTGCGGGTCGCCGCTCAGCGCCACCCAGCGGAATGGTCCCCGTCCCTCGCAGAACTGGGGGCGGATGTATGCCGGCACGAACCCGGGATACGCAAACGCGCCGGCGAACCCACCCTTGACCGCCTCGCCGCGCAGCGAGTTGCCGTAGTCGAACACCTCGGCGCCGCGGTCCTGGTACGCAACCATCGCCCGGCAGTGCTGCGCCATCGACTCGCGTGCCGCCCTGATGTACGCGTCACGGTCGCTCTCGCGCAGCCGCGCGGCATCGTCGAGCGACATGCCGGCCGGCACGTAGCTGAGCGGGTCGTGGGCACTGGTCTGGTCGGTGACCACGTCGACGGCCAGCCCGCCATCGAGCAGCATGGGCAGCGCCTCCGCGGCGTTGGCGACGACACCCACCGACAGCGCGCGGCCCTCCTCACGCGCCAGGTCGCAACGGCGCACGGCGTCGTCGAGGTCGGTGGCCACCTCGTCGAGGTAGCGCGACTCCAGCCGGCGGCGCACCCGCCGCGCGTCGACGTCGATGCACAGCGCCACGCCCTCGTTCATGGTCACAGCCAGCGGTTGCGCGCCGCCCATGCCGCCGAGCCCCGCGGTGACCACCAACCGGCCGCGCAGGTTGCCGCCGAACCGTTGCTGCGCGATGGCTGCGAAGGTCTCGTACGTTCCCTGGAGGATCCCCTGGGTGCCGATGTAGATCCATGAGCCGGCGGTCATCTGGCCGTACATGGTAAGTCCTGCGGCCTCGAGCGCCCAGAAGTCCTCCCAAGTGGCCCATTGCGGCACCAGCAGCGAGTTGGCGATCAGCACGCGGGGCGCCATCTCATGGGTACGCGCGACACCGACAGGTTTGCCGCTCTGCACCAGGAGGGTCTCGTCGTCGCCGAGGTCGCGAAGTGTTGCCACGATGGCGTCGAAGCACTCCCAGCTGCGCGCGGCGCGGCCGCTGCCGCCGTACACCACCAGGTTGTCGGGGTCCTCGGCGACGTCGGGGTCGAGGTTGTTCATCAAGCAGCGAAGCACCGCCTCGGTCTGCCAGCTGCGACACGAGATCTCCGTCCCGCGCGGAGCGCGCACCGGGCGGGCGCCGGCGCTCACTGCAGCGGTCCTGTGACGTCCTGCAGCGTATCGCGCCAGCCACCACGCCGCAGCCACTCCACCGACTCCTCGAGGTCCCCCGCCAGCACCCGGTCGTCCTCGAGGTGGGCGACGTGCGCGCGGAGGGCGGCGACGACCGCCGCGGTGGCCGGCCCGGGGCGCAGCGGCGCGCGCAGCTCCAGCGCTTGCGCGGCGGCGATGAGCTCGGCGGCGAGGACGCGGCGCAGCGTGGCAACGCTGCGCCGGGTACGCATCGCGGCGGTGAAGCCCATCGACACATGGTCCTCCTGGCCCGCGCTCGTCGACATGCTGTGCACCGCGATCGGCGTCGCCGCCGCGCGCAGCTCCACCACCATCGCCGCGGCGGTGTACTGGCTGATCATCAGGCCGCTGTTGAGCCCGGGGTTGGGGGTGAGGAACGCCGGCAGGCCGCGCGAGCGTGACGGGTCGAGCAGGCGATCGAGCCGGCGCTCGCTGATCGCTGCCACGTCGGCGCAGACGCTGGCGAGCATGTCGGCGGCGTAGGCAAGTGCCTGGCCGTGGAAGTTGCCGCCGCTGACCAGCTCGCCGTCGAGCACCATCGGGTTGTCGACGACGGCCGCGAGCTCGCGCTCCACGCACTCGCGCGCAAAGCCGTGGACGTCGCGGGCTGCGCCGTGCACTTGCGGCGTGCAGCGCAAGCGAGTAGGGGTCCTGCACGGCGTGGTGCGAGTCGCGATGCGAGGCCACCATCGTGCTGTCCGCCAGCAATGGCGCGCAGGTTGGCGGCGCTGGCAGCCTGTCCTTGGGCGGGCCGCAACGCCACCGCGTTCTCCGCGAACGCCCGGGTGGTGCCGAGCAGCGCCTCGACGCTCATGGCCGCGCACAGGTCGGCCGCGCTGAGCAGCTCGGCGAGGTCGGCGACGGCGAGGGCCAGAAGCGCGCTCATCCCGTCGGTGCCGTTGATCAACGCCAGCCCCTCGCGCGGCCCGACGGTGATCGGCTCCAGACCGTGCTCGGCGAGCGCCTCGCCCGCCGGCCGGCGGACCGCGCCGTCCCACACCCAGCCCTCGCCGAGCAGGCACGCGGTGGCGTGGGCCAGCGGAGCGAGGTCGCCGGACGCGCCGAGCGAGCCGTGCTCGGGGACCCACGGCACCAGGCCGCTGTTGAGCAGCGCCGCGATCGGACTCGGGCAGGAGAGGGCGCACCCCCGAGTAGCCGGCGCACAGCGTGCGCGCCCGGAGCAGCAGCATCCCCCGCACCACCTCGGCGTCGAGCGGCGCGCCCATCCCCGAGGCGTGGCTGAGCACGACGTGGTGTTGCAGCGCGGCGCGGTCAGCCGGCTCCACCACCCTGTCGGCCAGGGCGCCGAACCCGGTGGTGACTCCGTACGCGACGCTGTCACTGCTGTCGAGCTGCTCGACGACCGCGCGCGACGGCGCCATCCGCCGCCTGGCGGCGTCCCCGACCTCGACCGGCGCGCCCTCGCGGGCCACCGCGAGCACGTCGTCGATGCTGAGCGGGCTGCCGTCAAGGACCACCATGCCGGCGGCAGGGTACCGCTGGGCGTGCCCGGTGGTACGGACGCGCTCGGCTATCGTCTGCGGCACCCATGCAGAGTCCACCGTCGACGACGTTCCCGGTCGCCGACCCGATACCGCCGCCCCCGCCACCTCCACCGTTGGCGATGGCACCGGTCCGGCCGCGGCGGCGTCTGCATGGCGGCGCGCGCGCGGTGGCGCCGTTCGCGGCGGTCGCGATCGTGGTCGGGGTGCTGCTCGGCGGCCGCGCCTCTGCCGAGGACGGGCGGACGGCGGCGGCGGCAGCGCTCGCCCGTGGCGACCCCGCGCAGGCAGTGAGCCTCGACGAGGCGGTGGCTGGGCGGAGCGGCTTCCTGATGGTGTTCGACCCCGGCGCCTCGTCCGCCGCCGAGCACGACGCGCAGGTGGCCCGGATCGCCTGGGCGAAGAAGCTGGCGAGCTCGGGCGACGTCGACTCGGCGGTGGCGGTGCTGACCGTTGTCCGCGCGCCCGCGCTGCTCGACGAGGCTGCGCAGACGCGCGCCCAGCTGCTCATCGACGCAGCGTCGACGGCGATCAAGGCCGGCCACGCCGAGCTGGCGTTGCGGCGCCTGGACGAGGCCGCCCAGGGGCCGCCGCCCAGCTCGCTGGTGCAGACAATCGCTGCGATGCGCGCGGCGGACGAGGTCCAGGCTGCCGCCGAGCTGGTGGCCGGCAACCGCGCCGCTGACGCCGTCGCCCTGCTCGACGACGCCGCCGCGCATGGCGGGGCGGCCGCAGCGGCGCGCGCCCTGCCCGCGACGCTGCTGGCGGCCGGGCGCTCGGAGATCGCATCCCTCGACTACCAAGAGGCTGCCGCGACCCTGCAGCGCCTGGCCACCAGCTTCGGCTCGAGCTCGCAGGCGCGGACCGCGCGGGCGCTGCTGCACGGTGCTCAGCCGGTGTCGGGCACGCTGGTCGACGGGGCCGGGCACGGAGCCGCCGGCCGGGTGCGGCTGGCCACCCACTTCACCCAGCTGTCCGGCGGGTACACCACCAGCGGCCCGTTCTACTACGGCACCTCCGACGCCAACGGCGACTTCACGATCACCGGCGTCCCTGTCGGCGGTCCATACGTGCTCGAGTACTTCCGCGGCGGCGGCTGGATGACGCTCATCGACCCACGCACCGACCAGCCTGCCAACCCGGTCTCGGTGCAGCCGCTGCAGCCCGAGGACCTCACCTTCATAGTCCTCCCGGCCTGACCACAGGGTCCAAATTCCCCGGTTCTCCCGCCTTACCATTGAGGCATGGGAGGGGGAGGCGTGCGTCGTTGCCTCGCCGTTGGCGGGCAGGCCACTGTCGAGTTCGCATTCATGGCGCCGCTTTTCTTCCTGTGCTTCTTCGCCGCAATCGATGCCGGCCTCTGGGCGATCCAGACCAGCGCGTCGGTGTCTGCTGCCGAACAGGCCGCCCGACTCGCCGCGGCCGCCGCCGGCTCTCCGCAGAGCGATCAGACACCATCTCCTGCGGTCCTCTTCGGTGCGGTGAGCAACCAGCTCCGACAGGCCATGTTCGGCACCACCGTGGTGCCCTGGTGCGACCCGGGTGGAGGCGCGTGCACCACCCCGCAGGCCGGCGGTGGCGGCGGCCCGTTCGCGCGCTGTCCGACCACGCCCGAACAGGTCGAGCAACACTTCGGCGCGCGAACGGTCGCCGTGTGCGACGAGATCTCGTCTCCCGCGCCCACCTGTCCACCGTCACCGCTCCCGCCGACACCACGGTGCGGTGATCCTCCGACCGTCACCGTCCACGTGATCGGTTTCCTCGCCTCGCTCGTGCCTCCGCTGAGCGGCCTGGGCTGGCAGGCGGGCGAGATTCCCGTCGACGTGGTTGCCACGACCCACACCCTGCGGTTCGCCACGTGAGACGACGGCAACGGCGACGTGGCGCTGATGCGCAGGCGATCCTCGAGACCGCGATCGTGATCCCCATCCTCCTCGTGCTGATCAGCGTCTTCCTGGCCGTCATGGTCCAGGTCGAGGCCCAGCAGCAGATGGAGGCAGCCACCAAGCTCGCCGCAGAATCGTTCTTCCAGGCTCCACGCGAGGCCGTCGACGCCAACGGCACGACGTGCTGTGCGCAGACGCCGGGTGCGCCCGCATCGCTGGACACGTCGGGCATGCCCAAGGGCTGCCGCTTCGCGGCGGAGACCTTCTACGGGACCATGACCTTCCGGCGCTTCCTTGTGTTCGGAGCGCAACGCGAGCAGGGTCGCTCATCCGCTCTGCCTTCGTGATGGCTCACCGCTCGGCTCTGCGCAGAGCTCCTACATCAGCTGTGAGGTCAACTCCCTTGACACCGCGCTCGACCCACCGTCCGGACTGCGGGTGGTGCGCTGCAATGCGTCGGCCCTTCTCGACTTCTCGCGCACACCTCTGGCCTGGGCGATCCCCTGGAGCCCGACGATCGCCGCGACTGCCGAGGCGATCCCACCACCGTTTCGGCAATGACACGGCGACGGCAGCGCGGCCAGATGATCGTGATGCTCGCGCTGGCGTTCGCTCTGTTCCTCTTCGGCGTGGTCGTCGCTCGTCGCCGACTCCGCGTACCTGTACGTGTGGTCTGCGCGCGTCCAGGCGGCCGCCCAGGTCGCCGCGCAGGCCGGGGCCAACTCGGTCGACCCGCATTACCTGTACGGGCAGAGTGATCACCTCGTCGATCTCGAGAACAGCGGCGGACTGATGGCGTTCGAGCGCGGCTGCGTCCAGGTCGGCGACGAGTTCGCGGAGCTGACCGACGCGGCGGGGCTGCGCGGAGACCGCCGACGATTCCCAACCGAAGGGCAACGGTGTGCGCTGCGTCAGCGACGGCTGCGCGGTCTATGCGTCGGTGGAGAAGACGGTGCACCTGCCGCTGCCGCTCTTCGGCGACAGCGTGGTCGTGCGCGGCGTGTACTACGCCGCGCCGGTGGTCGGTGCCACCAGAGCGGCGCCAGACCCGGTGCGTCCGCGGGCCTGGGTCAGCGCCGACCCGGCGTCGATCCCCTGACCGCGGGGACACCGCGCCGACGCGCGCCGGCGCCGTGGGGGACCCAGGTGCCAGCCCTGCCCGTATGCCACCCCGAGCTCGCGCAGGGCGCGGGCCTGCGCATCGGTCTCGACACCCTCGGCGACGCAGTCGGCGCCGATCTCGGCGGTGAAGTGGCACAGGCCGCTGACCAGGGAGCGCCGCGCCACGTCGGTGTCCACGTCGCGGATCAGGCTGACGTCGAGCTTCACGATCTCGGGCCGAATCAGGAGGATGTGGTTGAGGCTGGAGAAGCCGGCGCCCGCATCGTCGACGGCGATGCGGATGCCGCGCCGGCGCAGTCGCTTGAGCGCGATGTTGAGCGCAACGTAATCCTCGACCGGCATGTGCTCAGTGAGCTCCAGCACCAGCCGGGTGGCATCGACGTCGTGCAGGAGCCCGGGCAGGTGGGGCGACATCACCGTGTGTGGCGATACGTTGACGGAAAGGTAGACGGCCTCGGGAAGGCTCTCGAGCTCCTCGAGCGCGAGGGTCAGCAGCACCAGCTCGAACTCCTCGCCGAGCCCGAGAACCGCAGCGTCGCGGAACCAGCTGTCCGCTCCCTGGAGATCGCGCGTGGAAAGGTCGCTCAGCGCCTCGTACCCGGCGGTCGTCGGCCGTGTCCAGGTGCACCACCGGTTGCAGCAGTGTGTGCGCCGGTGTCCGTCCGAGCGACCGTCGGATGTCGTCCCCGCGGCGCAGGTGGTCGACGGCGCGTTGCAGGAGAGTGCGCAGTGAGGTGGGCAAGGGTACGCGCCTGCCATTGACCTCGAGGAGAACGTCGCTGCTGGCGTCGACGAGCCTGCAGAGCAGGTCGACGGCAGCGCGGTCGCCCTCGCTGGAGCCGGCAAAGAGTGCTTCGAAGGGTGCTGGGACGGTGCTCGGCATCGGCAGCGATCACCCTAACCGAGAATCAGCCTGCGTGGGCGACCGCGGGCGGCGCTATCCTGCTCGCCCGTGCGTTGGAGTGAGCCGGCGGTGTGGAGGGAACCGGCGCGCGGCGCCACCGTCGACGAGCGGACACGTGGGCTCGCCGGCCTCGAACAGTTGCGGGCGGTGCGCGAACAGCCGGGGATGTTCCACCTCACCGGCACCACCTTCGACAGCGCATCGCCGCGCGAGGCGACGTTCAGCATGCCGGTCACCGGCTGGCTGCGCTCTCCGCAGGGGTGGTTCCAGGCGGCCTGCTTGCCATCCCCGCCGACGGCGCGCTGGGCTGCGCAATCCACACCGTGTTGACCGCGGCAACGTCGTACACCACCGCGGAGCTGTCGGTCACGTACCTCCGCCCGCGTACGCGTTGGGGTACGGGTGCGAGGCGCAGGTCACGCGCTCACGTCGGGCCGAACCCTGGCGCTGAGCAGCTGCGACATCACTGAACTCCGACGGCGCCTGCTCGCGCACGCGACGTCACGATGCGCGCTGTTCGATTCCACCGCAGGGGCGCCGACGCGGAGCGGAACCGCGCCGCCGCCACCCGTTCCGGACAACGGCTGACGACCCGGTCGACGGCGTCGACCCGTTCCTGCGCGAGCCCCAGTGGCACCGTGCTCGATCACGCGCGTGTGGGACACCACTCCGGCCTCGATGTGCTCCGTGCGCCAGGTCGCCGGCACGCTGCCGCCGCCGCCACTGCATCACCTTCTCGGGCTCACCCGGTGACTGCTGAGGAAGGGTCGGCGCGGAGTGCGTCATGCCGATGACGGGGTGGCTGAACACACCGTGGGGGTGGCCGCAGGGCGGCTTCATCGCGCTGCTCGCTGACACCGCCCTGGGATGGCGGTGCAGACCACCGTGCCGGCGGCAACGAGCTTTCGCGCAGATCGACCTGAAGGTGAACTACCTGCGCCCGGTTGCCCCGGACGGCCGCCTTCTGCACGCGCATGCGACCGTGGCGCACCGTGGACGCTCCTCGCCGTCGCCACCGCAGCGGTCGTCGACGAAGGCGGGCGGCGCGTTGCCCTCGCGACCGGGTCTGCGCAGATCCTCGAACCCGCAGCGGGTAGCGATCGCCGCGTTGCGCGAGCCTAGAGGCGGAGGCGGGCCGGCGGAGGCGCCGCCGGTGGCAGTGCGGCGCCGGCTGAGGCGGCGTAGGCGTCCCACACGCGGTTCAGCTCCATCTGGAGGTACAGCGCGTGCGCACCGAACACGAAGTGGAGGAGGACGGCCACCCAGGGGTTGGCGCGGTCCCGGGCGGGAAACCGGCCCGCTCCTGCATGCGCGCCACGCGTCCCGTCGTGTTGTATGCGGACACGAACGGCGGAACGACGACCAGCGACCCGAGTGTCACGGCCAGCACCGACACGCCAGGGGAGATGGACTGCGTCCTCAGGAAGCGGCGTGCCTCGTTGTTGACCTTGTACCACCACACGAAGTAATAGATCCCGAGCGTGATCAGTGGCAGTCCCAGCCACACCGCCAATGCGGTTGGCGGCGTTTGTACGACTGGTTGCCCACGACAACGGTGGTGGCCATGCCTTCGCCCTGGACGTTCCGTCACCGCGCAGGGTGACGGCCAGTCACTCTACGCGTGCGGGGACGGAGATCACCGGGTCATGGGCCGCAGCGGTTGTCACCGCCGCGAACGGCGTCGATGGTCCCGGCGACATCAAGGCCGGAGAAGCCGCCGCCTCGGACAGTGAGATGGCCGTGTCGCGGCGCACCTCGACGCCGATGAGCCGGTGGCAGCGCACCAGGACGTCGAAGTCGATGTCGCTCATCGGCCGCACCGCCATCACCCCGCGCATGACGACTCGCTCGCGGGTGACCCGGAAACCGAGCCCGGCCAGCTTGCGGCCCGTCGCACGGCGATGTCGCTGAAGCCGGGGCACCACGCGCCCTCGACGCGCTCGACCGCCGCTGCACCACACCGAATGGCTCGAGAGCGCCGCTCGAACCAGCGGTGCAGCGAGTGGAGCATCCAGTCGAGCGGCATGGGCTGACCCGGCGGTGGAGACCCGATGGCGCACAGCCCGAGCCACGCCTCCCCGCCGACGATGAAGGTGCCCCCGGCGGGGCTGGTCACCACCGCCGGGACACCGGGAAGGTTGCGGACCGCCTCCACCAGCTCGGCGTTGCGGGCCAGGCCGGCGCCGATCGCCACGCGATGAACCGTGGTGCGCAGCTGCAGGGCGATCTCACCGACGGGCGGCGTGATGTGCCAGGGGATCTCGGGCGGGTCGTCGACCTCGCGTTCGGCGGTCACCTCGGCGACCGTCACGGGCGCCAGCGCCAGCCGCGCGCACGACGTCGGCGGCACGTCCGCTGCTCGGACGGCTGGTCCACCACTCGAGGGTAGTGCAGGCGCTCGCACTGTCGGCTCCAGCAGCGACGACTCAGTCGAGCTCACGCGCGTGTCCCCGTTCGCCGGCCCGGTGGCGACGCCCTCGGCCCGCGGTGCTGACGGCGCGCGACGAACGACGAGCGAGCTGCGCAGCGCAGCGCAGAGGGCGCGCCCGGACGGGACACCGAGCCCCGTCGTCGCGTCCCATCCCGCCGCCGCGCGGTAGGCGCCGTTGTCGCCGGTGGTGACGTCCGTGAAACCGACGTCGCGCGCGCCGTACAGCGCGGGCAGCACGTCGCCGAGGCGATGACCGGTCGCCTCGGTCACCAGCGCGAACAGCGCGGTGCACAGAGGAGCCACGGCCGAGGTGCCGCCGACGACGGTGTCGATGCCACGGTGATGGATGACGTACCCCGTGAGCGGGTCCGCGTTGGCGGCGACGTCCGGTACGCCGCGGCCGGGCGGCCGTCGTTGCCGACACCGGGCGGATGCCTGCGGCCGGCCTGGTAGCGCGGCACCGCGAAATGCTCGCTGACACCGCCGCCCGTGGCGCCCTGCCCGGCACGCAGCTCGTTCCACGCCTCCTCGTTGATGCGCCGGCCGTGCTCGGCGATCAGTCGGGTGCCGCCGCACCCGACCGCGTGAGGCGCCGACGCGGGGTGGTCGGCGTGCTGGCGACCGTCGCTGCGCGCGTCGGTCGAGCCGTTGTCGCCGGCGGCGACGCTGTGCACGATGCCGCGCACCGCGCCCATCTGGAAGGCGCGATCCATCGCGTCCATCGCCGCCGGTGTCCAGCGATCCTCCCGGCGCCCCCAGCTCGTCGACACGGCCGCGTAGTCGCGGCCATCGGTCGCGAAGGAGGCCTCGAGGTTGGTGAAACCGCGGTCGGTGTTGGGCGCGTACTTGATGACGATGAGCACGTCGGCCTGGGGCGCGCAGTGCGCGAGCACCCCGGCGATCACCTGCCAGTCGAGCGCCACCTCGGTGTCGGGCCCGAAGGGGTCCGACGTAGGGCCCCAGCCGTGCACCGCCTCCTCGACGACGCGCAGACGTGGGTTGCGCGCGGTGAATGCGGCCAGGTCGGGGCGGTAGACGGCACCGCCGAGCTCGGCGATGCCGACGGTGATCCGCGGCCCTCGCGCCGCCGTCGGCAGCATCGGGAAGTCGTAGATACGCGCCAGCTCCTCGGGGGTGTAGCTGTACGCCGCCCGCCCTCCGCGGGGGAGCACCGCCAGTCGCGGACGTGCCGACCGGGCGGTCGCTCAGGCCCAGGGCTGCCGTGACGACCCGTCCAGGTCGGCAGGCACGCTCAACTCCTCGCGGTGGTCGCGGTACACGGCGAGCGCCCCGGTCGCAGGTCGCGTTCGCGGCAGCGCTCGCAGCGTCACCTCGAAGGCGCGCGCCATGCCCCGAGCGAGCCGCTGAGCTCCAGCGTCGTCGGCGCCGTGTTCGCGAACGTCGGACACGCAAGCCCCATGGCGTTCGCCCAGCGCGTGACGGCCTCGACGTCGTCGGCGGCGCCGCCGTGCCGCCGGACGAGCTCCCGCGGCACTGAGGTAGCGGCGCGTTTGCACCGGCGTGTGCTGCTGTCGGGCAAGCGCGACGGCGAGGCTGTCGCTGTCTGCGGCGACTCGCGGAGATGCAGCGGTGACCACCGCCGGGCGCGGCCAGCTCCGTCTGCGTCAGCGGACGCGCGGTCACGGCATAGGCGTCGAAATGCGGGCGCAGCCGTGCGCTCCCGGCGAGATGGACTGTGGCGGTCATGGTGCGGACCTCGTGGGCGTGGCCGGCGCCCGGTGGCGGCGGCGCGGAAAAAGCCGCGCGATCCTGCCACCGCTGCGCCGCCGCTATGGCGCGCGTCCGCCGCGACTGACGCGAGTGCAGCCGCTTTGTCCGCCGCGGTCCGCGGCTGCGGACAGTTCAGCCGGCGTCGCGTACCGCCTGAAGCGCCGTCGATCGCGGTCTGGTTCTCGAGCGACGACAGGTCACCCGGGTCCGCTCCGAGGTAGACGGCGCGCACGACGCGGCGGAGCACCTTCGCGTTGCGCGTCTTCGGCAGCTCGGCGATGGCAACCACCGCCTTCGGTTTGAGCGCCTTGCCCATCTCGGCGGTGACGCACGCGCGAGCGCCGCGCGCAGCTCGGCGGTGTCGGCGACGCCCGGCTTGAGGACGACGAAGCACACGAGCGCCTCACCCTTGATCTCGTCGGGAACACCGATCGCCGCGGCCTCGGCGACGTCGGGATGCGCCACGAGCGCCGACTCGACCTCGGCGGGACCGAGCCGCTTGCCGGCCACCTTGATGGTGTCGTCGCTGCGTCCGCGGATGTACCAGAGGCCGTCGGCGCCGATCTCCGCCCAGTCGCCGTGCACCCAGATGTTGGGCCAGCGCGACCAGTACGTCTCGAGGTAGCGCTCGCGGTCGTGCCAGAACCCTCGCGTCATCCCGGGCCACGGCGAGCGCACCACCAGCTCGCCCACCTGGTTGCGCACGCTGTTGCCGTCCTCGTCGAGGACGTCGGCGTCCATGCCCGGGCACGGGCCGCGAAGGCACACGGGTTCAGCGGCGTCAGCATGTTGCCGGCGAGGATGCCGCCGCTGACCTCGGTGCCGCCGCTGTAGTTGATGATCGGGCAGCGACCTCCGCCGACGTTGTCGAGGAACCACTGCCACGGGCCGACGTTCCACGGTTCGCCGCTGGAGCCGAGCACGCGCAGGCTGGAGAGGTCGTGGGCGTGCGCCGGCTCGTCACCGTGGCGCATCAGCGCGCGCACGACCGTCGGGGCGACGCCGAGCACGGTGACCCGATGCCGTTCCACCACCGACCAGAGGCGATCCGGGCCCGGGATGATCGGGAACACCCTCGAACAGCACGAGCGTTGCGCCGATGGTGAGCGCGCCGCAGATCGCCCACGGACCCATCATCCAGCCGATGTCGGTGAACCACAGCAGCCGGTCGGCGGGACCGACGTCGAAGCAGTGCGCCATGTCCTGCGTCGCCTTGACGGGAAAGCCACCCTGCACGTGCACGGTCCCCTTGGGCCGCCCCGTCGTCCCGCTCGTGTAGATGAGCATGAAGGGATCGTCGGCGTCGCTGTCGTGCGTCTCTGCCTCCGCGGGCTGCGCGACGGTGAGGTCGTCGTACCAGACATCGCGCCCGCGCTGCATCGACGTGGCGAGGGTGCCCAGGCGGCGGACCACGACGACGTGCTCGCAGCGACGGCGTCTGCTCGGCAACCTCGTCGGCGACGGGCTTGGCGGACCACGGGGCACCGCGCCGCAGGAAGCCGTCGGCAATGACGAGAACCTTCGCGTCGCAGTCCTGCAGGCGCGCGACGATGGCTCCGGCGCCGTACCCGCTGAACAGCGGGATCACGATGGCCCCCACCTTCGCGCAGGCGAGGAACACAGCCACCGTCTCGGGGATCATCGGCAGGCAGAGCCCGACGCAGTCCCCGGGACCGACGCCGAGCTCGCGCAGGCCGTTGGCGCAGCGCGCGGTTTCGGCGGCGAGCTCGAGGTAGCTCCAGACGCGCTCGCTTCCGTCGTCACCCTCCCAGACGACGGCGTCTCGACCGGGTTGCGCCTGCGCCCAGCGGTCGGCGGCATTGCTGGCGAGGTTCAGCTTCCCTCCGCTCCACCAGCGGGTGAAGGGAAGGCCTTCACTCGTGTCGCGCATGCGCGTGGGCCGCTGCTGCCAGCCGATGCCGATGTCATCGACGGTCGCCGCCCAGAAGCGCTCGGGCTCGCGGCGTGCAACATCGTTGAGCTCCTCGAGGTCGACGACGCCGAGCTTGGTCATGAACGACCTCAGCCTGCTCCGCTCGACCTGCTCCGGCGTGGGACTCCACGCGAAGCTCGCGGCCTTGGTAACGCCGATCCCGGTCACGTGCTCACCATAGGACGCGCCCCCACCGGTGCGCACCCCTCCGGACGCGGTTGCAGCTAGATCAACCAGGCGAGGCAGCCGGCAGCCGCGACCCCGGCGGGCACGAGGTACCCTCGAGGGAACGTCGAGCAGGGGTTCACCGGAACGCCGCCCACGTCGACCTCGAAGTGAAGGTGAGGCCCGCTGCTGTTGCCGGTCGCTCCCCACGTAACCGATGGGATCGCCCGCGCGCAACGACGTCACCGTCGGGCACTGCCACCCCGCTCAGATGCCCGTACAGGTACACGACCGTGGCACCCTGCTGCTGGGACGGGGACAGCAGGACATGGATGCCAAAGCCGATCGCGAACTCGACCACGCGAACAGTGCCGGCGGCGACGGCGAACACCGGCAGGCCGGCGGGTGCGGCCAGGTCGATGCCGGTGTGGAACCACACGGAGCCGCGATGAGCGGCGTCCGGCGGACACGAGTAGCCGCGGGGAGGAACGGGCTCGGCAGCTACCGCCGTGCAGCCGAAGCCCTGGCTGACCGTGAACCGCCCCGGCGCCAGCGGCTCTGCCCGCGCCGATGACCACGCCCGCGGCTGCGTCCACCTGGTTGGCGCCGGCTACCGGACCGTTCGGGATCAGGCCGTTCGACCACTGAGACCAGGACGAGCACCGGCATGCGCGACCAGCGCGCCACCGCCAGGCACCCGCATCCGAGCAGACGTGCGCACGCTGCGCGCGCCGAGCACGTGCGCGGTCGCTGCGGGCAACGACTCAGCGCGCCCGCCGCCAGCTGGCCGGCCACAGCGGCGCGCACGCGGCGCGCGTGTCCGCGAGCGCCATGATCGCCGGCCCCGGCACCACGCTGACCACCGCGCGCTCGGCCCCGGCGAGGAGCACGCCACGCCCGGGGACGGCGGGGCAGATGGCGGCGACTCCTCCTCGCGCAGCTTGAAGACGTCGCGCACCTCGTCGACGACGGCCTCCTCCGTTCCGAGCACCAGCTTGGTATGACGAGGTCGCCGCGAGCGTGCGACCGAGGTCGGTGCGCACGAAGTCCTCGACTCGCTGCGACAGCATCCACACACCGGCGCCGTGCTTTCGTGCCTGGCGCACCAGCTGTCCGAGCACCTCGCCCGCGTCGGGGTCGGAGGTCACTCGGTGGGCCTCGTCGACCACCACGATCATGCGTCCGTGACGCTCTGCGCAGCGCGTCGAGGATGGCTGTGAGCAGCACAGCCAGCGCAGGTGTCAGGTCCGCGCCGTAGGTCATCGCGAAGGACTGCGCAGCCCGATCGCGATCGGTTGATCACCGACCGCGAACGTCGATGGACGGTCGAATACCGCGGCACGTCGCCCCTGGGTGAAGCGAGCAGCCGCGCGGCGATGACCCGGCAGCGATCGCTCTCCCGCTCGGTGAGTGCGCGCGCCACGCGACTGTGTCTGGAGGTGCTCGACGAGCGTCGTGCATCAGCGGCGCCGGAGCGTCAGCCGCGCGTGCCGAAGAAGTCGACGAGCTCGCCGTGCAGCCATCCCTGGTCCTCGTCGGGGAGGCGCCGGATCGGCCGGCCGTCGCGCACTCCGCGGTCGTCCCCGGCCATCACCGACAGGATCGGCAGCACCATCCCGGCCGCCGAGTCGGGCGGATGACCTCGCCGCCACCGCCGAGGGGGTTGAGCGCCTCGCTCCCGAGCTCGAGGTAGCGGCCGCCGACCGCGTGCATCACCGTCGCCGTACTCCGAGTCCGGGTCGATGACGACCGCGGCGACGCCCTCCATGACGTGGCGCACCAGCAGCGTCTTGGCGGCCACCGACTTGCCCGCCCCGGAGCTGCCCACGACGACGAGGTTGTGGTTGGGCTGCGACCAGACGGAAAAGTGCGCCGGGCGTGCCGTTGAGCGACGTTGACGCCGACCAGCGGCGCGCGGATGTCGGCGAACGGGGTGCCCAGGCACGGCAGCATCCGCGCCGCGACGCGAGTTCGAGGTCAGCACCAGGCTGCGCAGCAAGCGGTGGACACCCCGGGGACAGCGCCAGCGCCGGGAGGAAGCCGGGACCGCTCACCTCGGTCGTGCGGAACCCATGCGCGGCGAGGACCGCACCGAGGCGCTCGGCGGCCTCGAGCGCCATGTCGCGTGCGCTGTGCGCGACCGACACCGTCAGCGCGATGCGGCACGGCTTGATGTCCCCCTGCGCCAGCGCGGCGACGACGTCGGTGGTGTCCTGGAGAGCGACCTGCGCCTCGACGGGGTCGGCTCCCTGCCGTTGCGCGTGGCGCAGCATCGACGAGCGTCTGTGCAGGTGTCTCTGCGCGACGATGGCGCGACGGGCAGGACGTGCAGGCTGGCCAGCCGAAAGCGTGAGCACGCGTCATCGCGTCCACCACCGCGCCCGCCTCGATGGCGGCGGGCAGCCGCGTCGTGGTGACCACGACGTGGTGACGGTCGGCGATGTGCAGCACGTGCTCGCCGACGATGCGCCCGTGACGCGCCGAGCGGCGTGTGGGCGAGCAGCGCCGCGATGTCGTCTCGGTCGGCTGCGCGCACCTCGACCGCGAACCCCGGCGCCAGTGCGCAGCGCGGATCGCAGCGCGCGTTCGGCCTCGTCGGCGTTGGCTCGCGCCGCGCGTCGCCCGCCAGGCGTCGCCGAGGTGGGGGATGCCGTCGGCGCCGGCTGAGAGCGGGCCAGCACGACGTAGTGGCGCAGGCCCGAGCGTGGTCTCGGCGAGCGTGCTCGCGAGGCCGCGCTCGATCTCGCGCAGGGGCGTGCGCGGCCACCCGGCGACGCGCCGGTCGAACGCCTCGCCACACGCGCCCGGGTCGTGGTGGGTCATCAGCGTGAGGAACTGCACCGGGCAGTCCAGTGCCCGCAACCAGTTGACCGACCGACCGGCACCACTCCAGGTACCCGTCGCTGGTCAGGCTGACCGCGGGCCCCTCGAGGACCATCACGCCGCGATGGCCCCCGGGATCGAGGCGCAGCAGCCCGATGCCACCGCTGACGTGGACGGCACCAGGCGTCAGGAGACGCAGCGCGTCGTGGCACCAACCGGCACTGACGTCCTCGGTTCGACCGCTCGCTGGCCGACGTGGACGGACCCGCCGAGCTCGACGAACCCGGGCATGGCCGGCCGCGCCTCGGCTGACCATCGACGGAAGCAGGCGCCAGGCATGCCGGTAGGCGAGATGGGTCCCGATCCACACCCCCTGGCGTTCGGGCAGACCGAACGAGGCCGCCATCGCAAGGACAAACCCGGCGCCCGCCGCACCCCACAGGCCAGGAAGACGGAGCGCGAGCAACATGTAGGCTGCCGGGCTCACCGACGCCGCCAGGACCAGCGAGCGCACCGGCAGCAGGAGCGGCCCGACGGCGAGGCGGAAACTGCGCGTCGACGTTGAGCGGGACGCGGATGACCCGCTGCGCGGCGACTCACCGGACGGCCACCGGCCGTACCCGAAGGATTGGCGCCGAGGTCGGGAGCCTGGTTGTGCAGGAGGCTTGCCAGCGTCACGCCGGCGACGGCATCGCCCAGACGCGAGTCTCGCCGCCAACGCCCGCGTGTATTCGGCAACCCGCACCGCCGGCTGAGGATCAGAGGCATCGAGGTGGCGCGGTCGCGTCGGCCACGACGCGCTGGCCCTCCTCGCCGCTTGCGAATCGACCCACCGCCGCCCCGACCGCGCGATTGAACGCCAGTTGAGCGGCCGGGTCGCCGAGCACACGGGCGACGGCGTTGTGGCGGCTGAAGTCGGCAGCTGGCTGCGGCGTCCATGGCTGCATCCACCTCCACGCTCTCACCTGACATCGCTGCCGCCTGCCCAGCAGCGGCGGCTCCGACCACGACCCCGGTCTCGCTGGGCTGCCTCGGTGGCGGATCGCTGCGCGACGCGTCTCGTCGCACCGGCCGGCTCAGTGTCTCGAGCACGCCCCCTGCGCGCGGCTCGATGTCCGCCCAACCTCATGACGGCGGACACGTCGCCGGCGGCGCTGGGGAGTGCCATGACGGTGGTCGACACGGCGGTCGCGGCACCGGTGATGCCACCGTGGCTGAAAGAGCGCCATGCAAGCCCGTGAACCGCCTTGCCGGTCATCCACACGCCGCCGAGCACCGCGAAGCACGCCAGCATCGCGCGAACCATCGCCTTCCGCAGCACCCCCCACCGAGATGCCACCCTGGTTGCCGCCGAGGAAGAACAGCGCGATGCCCGCGGTCAGCGATCCACACACAGCGAGGACGACCGGCAGGAGCATCGCGGACGTGAAGAGGTCGAGCCACCACTGCACGAACCGGTTGCGATGGTCGTACACAGCCACGGCCACGAAGAGCGGCGCGCTGGCGACAGCGAACACCAGCTGGATGATCCGCAGCAGGTACAGCGCGAGCACGTACACGAAACCGATGGCGGCCAGCAGGATGGGTATCGCAACCAGGAAATCCCCGATGCCGGCCAGGCCGAAGCCGACGCCGGCGATGTTTCCGACGACCTTGCCGAGGTCGAGGTTGGTGGTGAACGCGGAGGCCACGGCACCGCCTGCCGCCTCGGCGATGCGTCCGGATGCGCTCGTGCACAGCCTCATGACGTTGAGGAGCAGCGAATCGTCCGGCGTCGGGGCGATCAGCAGACCGGTCGCCACCAGCGCACCCGAACGATGTTGTCGACCACAAGGTGGAGGGCGTCAGCACGCGCGTCGAAAACGCCTCGAACCACCCGGGCAACGCAGCCCGTCATGGCGATGAAGACCCCGGACACCGCGAACGCGCTGTACAGCCTTGGCCAGGTGTCGGCCAGCGTCGACGTTGGCCGGCTTCAACTGGTCGATCAGCTTCGGGCATGAGGGCTGCATCCAGTCCGCTTGACACGCGTCCCATCCCGGGTCGCCGGCGTGCTGCGGTAGCGGTGCGCCGAGGGTGTGGTGGTACAGCCAGCGGAAGGGGTTCTGGATCACCTCGGCGGCCTGGGAGATGGCGTCGCTTGCCCCGCTGAAGAAGTTGCAGACGCCGTCGGGGATGAAGCCGAATGGACCGCATGAGGAGAGCAGCACGTGCAGGTGCAGACCAACGGGAAACGCAGGACTCACCTCTCTCCCGGCGCGCGTCGAACCCTGGCCACCACCAGAGTCACGCTATGCGGGTGTAGCGGACCACCGGCGTACAAACTGCTCGCGGTCGCTCACGCCTCGACGCCGGCGTCATGCGGCCGGCATCGTGAGTAACGCGCCGGCAGCCGGTCGACGTCCCGTTCGACCGGGGGCGGGACGCCGACGTCAGGGCGGCGGTACGCCGGAGCGCGCTGCGCCGCTGGCGCAAGGGGACGCAGGCCGTCGTAGGCACGCAGCCGCAGCTCCCTGACGATGACCTCGGTCACGGTCGGAACGGTCACCGGTATCCGCGGACGGGTCGCGGACGTCGCCGCTGTCGCGAAGGACGGTCCCGCGTCTGTCCGCCGGCGCACCGCACGCTGTGGGCTGCCGTGCGCTCAACACACCCGCGCCAGGGAGGTAGCTCCGATGATCATGGTGTTCATGGTCCTGACCCACGTGCTGGCGGATGTGCAGGTCGACCCAAGCCACGACACCCTGCACGTGTGGGACACGGTCGCCAGCCCGCTGCTCACCGCCGGTGAGTACCTCATCCCCGCCGGCGTTGCGTTCTCGAGCTTGCACAAGGTGATGCAGCACCAGGAGTCCGGCTCGGGTTTCCTGGTCGACATGCTCGTGAAGGGAGGCGGTGCGGTCCTGGTCATCCAGCTGGTGAAGTCGTTCCTCCACGTGTAGTGGCCGAGCCGGGACGACGTCAGTCGCCGTCTTGCGCCCGCAGGTCCTCGCCGCGGAAGTCCAGGTCGCGCAGCGCCGGAGCGCCGCCACGTTTGGGCGCCGCGCTGCCGAAGCGCTCGCGCAGGGCATCCAGGGTGCGGTCGAGCCGGGTGTCGCGTGGCGCGCCGTCGGCGTCGAAGAGGTCGAGCTGCGCGGCGTCGATGACGCCGCTGACGCCCATCCCCAATAGCCGCACCGGCGCTCCCGACCACGCGGCCGTCGAAGAGCTTCATCCCCGCCTGCGGCCAGCGCGATGTCGCC
This sequence comes from Candidatus Dormiibacterota bacterium, assembly GCA_963717185.1. Taxonomy (GTDB): domain Bacteria; phylum Chloroflexota; class Dormibacteria; order Aeolococcales; family Aeolococcaceae; genus Aeolococcus. The sequence goes on along the minus strand of CAVQVY010000024.1, from coordinate 43,082 downwards.
GTCCTGCGGGCTCGGGCCAGGTCAGCTGGCGCGTGTAGCGTGGCGAAGTCCGAGTAGCGCAGCTTGAGCGTCGCGGTGCGCGCCGCCCACCTGCCGTGGCGCAGCTGGCGGCCGACGTCGGCCGCGCAGCCCGCGCAGCAGGCGATGCAGCTCGGCGCTGTCGCTGACGTCCGCGCTGAACGTCTCCTCGCGCGAGATGCTCTTGGGCCGCTCCGGCACGCGTCACCTCGCTGCGGTCGATGCCGCGCGCCCGCTCGCTGAGGCTGACGGCGGCGTGCTCGCCGAGGCGGCGGCGCAGGACGGTCAGAGGGAAGTGCGGCGAGGTCACCGAGGGTGGCCACCCCGAGGCTGGCCAGCGCCTTCTCCGACGCGGGTCCCAGCCCGGGCAGGCGTCGCAGCGGCAGCGGCGCCAGGAACGCGGCCTCGTCGCCGGGCGGCACCACCACCATCCCGCGCGGCTTCTCGAGGTCGGACGCCACCTTGGCGACCAGCTTGGAGGTGGCCACGCCGCACGAGGCGTCCAGCTCGCACTCCGCCTTGATGCGGTCGCGCAGGTCGCGCGCCATCTGGTCGGGCGGCCCGAGCCGCCTGATCGAGCCGGTCACATCGAGGTACGCCTCGTCGAGCGAGACCGGCTCCATCTGCGGGGTGAGCTGCCTGGCCGAGCGCGAACACCGCGCGCGACGCGCTCCGGTACGCGGTGAAGTCCACCGGCAGGACGACCGCGTGCGGGCACAGACGCAGGGCGCGGCCCAGCGGCATCGCCGAGTGCACACCGAACCGGCGCGCCTCGTACGACGCCGCGCTGACCACGCCGCGCCGGTAGTTCTCGCCGCCGCCGCCGACGATGATGGCGCGGCCGCGCAACTCGGGGCGGCGCAGCTGCTCCACCGACGCGTAGAACGCGTCGAGGTCGACGTGGATGATGGCGCGCGGCCAGTTCACCGTCGCAGTATCCAACGCGCCGGGTCAGCCGGTGTGAGCCGCCTCCACCACCGCCCCGCTCCGCCAGTCGCGCAGGTCCTCGTCACGGAGGTAGCCGGCGGCGATCATCAGGTCGACGTAGGAGACGCCGAGGTGTGGGGCTGCACGTCGCAACACCCACGGCGGCGGGTTCTCCTTGTTCTTGTTCACCGCCTGGTAGAAGTAGATCTGGTTGAGGTCGCACAGCAGGGCGAGGCGGTGCAACGAGATCCCGCGATCGCGGCATCTCTCCTTGAGATAGTCACGGAAGTCCACCGGTGCGATGCCTCAACAGGTGTGCGAATCGCCGCGACGCCGACGCTGGGCGAGTATAGACCCGCTCGGTTTTCAGCCCCGAATCGTCACAACGCGCGTGTCGTCGAGAAGCAGAGCGCGGGCAGCTCGGCGAGGCGAACCGATGACAGCATCGGGCGCGTGCTCGTGCTCGCACGACCTGCGGCGCGGAACCGTCACGAGCGATGAGCACCGTGCGCATCCCCGCGGCGGCCGCGCCGTCGATGTCCTCGCGGATGCGGTCACCGACGAACACGGTCGCCTGCGCAGCGCACGCCGAGAGCACGCAGCGCGGCCTCGAAGAGCCGCGACGCCGGTTTCCGCCATCCCACCTCGCCGGAGAAGACCGCGGCGTCCAGCAGCGCGTCGATGACCGAGGTGGGCCAGCTGTCCGTGCATGCTCGCCGGGCGGTACGCCGCGTTCGAGCACAGGCCGGTGCGCAGGCCGCGCTGGCGCAGCCGGCCAAGGGTCGGGCTCGGCGTCGGGGTACAGCCTGACTCCGTGCCACCACGCCTGCTGCGCGAGCGCGCTGCATCGGTCGCGGAGGCCTTCGTCGAGGTGCAGCCCGATGTCGGCGAAGGCCCGCTGCTCGAGGGCGACGACGTCGATCTCCTCGAGCGCCCCGGCGGCCTCGTGCGCGGCCACCTCTGCCTCGACGCGGTCGTGCACGGCGTCGCGGAGCACGGCGAGGTCCGGCCGGGGATGCCCGGCCGCCTCGACCAGCGATGCGATCGCGTCCTGCGCAGCGTCGATGGCCTCGACGGGTCGCTCGAAGTGCACCAGGGTGAGCCCGTAGTCGAAGAGCACAGCGTCGATCGGGCCGCCGTCGAGCACCGGCGCGACCCGGTCGCCTGCCGGGAGGATCCTCGGGTCCGCCGGTCACCCTGCGGGCGGGCGGTCGCCGCCCCGCCCGCGCCGGCCGCGCCGCCGGCGGCCGCCGGAGCCGGGCGCGCGCGGCTGCCCGCCGCTGCTGGTTGTCCGGCCGCGGCGTGCCGGCGCCTGCTGTGGGCGCGGCAGAGCGGGAGCACCGCCGCCACCGCCTCGGCCCCGGCGTGAGCGGCGGCGACCGCCCTGCGGGCGTCCCATCCCGGGGGCCTTCGCGGGCGCCGCGGCAACGCCGGCGGGCTGGGCAGCCTGGCCGCCCGCGCCTCCGCCGCGGCGCCGCCTGCGCCTGCGGCCGCCGCCCTCGCCGGCCGCCGCCCGTCGGGACGTGGCTCGGCGACGCGGCCGAACCGGTCGAAGAACGCCAGCGCGGGATGGCGGGTGCGGGGCAGGGTGGCACGGGCCTGTCGGGTCGGCGGCCACCCGCTCCTCGAGCTCGACGAGGAGCTCCTCGAGCGGCCGCTTGTTGCGTCCCACCGGGGCTGCCGTCTCCGCCCAGGGCTGGAGCTTGGCGGCGCCGCCCTCGGGGACGCTGGTGTCGATCGAGCCCGGCACCTGGTCGAGCACGCTCTCGATGGCCCGGGCGATGAGGCACCGTCGGCGTCGTCAGCCACCGGCGTGGTCCAGGGCGATCCCGGCCAGGGCGAGCCCGGCCAGGGTCTTGAGGTCGACCTCGCCGCGCCGGGCCAGGTCGGTCAGCTGGGATGCGTCGAAGAGCTCGACGTCGAGCAGCTCGTCGACGTCGGGGGCGCTGTCGCCGGCGGTGAGGCCGCGGGCCTCGTAGAACCAGATCTCCTCGCTCGAGTAGCCCGGGGTCACCGGCCCGTGGCCCAGCTCGCGCCACTCGGTGGCGCCGTAGCCGGTCTCCTCGGTGAGCTCCCGCCGGGCGGTGGCGGCCGGCTCCTCGCCGCGCTCGCGCGTGCCCGCGGGCAGCTCCCACAGCGCCCGGCCGGTGGCGTGCCGCCACTGGCGCACCAGCACCACCCGGTCCTGGTCGTCAGTGGCCACCACGGTCACCGCCCCGACGTGCTCGACCACCTCGCGGCGCGCCTCCCCGCCGTGGGGGAGGCGCACCGTGTCCTCGAAGACGTGCAGCAGCCTGCCGTCGTAGACGGGGCGGCGATGCAGCGGCTCCTCGCGGAGGTGGCTGTCGTCGGGGCTCACGGCGCCGATTGTTCCGCATCGGCGCTCTCCGATGGCGCCGGGCGCGATGACCTCAGCGTGCGATCAGGCGCAGCTCCACTGGTGGGCCTGCCCGTGGGCGAGCATCTTGGCCGCGATGTTGGACTGGTCGGCGGCCGAGTAGATGTCGGTGCCGCCGTTGGCCCTGAACGTCGACTCAGGAACTGGAACAGGCCGATGTAGGGTCCGCGCGGGTTGTAGGCGGTGGTGCGCAGCCCGGATTCACACCTGGCGATGCTCACCATCCAGCTGCCCGAGACGCCCCAGCGGGCGGCGGCCGCCTCGATGATGCCGATCACGCTGTTGGGATCGGCGGGGGGCCCGGCGGAGACGGGGATGGTCGCGACGTGCTTCTTGACCGCCGGCTTGGCGGTCGGCGCGGCCGGGGCGGGGGTGGCCGTGGCCTCGACCGCGTCCACGAGGTCGGGCTTCGCCACGGAGAAGAACCTGACCTGGGTGCGGCCCACGGTGGTCGCCGAGGTGCTGGCGACCGGCTGGCTGGCCGACACGAAGCTGAAAGCGAGGATCGGGCCGATGATGAGAGTGGTCATGCCCAGGACCACTCCTCGTGAACGTCGAGGCAACCGCAAATAAACTCTCCTGTATCGCTTGGCCGGCGCTCCCTTCCTGGCGGATCACCGCCGGGAGCCCAGGTCTGGTTCCACCGTGTGCTGGGCGGTGGGTCGCTGCCCCGAAGCCGGATCCGCTAACTCATAGAACGAACCTGAGCCCGTGAACCTGCGGCGGACGGCCGCGACCGGGGCACCCTACCACACGGTACCCCAGCGTCCGCAACCCCTCGTCGGTGGGTTGTCACGGGCCCGCGGGACCCTGGCGGTGGCGCCTGCCCCTCAGTTCGAGGTGGTCGCCCCCACCTGGCAGGAGGCCGGTGCCGCGTTGACGATGACCGGGACGTCGAGGTCGAGTGAGCCTCCCGCCTGGGGCCAGAGGAGCTGTCGCGAGCCCCCGCCGATGATGGTCCCGGCCGCGTTCGCGCACGAGGCGAAGAGGTCGACCTGCTCGTTGGCGAGGAGGTCCGGGCTGCCGACCGTGATCGGGACGTCCCACTGGCCGTGGCCCGTGCAGCTCCTGGTGCATTTGAACTGCCCGGCGGTGGCGGTGAGCGGCGCGCCCGGCAGCGCCGCCCAGGTGCCCGGGGTGACGGTCACAGCCACGGAGTCCGCCGTGTAGCAGGGGTAGTCGGTGCACTGGTAGGAGGTCACCACCAGGGTCTGGCCCGGGTACAGGGTCAGCTGCGGCGAACTCGAGCGCGCTGAGCGGCTTGCCGCCCTTGGTGAGTGTGAAGTGAACCACCACGCCGCTGACCCCGGTGTGGCTGGCGGCGTTGTGGATGACCGCGACCGGCACCGCCACCAGCTGCCAGGTGCCGACGCCGGTGGACATGACGTCGATGCGCTGGACGTCCGGGGCGGTCGTTGCCGTGGGCCTGGGCGTGGCCGTCGCGCGCGGGGTGGTCGGCGGCGTCGCGGTGGCGCCGGGCCGCTGCCGCAGCCCGACGAGGATCGCGGCCAGGCCGCAGAGAAGCAACCGGCGCATCGCGCCATGGTATTGCCCGGGCGGGCCTGCGCCGCCGCGGCCGCGGCAGATGACAGAATCGACGCTCAGGTCACAAGGGGGGTGTCGCGATGCCATTCACCGCAGAGCACGACGCGCTGCGCGAGACGGTCAGGGACTTCGTCGCGCGCGAGCTGCGACCCCACGCCGACGAGTGGGAGGCGGCGGAGTACTTCCCCGACAGCGTCTTTCCCCGCATGGGCGAGCTCGGGCTGCTCGGGCTGCGCTACCCCGAGGAGTACGGCGGCCAGGGCGGCGACTACTGGAGCGCGATCGTCCTCGCCGAGGAGATGGCCCGGTGCGGTTCGGGTGGCGTCGGCATGGCGGTGTGCGTCCAGGCCGAGATGGCCACCCCACCGATCTTCAAGTTCGGCACCGAGGAGCAGAAGCAGCGCTACCTGGTCCCCGCGATCCGTGGCGAGAAGGTCGCCGCGCTCGGCATCACCGAGCCCGACACGGGCAGCGACGTCGCGTCGGTGCGCACGCGCGCGGTGCGCCACAACGGTGGCTGGCGCATCAACGGCGCCAAGCTCTACATCACCAACGGGGTGCGCTGCGACTACATCCTGCTGGTGGCCCGGACCGGCACGCCCGAGGAGGGAGCGCACGGCATCACCCTCTTCCTGGTCGACAAGCAGACGCCCGGGCTTCGCGGTGAGCCGCAAGCTCAAGAAGCTCGGCATGCACGCCAGCGACACCGCCGAGCTCTCCTTCAGCGACGTCGACGTCCCCGAGGACGCGGTGCTCGGCGAGGTCGGCCAGGGCTTCTACCACCTCATGTGGGAGCTCCAGGGCGAGCGCCTCATCGGCAGCGCGGGCAGCGTCGCCGGCGCCGAGGTGATGTTCGAGGAGACGTTGCGGTGGTGCAAGGAGCGCGAGGCGTTCGGCCGCCCCATCGCCAAGTTCCAGGTCAACCGCCACAAGCTCGTCGACCTCTACACCGACATCTCGATCGCCAAGAACTACGTCTACTCGGTGGCCGAACGCTGGGACAAGGGCGAGTACCCGGTGGCCGAGATCTCCATGGCCAAGCTGTTCGTCGGCCAGGTCACCTCGCGGGTCGCCGACACCTGCCTGCAGCTGCATGGCGGCTTCGGCTACATGGCCGAGTCGCACATCTCGCGCTACTTCAGGGACTCCCGCCTGATCCGCATCGGCGCCGGCACCGACGAGGTGATGAAGGAGATCATCGCCAAGACCGCGCTCGACCTCTGACGCGACGATCGCTACGACCGGTTCTGCAGGACGCCGACGAACGAGCCCCTGCCCAGCGTCGCCACCTCGTTGCCGGCGAGGTCGTGGAGCACGTCGGTGGTGGAGTTGAAGGCCGTGCACACGAAGTGGCTGGTGTCGAACCATCCGCGGATCTCGCAGCCCGGCAGCAGCGCCTGGCGCCCGGACGCGACGGTGATGAGCTCGGTGCTGACCCGCGCGCCCTGGTCGCCACCGGCGCAGGGGACCGGTGTCAGGCGGGCCACCCCGACCAGAGTCCCGTCGGGGCTCACGTAGGCCCCGTCCACGATGGTGCCGGCCTGGCTGTGGTCGGCGCCGTTGACGACCACGGTCGACCGCGAGACGGCGCTGAGCGCCACGCGCACCCGGTGGCTGGCGTCCAGGTAGGCCTGGCTCGCGAACAGGCTGGTCAGGGCGCCCGAGAGGGGGTCGACGAGGAACGAGGCGGTGTCCGGATGGAAGCCCACCCCGCACCCGGCGAGGCTGACGCGCTGCATGACGATCCCCATGTCCGTCCACGCCCCGACCCGCTCGGTGCTCCCCACCGGCGCAGCCCATGAGTACACGGAGTGCGCGGGGACTCCCGACCCCTCCACCATGATCCTGCCGTGGTGCTGCGCGCCGTCGGGCGCGTCGAGGCTGTCGTCCACGCTCCATGCCCACTGCGTGCCGCTCGGACCGGCGGACACGTCACAGCACAGGACGGTGGAGTCGAAGGAGCCGAGGCCCATCACGTTGCCGGCGCGGTCGAGCACGGCGACGCTGCCGGCCACGCGCTTGGTGATGAAGAGATGGAAGCCGAAGAGAAAGACGTCCCCGCCCGCCGTCTGTGCCACGACGTCGTCGTTCGTGCCCGTCGACAGCAGCCTGTTCACCGACGCGTTGGAGAGGCTCCACTGCGTCTGCCCGGCGCCGTCGACCGCGGCGACGCTGCTGTCGGTCCGGATCACTGCGAGAGGGGGCGGTGGCGGAAGCGCCGCCGTCGGGCGTCGGCCGGGCCGGACGGTTGCGACGCGGTGGGTGTGGTCGACAGGCCCTTCACGCCACCAGGGGATCCGCACGCCGCCGTCGCGAGCACGGCGCCGACCGCCATCAGCAGGCGCACCTTCACGGTTTGGCTCTGACTACAATCCCGCCGTCCGGCCGGCCTCTGGGGGTGCACATCGTGGACGAGAAGATTATCGGCACGACGATGCCGGTCCTCGAGCTGACGCTCAATCCCGGCGAGGCGATCTTCGCCGAGTCCGGCGAGCTCTCCTGGATGACGGCGAGCATCCAGATGACGACGTCCACGCAGTACGGCGGTGGGGGCGGCATCGGCGGTGTGTTCAAGCGCGCGGTCGGCGGCGGTTCGCTGTTCATGACCGAGTACGCGGCGCAGGGCGCGCCCGGGATGGTGGCGTTCGCGGCCAAGCTGCCCGGCCAGATCTTCCCGCTCGACGTGAAGCCGGAGCCGGGGATGCAGTTCCTGGGCCACCGGCACGCGTTCGTGGCCGGCACGCACGGTGTCCTGGTCTCGGTGGGCTTCCAGCAGAAGCTCGGCGCCGGCGCCTTCGGCGGCGACGGCTTCAGGCTCCAGAAGATCGCCGGCCAGGGCCGGGTCTGGTGCGAGCTGAGCGGGGAGATCGTCACCTACGACCTCCGTCCCGGGGAGGAGATCAAGGTGCACCCGGGCCACGTCGGGCTGTTCCAGGACACCGTCCAGTTCAACATCACCACCGTCAAGGGGATCAAGAACAAGATCTTCGGTGGCGACGGCATCTTCCTCGCGCAGCTCATTGGCCCCGGCCGGGTGTGGCTGCAGTCGCTGCCGCTGGCGCGCCTGGCTCATGCGCTCGGGGAGTACACGCTGGTGCAGGGCGCCGAGGCCGGTGTGGCAGGCGGCGTTGTCGGAGGCCTGCTCAGGAACATCGGCAGCTGACCCGCGCCGGCGTCAGTCTTCGACGGGGACCGGCGCGAGCAGGGACACCCCGTGCAGGCGGAGAAGGCTGTCGACGTTCTCGAGCCACTCGCGGCGCTCGACAGCGCGGCCGTGGATCTGCTGGATGTACTCATAGGTGGTGGCGTCCCGGTGCAGCGGCTCGAACGGTGGAGACGTCGGGGCCTGGCCAGGGTCCAGGATGCCGCGCTCGACCAGCTCCTCGCAGGCCAGCACCGTGGCCGCAACCAGGTCGTTGACGGCGTCGGCGTGGTCCATCTTGGCGTTGAGCACGGCGATGCTGTCGCGACCGTCGGGCCCGGGCGGACGTCGCAGGCTGATCGCCTCGACGTAGTCGCTCAACCCGTGGAGCGGCTCGATGCCCGGTTGCGATGAGCCCGGGACCACACGGTGACCCTGGGCCCCCACGGTGAACCACTCCTCCTCGGCGGCGCGGCGGCGGAACAGCGGCACCCGTGCGTCCCTAGGCGCGCGCCGGCGCCGAGAACTCGCTGCGCACGAACAGGGCGTGGACGCGCAGCCCGCGCGCCTCGATGTTCTGGCGGCCCCCCTCCTCGCGGTCGACGACGGCGAGGGTCTCGACGATCTCGACCGGCTGGTCACGCAGCGCGTCCACGGCCTGGAGCAGCGAGCCACCGGTGGTGATCACGTCGTCGACGACCATCACACGGTCACCCTCGCGCAGTGATGGTCCCTCGATCAGCCGCGCGGTGCCGTGCTCCTTGGCCTCCTTGCGCACGATGAAGGCACGCAGCGGGTCCTTCTGGCCGGACAGGGCGGCCACGCCGGCGGCGATGGGATCGGCGCCGAGTGTCAGCCCGCCGATTGCGTCGATGCGCAGCTCGCGGCAGCGCTCCAGGATGAGCAGGGAGGCCAGGTAGAGGCCGCGACCCTCCAGGGTGACCTGCTTGCCGTTGAAGTAGAAGTCGCTGCGCCGCCCGCTGGTGAGCACGAAGTCACCGAAGGTGAACGCCCGCTCGGCGAGCAGGGCATGGAGCTCGCGGCGAGCCGTCTCGAGCTGTTCGGTCATGGTCCGTCCCCCGTCAAGCGGTTGGTGTCGGCGGCGTCTCCGCGTCGCCGAACGGCGGACCGGCCGGCGTGGGCGGCGCGAGCCTCAGCGATTCGCTCCAGCGCAGCACCGGCCGGCGTGCTGCGCCGACCTCGTCGACACGTTCCACGGGAGTGTTGTGCGGCGCGTTCTGGATGAAGGCGAGATCGGCCTGCGCGTCGGCGACGATCGCGGCGCACACGTCGGCGAGGAGGTCGAGGCTCTGCCGCGACTCCGTCTCCGTGGGCTCGAACATCAACGCCTCCGGGACAGTGGTGGGGAAGTACACGGTGGGTGCGTAGATGCCGTAGTCGAGGAGCCGCTTGGCGACGTCCATGGCGCGCAGGCCCTCGACCCGGCCCCCCTTGGTGGTGCACACGAACTCGTGCATCGAGGGCGACTGCACAGCCATCGGGAAGAGGTCGCGCAGCCGCGCCTGGAGGTAGCGCGCGTTGAGCACGGCGTCCCCGGCGATGCCGGCGATGCCGTCACCGTACGCGGAGATGTACGCGAACGCGCGCACCAGCATGCCGAAGTTGCCGTAGTAGGAGCGCACCTTGCCGATGCTGCGGGGACGGTCGTCGTCGAGCCTGTAGGCGTCGCCGTCAGCCTCGACCGTCGGCGTGGGCAGGAAGGGCACGAGCCGCTCCGCCACCCCGACCGGGCCGGCCCCCGGGCCGCCGCCGCCGTGCGGGGTGGAGAAGGTCTTGTGGAGGTTCAGGTGCACCACGTCGAAGCCCATGTCACCAGGTCGCGCCATCCCCACCAGGGCATTGAGGTTGGCGCCGTCGTAGTACAGCAGCGCGCCGGCGGCATGAGCCAGGCGCGCGATCTCGAGGATGTCCTTCTCGAAGACCCCGAGCGTGTTGGGGTTGGTCATCATCACGGCCGCGACGTGGTCGTCGAGGTGAGCGGCGAAGTCGCCGACGTCGACGGTGCCGTCGGCGTTGCTCTTGACGGTGACCACCTCGAGCCCGCACGCCGCAGCTGAGGCCGGGTTGGTGCCGTGCGCGCTGTCGGGGATGAGCACGCGTGTGCGGCCTGTGTCACCGCGGTCGGCGTGGTACGCCTGGATCATCCGCAGCCCCGTCCACTCGCCATGCGCACCGGCAGCCGGCTGCAGCGACATCCGCGCCATGCCGGTGATCGAGGCCAGCATGCGCTCGAGCCGCCACATCAGCTCGAGGGCTCCCTGCACGTCGGCCTGGTCCTGGTAGGGGTGCAGGTCGGCGAACCCGGCCAGGCCGGCCAGCTGTTCGTCGACGACAGGGTTGTACTTCATGGTGCAGCTGCCCAGCGGGTAGGTGCCGTGGTGCAGGTGGTGGTTGCGACGCGCCAGCCGCCCCACGTGCCGTGCCAGCACGGGCTCAGGCACGGCGGGAACGTGGGCCGGCTCACTTCGCAGGAATCGGGCGGGCACCAGCGCGTCGAGCGGCGAGGACGGCACCCCGGCCGCAGTCACCCGAGGGCCTCCGGTGTAATCCTGGCTCAGCTCGAACACGAGCGACTCCGCCCCTGCCCAGGCCGCCTCGACAGCACTGTCCGGCCGTGTGGGCGCGATCACCTCGTGCGCAGACGAGGCGGAGCCGTGTCCGTTGTCCGAGACGTCCGCCCGGCCGCCGGCAGCGTTCACACCGCGACCTCCCCGGCGACCCGTGGCAGTGAGGCCGTGTCCAGCGCTGCGATCGCGCTGACGTAACGCTCGATCGCGGCGGGCGACGTCATCTCGGTGCAGCAGACCAGCAGCTGGTCGGCGCGGTCTCGGTCGACGCGGCCCAGGGGCAGGCCGGCGACGATGCCACGGTCGCGCATGGCGGCGGCCACGGCGGCGGCGTCGCCCGGGCAGCGCAGCGCGAACTCCCACAGGAACGGCGCCTCGTCCGCCAGCGAGAATCCCTTGACAGCACTGAGACTTCTCGGCCAGGACGTGGGCGCGCTGGGCGCTCACGGTGGCCACCTCGCGCATCCCACCCGCGCCCATGTGCGCCATGTACACGGTCGCCGCCAGCGCCACCAGCGCATGGTTGGTGCAGATGTTGGAGGTGGCGTGCTCGCGACGGATGTGCTGCTCACGCGTCTGCAGGGTCAGCGTGTAGGCGCGCCGCCCCGCATGGTCGGTGGTGATCCCCACCAGCCGGCCGGGCATGCGCCGCACCAGCGACTGGCGTACCGCCATGTAGCCGACGTGGGGTCCGCCGAACGACGCCGGCACGCCCAGCGGCTGGCCATCGCCGACGCACACGTCGAACCCGGCCTCGGCCGGCGGCACCAGCACCGCGCACGCCAGCGGGTCGGCGCTGCACAGCGCCAGCGCGCCGACGGCATGCGCCGCGTCGGCGAGCCCCGACAGCTCCTCGAGGTTGCCGAAGAACGTCGGTTGCTGGACGAGCAGCCCGGCGTGGCGGTCGTCGAGTGCGGCACGGACGTCGTCAATGCCGGTGACACCACCGCGCGAGGCGACCACGTCGACGGCGACCGAGCGCCCCGCGGCGAACGTGTGCAGCACGCGCAGTGTCTCCGGGTGCACCGCTCCGCTGACGGCGATGCGGTCGCGACCCGTCGCCTGGACGGCGAGCATCATCGCCTCGGCCGCCGCGGTGGCGCCGTCGTACAGCGAGGCGTTGGCGACGTCCAGCCCGGTCAGCGCGCAGATCATCGACTGGAACTCGAAGATGGTCTGGAGCGTGCCCTGTGAAGCCTCAGCCTGGTACGGGGTGTACGCGGTGTAGAACTCGGGGCGGCCAATGGTGCCGCGCACGATCGCCGGGATGAAGCGGCGGTACACACCGGCGCCGAGGAAGTTGTCCAGCCCGCTCAGCGGCGTGTTGCGGGCGGCGAGCCGCTCCACCTCGGCCACCAGGTCCTGCTCGCCGAGCGGGGCGGGCAGGGCCAGCGAGGGATCGCGCAGCGAACCCGGGATGGTCGCGAACAGCTCGGACACGCTGGCTGCGCCGACCACCTCGAGCATTGCCGTTCGATCGGCGTCGCTGTTGGGCAGGTAGGCCATCACCGCAAGTATGCAGAGGGGTCATGCGCAGCCGTCGCGGGTCGACCCGGCGCGCGGACGCTGCGCCAAGGGCTGGGTCTGAGATCCCCGCGCAGCGGGTAGACTGACAGCGTGGCAACCAAGCGCCCGACGGTGAGCATCGAAGACGTCATCTCCGCGATCGAGACCGCCCGCGACAAGGTGATGAGCGACGAGGTCAAGAGCCTCGTCAAGCTCGGCCTGCCCAAGAACGTCGCCAACAAGATGGTCGCCGAGCGCTACCGGCAGCGCAACGAGGGTGAAGAGGGCGAGGGCGAGGCTCCGGGAGCCTGGCCCGACATGTCCTGACCCCGGGCTCAGCTCTGTCCGCGCGCTGCTGACCGCCGCCGTCCGCGCACCAGCCAGCCGACCACGACCGCGACCACGATCACCGCGAGGATGATCGCCGCGATCTCGATCGGGCCCGAGATCCGGTCGTAGTTGGCGCCGATCGCGTAGCCGCCGGCGGCCAGCGCGATGCACCAGGGGAGAGCGCCGATGAAGGTCAGCAGCGTGAAACGCACCGGCTCCACGCGCGCCAGGCCCGCCGGGAAGGAGATGTACGTGCGCACCACCGGCAGCACCCGGCCCACCAGGACCGCGGTCAGCCCGTGACGCGCGAACCAGCGGTCGGCGAGGTCGAGATGCGACGGGGAGATCCCGATCCGCCGACCCGGTCCGAGCAGCAGCGGCCGCCCGAATCGAGCCGCGAGCCCGTACGCCACCAACGAACCGACCACGTTGCCGAGCGTGCCGGCGAGGATCGCGCCGGTCAGGCTGATGTGCCCCTGGGCGGCCAGGAAACCGGCGAAGGGCATGATCACCTCACTCGGGAACGGCACCCCGCAGCTCTCCGCGGCCATCAGCACGAAAACCAGCACGATGCCGCCGCTGGTGACCCAATGGGTGATGAAGCTGCTCACGGGCGCGCATTCTGAGGGCCGGAGCCTCCGGCATGCACCGGGCTTCGCTAGTCTGCGAGCGATGACCCGCCCGTCGCGACTCGACGCGTGGCCGCGCGCGTTCGACCCGGCGGTCGAGCTCGACTGGGGTGACCCGGCGGTGAGCCGCCGCCTCCTGCGCGAGCACCTCGACCAGTCGCACGACGGCGCCAGCCGCCGCCTGCGCATCGTCGACGAGCACGTGCGCCGGCTGCGGCGCCTCCTCCCCGATGGCCCGTCCGAGGTGCTCGACGCAGCCTGCGGCCCCGGCCTGTACGCCGTGCGCCTCGCCCGCGCCGGCCACAACGTCACCGCGATCGACATCGGTCCCGCGGTGATCGCACACGCCCAGCGGCTGGCGCGCGAGCACGAGGTGGCCGCACGGGTGAGGACCCGCGTCGGCGACCTCCGCGACCTCGCCGAGCGTGAACGCTACGACGCCGCTGTGCTGATCTACCACGTGCTCGAAGCCTTTCCCCGACGCCAGCAGGTGGGCGTGCTGCGCCGGCTGGCCACAGCGCTGCGCCCGGGAGCGCCCCTGGTCGTCGAGATGCGCCTCCGCCCCGACCAGGCGGACGGCAGGATCAGCAGCTGGGAGGTGGTCAGCGGTTCCCTCCTCTCCGACCGGCGCCACCTGCTCCTCGTCGAGACCGTGCACGACCACTCCGCCAACACGTACCTGCTGCGCGAGACCGCGGTGTTCGACGACGGCACCACCGCCGTGCAGCAGACCAGCAGCGCCTTCACCCGGTTCGCGGCCATCCCGGCCCTCTACGCTCGCGCCGGGCTGCGCGTCGACTCTGTGTACGACGGGTGGAGCCGGTTCCGTGCCACCGCGCTCAGCGAGACCGTGCTGGTCGTCGCACGACCGTGCGATCGGCGACCTCCTCCCGCCTCCGCAAGATCGCGCTGAACAGGATCAGCCCCAGGCCACCGAGGGCCAGGAATCCGGCGCCCAGGCCGGGTGCGGAACCGGTGGGCGGGATGGCGGCGCCGGCAGCGACACGGGGTGGTGCGACGGTCGTGGTCACCGTCGCTGCGGCCGGCCCCGCCGTCGACGCCGTGCTGGTGAGGCTGAGCACTCGGAGTGTGCCGGACGCCGCCGCAACGGGCAGCCTGATGATCGCGCTGAACCTCACGACGTCGTTGTCGCCGGGGCTCACGCTCACGTAGCTCCAGCGGTAGTGGCCCGCGAGCACCCTGGTGACCATGACAACCGGTGCGCCCGCGAACGTGTCCCCCGTGCCCCCGGTCCCGTCCTCGACGAGGAAGCCCGCATCGCCGCTGACCACCTCGTCGACGGTGACCGCGGATGCCGCCGCTGAACCGGTGTTGCCGACGGCGATCGTGTACGTCACGCGGTCGCCCGCCACCGCCGTCGACCTGTCGACCGCCTGCGTGAGCGTGAGCTCAGGCGCGGCCGATGTGAGTGCCAGCGCCGGGATGGCGGCCACGCAGAGTGCCGCAGCGGCGGCGACCAGCGCTACCGCGGCGCGGACGGCCGACCGCCCGCCGGACGGCACTCCGGGGGAGTGAGCCGTCCGCACGGACGAACCCTACCGCGCGCTGAGGCGTTTGCGTTGCCGGACCCGGTGGCGGATCACGACGCCCACGACCAGGCCGAGGTCGATGATCGCCAGCACCCCGAACCATGTCCACGGCGGCGCGCCTCCTGCAGCGGCCGTGACGGTGCCGACCGACGGGAGGGGCGGCGTCCCCGGCGAGAACCCGCCGGCCTGAGCGGGTGCGGGCACGACCACGATCGGCGCTGGGGGAGGGTCGGTCACGGCCTGGACCGCTCCCGGCTGCGGTGGCGACGCGGCGTTGCACGGCGGGACGGCGGTGCCGTCCTGGGTCGGCGAGCTGCAATCGATGTTCGGGTCCGCCGAGGGACCTCCGGTCCCCACCGGCAGGTTCATCCAGCGGATGGAGACGTGGTCGTCCGCCCGCGCCCCATACGCGGTGAGCGTGGTTCCGGCAGTGGTGACCGATCTCGCGGGGACGCTGGTGGTGCCGGTGGGGACTGCCGCGGACGTCTGGATCAGGACCATCGCCGCGAGCGCGAGCAGAAGGCCACCGCCAAGCCCCACCAGCCGTCGAACGGCACGGGAGCTGTTCGTCCTCGTGTCCACGGTGTCCTCCTTCCCCCCCGAGAAGCAGAAACGTCAACCCGGGGACTGTCCAGTTGGACAGAGCCAGCCGCTTTCGGCTGGGGCGCGACGCTCTGCGCTCCCCCGCATAAAGTCAAACGACCGGGGCACCCAAAAGCCGGCGCTTGAGCGGACGCAAAGGCGTGCAGGGCCGGCCACGACGGGGCCCGGCGACCGGGGCTCTTGCGCCCTACCATTCACCGCCATGCCCATGCCCGCCCCTGATCGGATCCGGACCGTGGCCGTGGTGGGACACAGCCATGACGGCAAGACGACCCTGTGCGAGGCCCTGCTCCATGCCGCCGGGGCGACCCCGCGGATGGGCGCGACGGACCAGGGCACATCGATCCTCGACTACGAGCCCGAGGAGCAGCGCCGGTCGATGAGCATCGGCGCCGCGCTCGCCCACCTCGACTGGGACGGGTACCGGGTCAACCTCATCGACGTCCCCGGCTTCCAGGACTTCGCCGGCGAGCTCGCCGCCGCGCTCACCGCGGCCGACGCCGCGGTGCTGGTGGTCGGCGCCGGTGGGAGCGTCCCGGTGGGCGCGGAGCTCGCCTGGGAGATGGTCGCCGCACGGCACCTGCCCGCGCTGATCGTGGTCAACAAGATGGACAAGGAGAACGCGGCCTACGAGTCCACCGTCGACGCGCTCCGCGAAGCCTTCGACCGCAAGCCGGTGGCGGTGGCGGTGCCGATCGGGAGCGCCGGGGACTTCACCGGGTACGTCGACCTCGTCAACGACAGCGCACACCAGTTCGAGCCGGGTGGCAAGGCGGGCGACACAGACCTTCCCGAGGCGATGCGCACCGAGGTGGAGCGCGCCCACAGCGCGCTCGTCGACGCCGCGGCGGAGACCGACGACGCGCTCATCGAGAAGTACCTCGGAGGAACCGAGCTCACCGACGACGAGGTCCGTGGGGCGCTGCACACGGCGGCGTTGCGCGGCAGCCTGGTGCCCATCGTGTGCGCGGCGGCCGCAGATGAGCGTGGCGCGGCGCTGGTGCTCGACGCCGTCGTCCGCTACCTGCCGGGCCCCTCGGAGCAGGTGCATCGCGGGTACGACGCGAAGGGGCAGGAGGTGGAGATCGCGTGCGATCCCAGCGGCCCCCTGGTGGCCCACGTGTTCAAGACCATCGTGGACAGCTTCGGCAAGGTGTCCTACTTCAAGGTGCTGCGCGGCACGATGCGCGCCGACACCCATCCCTACGACGTTCAGCAGGACGTCGAGGAGCGCTTCGCCCAGCTGGCCCGGCCCATCGGCAAGGGCCTGGTCAACGCCACCGAGGTGGGAGCCGGCGACATCGGCGCGGTCACCAAGCTCGCCCATGCGCGCACCGGCGACGCGCTCTGCGTCCGCGGCCAGGTCGTGACGCTGCCACCGCTCGACATCCCCGCCCCGTCGTACCGCGCCGCGATCAGCGCGCGGAGCAAGGGTGACGAGGACAAGATCATGTCCTCGCTGGCGCGGCTCGCCGAGGAGGACCCAGCGTTCTCGGTCGACCGCGACCCGCTCACCGGCGAGGTCCTGGTCCACGGTCTCGGTGACGTGCACCTCGACGTGGCGCTGGAGCGCATCAAGCGCAAGTTCGGGGTGGACGCCGTGCTCACGCCGCCACGCATCGCCTACCGCGAGACCGTCAGCGGCACCGCCCGCGTGGCGCACAAATACAAGAAGCAGAGCGGCGGCGCCGGCCTGTACGGCGACTGCACCATCGAGCTCGAGCCGCTTCCCCGCGGAGAGGGGTTCGTGTGGGAGGACAAGATCTTCGGCGGCTCGATCCCGCAGCAGTTCCGTCCCTCGGTGGAGAAGGGCGTCCGCCAGACGATGGAGCAGGGCGCGGTGAGCGGCAACCCGATCGTCGATGTCAAGGTCCGGCTCGTCGACGGCTCGACCCACTCGGTCGACGGCAAGGACATCGCCTTCCAGATCGCCGGCTCGATGGCCATGCGCGAGGCTGTCCAGAAGGCCAACCCGGTCCTGCTCGAACCCATCATGGACGTGCACGTCGTCGTCCCCGAGCGATTCATGGGCGACGTCATGGGCCTGCTCAATGGCAAGCGCGGCCGCGTCGCGGGGATGAACCCGCTCGGCGACGGCCGGGCCGAGGTGACCGCCCAGGTCCCGCAGGCGGAGATGCACAGCTTTCCCACCGAGCTGCGAGCGCTGACCCAGGGTCGTGGCCGCTACACGATGAGCCCGTCACGCTACGAGGAGGTTCCCGCCCACGTCGCCCAGGCGATCATCGCCGCCCATTCCAAAGAACACGCCACGGCGTCTTCTTTGTCATAGCGACGTACAGGAGGGCGATGCGCCCTCCTCGACGTCCCGGCGGAGCCGTGCCGTCTCACCTCCCACTGGCGCGATGAATCGCGCCGGAACACGCCGCGAGAGCCGCCGCCGTACCCACCATCTGCGGCCCCTGCCGGGGCCTGCGGGGGCCCCGGGAGGGCCTGCCCCGGGGTCGCCAAACCGCCCCCCATTTTGAATTCGGCTCCAATTCGGGCGAGGGTGGGCTAGAATGCGGCGACTTGAGCCCGGAGGGGCCCGCCCGCCGAGCTCGCAATGACCCTGGATAGGAGATGACATCAATGGCCGTTTCCGGCTACTGCCTCAAGTGCAAGGCACCCACTGAGATCAAGGATCCTCAGGCGATCACCATGAAGAACGGCAAACCCGCAACCACCGGCACCTGTCCGACCTGCGGCACCAAGATCTTCAAGATCGGCAAGGCCACCTGACAATCGTCTGAGATCGAGGCCGCCATCGCCCTGACCGGGTGAGGCGGCCTCGTCGCGTCCGCCCTGCTCAGGGATTCGCGGAGGTCAGCGGACCAGCGACTCGCGGACGCCCTCGATGTCGAGCTGGCGCGAGTACACGATCAGCTCGTCGCTCGGCTGGATGACCTCCTCGGGTCTCGCGACGACCGGCTCGCCGGCGCGCACGATGCAGACGACGATGTCCCCACTGGGCAGGTCGATCTCGTTCAGCCGCCGTCCGACCAGCCGCGACATGTCGGGCAGCTTGACGTCGACGAGGTTGGCGCCCGACGCCTTGACGGCCAGTCCCCGCACCATCTCCGAACCACTGATCTCCGCCTCGATCAGGCCCATGAGCAGCTCGGTGGCGCTCACCGGGACGTCGATGCCGAGGGCGGTGAAGACGTGGACGTTGACCGGGTTGTTGACACGGGCGATGGTGCGTGGCACCCGGAACTTCCCCTTGGCGAGCTGGCAGGCCACCAGGTTGTCCTCGTCGTCTCCGGTGCAGGCGATGACCACCCCGGCGCGCTCGATGCCGGTGGTGCCGAGGAAGGCCATCTCATCGCCGTCGCCCACCATCACTGCGACGCTGCCCATCTGGTGCTCGATCCACTCGGCACGCGTCGGGTCCTTCTCGACCAGCGTCACCTCGTAGTCGCGCTCGATGAGATGCCTGGCCAGGTAGAAGCCGACCTTGCCGCCGCCGATGATCACCACGTACGGACGGTCGGGGCCGACCACCGCGTCGGTCATGCCTTCGCCTCGGCCATGTCCTGGGCGGCCGCCGGGTAGGCGGGGTTCTTCCCGGTGGTCAGGAAGGTGCCGATCATGGAGCTGACGATGGTTGTCGAGCAGATCGTCTCCAGCCCGAACTCGCGGTACGTCTGCTCGCGGATGGGGTCGTAGATCCTGGTGATCACCCGCGGGACGTTGAAGACAACCTTGGCCACTTGTGCCGCCATGATGTTGCGGTTGTCGCCGTTGGTGACCGAGGCGAAGCAGTCAGCCTTCTCGATGCCGGCGCGGCGCAGGACCAACTCGTCGATTCCCGTGCCCACCACCATGTTTCCGCCGAAACCCTCGCCGAGACGGTTGAAGGCGGAGACCCGCTCATCGATGATGGTCACCTCATGGCCGGCGGCGTCGAGGTCGCGCGCCAGCATCGAACCGACGCGCCCGCAACCGACGATGACCACTTTCACAGCGCACTCCAATACGCGCGGATCCCGGGGGGCATTCTACGTGGCCGTCAGCGGAGGCGACTTCACGTCGGCGGAGCTGACACCGCGGGCTGGGGGGTGCCGGAGGGGGGAACGCAGTTCCCCCATCGCCCTGTAGCATCCAGCCGCCATGGTCGGCTTCATCCCGCAGCGCGTCCTCGTCCCCGTCAGCGGCGCGCAAACTGACGCCGAGGC
This sequence comes from Candidatus Dormiibacterota bacterium, assembly GCA_963717185.1. GTDB lineage: Bacteria > Chloroflexota > Dormibacteria > Aeolococcales > Aeolococcaceae > Aeolococcus. The sequence goes on along the minus strand of CAVQVY010000024.1, from coordinate 23,671 downwards.
GGTCCGCCTCGGCTGCAGGCTGGCAAAGCGCGGCAAGGCCAAGGTGATGGTGGTCACCGTGCTCGAGATCCGGCGCAGCCTGGCGCTCGGCACCGTCCAGGACGCCGAGATGGACACCGCCGAGAAACTCCTCGACGCCGCCGAGAAGATCGCCCAAGAGCTGGAGACCGAGATCGAGACCGAGCTCCTCCAGGCGCGTGACGCCGGGCCCGCGATCGTCGAGGAGGTCGCTCACTGGAAGGCGGACCTGGTGGTTGTGGGCATGCCCTTCCGGCTGCGGTTCGGCGAGTTCCACATGGGCAGGACCGCCCCCTACGTGCTCCGCCACGCCGCCTGCCGCGCGCTGCTTTTCCGCGAACCGCCCAGTTGCAGGACGGAAGCCCCACCGGTCCTCCGTGGCAATCCGTCAGCGCAGGCGACTTCACGTCGCCGGAGCTGACACCGCCGGCTGGGGGGTGTCCGAGGGGGGAACGCAGTTCCCCCCTTCGCTTAGGCGTCGAGCGAGCCCGCCGCGCCCACGCCGGCGATGGACGCGACGCGGTCGTTGTCGTCCATGCGCATGATGATCACACCCCGCGTCTGCCGCCCCGAGACCCGCACCTGGTCGAGCGGCAGGCGGATCACCTGACCGGACGTACTGATCACCATCAGCTCCTCGGAGAGATCCTCGACGACGCGCATGCCGACGATCTCGCCGATCTTGGGGATGGCGGTTTGGTCGACCGTGTACACGCCCTGGATGTTGCGGCTCTTCACCGGGTAGTCCGACATGGGCGTGAACTTGCCGAATCCGTTCTGGGTGACCACGAGCACGTGGCCCTCGGGGATTGACGATGTCGAAGCCGGCGACCTCGTCCCCGGGGCGCAGCCGCATCGCGCCGACGCCCATGGTGTCGCGCCCCATCGGGCGCACCTCCTTCTCGGTGAACCGTGAGCCCTTGCCTCGCCGAGTGACGATGAGCAGCTCGTTGCCGCCCGACGAACGGCGCACCCAGTTGAGCTCGTCGTCGCCCTGGAGGTTGATCGCGATCAGCCCGTTGCGCCGCACCGCCGAGTACGCCGCCGCGGGCGTCTTCTTGATCTGGCCGAGCTTGGTGACCATGACCAGGTACTGCGAGTCGCTGAACTCCTCCATGTCGATGAGCGCGGTGACGCGCTCGCCCTGGTCGAGGTCGATGAGGTTGATCACCGGCAGCCCCTTGGCCTGGCGCTTGACGTCGGGGATCTCGTGGGTGCGCAGCCGGTACACGCGCCCACGGTTGGTGAAGAACAGCATGTCGGTGTGCGTGTTCGCCGTCGTCGAGTGCGCGATGTAGTCCTCGTCGTTGGACCGGCGCGCGCCCACCACGCCCTTGCCGCCGCGGTGCTGGGCGCGGTACTGGTCGAGCGGGATGCGCTTGATGTAGCCGCGGTTGGTGAGCGTCACGAACACCTGCTCGCGGGGGATCAGGTCCTCCTCGTTGAGCTCGACCTCGCCCTGGTTGATGACTGGTGCGCCGCGGGTCCGCGTACTTCTTGCGGATCGCCGGCGATCTCCTCGCTTGATGATGCCGTCGACCAGGCGCGGGTTGGCGAGCACGTCCTCGAGATGGGCGATCTCCTTGATCAGCTCACTCGTACTCCTCGCGGATCTTGCCGGCCTCCAGCCGGGTGAGCCGGCCGAGGCGGAGGTCGACGATCGCCTTGGACTGCCGTTCGCTGAGCTCGAAGCGCTCCTCAAGTCCGCGCTGCGCGGTGCGCTCGTCCTGCGCGGCGCGGATGATCGCGATCACCTCGTCGAGGTGCTCGAGGGACTTCATCAGGCCCTCGAGGATGTGGGCGCGGTCGCGGGCCTTGGCGAGCAGGAAACGCGTACCGGCGGGTCACCACCACCCGTCGGAAATCGATGAAGTGCTGCAGCATCGCCTTGAGGCCGAGCACCTGGGGTCGGCCGTCGACGAGCGCGAGCATGATGGCACCGAAGGTCAGCTGCAGCTGCGTGTGCTTGAACAGGTTGTTGAGCACGGTGTGCGGGCGCGCGGTCGACTTGAGCTTGATGACGATGCGGGTCTCGTCGTTGCGGTCGGAACTCGTCGTTGAGGCCCTCGATGCCCTCGAGCTTGTGGTCCTTGACGAGCTCGGCGATGTTGGTGAGCAGCCGCGCCTTGTTCACCTGGTACGGCAGCTCGCGGACGATGATCTGCTCCTTGCCGTCCGACGCCTCCTCGAAGTCCACCTGGGCGCGCATCACGATGCGGCCGTGCCCGGTGCCGTAGACGATGGGAAGGTCGCGGGCGTAGATCATTGCCCCGGTTGGGAAGTCCGGGCCCTTGATGATCTTGGTGAGCTCCTCCGTGGTGGTCTCGGGCTCGTCGATGAGGCGCGTGACCCCGTCGCAGACCTCACCGAGGTTGTGCGGGGGGATGTTGGTCGCCATGCCGACGGCGATGCCGGTGGCACCGTTGACAAGCAGGTTGGGCACCAGCGCGGGCATCACCGTCGGCTCGAGGATGTCGGGGTCCGCGAGGTACGTCTGCGCCATGTCCACGGTGTCCTTGTCGATGTCCTCGACAAGCGTCATGGCGATCGGCGACATCTTCGCCTCGGTGTAGCGCTCGGCAGCCGGCGGGTCGCCGTCGACAGAGCCGAAGTTGCCCTGGGACGTGACCAGCGGGTAGCGCATCACCCAGTCCTGGGCAAGCCGGACCATGGCGTCGTAGATGGCGGCGTTGCCGTGCGGGTGGTAGTTCTTCATCACCTCGCCGACGATCGCCGCCGACTTCTTGGTGCGGCCGCCGGCGGTGATGCCCTCCTGGAGCATCGCGTACATGATGCGGCGCTGCACCGGCTTGAGCCCGTCGCGGACATCGGGCAGGGCTCGGCTGATGATCACGCTCATCGCGTAGTCCATGTACGACGAGCGCATCTCCTGCTCGAGGTCGATGTTCCGGATCTGGCCGGGCTCGAAGATGGTCATCACGATGCCGCGGCGTCGTCGAGGCGGCTCGCCGGTGCCGACCGGCCCGCTGCGAGCTCCCGGGCGATGGTGCCGCTGACGTCACGCTCGAGCGGCCTCAGCGGCGACGCGGATGGCGTTCATGACCGCCAGCGCGTCGGAGCGGCCGTGGGCGATGACCACCTCGCCGGCCACGCCGAGAAGCAGCGCCCCGCCGGTGTGTCGATAGTCGACGCGGTCGCGGATGGCGCGAAGCCTCGGCTTGAGCAGTTGGCGCGCCCATCTTGGCGCTGAGGCTGCTCATCGCCTCCTCGCGCAGCGCGGCGAAGAGATACTCGCCCACGCCCTCCGCGGTCTTGAGTGCGATGTTGCCGGCGAAACCGTCGCAGACGGCCACGTCGCACGCTGCCGGTGAACAGCTCCTTGCTCTCGACGTTGCCCGTGAACTGCACGGCGCCGCCTCGAGGAGCGGGTACGCCTCCTGCACCAGTTGCGAACCCTTGCCCGGCTCCTCGCCGTTGCTGAGCAGGCCGACCCGCGGCGAGGCCACCTCCATCATGGTGCGCGCGTAGACAGCTGCCCATGACGCGCGAACTGCACCAGCCACTCGGGCTTGCAGTCGGTGTTGGCGCCGACGTCGAGGAGGAATGTGCGGCGCCGCGCCGAGGGCAGCAGCGCGCCGATCGCCGGGCGCGCCATGCCAGGGATCCGCTTGACGGTGAACAGGGCTGCGGCGAGCACTGCGCCGCTGTTGCCGGCGCTCACCGCGGCCGCCCGCCTGGCCATCGGCGACGAGCGCGCAGGCGCGCACCACGCGACGAGTCGCGTTTGGCTGCGCACCGCGTTGGCCGGGTGCTCGTCCATCTCGACGACCTCGCGGGCGTCGACGATGCTGAGGCGAGCGCGCGACACGGTCTCCGGCCCCTCGATGCGCGCCAGCTCGTTCTCGAGCAGCTCGCGCGGCCGACGAGAATCACCGGGGATGTGCAGCTCGGCGGCGGCACGCAGCGCGCCCCGCACGATCTCGGCGGGCGCGTGGTCGCCACCCATGGCGTCGACGGCGACGGGCGGCGACGGCGGCCATCAGATGTCGAGGTTGCGCACGCTCTTGGCGTGTGTCTGGATGAATCGCTTTCGGGGCTCGACATCCGCGCCCATGAGGCGGTCGAAGATGTCGTCGGCCTTCACCGCGTCGTCGACGGAGACGCGGAGCAGGATGCGCCGCGCCGGGTCCATGGTGGTGTCCCAGAGCTCGTCGGCGTTCATCTCGCCGAGACCCTTGTAGCGCTGCACCTCGATGCGCCCGCCGCCCATCTCCCTGCCCTTGATGTCGCGCTCCTCGTCGCTGAACGCGTACTCCACACGGGCGTTGCGTCCGCTGCCCTTCTCGAGCTTGTAGAGCGGCGGCTGGGCCAGGTAGAGGAAGCCCCCGTGGATGACCGGCTGCATGTGGCGCCAGAAGAAGGTCAGCAGCAGGGTGCGGATGTGCGAGCCGTCGACGTCGGCGTCGGCCATCAGCACGATGCGGTGGTAGCGCAGGCGCTCGATGCGCGAAGTCCTCGCCGAAGCCGACGCCGAGCGCGGTGATCAGGTCCTTGATCTGCTCGTTGCCGAGGATCTTGTCGGCGCGCGCCTTCTCGACGTTGAGGATCTTGCCGCGCAGCGGAAGGATCGCCTGGTTCTTGCGCTCCCGTCCCTGCTTGGCGGAGCCGCCAGCGCTGTCACCCTCGACGATGAAGATCTCGCACTGCGACGGGTCCTTCTCGGTGCAGTCGGTGAGCTTGCCGGGCAGCGCCGAGCCCTCGAGGAACGACTTGCGCCGCACCAGGTCGCGCGCCTTGGCAGCGGCCTGGCGTGCACGCGCCGCCGTCAGCGACTGGTCGACGATGCGCGCGCCCGTCGGAGGGGTTCTCGTCGAGGAACTGCATCAGCGCGTCGCTCAGCACGGTTGACACCTGGCCGGCGACCTCGCTGTTGCCCAGCTTGGTCTTGGTCTGGCCCTCGAACTGCGGCTCCTGGAGCTTGACGCTGATCACCGCGGTGAGCCCGTCGCGAACGTCGTCGCCGCTGAGGTTGGGGTCGTTCTCCTTGAGGATGCCCGCCTTGCGCGCGTACTTGTTGAGAGTGCTGGTGAGCGCGGTGCGGAAGCCGGTGAGGTGCGAGCCGCCCTCCTCGGTGTGGATGTTGTTGGCAAAGGCGAGCACGTGCTCGGTGAACACGCTGCTCTGGTACTGGATGGCGAGCTCGATGAGCGTGCCCTCGATCTCACGCTCCACGTACATCGGCCGCGCGTTGACCACGGTGCGGTTCGCATTGAGGTAGCGCACCATCGCCTGGATGCCGCCCTCGAAGTAGAACGTGTACTGGCGGTCCGCGGCCTCGTCGACCACGGTGATGCGCGACCCCCTTGGTGAGGAAGGCGACCTCGCGGATGCGGTTGGCGACGATGTCCCAGCTGTGCTCGACGGAGTCGAACACCGTGGGATCCGGCCACCAGTGGATGGTGGTGCCGTGCCGGTCGGTGCTTGCCGACCACCGCCATGGGGGCGTCGGGAACGCCGCGGGTGTAGGTCTGCCGGTAGATGCTGCCGCCCTTGTGCACCTCGGCGACGAGCCGCTCGCTGAGCGCGTTGACCACCGACGCGCCGACGCCGTGCAGCCCGCCCGAGACCTTGTAGCCGCCGCCGCCGAACTTGCCGCCCGCGTGCAGCTCGGTGAGCACCAGCTCGAGCCCGGGCTTCTTCTCGGTGGGGTGCATGTCGACCGGGATGCCGCGGCCGTTGTCGATCACCGACACCGAGTTGTCGCTGTGCAGGGTCACGATGATGGTGTCGCACTGCCCCGCGAGAGCCTCGTCGATGGAGTTGTCGACGATCTCGCGGATGAGGTGGTGCAGACCGCGCGAGTCGGTCGAGCCGATGTACATCCCGGGGCGCTTGCGCACCGGCTCGAGCCCCTTGAGCGCGGTGAGCTGGGCCGAGGAGTAGGAGTCCTTCGGAGCCTTGCCACCCGCTGCGGAGCGCGGGCGTCGGGGACGCGTCTGCGGTGCCGACTGCCGCGGTCGTCGGCCGCGGGCGCTCTCGTCGATCAGGGGGACTCCAGGGGTGCGTTTGCCGGCGGGCGCAGCGGGGTTGCGGCGTGCCCCCGCCAGCGTCGCATTTGAGGGCCGGCGAGGGCACGCGAAACTACAGTGAATTGTACCAGTTTCCCGGCAATCCACCGCCCCTGCGCGCAAGTGGCTCGAAAGCGGCCGCGCGCATGGCTTTTCCCCGTCCGCCGTATGTCCGCGTCAGCGCCGGGCTCCGTGTGCGTGTCCCCACGTAGCAGACTGCGCACATGGCCCTCGAGGAATACCGTCGCAAGCGTGATTTCACGAAGACCCCGGAGCCACCTGGAGACCACCCCGCCGAGCCTCGCAGGCGGAGCCGTAGGTCCACCAAACCCGACTGGGACAGCCTCCCTCATGGTCAGCGCTTCTGCGTGCAGCAGCACCGCGCCACGCGCATGCACTTCGACTTCCGGATCGAGCACAACGGCGTCCTGCTCTCCTGGCCGATACCGCGCGGCCCCACCCTCGACCCGGCGATCAAGCGCCTCGCGGTCCACACGGAGGATCACCCCGTCGACTACGGCGACTTCGAGGGCGTGATCCCGTCCGGGTACGGCGCCGGCACCGTGCTGCTGTGGGACATCGGCACGTACGAATGGACAGCGCGAGACCGCACAGGACGTCGACGCCAGCCTGGCCAAGGGCGACCTGAAGTTCCGCCTGTTCGGCACCAAGCTCAACGGCGAGTTCGCCCTCGTGAAGATCGGCGACCGCGGCCGTCGCTATGGGGGCAGCAGCGACGGCGACAAGAACTGGCTGCTGATCAAGAAGCGCGACGACGCGGTGGTCGAGAAGTACGAGGCCCTGGAGCACGAGGTCTCGGTCAAGACCGGCCGCTCGCTCGCCGAGATCGCCGCCGACGGTGGGGGCGACCCCCGCGAGACAGCGCGGGCGGCGCGCAGCGCCGGGCCGCCGGCAGCGCGACGCGACGCCGCCGCGTGCGGCGCCTGACGGCACCGCCCGCGAGCCCCTGCCCGTCGCCGATGCTGGCCACCGCCGTCGACAAGCCGTTCAGCCGCGAGGGCTGGTTCTTCGAGCTGAAGTGGGACGGGGTGCGCGCCCTCGCCGCCGTCGGCAGCGGCGCGGTCCGGCTGGTGGGGCGCAGCGGGCGCGACGAGACCGTCGAGGTACCCGGAGCTCGCCGCGCTCAGCCGCGCTTTCCGGGGTCACAGCGCGGTCGTCGACGGCGAGATCGTGGTCATGAACGACGACGGCCGCCCGTCGTTCGAGCGCCTGCAGTCGCGGATCAACGTCACCCGTGACAGCGACGTGCGGCCGCGCCATGCGCGACCACCCCGCCACGTACGTCGTCTTCGACCTTCTCCGGCTCGACGGGCGTGACCTCATGCAGACGTCGCTGCGCATCCGCAAGAAGACACTCAAGGACGTGCTGACGCCGGTGGACGGGGTGATGTATGCCGACCACGTCGAGCGCGACGGCGAGAGCTTCTTCGCCGCGGTGAGCAGCCAGGGCATCGAGGGCATGGTCGCCAAGCGGGCGGAACTCGCCGTATCAGCCGGGACGGCGCAGCCCCGACTGGGTCAAGGTCAAGGCGTGGCAGACACAGTCGTGTGTCATCGCCGGCTGGACGGGTGGCCGAGGCCGGCGCACGCGAGCACCTCGGCGCGCTGATCCTCGCGGTGTACGACGGGGAGGACCTCGTCCACTGCGGCCAGGTGGGCACGGGCTTCAACGACAGGATCCTTCGCGACCTGCGCCGCCGCCTCGACGGGCTGGCGGTCGCAGATGTCTGCGCTGCGCACCGCCGCCGCACACCGTCGGAGCCGGCCACCTGGGTGCGCCCGGAGCTGGTCTGCGAGGTGCGCCACGCGGGCTGGACCAGGCAGGGCATCCTCCGCCACCCCGCGTTCCTGGGGCTGCGCGAGGACATCGCGCCGCGCGACTGCGTGCGCGAGGAACCGGCGCAGGTCGACGCCGTCGTGGCCGCCGCCGGCATCGCCGCGCCGCACCCCGACGCCGCCCCGCGGCCGCGTCGCGCCGTCGCGCGGCCGCCACTCGCGGCGCCCCGCCCGCTGACGCGCACACCGCGGCGCTGCTCGAGCAGCTCGCGGCGCTGCGCGACTCGGACGCGCTTCGAGGTGGACGGTAAGCGTGTGCGCGTCACCCACCTGGACAAGCTGATGTGGCCCGACGACAAGCTCACCAAGCGCGACCTGATCGCCCACTACCTCGCGCGTCGGCCCCGGTGCTGCTGCCCTACCTGCGCGACCGGCCCCTCTCCATGCAGGTGTTCCCCGACGGCATCGACGGCAACCACTTCTGGCGCAAGGACAAGCCGTCGCACGCCCCCGACTGGATCAAGTCGTGGACCTACCACGGAGAGAAGACCAAGGACTACGTCGTCGTCAACGAGCTGGCCACGCTGGTGTGGGTGGCCAACGCGGCGTCCATCGACCTGCATCCCATGGCACTCACGCATCGACGCGCCGCTCAAGCCCGACTGGGCGGTGTTCGACCTCGACCCCGCCGAGGGCGCGACGTTCGAGAGCGTCATCACCATCGCGCGGCTGACCGGGGTCGCCCTGGACCACTACGGCCTGCACAGCGTGCTCAAGACCACGGGCCAGACCGGCCTGCAGATCTACGTGCCGATCCGGCGCGGCCCTGACTACGGCGAGGTTCGCGGCTGGGTCGAGGGCGTGGCGCGCGCCATCGGCCGCATCGTGCCCGACCTGGTCAGCTGGGAGTGGTCGGTCAGAGCCCGCACCGGCCGGGTGCGCATCGACTACACGCAGAACATCATCAACAAGACGCTCAACGCGCCGTACACGGTCCGGGCGATGCCCCGCGCGCCCGTGTCGGCGCCGATCAGCTGGGCCGAGCTGGACGACCCCGCGCTCCGCCCCGACCGCTGGACGATCCACACCATCGGCGAGCGGCTTGCGCAGACCGGTGACCTGTTCGCCGGCGCCCTGGCCGGTGACCAGGTGCTGCCGCCGCTGGACTGAGGGGATGCGTTCGCCTCCCGTCTGCACCATAGAATTCCGCCATGGCCGTGCTGCTGCTGAACGCCTCCATGCAGCCGCTCAATGTCATCAGCCATCGCCGCCTGATCATCCTGCTGAGCAAGGAGCGCGTCGCGTTCCTCGACGAGCGGTCCCAGCTCGAGGCCGCGGAAGCGCTGAGCGGCCGCCGCCTGCCTCAGGGCGTGGTCGTCGTCCGGCTGCTGCGCACCATCCACGTGCCCCGCCGGCTGCTCCGGCCCAACCGCCGCAACCTGCTGCTGCGTGACGACCAGACCTGCCAGTACTGCGGCTTCGTCGGCGCCGCCGCGGAGCTCACCGTCGACCACATCGTGCCCATGTCGCGCGGTGGCGCCGGCGACCGTTGGGACAACCTCGTGGTGGCCTGCAAGAAGTGCAACTGGCGCAAGGCGAACCACCGTCCCGAGGAGGTGGGCATGCGCCTCCGCCGTCAGCCGCGCCCGCTCACCCAGGAGTACGCGCACATCATCTTCCTGCGCTACCCGGAGCTGAAGGCCGCGTACGAGGCACTGCTGGAAGTCTAAAGGCCGAGGGGGAACAAAGTTCCCCCTGACCCCCCATGCGCGGTGTCAGCTACGGCGACTTGAAGTCGCCTGCGCGCGTCCTCGTCGTCGTTCGCGCTGGCCGTAGAATTCAACGCATGCCCAGATCCATGTGGCGCGGCGCGATCAGCTTCGGCATGGTCGCCATCCCCGTGCGGCTGTACCTCGCGACCGAGTCGAAGAGTGTGTCCTTCCGGATGCTCTGTCCTGACGACCACACCCCCATCCGCAACAAGCGCTGGTGCCCCGCTGAGGACAAGGAGATCCCCTGGAGCTCCACGGTCCGCGGATTCGAGGTCGGCAAGGACGAGTTCGTGGAGATCGACAACTCCGACCTCGACAACCTGCCGCTGCCCACCTCGCACACCTGCGAGATCCTCGAGTTCTGCGACGACACGGACATCGAAGCAGGCCTGTACATCAAGAGCGCGTACTACCTCGAGCCGGAGGCGGTCGGTGTCAAGCCGTATTACCTGCTCAAGGCAGCGCTCGAGAAGACCGGCAAGGTCGCGCTCGGCAAGATCGCGTTCAGCGACCGCGAGCACCTCTGCCGGCTCGCGCTCCACGAAAAGGGCCTGCTGCTCAACACCCTGCACTGGCCCGACGAGATCCGCGACGTCGGCGAGCTGTCGCTTCCTGAGGCCGAGGCGCAGCCGGAGATCCACAAGCGCGAGCTCGACATGGCCGTGATGCTGGTCGACAACCTCAGCGCCACCTTCGACCCCGAGCGCTACAAGGACGACTACCGCGAGGCGCTGATGGCGTTCGTCGAGGCCAAGGTCAACGACCAGCCGCTGGACGCGCCCGCGCCGGAGAACCCGTCCAAGGTGACCGACCTGATGGCGGCGCTCAAGGCCTCTGTCGAGGCCGCCCAGAAGGGCGACCGTGCGCGAGCAGCCCTCGGGCGGCGAGCAGGCGGCTCGGCGCCGCCAGTCGGCGGACGGAGCACGGCGGCGCAAGGCATCCTGAGCCCCCGGTGACCCCCCGCGTCCAGGCGACGGGGCAGCCGACGGCTCGCCCCGGACGAGCAGCCGGGTCTGCCGATGGCGATCCCCGCCGCGGGGCCGCCGGCACGCGCCGTCATCGAGGCCAGCACCCCGTGCGCCGCCCCATTCGACGGGGACGAGTGGCTCTTCAACGTCGATTGGGAGGGCTCGCGTTGCCTCCTGATCGCCGAGGGCGGCGGCTCGGTGCGGCTCCAGGGTGAGACCGCCGCGCTCGACGAGTCGTTTTCCCGAGATCGCCGCCGCCGCCGGGTTCCTGGGGGGCGCCCAGCCGTCCTCGACGGCTCGATCTGCGTGCTCGACCCCCAGGGACGCCCCGACCTGCGTGCTCTCTCTCGCCGGGTGATGGGCGACCAGACCCGCCCGCAGGCCGTGTACCTGGTCACCGACATCCTCCACCTCGACGGCGAGTCGCTGGCGGCGCGGCCGCTGCTGACCCGCCTCGCCGCGCTTGGCGAGCTGGTCCCCGCGGACTCGCGCATCCAGGTGCCGGACCACGTCGTCGGCCACGGCCACGCGCTCGCCGCCGCGGCCGCCGAGCGTGGTCTGGCGGCGTGCTGGCGCGGCGCCAGGACGCCGCCTACCTTGCCGGCATGGCCTCGCCGCTGAGGCTGCGGGTCGCCCTGTCCACGCGTCGCGACGCTGTGGTGGTCGGCTGGCGCACCTCCGGCGCCGGGGTTCGACTGCTCCTCGGCGATTGGGTGCTCGGTCGCCTCGGCCTCGTCGGGGTGGCTCAGCTCGATGACCCGGTGTCGCGGCGGTGGCTCACCTCGGTGGCGGAGCCAGTCCCGGCTGTGGCCGTCGACGACCAGGAAGCGGCCGGGCCCGGCGTCACCTGGATCCGCCCCCGCCTGGTCGCCGCCGTCGAGCCGGCCGCCAGTGCGCGGACCCGCGGGCTGCCGGCCTGGCGCGTTGTGGCGCTGCGCGACGACGTCGACCCGATGTGGTGCGTGCGGCGCACGCCCGTTGATCCGCCCCCGGGCAAGCTCGGACCGGCCGCTCCGGCCGTTCAGCCCCACGGTGCTGACAGCACTGCCCATCGACAGAAGCGTCTGATCCCTCGCGCGGCCGTGGCATTCTCTATGCTCGCGGCTGTCCAACAGGTGCCGGGAGGGGCAGGGTGCGACTGTCGTTGGTGCCGCGCGAGCGGAAGTTCTATCAGCTGTTCGACCAGCACATGACCTCCACCGTCGCCGCCTCACAACTGCTGCGCGAAGGGCTCGAGGACCTGCCGTCGCTCGCGCAGAAGCAGGTTGCCATCAAGGATTTGGAGCACGCCGGCGACGACGTCACGCACGAGCTGGTGCGAACCCTCAACCGCACGTTCGTGACGCCGTTCGACCGCGAGGACATCTACGCACTGGCGTCCGGGCTCGACGACGTGCTCGACTACATCGAGGAGATCGGCGACACCGTGACCCTGTACAAGATCGGGCGCATCCCTCCCGCAGCGACGGAGATGGTCGAGCTGATCTGCAGCGCTGTGCTCGAACTGCAGAAGGGCGTCAGCAAGCTCGAGGGACTGAAGGGCGTCGAGGAGCACGGCATCGAGGTGCACCGGCTCGAGAACCTCGGGGACACTGCCTCTCGTCGCGCCATCGGTGAGCTGTTCTCGGGTTCGACGGACGCTCTCGAGGTGATCAAGCTGAAGGAGTTCCTGACACTCCTGGAGGATGCACTCGACCGCTGTGAGGACGTCGCCAACATCCTCGAGGCGATCACCATCAAGAATGCCTGACGGGCAGGTCGTGCTCCTGGTCGTCACCATCGCGGTGGCGCTGGGCTTCGATTTCACCAACGGGTTCCACGACACCGCCAACGCGGTGGCCACCACCATCAGCACGCGTGCGCTCGGCCCTCGGCTGGCGATCGGTCTGTCCGCGGTGCTCAACCTGGTCGGCGCGGTGATCGCCATACAGCTGCTGCACACCAAGGTGGCCAACACCATCGGTGGCCTGGTCGCGCCCGCCGGAGGTGTGTCGCTCGCGATGATCGTGGCCGCGCTCGCGGCGGCGATCACCTGGAACCTGGTGACGTGGCGTGCCGGTCTGCCCTCGAGCTCGTCGCACGCGCTGATCGGCGCCCTCATCGGCATGGGGATCGCCGGTTACGGGGTGCATGCGCTGAAGTGGGGCACGGTGGTGCCCGTCATCGTCGGCCTGATCACGTCGCCGATCGCGGGGTTCCTGCTGGGCTACCTGTTCCTCGCGGGCCTCCTGAACTTCTTCCGCAACATCCACCCATCGCGGGCGAACACGAACTTCCGCGCGGCGCAGGTCTTCAGCGGCGGCTTCGTCTCGTTCAGCCACGGCGCCAACGACGCCCAGAAGACGATGGCGATCATCACCCTCGCGTTGCTCGCCACCCACCATCTGAGCGCCCGGGGTGGCGCCTTTCCCTCCCCTCCGCTGTGGGTGGTCGTGATCGCGGCTGCCGCCATCGGCTTGGGCACCTACGCCGGCGGCTGGCGGATCATCCGCACGCTGGGCAGCCGCATCGCCCAGCTCGAACCGGTCGACGGCTTCGCCGCCCAGACCATGGCCGCGGTCGTCATCCAGGGAGCAACGCAGTTCGCCATCCCGGTGAGCACGACGCACGTGGTCTCCGGCTCGGTGATGGGCGCGGGGGGCACGCGCAGGCTGGCTGCGGTGCGATGGGGGACGGCTCGGAACATCGTGGTCGCGTGGATCCTGACGATCCCCTCGACAGCCCTCCTCGCCGCCGCCGGTGCGCTGGTGGCGAAGTCGATCTGAGCATCGGCGTCAGCGCCGGGCGACTGTGGCATCATCGTGGCGACCCGGAACCAGGAGCTCCCCGCGACTGCGATCGGCCTGGCCGGATGTGCGAGAAGCGCGTCATGGCCATTCTCATGTGCCGTCCTGAGTTCTTCGGCATCGAGTACGAGATCAACCCGTGGATGCACGTCGCGGTCGAGGTCGACCACGACCGCGCGGTGGAGGAGTGGGAGGCTCTGCACCGGGTCTACGGGGAGCTGGGTGAGGCGATCACGCTCACCACTCCTCAGGCGGGTCTCCCCGACATGGTGTTCACCGCCAACGCCGCGGTGGTGTGGAGGAGGCGAGCCGTGCTCAGCCGCTTTCACCACGCCGAGCGGGCGGGGGAGGAGCGCCACTGGCGCGGCGCACTCGAGGAGCTGGGCTTCGTCGTGCACGACGTCCCCGCCGAGGTCTCGTTCGAGGGCGCCGGGGACGCTCTGTTCGTCGGCGACCACCTCTTCCAGGCCTGGGGGTTCCGCACCGACCAGGCCGCCCACGCGGACGTGGCCCGGTTCCTCGACGTCGAGAGCACGTCGCTGCAGCTGGTGGACCCGCGCTTCTATCACCTCGACACCTGCTTCTGTCCGCTCGACGACCACAGCGCGCTGATCGCCCCGGACGCGTTCGCGCCGGGCTCGATGGAGCTGGTGCGCGCCCGGGTCCCGCGCCTCATCGAGGTTGCTCGCGAGGTGGCCGAGGGCTTCGCCTGCAACGCCATGCCGCTGGGCGGCAGGGTGATCAGCTCGACGGCGTCCGCGGCGATCAGGACGTCGCTGGCCGGGGCGGGGTTCGAGGTGGTGCCGCTGCCGGTGGACGAGTTCATGAAGTCGGGGGGCGGGGTCCGGTGCCTCAGCCTCCCGCTCGACCTGGGCCTCGCGTGACCTCGAGTTGTCCCCAGCTTGTCCACAGAAGCCACAGCGGAACTATCACCAAAAGGTCGTAGCCCGGGTCAGTCCTCTTGATCAGGTCCGTCACCACCTTCTGGTACCGCCGGGTGTCGTCGTAGAGCCCGTTGCGCCCGATCGACGCATCGCCCTGGTAGTAGGCGGCCAGCGCCGCATCGACGTCACCCTCGTGGACCGCGAGCAGGTGGTGGAGCAGCAGGGTGCCGGCCAGCACGTTGTCGGAGGCGACGCGGAGGTTGAGGGTGCGGCCGGCCAGGTAGCGCGACACCCATTCGCCGGTGTACGGCTCGACCTGCATCAGGCCTATCGCGCCGGTCTGGGAGACCACCCCCTGGTGCCAGCCGCTCTCCATCCAGGCGACAGCCTTGACCAGCTTGGGGTCGACCCCGACCTGGTTGGCGACATGGACCAGCAGGGCGTTGACCCGCGCGATCCGCCCCGGCAGGTGCAGGACGACACCGACGTGCAGCGGCGCGTTGACGTTGAGGCCGTTGTTGCGGGCCAGCGCCGTGAGGTCCAGCCCGTACCGGCGGGCGATGCTGATCAGGGTGTCGCCGTGGACCACGGTGTAGGTCTCCGAGTTCGGCGGCGGTGGCCGTGTATCCGGGCGTGCCGAGCTTCGAGTCCGGGATCTGGAGGAGCTGGCCGATCCTGATCAGGTTGGGATCAGCCAGGTGGTTGGCCTCGGCCAGCGCGCTCACGGTGGTGCCGTGCCGAAGCGCGATGGCGCTGAGGGTGTCGCCGGGGTGCACGACGTAGGTGCTGGCGATGACCCCGGCCGGGACCGCGGCTGCGGTTGCGCCGATGGCGGCAGCGGCCAGGCGTGTGCGGGACGGCATGTGGAGTTCCCTGGTGAGACGTGAGCTGGGACGTGGAACCGGGACCGCCGGCGCGGAGCGTGCTCAGGGTAGGTGTGACCCGGGGAAAGGTCAAGGCGGCGCGCGCTGGAGCCCGCGAGGTGGCGGTGGTACGCTCCGCTCCATGCCGCTGCCAACGCCCCGCCGGGTGACGCTGCCCCTGCCGCTGGTCGGTGCACTCTGCGGTGCCCTCCTCGGGCTTGCCGCGTTCGCGGTCATCGCCGCCCTGTGGCGCATGGGGGCGGCCCACGTGGCGATCCCTGCCGCCGAGGCCATCCTGCTGATCACGCTCACCGGCATGGCCGCAGCCATCCTCAGCGCCCAGCCCAACCGCATCCGTCGGGCGCGCGTGCCCATCGGCCGCGCCGTCCCCCACGCCTGGTGGCCGCCGCAGCACGACCCCGTCCCGTTCGTGGTCGCCTGCGTCGGCGCCCCCATCGCGGTGGGCGTCGGCGCCGCGATGTGGCTCTTCCACTGAGGGTCGGCGCCCGCTAGCTGCCAGCACCCCGGGCGGCCACCCGTTCCAGGGCCCAGGCCGCCGCCTCGCGCACGTCCGAGTCGGGGTCCTCCGCCGCAGCACGCCGCAATGGGGAGACGGCGGCAAAGTCCCCCGCGTTGCCGAGGGCGACGGCGGCGTTGCGTGCCAGCCGGGACCTGCCGGCGCGGGCAACCGCGGTGCGTGCGAAACGGTCGGTGAAGGCGTCGTCGTCGAGCTCGAGCAGCTCGACCAGGTGCGGTGCGGGCACCGGTCCGCGGCTCCCCGGTCGTCCCGTGTCGGCCAATGGCGCCGGCGCGAGGCGGTGGTTGATCGGACAGGCCTCCTGGCAGAGGTCGCACCCGAAGACCCATGTCCCCATCAGGGGACGGAGGTCCACCGGGATGGGGCCGCGGTGTTCGATGGTGAGGTAGGAGATGCAACGGCGCGCGTCGATCACGCCCGGCGCGACGATCGCTCCGGTCGGGCAGGCCGGCAGGCACGCGGCGCAACTGCCGCAGCCCTTCTTCGAGGGCTCGTCGCTGGGCAGCGGCAGCGATACCGCCACCTCGGCGAGCAGCACGTAGGAACCTGCTGCGCTGGTGAGCAGGCCGGCGTGCTTGCCGGTGAAGCCGACGCCGGCTCGTTCCGCGATCGCGCGGTCGATCGCCCACCCATGGTCGACGAAGCGCTTGGCGCGCATCTCGGGGATCCGCTCGCGCAGCCAGGCCACCAGCTCGTCGCAGCCGTTTGCGAGCACGTCGTGGTAGTCGGCGGCGTCGCCACTCCCCGGGTCCTCGAGCGTCGCGTACGCGGCGATCCGCCCGCGCCCAGCGTTCCCGAGCGTGTCCGCCGGGGGACGCACCGGTCGATACGGCCAGGCCAGGGCGATGATGCTGCGTGCCCAGGGATACCGAGCACCGAGGTCAGCGCTCGCTGTCATGCGCTCGGCGGTCATCCACGGCATCCCGTCCATGCGCCCGGACGCGACCGCGTCGAGCCCGTGCTCGCGCGCCTCCATGAATGGCTCGACGCCGGTGACACCCAGCGCACACCACCCGGCGGTCAGCGCATGCTCGCGAAGCTCGTCGCGGAGCGCCTCCCATCGGCTCACGCCGCGAGTATGGCCGCCGCACACCGCCGGTACCATCCGCGGTCGGCGTCGGCGCTGCTTCCGACGATTCCAGGAGACGTGTATGGCTGTTGCGATGCGAGGCGACGGAGACCCGAGGACGATCGGCGGCGACGCGCTGGTGGTCACCGCCTTCAACCGCGAGCTGGGCCCCGCCGCCGTCGCGCTGGACGGAGCGATGCAGGGCGAGCTCGCCGGCATGGTGGCCTCGGGTGAGCTCAGAGGGCGCTTCGGCGAGGTGACCGTGCTTCCTGCCGCAGTTGGAATCTCCACGCGTCGCGTGGTCGTGCTCGGGCTCGGCGACCGGGCGGTGCTCGACGGCTTTCGCCTGCACAACGCCTACACGCTCGCCGGGCGTGAGCTTCGGCGCCGGCGTCTCACCAGGCTCGTCCTCGCGGCCGACACGTCCCTGGCCGGCACTGCCACGCCCGGCATCGCGGCGCTGCTGCGCGCAATGGTGACGGGGACGCTCCTCGCCAACCACGACGCTGGGCTCAGCAAGACCGAACCGGACCTCGCGCCGCTGGTCGAGGAGGTGGTCGTCGCAGGGGTCGACGGTGCCGCCGGCGACTTCGTGGACGTCGCGCTGGCCGAGGCGGTGCTGCTCGCCGAGTCGACGCTGCGCGTGCAGCGCTGGGTGACGGCGCCGGCGAACACCTTGACGCCGACACGATTGGCCGCCGATGTGACCGAGCTGTGCGCAGACACCGGCCTGGTTGTCGAGGTGATGGACCGCGCCGCGCTCGAGTCCGCGGGCGCGGGCGCGTTGCTCGGGATCGCTCGCGGCAGCGACGAGCCGCCGGTCATGATCGTGGTGCGTCACGGCGGCGGCTCCCCCGGCGGGCCCACCCTCGCGCTGGTGGGCAAGGGGATCACGTTCGACACCGGCGGCATCTCGATCAAGCCGGCGCTGCGGATGGAGGCGATGAAGGCCGACATGGGCGGCGGCGCCGCGGTGTTGTCGGCGCTGCACGCCATCGCGGCGCTGAAGGTTCCGTGCAACGTGGTCGGCATCGTCCCCGCCACCGAGAATATGCCGGGTGGCCGCGCGCTCAAACCCGGCGACGTGGTCAGCGCGGTCGACGGCACCACCATCGAGGTGGTCAACACCGACGCCGAGGGACGCGTGGTGCTCGCTGACGGCCTGGCCATGGCCCGCCGCCTCGGTGCCACCCACATCGTCGACGTCGCCACGCTCACCGGTTCAGCTGTGATCGCGCTGGGCCACGTCGCCGCAGCGTTGATGACCAACAACCGAGCGTTGGCACAGCTGGTGCTGGGCGCGGCCGAGGAGGGCGGCGATCGCTTCACCGAGCTGCCCATGCATCCCGAGTACGACGCGTGCCTCAGGAGCGAGGTCGCCGACGTTCGCAACTGGGGCGGGCGCGAGGCCGGCGCGATCAACGGCGCCGTCTTCATCCGCGCCTTCTCCGGCGGGCTCCCCTGGGTGCACCTCGACATCGCCGGCACGGTGTGGAATGACCAGGCCAACCTCAAGGAGATTCCCAACGGTCCGTCGGGTGCCCCGGTGCGCACGCTCGTCTGGCTGGCGCGGTCCTTCGCCCGCGGCTGACTTTCCCTCGGCCTGCGGGGAGTGCCGCGTACGATTGGCCGGTGACGGTGCCCCGGCTGCTGGCGATCATCGGCTCAGGCGAGACGGCTCCCACGATGACGTCGGCCCACGCCGAGCTGTTCGAGCGCGCCGGGGCTGACGCCAGGGCGGTGATGCTGGACACACCGTTCGGCTTCCAGGAGAACGCCGACGAGATCGCCGCGCGGACTGTCGCGTACTTCCGCGACAGTGTCGGTCGCGACATCGAGGTCGCCTCCTTTCGGGATGCGCAGACGGCGACGCCGCTCGAGTACGAGCGTATGTGTGCGCTTCTCGCGGAGGCGGCCTGGGTCTTCGCCGGCCCGGGCAGCCCGACGTACGCCATCCGTCAGTGGCTCGGCACCCGGGTCCCCGAGCTGCTCGCCGACAAGCTCGAGTCCGGCGGTGTCGTTGTCTTCTCGAGCGCCGCCGCGGTGGGGCTCGGTGAGCTGGCCCTGCCGGTGTACGAGATCTACAAGGTGGGCGCGCCTCCGGAATGGGTGCCCGGCCTCGACCTGGTGCGCCGGGCGGGGCTGCGCGCGGTCGTGATCCCGCACTACAACAACGCCGAGGGCGGCACGCACGACACGCGGTTCTGCTACATGGGTGAGCGACGGCTGCGCGTGCTCGAGGCCGCGCTCCCCGACGGGTGCGGCGTCCTCGGGGTCGACGAGCACACCGCGTGCATCATCGATGTCGACAACGCCACGCTGACCGTGCGCGGCCGGGGCGGGGTGACGTGGCGGCGCGACGGCGCGGAGAGGAACTGGCGCGCACCCGCGGTGGTCTCGCTGGAGGAGGTGACGTCGGGCGGCGGCGGCGTCAGCGCCGCGAGCGCATCCATTCCCGTGCCCGCTGTGGTGTCTGAGCCCGACGGTGCGAATCCCTTCATGGAGGAGGTGCTGGGCCAGCGCGACGCCGGCGTGGCTGCGCTCAACGCGCGCGACCCGGACGGCGTGGCCGCGGCGATCCTCGCCATGGAGACGGCCGTCCACGACTGGTCGAGCGACACCCTGCAGTCGGACGAGCCCGACAGGGCGCGCGAGGCATTGCGTGAGCTGGTGGTGCGCCTCGCTGAGCTGGCCCGTGCCGGCTCGGTCGCGCCACGTGATCGAGTCGCCCCCTTCGTCGATGCCATCCTCGCGCTGCGCGACCGCGCGCGAGCCGATGGCCGCTTCGCAGACGCGGATTCGCTGCGCGACGCGCTCCTCGCCAACGGTGTCGAGGTGCGCGACTCGCCGCAGGGCTCGACCTGGGCGCTGGAGACCGTGCCCGGCGGCTGACGGGATGCGGCGGGCCGGTCAGGCGGCGAGCGTCGGGCGCATCGCGTCCTGGGCAAGCCGCTCGAGCTCGCCGTCCCTGCCCTGCCACATCATCGAGAGCATGCGCACGTCACCGCGCAACGACCAGAGCGGGTGGCCGAAGGATGCCGGGTTGTTCTTCTCGATGACGAAGTGGCTGAACCAGGCCAGGCTGTAGGAGATGACCGGCAGGCCGGCGATCAGCGCCGGGCGGCGGGTGGCGATGCCGGCCAGCGCGGTGGCCGCTCCGAGGTGAGTGCCGGCGAAGTGGAACCAGCGGGTCGCACGCTTGCTGTGCTGGCTGACGTACCAGGGGAAGAACGTCTCGAAATCACTGAACTCGCGGTCCATTGTTGACCCTCCTGTGTCCTTCAAGGGTACGTCCGATGACAACCGCGGCGCCTTCCGCAGCCGTCAGGTGACGCCGACGGTTTCGCTGAACACCGGCCCGATCACGGTGGTGCCCTGCTGTGGCACCAGGCGCACCTCCGTGCTGCCGCGGTGGTCGAGCGTGAAGTGGATGGTGATGCCGATCGTCTCCTGGCCTGTCAGCTGGCCTCCACAGACGCGGTTGCCGGTGGCGGTGACGTGGTCGAGGCCCTGGAAGTCGGCTGACGCGAGAGTCGGCGCCGTCACCGCTCATGGCCACGCACACCGGGAAGATGATGCTGTCCCCGACGTTGTCGAGCGCGATGTCCGCGCTCGCGATGTGCCCGGCTGCGACCGTGTCGGGCAGCTGTCCGGCGATCTCCGCACTGGGCGCGCCACCGCTGTTGAACAGCGGCACCACCACGGCCACGAACGCCGCGGCGACGAGCAGCCCGACGACCAGCAGGCGGGCGCCGCGAGGCATCGTGACGACCGCGCGCCAGGCAGCTCGGAGCGCGCCGGCGACGCGACCGGTTGACCCGCTCATCGCCCGCGTCAGATGGTCGTCGGAGGCTGATACTCACCGAAGACGTCGCGGAGCGTTCCGCAGATCTCGCCGAGGCTGCTGTCGGCGCGGACCGCGTCGAGGATCGCGGGCATCAGCTCGCCGTCCGACGCGGCGGCGTCGCGCAGGCGCCCCAGCGCGGTGGCTCCGGCCGCCGTCGTCACGGTTCGCGCGATGTGCACGCAGCCGCTCCAGCTGTTCGGTTGCGGCGCGCTCGTCGGTGCGGAAGATCACCGGCGGTTGCGCCTCCTCGCTCTCCGTGTGGCGGTTGACGCCGACCACGACCTTCTCACCCGACACCACCGCGAGCTCGGCGCGGTAGCCTCCTCCTGGATCTGCTCCTGCATCCACCGGACTCGATGCACGCCACCGCGCCGCCCCTCTTGTCCACCTGGTCGAGCAGCGCCGTGGCGCGTCGTCCAGCTCATCGGTGAGCCACTCGACGAAGTACGATCCGCCGAGCGGATCCACGGTGTTGGTGACGCCGATCTCCTCGCCGATGATCTGCTGGGTGCGCACCGCGATGCCGCTGCGCTTTCTCGGTGGGGATCGACAGCGCCTCGTCGTAGCACGACAGGGCCATCGACTGCACTCCGCCGAGGCTGGCCGCCAGCGCCTGGATGGCCGCGCGCACGATGTTGTTCTCCGGCTGCTGTGCGGTCAGCGTCGAGCCGCCCGTCTGCGTGTGGGTGCGCAGCATCAGCGAGCGCGGGTCGACGGCACCGAAGCGTCCGCTCATCACCCGCGCCCACAGTCGCCGGAGCGCGCGGTACTTGGCGATCTCCTCGAAGAAATCGGTGTGGGTGTTGAAGATCCACGAGAGCTTGGGCGCGAACTCGTCGACCGCGATGCCCCGCTCGACGACCGCGGCGACGTACTCGCACGCGTTGGCGACCGCGAAGGCCATCTCCTGCGGGGCGGTGCTGCCCGCCTCGCGGATGTGGTACCCGCTGAGCGAGATGGCGTTGAACCTGGGCACGTGCCTCGAGCAGTGCGCGATCAGGTCGGCCGCCAGGCGCAGCGAGGCGCGCGGCGGATAGATGTACGTGCCCCGTGCCACGTACTCCTTGAGAACGTCGTTCTGAGCGGTGCCCATGACGTCATCCGCGGCCACCCCCTGGCGCTCGGCCGCGACGATGTACATGGCCACCAGCACCGGGGCGGGCGCGTTGATGGTCATCGAGGTGCTCACCTCGCCCAGCGGGATCGCTGCGAACAGGTCCTCCATGTCGGCGACGGAGTCGATGGCCACGCCCACCTGCCCGACCTCCGCCGGCCGCGCGGGGATCGTCGCTGTCCAGGCCCATCTGGGTGGGCAGGTCGAAAGCGACGGACAGCCCCTTCTGGCCGTTGGCGAGGAGGAACCGGAATCGTTCGTTGGCGTCGTGCGCGGTGCCGTAGCCCGCGTACTGGCGGATGCTCCAGAGCCGCCCGCGATACATGGTCGACTGGATGCCCCTGGTGAACGGCGGTTCGCCGGGGAAGCCCTCCTCCGACACTGGATCGTGGCCGTCGAGCTGGGCCTGGCCGTAGAGCGGGTCCAGCTCGATCCCGCTGCCGGTCGCGAACGTTTCCCTCGCTGGTCCTGCGCCAGGGCGCGGCGCAGGGCACGCTCCTCCCAGCGACGCTGCTCGGCGGCGTAGTCGCGGGCCTTACCGGTGACGCCCGGCGTCGCGTCCGTCTCGGAGATCACGCCGCCAGCATACTTCGGCTCACCGAGACCATCGCCACGGCGGTGGTGCGACGCGCAATCAGCGTGACCTGACCAGCAGCGCTGGGTCGGCCATTCCGAACCGCCCTGTGGCGTTGTGGAGCGTGCTGGTGGCCACCCCTGTGCCGGTGCGGCCGATCCGGCTCCGCGCGTTGAGCAGATCCACTCCCCTACGGGTTCGCGGAGGAGATGCACGGTCAGCTCGGTGTTGATGAACACGTGGGTCTCCAGCGACAACTCCATGCTGATGCCGTTGCCGGAGTCGGCGGCCACGAGGACGCGGGCCAGCGGAGAGGGCTGTTCGCCCTCCACCAGGACACCGTTCATGCGCATCCACACCGTGGCCGGCCCCGGCGTCATGAACTCACCGGCAGCTGTGCGCCACTCCACGGCGGAGAAGTAGCTCGGTCCCTTCCAGGGTCGAATGCGACAGGTGGGCTGAGCGCGTCTGCGCCGGGGAAGCCGACACCTTCGGCCGGCGTCTGCTCGGCCGCGGTGTCACGCGGCGCATCCTCCAGGCGCGCGCGATGGCTACGTCTCCGTCCTGGTCATGCAGCGTCGCCTCGGCCAGCTGCACCCGCCGCCTGGTCGCGCGAGGTTCGCGTCGACCGAGAGGGTGCCGAGCGGAACGCTGCGCAGGATCTCAACCGTGAATCGGGCGACGGTGAACTCGCGCCATCGTCGAGCTGCTCGATGGCGCGTCCCAGCAGTGCCGCCGGCGGCCCTCGCGCTGGAAGAAGAGGGTCCCAGGGTCCCCGCGTCCAGTCCGTGGAGGCGAAGCGCTCGCCATCGGGGATGTAGAATGCATGGCCATGCGCCCGATTCTGGCTGGCCTGGATCAGCGGCTGTGCCGGTTCGTCTTTGCCAAACTCCGCCGGATGTCAGTCGAGGTCACCGACGAGCGCGTCGCCGCCGCCGCAGCGAGGCTGGAGAGGGCGGGTGGTGCTTCACAGCGCGCCAGCTGTACCACGCGGTGTGCGCCGAGGTCGAGACGCCACCCACCCGGCTCGCGTCCGGCGAGGTCGGTCTCGGGGTGCTCCTCATCCTCATCGGCGCGCTCACCGGACAGCGAATCCTGCTCGCGGTGCTTGGGATCACCGGGTTGGTGTTGCTGGTGGTGGGCGCCGTGACCCGCGCGCACGAGAACCGGCCGCTGCCGCTGGTCAGGCTCCTGGCGATCGCGTACCCGGACTTCGAGCGCCGCTTCCTGGGAGACGGTCGCGGCCGTCCCGGCCTGATCACCTCGCCCGCGCCACCCCTGCAGCCCCCAGCAGCCTCACTCCTGGTGGTTTGCGACCGCGTCGAGACCGCGGCGCTCCTCGACGCCAACCGCGAACGGCTCGGATCCATCGACGTCGCCAGCGCCGACAGCCGCCCGCGGACCTGGCGGGG
>CAVQVY010000023.1:0-13418 GCA_963717185.1 Candidatus Dormiibacterota bacterium | reverse complement strand
GACTCCCCGTGCGGGTACGACCGATATGATCTCAAAATGCCCCTCCTGGCTGTGCTACAGTTGCCCAGCGAGTAGCATTTGTTGCCCATTTGTTGCCGCACGGGGCGGTACGAGCTGACGATTTAGGTCACACCGCGACACGGGAGGGCACCTCATGGCCAGGATTCACCGGCGCTCGGCCGGGACGTGGGAGGTCGTCGTGGAGCTCGGGCGCGACCCGCGTTCCGGGAAGCGGGAGCGACGGACCTTCACGGTTCGGGGCACCAAGCGCGACGCTGAACACGCGGCGGCCGCCCAGGTCGCCGCCGTCGCAGGCGGGGCGTTCGGCGACCCGACCCGGGAGACAGTCGAGCAGTTCCTCCGTCGCTGGTTCCGCGACTACGTCGAGCCTTCGCTCGCCCTCAGCACACAGAGGCGGTACTGGGAAGTCGTTGAGTTCGACATCATCCCGTTCGTTGGCCAGCTACCCCTACAGAAGCTCCGGCCGCATCACGTCATTGCTCTCGAGCAGCACCTTCGAGTCTCGGGCAACCGGCGCACGGGAGGCGGTCTCGGACCTGCTGCGGTGCAGAAGGTCCACGCCGTCCTTCATCGGGCAATGGCGCACGCTGTCCGGTGGCAGGCCATCGCCGTAAATCCGGTGGACGGCGTCGACCGACCGGTGGTCCCGAGAACCGAGATTCGTTCGGTCACTCCGGATCAGGCGCGCGTCCTCCTGCGTGCCCTGCGCTCCGAGCGTTACGAACTGCCGCTACGCGTCGCCCTGCTCTGTGGTCTTCGGCTCAGCGAGCTCCTCGCCGTGCGGTGGTCCGATATCGACTGGGACCATGGCCGGCTGAGCGTCCGCCAGGCGCTTGACCTGCCGGCCGAGGACGGTACTCCACGTTTCAAGGAGACCAAGACCCACCGCGGTGAGCGTCCGCTATCGCTTCCAACCCAGCTGCTGGAAGAGCTACGACAGCACAGGTCGCGCCAGGTCGAGTTACGGCTCGCAGCGCCGGCGTGGATCGACCGCGATCTCGTCTTCACCAACGACGTCGGGGGGCCAGTTTTGGGCGCCACGCTGCGGGATCACTTCTATCGCGTTCTGGAGAAAGCGGGCCTTCCCCGAATCCGCTTGCACGGCCTGCGCCACAGCATGGCGACGCTCATGCTTGCGTCCGGCGAGCACCCCAAGCTCGTATCGGAACGGATGGGCCACGCCAACGTCGCGTTCACGCTTGCAACCTACAGCCACGTGATGCCGGGAATGCACGACGTCGCTGCGCAGCGTCTCGCCGACGTGTTGGATCTCGAGCAAACCGGGCAATCGACGAGTCGCTGAGCCGCTCCGGGCTAGCTTGTACGTGGGTTGATCGTCAACCCCTGCCTTGAACTCGACTCCTTCGATCACAGGGGAGGCAGACTTCCGGCATGGTTGTCGAAAGCGGGCAGGTCCGCGCATATCAGGCCCATGAACGCGAAGACGACATGGCTCTGAGGTTCGGCATGCAGGGAACCCGCGAGGGTCGCGGCGGCCTGGACGCCGTGCTGAGGCTCCCTCACGCCGATGACGTCTCCTTCGAGTTGAAGTCCACTGATGGCACGAGCTTCAGCACCGCCCGTGATGTGGGGCGCGAACATCTGCGGAAGTGGCGTCAACATCACTGGCTCTTCGGTGTTTACCGCCGCGGCCTCACACCGCGCGACGGCGCACACGAGTTCCTGTACGCGCCGCCGTGGTTGCTGGAGCCGTGGATCGCCAAACAGGAGGAGTACGTCAATCTTGACTGGGACCTTGTTCGTCGAGTGCCCTCCATGATCGATGCGAAGACCATGGCGGAGCTCGTGGGCGCGAGGGACTCGTACACGGCTGAAGAGGTCGGAAAACTCCTCAAGAAACAGAAGCTCGAGACCGTGGAAACCGACGACGAGAGCGCTCCCCACATGACGGGGGAGCTGTTGCAGCTCCTCAAGGCGAGCGGCGGCGCAATCCCGAAGAAAATCTCCAAACGGCTCATTGAGGACCTGGCGGATCTCCAACTGCCAGCCGTGCCGCCCGCGAAAAAGTCGGTTCCTGCCTTTTCACCGGAGCGGATGCTGATTCTGGTGCGCGAACGCTGCCGCTATCTCCTCGACCGCGGTTCGACCCGAAACAATCCGCACATCACGCTCAAAGAGTTGCGCGACCTGGTCGGTGACGACAACGTGTTCGCGGCCGAGTCCGAGCTCGACGGTCGTGACTGGCTTCGGGAGCGGGTGCGATCCGAAGCTTTGCTTCAGGACAGCAAGGCGTCAGCTATCGATCCCGCAACGACGTAGCCCAGCGGCGGCGGCACGGCGTTGCCGATCTGGCCGAGGGCCATGTACACCGCACCGTGGAAGGTCCAGCTCTCAGGAAAGCCCTGCAGCAGCGCGACGTCCGGGACGGACAGCCGGAAATGTCCGTTCTCGGCGACGAAGGCGCGCGCCGCCTGGCGGCTGGGTGCCACACCGCTCGGCCAGACCTGGAGTCGTTCCCAAACGGCTCGCGAGGAAACGCTGTTGAGGACCGACGTCGTGTGCCGCGGACCGGTGAGCGTGCTCCGAATCGTAGGAGCGGGTGCGTCCCAGCCAATGTTGCTCAGGCCGAGGGCTTCGCGCGTGCCCATGCACGTCGGCAATGAAGCATCGACGCCTGACGGAGGCTCTCCCAAACGCGGCCTGTGCGTCGCAGTCGGTGCTCGCCAACGTGCCGCGTCGCTCTTTCGCCGAAACCCCACCAGCACCATGCGTCGCCGCTGCTGCGGGATACCGAAGAGTTCGGCGCGCAGATCGAGCCGGGAGATGGTGTACTTCTGCGACAAGGGCTGCAGCACCATCTCGTCAAGGTAGGGGCGAAACTTGGGACCGCCAAGCGCGGCAACGTTTTCGGCGACGAAGGCGAGCGGTTCGATGGCGAGGACTGACTTGACGAAGGTCGGGAACATGTCGCGGTCGTCGCGGGCGCCGTGTTGTCGGCCGGCGATGCTGAAGGGCTGGCAGGGTGGTCCGCCGTGGATGACATCGACGGCCCCTCGCCATTGACGCCACCGCACATCGGTGACGTCACCGGCCGCTCCCCCATTGATCTGCCATTGCGGTCGATTGCGGCTGAGGGTGGTGGCTGCGTCCTCAAGAATCTCGTACGACGCTTGGTGGACGAAGCCAGCACGATCGAACGCTAGGTCTAGGCCACCACCGCCGCTGAACAGCGACAGCGAACGCAGGCCGCGCCGCGAGCGCTGCGGCATCAGCGCTTCTGGGTTGTAGCGCGGCACATTGACCGGGTGCCGCGGTTCAATTCCCTCGCCGCGCACAGCGCGAAGCTTCGCCTCGCGGGATGCGCGGGACATCTCTCGGTAGGCCTCGCGCCGCTCCGCGCTCAACTCCCAGGGCTGGTGATGGCGGTTTGCGCGACGGACGACAACGTTGTCGCTGATGCCCAGGTCCGTCACGGCGTGTCTTCCAAACGCGTCACCAGCAGAGCGGAGAGAGCATCCGCTGCCACCGCCGGATCTTCGTGCTCCCACATGCGGAACACGACCCAACCGGCTTCAGTCAGGCGCGAGTCGGTGTCGCTGTCGCGTCTCTGGTTGCCGCTGATCTTGTCCCGCCACCAGGCCGCGTTGGACTTCGGCCACATGAGATGCGTGGGACAGCCGTGCCAGAAGCATCCATCGACGAACACGGCGACGCGGTGACGTGCGAAGACGACGTCAGCGATACGCGCCAGCTGGGGGAGAGGTCGACGGTGGATGCGGAAACGCAACCCACGACGATGGAGGAGCTTGCGGAAGGCTATCTCCACCGGGGTGTCGCGGGACGGCTGCCGTTGCAGGCGCAGGCGCACCGCCGGCGACGACGGGACCGGGGGCGCGAGTCGGGCAGAGACGGAGGACGGCATGGTGGCCCTCATCCTAGGAGGCTCGCCAGAGCATAGATGACCTGACGGTCGAGAGACTGGCGGCGGCGGTCGTGGTGGCGGCAGGTGGTGCGTGAGTCGGCGTGTCCATCGTGCCGGTCGGCGGGCGATACGCAAGGGGCCCAGGCGGTCAAAGGGCTCAACAGCGCCGTCGAGAAGGAGCCGCGCGCCAGCCGGGCGACCACCCGCAACTCCTCAAGTGCAGCCGTCATGCGCGGTGCGAGCGGGGCCTCCCGCACTGCACCACCTTTGCGGACAATGCTGAGTTCGGGGTGCCCCCGACGCATTGTCACGTCCTCGACATGGAGCCCGACCGCCTCGGACGCCCGAAGCCCATTGGGAGGAGCTCGGCCAGGCCCACCGCGAGCCCAGGTACGTCGACCGGGTCGGCTTCGGATGGCGGATCAGGAAGGCGTCGAACTCACGGTGATGGCTTCGACCCGCTTGGCCATCGTGGTCAGGAGCACCGAATGGATGTTCGCCATCGAGAACGATACTAACCGGTTCTGCAGGGACGTAACGCGACCGCCGCGTTTACCACACGTACAGCTTCCTAACCACACGTACTACTTGCAAAATCCAACGTACCGCGCGTACACTTCTTGGAGCCGGCTACTCCCTCCCCGTAGCTGACGCCCAAGAAGGCGGGAGGAAAGGGAAACTGACATGGCCGTGGCAACCCTCGCCGAGCCCGTGCTGATCATCACCAACATCTCCAAGGTGGACGACGCGGGCAGCGTTCACTTCGAGAGCGTCTGGACCGCACAGTTCATCAAGTCGCTGGTCGACAGTGGGCTGCTGAAGTTTCAGGGCAACATCCGCCCCGACCACATGGAGGGGCAGCGGATGGGAACGAAGACACGCCGGAAGATCGAGAAGTGGGCAACGGAGCTTCTCGCTGGCGATGCCGTCATCGGCAACCTGTCCGTGCGGGTCAACCCGGACACCGCGCTGCTTGAGACGGAGGTCGACGATGAGGGCCAGGAGTCCCTGATCATCCAACGTGGCCATCTCGACACCGCTGTGAACTCCGAGTCGCGCCTCAAGGCCATCGTCAAGGCGCTGAACAGCCCCATGGGTGACCGTCTCAAGGACACTCGGTTCGCCGTCCGGATCTGGGTGGTCAATGACACCACGGCTAAGCGGGTGGCCGCCAACTACAACACCCGTGGCGAGAAGGTCAACGACTCCGCTGCCAAGTTCGCCTGGCAGGAGACCGCAGGTCAGCGTCTCGCTCGCCGCCTCGTCGACGGCACGCCGCACCTGGGGATCGACAACGTAGAGGTCCTCTCGAACACGGTGTCGGCCAACTCGCCGAAGCTCGCAACCTTCAACACCTTCGCCCGGGGACTGGAGCTTTACTGGCACGGCGAGCCGCTCAACGAGGCCGAGGAGCGCGAGCAGGCCGAGTTCCTCGTGCACTTCTGGAATGAGCTCGTGGGTGTCCGGCCTGAGTACGGTCGCCTCACCAAGGCAGCGCGCCAGCAGGCGCGCAAGCGTTCCGTGAGCGGAACGGCGGTTTCGATCCATGAACTCATCGCGGCGGCGTCGGAGCTGCATCGGAGCGGAACCGATATCGGTTCGGTCCTGAAGCCGCTGAGCGAGCCCGTGGTCGTCGACGGCAAGAGCGTCGATTACTTCTCCTACGACAACCCGGTGTGGACGAAGCTCGGGGTGCTGGCTGTGGGTCGCGAGAACGACAAGGGCGAGCCCACCATTGGAATCAGGACCACCTTTCAGACGCGGGATGCGATGGCTGCCGAGCTCGTGCGCAAGCTCGGGCTCACCGTCGTTGGTGCTATCCGCCAGAAGTAGCTATGGGTGCCGGCGACGGGTCCAATCCCGTCGTCGGCCCGCCCCTCGTGTGGACAACTCCGTTTTCATGAGGATTCATGAACACGCCACGGACAGATGCTCACGCGGTCGTGGCGTGTTGGCCCCGGTCAAGTGACGAGGCCGGTGTTCGGGTACACCGTTTACGCCGCTCGACGCAGTTCCGAATCGCGGCACCGTCACCGCGGTGGACACCGCGGCGAGACGCGCAGGAAGTAGCGCGGGGGGGTGCAGCGTGGGCGGGAGCAGTGGTCCCTAAGGCGGCATTCGGGCTGATTCGGCGCCAACAGTTATCCGCCGGCCCCCGGCTCCGCGCAACCCCTCTGCCACGCACGGCGCCTTCGCCGGCCACGCCGCCGCGCCCGCCAACCTCGCGCCCTTCCGGACCTGTTCATCGGTCCCTTCGCCGCGCCCGACATAACGTCCACATCACAGACATTTGCACCGCGGTGCCGACCAAAAACGTGGTGCAAAGATATTGCGCTATCGGCTGAGATCGCGTGGCGCTTGGAGCGAGCATCTCGTTATATCGCGCACGCAGCGGCACACGGCGACACGTGAGCCGCAACGATGTCGCCATCGGCCACATGGGCTCAAACATCCGCGATGAACTCGCGACACCGCTGGCGTGAGATACGACGCCTCGTGGTTGTTCACAACTCATGGTTCTCCGTGTGCAAGTCCACCTCACGCTTGACAAAGTAGGTCCACCTCATGCTTGACACTTGCCGAACCAACGACATCGAGTGACGCGCTGTTGCGGTAGATGACCACCTCCTTTGCATCGCCGTGCATGCGAGTCCCGCGAACCGCGCGTGGGGTCGTGCGCACGAGCGTTCCGTCAACGTAGAAACGAACCAGATCCTTGTCGGGGACCACCGAGGCGATGCGCCTGCCGAGCCTCCGGCCGAGGTGGTATTGCGCGCCGGCAAAGCGGACGTAGCCGACGCTGGAGATGGCTCGACGGATCGCGTTGGGATCGTCCTCCGGACTTAGCTGGGCGCTGCTTGGCACATCCGGTTGTGCGGATGGCAGCAACGCGAGCAACTCGGAGTCAGTCACGGGCGGCGCCACCGCACGAGCTGTCTCGTCGTACGTGAAGCGCTCGGCCGGGGTAGCTCCGCCCAGGGCCTGGTGTGGCCGCTCGGTGTTGTAGTGGACGACGTAGGCGTTGATGCCCTGCTGCGCAGCCTCCAGGCTGGTGAAGCCGGCGTTGTCGAGCAACTCCACGCGCAGGGTCCGATGAAAACGCTCGATCTTGCCGGTCGTGGTTGGATGCGCCGGCTTGGTGAGCAGGTGGCGGATGCCCTGCTGCTGGCAGATGCGGTCGAAGAGCACGACCGCCGGATGCGGCCTCGTGAGCCGGCCGGTGAACACCCGCCCGTTGTCGGTGAGCAACTGGTCAGGCACCCCATGCCTGGCCAGCGCAGCGCTGAACGCCGTGCACACTGAGCGCGCATCGGCTCGCTGCATCACGCCGGCACACACGCAGAATCGCGAATGGTCGTCGACGCCAGTGAGCAACGACACCACGGTGGCGTCGGCGAGATGGAAGCTCACCACGTCCATCTGCCAGAGCTCCATCGGACGAGACCGCTCCCAGCGCCGATACGCCGCGCGCTGGCGACGCCGAGCGAAGGGCTCGATGAGCTGGTTGCGGTCCAGCACGCGGTAGATGCTGGTACGTCCTGGAATACCGGCCACGCCCTGGCGGCGCAGCTCGTGGACCAGGCGCCACGGCCCCCAGCGCGGATGGTGACGGCGCAGGTCACACACCATGCGCTCCATCTCCGCCGTGATCTGGTGCGCACACCGCGGCGGTCGCCGGGAGCGGTCGACCAATCCCGCCATCCCCGACTCGCGGTACCGCCGCAGCCACGTGTGCACGGTCTGCCGGCTGACTCCATGTCGCATCGCCACCTCGGTGACGGGCAGGCCATCCTCGAGCACCTCCAGGACGACCCGGTAGCGCTGTTCCACCACGTTCAACTCCACAAGCACGAACCTGGTCCCTCCGATGGCGCTCAGTCCTTGCGGACGAGCGGACTGGAGGGAGGTCGGCTGTGTCAAGCATCAGGCGGACGCGCCGCACACCGTCAAGCATCTCTTGGACCTGCGGTGTCAAGTATCTGCCGGACTTCTACAGACCCGTTTTCGCCGAAAAGTGTAAGCGATCTGTGAGCGCTTTACCGTCATGCTCGGAGGCGTGATCTCGATCGGCAAATTCGCCGACGCGGAACAGGTGGTTCGCTACCTCCGTGGAGGCGGCGACCGATGCACAGATCGAGTACTACGCGCCCGCGACGAGGCGCCGGGCCGCTGGACGGGCCGCGCTGCTGAACATCTCGGCCTTGAGGGCACGGTCACCCACGAACACCCGCGATCACTGCTGAACGGGCGCGATCCACGGGTCGGCGCCGACCTCATGGAGCGACGCTGGGCGCGCCAGTCGGTGGTCGCCTACGACGTCACCGTTCAGCGCGCCCAAGAGCGTGTCCTTGCTCTGGGCGGTCGGCGACGAGCAGACCCGTGCTGCGGTGCTGCGCGCCCACCAAGCGGCCGTGGACGCGGTCTGCGAGTACCTGCAGACGCACGCCGGCTGGGGACGCCGCTACGACCGCGAGTCCGAGGAGACCGATCCCGGTGCGCGCCCGCTCTCGCACTGCCCCAGTTCCTGCATCGCACCTCGCGCCCGGTGACCGATCCGGCCACAGGCGTCATCACCGTCGACCCTCAGCTCCACACCCACATTCCGATCCCCAACTACGTGCTGCGTGACGACGGCACCTGGGGACAGCTCCATGGTGTCGCGCTGTACCGACACGCACAGTCGGCTGGTGCCGTGGGTCAGGCCGTGCTCCGTGATGCGCTGGTGCGTGAGCTCGGGGTTGCGGTCTCGGTGGCACGGAACGGCACCTTCGAGGTGGCCGGTATCACGAAGGGGATGCGCGAGGAGTTCAGCCGGCGCGCCCGCCAGGTCGCGGCCATGGACGCCGCCTTTTCGGTGGACACCTGGTACGGCCACAAGCTGGCGGTGCTCGCCTCGCGTGAGGGCAAGCACGATATTCCACCCGGCCACGACGTGTTCGCCGAGTGGCGCGAGCGAGCGGCAACGGTGGGGCTCGACACCCAGATGGTCACCGCGCTGCTCGGCCGGGAACACGCGACGGAACGCGGTCTCGACGTAGTCGATGTTCGCCACCTCGTCGGTGAGCGCGGCTTGACCGCGGAGGCGGCAACGTTTACACGGCGCGACCTGGTCCGCGCCGTCGCCGCGCACGCACCCCTGGGACTTCCACTTCCCGAGCTGGAGCGCATCGTCGACGCGGTGCTCGCCGACCGCAGCACCGTCGTCGAGCTTGGCGTCCTCAGCGAGACGGCAGCTCAACGGCTGCCGTCGTCGTTCCGCTCGTACATGGAAGAGGACCGCCGCTACTCAACTCCGGAGATGGTGGCCATTGAGGAGCGCATGCTGGCCACGGCCCGCGCCGGTCACCTCGCCGGCCGCGGTCTGGCGAGCGCCGCCGATGTCGAGCACGGCATCGCGTCGAGGCCGATTCTGACAGGCGAGCAACAGACCATGATCCACGCCGTCTGCCGTCGCGGGGCAGCGGTGACCCTGATCGAGGGCTCGGCGGGGAGCGGTAAGACGACGGCCCTCGCAGCCTGTCGTGAGGCGCTCGAGGCTTCCGGACACCAGGTCATCGGTGCGGCGCTCTCGGCCAACGCCGCCTTCAAGCTCAGCCAGGAGGCGGGCATCCCCACCAGCACGGTGCACAGCTTGCTCCACCGGCTCGAGGGCGCCCCTGACAGCGCTGACACCGTCCTGGTGATCGACGAGGCGGCCATGGTGGGCAGCCGTCAGGTTGCCCGGCTGGTGGAGTATGCCGCCCGCGACGGAGCAAGGCTGGTCTTGGTCGGTGACCCCCATCAGCTCCATGCCATCGATGGCGGCGCAGCCTTCCGCGCTCTCGGCGATCAGCTCGGGAGCGTGCGCATGACCGAGAACGTGCGCCAGGCGGACGAGTGGGAGCGGCGCGCGCTCGCCGACCTGCGCGAGGGACGAACCGCGGAGGCCGTTTCCGCGTACATCGCACACGACGCCGTGGTCACGGGGAAGCGCCTCGAAGCCGAGGTACTGGGGCAGCTCATCCACGACTACCGAACCGCCGTGGACCAGGGGCGGGACACCATCATGCTCACCCACCGCCGCGCCGACGTCGACACGCTCAACCGCATGGCCCATGCGCAGGCGGCCGCGCGCGGCCAGCTGGAGGGACCCGCCCTCTCCGTGGGCAGCCTCGGCATTCGCGGGGACGGGTCGGTCGAGCTACCCAAGGAGTTCCGCGCCGGCGACATCGCGCTCTGCCTGGAGAACGACCACGAGCGCGGGCTCACCAACGGGATGCGCGTGCAATTGATTGCCGTCGACCCCCCGTTGCATTCGGTGACCCTGCGCACCCCGGACAGCCGGGAGGTGACCGTAGATCTGCGCCACTACGACGCCATCGACCACGGCTACGCCATGACGGTGCACAAGGCGCAGGGGCTGAGCGTCGACGTCAGCCTGGTGCTGGCCCGCGGCGACGAGGGCCGGGAGTGGACTTATACCGCCATGTCACGAGGACGCGAGGACAACGTCTACTACACGCCGAGCGCACCACCGCTTCCCGACGAGCATGGCACGCATCTGCACGAGGAGCGGGCGGATGAGCTCGCCGAGCGGCTCGAGCAATCATGGAGCCGGAGCGAGGCCGCTGACTTAACGCTCGATTACGAGCGCATCGAGGAACGCCTGGAGAGGCGCCGACAGCTCAACGAGGTGCCAGCCATGCCCTGGATGGAGCCGAATCCCGCCGTCGCTCCCGACGTCCCACTGCTCGCGGATCGTCCTGACTTCGCTGAGGACCTGTCGCCGGACGACGGCGGCCCGAGCCCGTTCTGATGACATCGGTGCACCAGACTCAGCTCCCCCTCGACGCAGCTGCTGCTTCGTCGCGATCGACGACCGGCCATAGCGTCGATCGTCACTGGGCGTCTACAGCCGTCAACCCAACGGCTCAGCCCGCGGCTCCTCAACTCTGTCCCAACTCCGTGGACGGCGTCGCGAGACCAGTTGCGCGCGGAGCGATGCTGCTGACCGTCCGCGATGTGGAAGCTGAGCTCCAGCTTGGCCGCACCCGAACATACGAATTGCTGCGCTCCGGCGAGATCCCAGTCATCCGGATCGGCCGCGTTCTACGGGTGCCGCGCGATGCCTTACACCGCTGGATCGATACAAAGTGCCTGACGAGCCCGACGCGCCGGGACGCCGCGCTCAGCCGCCCCCAAGAGTCCGATCATCCGCTGTCGCGCGCGGACGACCCCTGATCTATCGAGTGCATGGCGGCACGCGGGCCGCAGCAAGCCGTCAGAGCGACGGGTAGACTTGCGCCGAGGGAACAGATTGAAGGAGGGCCGCCATGAGCGGACCCACGATCAGCCCGGACGGGCAGCATTGGTGGGACGGAACGAAATGGGTGGCGATGCCACGCACACGGAGCCACCGCAAGGGATACAGCATCGGCGGGGGAACGCTCGCGCTGCTCATCATCCTTGCCGCCATTGGCTTCACGAGCGGGCCGCTGCGGTTTGACTGCACGGTCCAGCAGAACGGCGTGAACATGCAGGTCGAGTACAGCGGCCTACTCGCAGGTCTGAAGTGCAACAGCGCGACGTCCAACGGCTTCGGTTTGGTGAGTACCCACTCCGGCGATCTCGTCTGCCGGTACCCCATCGGTCTGACACAAGTAACTGTGTGGGACACCGGTCTGCACCTTTATGGAAGTCAAGAGTGTTCCGACTTGCAGACTAGTACAACCAACAGCAGCAGCAGCAGGCGAGCGGAAGCAGTCCTTGACTGACAAACCGCCCGACCACAACCCACTTCTCGAACTCCAACGCCAGCGTTGACCGCGCCGACGAACTCGCTGACGGTGGTCGCGCTCGTCATCGCGGGTTACGCCGCGCTTGTCGCGACGTTTACCCTGCTGCTCGGCTATGGTCGCGCGGCGTGGCGCGAGCACTTCCCGCTGAAGGTGCGCATGGCATCAAGCGTGTCGTGGCTTTATCGGGTCCCGCTCGATCCCGACACCGGCGACGCCTTACCGGGACGGGAAATGCCCTTCGCCGTACTCTACCTTTCGTGCGTCAACCTGACCGACCTTCCGTTGCAAGTCACGGAAGCCGGATTCGTGACGCGTCAGCGCAATTGGGATTGGCTCCGACGTAGACCGCGTAGGCCGGGCACTCCGTGGCCAACACTTATGGGACAGTTGCCCGCCGACCTACCGTCCCGCCGACGGTGGCAAGCACACTGCTATTGGGATCAGTCACCTGTGGACTTGACGGCGAAGGTGCGCGCTTATTGCCTTCTCGATGACGGGCGACGCGGCTTCTCGAAACGGCTTCGGTTGAGCAAGCCGAATACCGAAGGCGCTCCTAAGAAGAGCGTGCCCGAATTGCCTGGATTGCTATAGGGCAGCGCAACCCTCGACCACCCGAACAGGGGTTGGGCTCCCCTCGACTTGCCCGGTCATTTGTTGCCCAAATGTTGCCCGTGCAGCCGACACTAGGTGGCACGGGTCGACCCACAGCGGCGGTGAGATGAACTCCGCATCGAATTCATAACGGCCTTTGACGCAACAACCTGACACTCCGTGACAGCCGCCCGGACGCACTTTCAAGGTGGTAACCGGGGTTCGACTCCCCGTGCGGGTAGCTGGTCGCGTTCAAGTCACGGATGACGGTGCAGCGCCGGGCGTCGGCGTGCAGTCGTTAGAGGAACTTCACGCGCGTCGCTTCCTGCTTGCCCTGGGCGAAACCGGCACGGGCGGCGGCGACGCGGTTCGCCGGATCCATGAGATTCGTGCCCATTGCCGCTCGGGAATCGGCGTCCGGAGTGATCACCTCGACGTGGCTGCCCTGCATGCGCAGGGCCTCCACGTGGCTTGCCAGGTCAGTGCCCGGAAATCTACGCAGGCCCTCGAACTGGCCTTCCGGTGGTGTCCCGCTCCGTCCGCCCAACGGCGAGAGCACCACGACGTGCGCATAGCCCGAGGCAAGGTCGGCGTTTTCGGTGGAGCGCACGCCACCGTCGATGTAGCGACCCCCGTTCATGGCGACCGTTGGAACAACACCGGGCGCCGCGGTGCTCGCGGTCACCGCGTCCACAAGGTCGACGCCGGAATCGCGGTCGAACGCAGCCAGCTCGCCCGTATGCGCGTCGACCGCTGTCACGATCATCGGCCTGTCCGGCCATTCAGGGCGAGGGAGCCTGGCGGCGACCATTGCGCGCCGCTGCTCCGCCCCAGGTCCGAGGGCTTCGTCGCTCTCCAACCCGAAGGCGCCCATCGCACGCTGGAGATCGGCTGCCGAGGTGGCGGCGGCGCCGATGGCCCTCATCCGGTCGAACACTGGGGCCATCGGCGGGGACGGCGGCCGCTCCCGGTTCTGTCCGACCGGTCGAGTTGGCGGGTAGAGCACCGCGGCCAGTAGTTCGGCCGCCGGAACACCGCTGCGCACCTGCGCTGCCGCGGTGGCCCCGGCCGAGGTGCCGACCACCAGGTCGGCAGTCTCTGTCATATCGACACCAGCTTCGGCCAGGCCTGCGATGACACCGATC
>CAVQVY010000022.1:0-81717 GCA_963717185.1 Candidatus Dormiibacterota bacterium | reverse complement strand
TTGGGCGATGACTTTTAATAGTCGCCCGCGATATAGAACGTTTATCAGATGTTCTATCCGTGCGGCCCCTGCGATGGCTATGCGATCGGTCCTGCGACACCTCGCGACGGTCTCGCGACATCCTCGCGAGTCCTCGTGACAGTCTCATGAGACTCTCACTCGCGGGGCTGACCTGCGGTTTTCACCCTACGGACTACCCTACGGCTTAGGGTGGCGGGCCGAGGGCCGGGAGGGTACGGCGCACCCCGCGCGAAGCAAACCGGAAGCAACTTGCTTAGCAAACGGGAAGCAAACGGGTAGCAAGACGATGGCACGCTAATCGTGATAATATCTCGATTAGCTTGCTCCCCCCCGTGCATGACAGAGCCCCCGGCCTTCCCCTGCCGGGGGCCCTCCGTTCAAGTTGATAATATAAACGTCAGTCGCCGCTCATCGCCGCCAGGGACACGACGACCAGGGTGAACAGGGAGTTTCCCAGCAGGACAGGCCACAGCCCTGCCCCCGCTGCGCCCTGGCCAGCGTCGTACATGATTGCCGACAGGTCCAGCGCCCAGGCCATGAGCGCGAGGCCGATGAGGAATACCCTGGTCTTCACGCGATCGCCTCCAGGGCAGCAGCGATGACGCCGCTCTCCAGGTCAGACGGCCGCCACAGCCGGTAGCTCAGCCCGGCCTCGAGCAGCCGCTGCGCCACCCGGATCTGCTCCCTGGTGCGCCGGCCGTCCTCGCTCTTGCACTCCACGAACAGCGAGCCGGGCTATGCAGTCGAGCACGACAACGTCGCCGGCACGCAGTTCCATCCCGAGAAGAGCGGCCCCGCCGGGCTGCGCGTCTACGCCAACTTCGCGGCGCGCTGCGCGGCGCCGGTGCGCGCCTGACCGCGGCGATGCTGGTCATCCCCTCCATCGACGTGCGCGGCGGCATGCTGGTTCGCCTGCTGCGCGGTGACTACGCGCAGCGAGATGCTGTTCGACCAGGACCCGGTCGACGTCGCGCAGGCGCTTCGTGGCCACCGGCGCCCAGCGCGTCCACATCGTCGACCTCGACGCCGCGCGCGGCAGCGGCCCGACGACAACTCGACCGACGGCCGTCCGTGCCGCGGTGGGCGCCGTGGTGGAGGCCGGCGGCGAGGCCGCAGGTGGGCGGCGGGGTTCGCGACGTGGCCGCCGCGCAGCGCTGGTTCGACGCCGGGGCGGCGTACGTGGTGATCGGCAGCCTTGCGGTCCGCAATCCCTCGCGCCGCGGAGTCGCTCTGCGCGGCCTTCCCCGGCCGCGTGCTCGCCGGGCTCGACGTCAGAGACGGGCAGGCGCGCGCGCAGGGTTGGACGGAGGCAGGCGGCGACGCCGCGCACCCACCTCGCGCGCTGGAGCTCGTGGCCGCTGGCCGGCGTGGTGTACACCGCGATCGAGCGCGACGGAACCCTGCAGGGGCCGGCGGTCGAGTCGCTGCGCGACGTCTGCGAGCGCTACAGCGGCGGCGTGCTGTCCAGCGGCGGTGTCACCACCATCGACGACGTCGCCCTGTGCCGCGACGCCGGCGCCGCCGGGGTGATCGTCGGCCGTGCGCTCCATGAGGGCGTCTTCGACCTGCGCGAAGCGGTGGCGCGCTTCGCGGGCGGGGTGGTGTCGTGACCCTTGCCAAGCGGGTGATCCCGTGCCTCGACGTCGACCGCGGCCGCGTCGTGAAGGGTGTGCACTTCGTCGACCTGCGCGACGCCGGCGACCCTGCCGAGCTGGCGGCGCGCTACGACGCCGACCGCGCCGACGAGCTCGTCTTCCTCGACATCACCGCGTCGAGCGACAGCCGCGACATCCTGCTCGACGCGGTGCGCGCCACCGCCAACTCCGTCTTCATCCCGCTCACCGTCGGTGGCGGCATCCGGACGCTCGCCGACATCGACGTGCTGCTGCGCGCCGGCGCCGACAAGGTGTCGCTCAACACCGCCGCGCTCGCCTCACCCGAGCTCGTCGGCGACGCCGCGGAGCGATTCGGCGAGCAGTGCGTCGTGGTGGCGATCGACGCGCGCCGCACCGGCGACGGCTGGACGGTGTTCTCGCACGGCGGCCGCCGCGACACCGGACGCGACGCCGTCGAGTGGGCACGCGAGGCCGCCGAGCGCGGCGGCGGTGAGATCCTGCTCACCAGCATGGACAGGGACGGCACGCGCAGCGGCTACGACCTCGAGCTCACCGCCGCCGTCGCCGCGGCGGTGCCCATCCCGGTGATCGCCAGCGGCGGCGCGGGTGAACCGGAGCACCTGCGCGCGGTGCTGACCGAGGGACACGCCGACGCGGCGCTGGCGGCGTCGATCTTCCACTTCGACTGCCCATCCCATCCCAGCGACGAAGCGCTACCTGGCGGACGCGGGCGTCGAGGTACGGCTGTGAGCGCGCAGCCCCGCTTCGGCGCCGACGGGCTGGTGCCCGCGGTCGTGCAGGACGCGGGCACCGGCGCGGTGCTGATGCTCGCGTACATGAACGACGAGGCGTGGGCAGCGCACGCTGAGCACCGGCCAGGCGTGGTTCTGGAGCCGCTCGCGCGGCGAGCTCTGGGAGAAGGGCGCCACCAGTGGCAACCGCATGGCCGTGGTCGAGGTCCGCATCGACTGCGACGACGACAGCGTGCTGCTGCGCGTCGACCCCGCCGGCCCCGCGTGCCACACCGGCCAGACGTCGTGCTTCTTCACCGTCGTCGAGCGCGACGCGGGTGGCTGACGCGTCGGACGACCTCGCCCTGGCGCTGGAGATCGCCGGCCTCGCCGACGCCATCACCACGGCGCGCTTCCGCGCCGCCGACCTGCGCGTCGACACCAAGCCCGACAACACGCCCGTGACCGACGCGGACCGCATGGTCGAGGCGCTGGTGCGCAAACGGGTCGCCACGGCCCGTCCGGGGCACGCCGTCCTCGGCGAGGAGCAGGGCTCGAGCGGCGAGGCCGAATGGCGCTGGATCGTCGACCCCATCGACGGCACCAAGAACTTCGCCCGCGGCGTGCCCGTCTGGGCGACGCTGCTATCGCTGCAGCACCTCGGCGAGGAGACGTGCGCGGTGGTGTCGGCGCCGGCGCTCGGCGGCGCTGGTGGGCGGCGCGCGGCGAGGGCGCGTGGAGTGGCGACGGCCGGCTGCGCGTGTCCGTCGGTGGCCACGCTCGACCGAGGCGACGCTCTCGGTGACCGACGTGCGCGACTTCGCGCGCTTCGGCTGGGGCGACGGTTTCGACGCGGCTCGCCGGTTCGCTGCCGGATCGTTCGCGGGTTCGGCGACTTCTGGTCGCACATGCTCGTCGCCGAGGGCGCCATCGACTGCGGCGGTCGAGCCGGTCGTCAACGAGTGGGACATCAGCGCCGCGCGGCTGATCGTGCGCGAGGCGGGTGGCCGCTTCAGCGACTTCGCCGGGCGTCGACCACAACCGCGGCGGCAACGTGGTGACCAGCAACGGCCTGCTCCACGACGCAGGTGCTGGAGTGCCTGCACGGTGCCGACCGGCTGCGCGGCGCATGAGGCTCGGCACCCTCAGGCTCGACGGCCGCACCGCCGCCGCGCTGGTGTCGGGTGACCGCGCCGCGGTCCTCGCCGACGCGTGCGCGCTCACCGGCCGCGACATCGGGGATGCGACCGACACTCTGGCGCTGCTGCAACGCTGGGAGGACGTCGAAGTCCGCGCGTGCGCGACGCCGCCGCGCGCCTCGACGAGCTCTTCGCCTCCGGGCTCGCTGCCCACCCGCTCGACCGCCTGGGCCCACCGATCCCGCAGCCCGGCAAGGTCATCTGCATCGGGCGCAACTACGCCGAGCATGCGCGCGAGCTCGGCAACGACGTTCCCGCCGAGCCGCTGATCTTCGTGAAGTACACGACCGCGGTGAGCGGCCCCTTCGACCCCATCCCCCGCCCCGCGTTCGTCCACGACCTCGACTACGAGGCGGAGCTTGCCGTGGTCATCGGCCGGCGCGGCCGCGACATCGCCACGGCCGACGCGCTCGACCACGTGCTCGGCTACTGCTGTGCCAACGACGTCTCAGCGCGCACCGCGCAGTTCGCCACCGGGCAGTTCGTGCGCGGCAAGTCGTTCGACGGTTTCTGCCCGCTGGGGCCGGTGGTGGTGACCCGCGACGAGGTGCCCGACGTGCAGGCGCTGCGCGTGCGGTGCCGCGTCGACGGCGAGACGCTCCAGGAACTCGACGACTGCGCTGATGATCTTCGACGTGGCCACGCTGATCGCCCACTGCAGCGCGGCGACGACCCTCGAGCCCGGCGACGTCATCCTCACCGGCACGCCGGGTGGCGTGGCGATGGGCAGGAAGCCGCCGCCGTGGCTCGAGCCGGGTCAGCTCTGCGAGGTGGAGATCGAGGGCATCGGGGTGATCGCCAACCGCGTGGTGGCCGGCTGACGGGTCAGCTGTCGAGCGCGACTCCGGCGTGACCGCGGCGCAGGGCGGAGACCATGACCGCCGCGACGGTCGACGTGCATCGCGCCCAGCGCGATCGCCGTCGACACCGTGGTCGCCGCGGCGACCGGCAGGCTGAGCGACAGGAGCAGAACGACCACCGCGATCCTGGTCCAGAGCGTCAGCGCGTTGGCGGTGCGCCGCTCCAGCACTGCGAGCAGCGCCCAGGCGGCCAGCGAGGCCCCCAGGCTCACGCCCGCCACGAGCCCGATGCCGATCGTCTGCGGGGCGCTGTGGCCGAAGCGGATGACGAGGTGCCCACCGAGCAGCGGCACCGCCACCGCCCACACCGCGGCGACCGCGGCGACGGCGGTGGCGACGCCGGCTGCCCGGGTCCTCCACCCATTCCTGGTGGACGCTTCGCTGTACGCGGACGCAACCGTGGCGGCCATGCTGGTGTCCCTTTCGTGGTTGCCGGCTTCTCCACCGACCCGGTCCAACAGCGGTCCGAGGCGGTAGAATTACTTAGGTGCCTAAGGTTAGGCGCCTAAGTATTCGATGTCAAGGGACACCCATGAACTACCGCCAGGCCGACGCTCTCAACGAGGCGATCCGCGCCATCGGCCTCCGTCACCGGATGCTCGCCATCGCCGCGCTGGCGCCCTTCGGGATCCACCCCGGGCACAAGCTCCTCCTCCTCGAGCTGGAGGCCGAGGGGCCGCGCACCCAGGCCGAGCTGGCCACGGCCACCGGCTACGAGCCTCCGACGATCACCCTGAGCGTCCGCCAGCTCGAGGCGGCGGGGTACGTGGCCCGGCGCCCGTCACCGACCGACAGGCGCGCCACGGTGGTCGAGCTGACCGACGCGGGCCGGGCGCTCCTGCCCAAGGTGAAGGCGGCGTGGCGTGAGCTCGCGGAGCGGACAATCGCGAACCTCCCTGACGCCACCGCCGCGGAGGTGACCGACATGCTCGCCGGCCTCGCGGCCAGCCTCAGCGCGGCGACCGCGCCGGCGCAGGACGTCCCGCGGTATCGCCGCGGACCCGGCGGCTGACGTCCCGCGGTGCCGGCAGGAGCCGGCGGCATCACGACCGAGACCGGCAACAACCGCCGTCGCGGACTGGGCGTTGCGCGTCCGGCTTGACCCTCCATCGTCGGTCGCGACCCAGGGCGAGGTGACACACGAGGGAGCGTCATGGCGATGCAGCAGTGCCCGGCGTGCGGTGAATGGGTCGACGATTCGTCGGCGGACT
The DNA here is from genome assembly GCA_963717185.1 of Candidatus Dormiibacterota bacterium. Classification (GTDB taxonomy): domain Bacteria; phylum Chloroflexota; class Dormibacteria; order Aeolococcales; family Aeolococcaceae; genus Aeolococcus. The sequence goes on along the minus strand of CAVQVY010000022.1, from coordinate 76,079 downwards.
TCTGTCCCACCTGCGGTGAGGCGATCGACCCCGACGCGGCGCGGTGAGCGGCGGCGTCAGCGCGCGCCGGCGCCCTCGCCCACAGGAGCCTGCGCGTCGATCCACGCCTGCAGCGCGTCGCCGGACTCCCAGGACGTGATCAGCGCGTAGCGCGGCTCGGGCCCCGGGTTGTGGACGACGTGCCAGAGCCTCTGCGTGTCGATGATGAACTGCATGCCGGCGTGCAGGGGGATGCGCAACTCCGTGCTCTCGTCCTCCTTGTCCTCGCGCAGGATGAAGGTGGCGTTGTTGTCGGTCAGCTCCAGCCACGAGCGCACCACCCAGCCCTCGCCGTCGGGGTTGAGGCGGTTGTTGTCGTCGAGGTGCAGCTGGCGGCGCGCGAACGGCTCGTCGCTGGGGTTGAGCTTGATGACGCGCACGCGGCCGTAGCGGGAGCCCACCGCCTCGACGTAGCGCACGAACGACGGCGCGATCTCGCGGTTCTTGGTCCAGATGCCGTCCTTGTCGGGCTTGCCGTGGTCCCAGAACCCCGCGCACTCCATCTCGCCGAGCGCCGAGGCGAGCGGCGCGAAGTTGGTGTCTCCCCCGCTCTTCCAGTCCATGTACTCGAGCCCCATCCACTCGCTCTGAGGGATCGGCGGGCCGTCGTAGTCGCGCAGGATGACGAAACCCTTCTCGTCGAAGACCGGCAGCTTGCGGTGGGCCATGGGGGAAAGCTCCTGTGGGGATGAGGGCGCCGCCTAGGTTACGACGGGCGTCGCCGTCCGGGTCGCCGTAGGCTTGCGCGCGTGGTCGACACCGACGTCGCGGCGCTCGAGGAGGAGCTCGCCTTCGCCGGCGAGCTCGCCGACGTCGCCGACGCGATCTCCATGAGCCGCTTCCGGGCGCTCGACCTGGTGGTGATGGCCAAGCCGGACCTCAGCCCGGTCACCGAGGCCGACCACGCCGTCGAGCGGGCGCTCCGCGACCTGCTCGCGGCCCGCCGCCCCGAGCACGCCGTGGTCGGCGAGGAGTTCGGCGGCGACGTGCGACGCGCGCCGACGGGCTGGCGCTGGGTGATCGACCCCATCGACGGCACCAAGAGCTTCGTGCGCGGCATGGAGACGTGGGGAACGCTGATCGCGCTGCAGCGTGACGGCGCCACCATGGTCGCGGTGGCGTCGACGCCGGCGGACGGCCAGCGCTACGCCGCGGTGCGCGGCGGCGGGCGCGACGGTCAACGGCGCGCTCGATCAGCGTCTCGCGAATCACCAGCGTCGAGGAGTCGATGATCGCCCACAGCTCGGTGTCGGGGTTCCAGCGCGCGGGCCTGTGGGTCGAGCTGCTCGACATCACCAGCCGCTGCTGGGAGGCGCGCGGGCTGGGCAACACGCCACTCTCACCTGGCGGTCGCCCGCGGCACCGCCGACATCGGGTGGACCTCCCGGGCCAACCTCTGGGACTACGCCGCCCTGTCGCTGATCGTCGAGGAGGCCGGCGGCCGCTTCCTCGACAGGTCCGGCGACGGACCGCTGGGAGGCACCGGCCTCTCAACCAACGGCCTGCTCCACGACGACGTGCTCGCCATCACCGGGGCGGACCGCGCGCGGCAGCCGTGAGCTTCATGTCCGCGCCGATCGCGGAGGCGCGGACCGCTCCCCCAGACGGGCGGTTGTAATACTGCGGTTGAGATGACCGGGACGATCCTGAACACCGATGCGGCTGCGCCTGCCTGAGCTGCGGGCGCCGGCCCGTGGCAGCGCACTGTGGTGGACCGGGCCCAGCTTCCTCGTCTTCACCGTGCTGCGGCTGCCGTCGTTCTTCGAGCCGCACTGGTACACCGACGAGGCGAGCTACGTCAGCGTCGCCAAGTCGCTGCTGCGTGGCCGCGTGCTCTACAGCCAGATCTGGAACAACAAGCCGCCGCTGCAGTCGTGGACGATCGCCACCGTCGTCCGCTTCTTCGGGGCGAGCGAGTTCGGCCTGCACCTGCTCACCTACCTCAGCGGCCTGGCAGCGCTGGCCGCGGTGGCCTTCGCCGCGACCCGGCTCCTGGGGGCGCGGCGCGCCTGCGTGGCCACGCTGGTGTGCGCCGTCGTCCTGGGACTGCCCGTGGTCGACGCCGAGCTGGCCCTCCCCGAGAGCCTGCTGATCGCGCCGGTCACCTGGGCAGGCGCGCTGCTGCTGGTCCGGCTCGACCCGCGCCGGGCGGTGGGCACGTCGCGGCGGATGCCGATCTGGCCGTTCGTGGTCGGGGCGCTGGTCGCCGCCGGGATCGCCTACCAGCAGACGGTCGTCGCCGAGGCCACCGCCTTCGGGATCATCATCGCGGTCAGCCCGCGAGCCCGCTGGCGCGAGCTGGTCGCGTACGTCGGGACGGTGACGGTGATCACCGCCGCGTGGGTGTCGGTGGCGATCGCCACCGCCGGGGCCTCGCGGGTGGCCTTCGCGCTGGTCGGCTTCTACATCCCGTACACGAGGTCGGTGCTGCCGTCGAACGGCAGCGGCGTCGTCCTGCACATCGCCGCGGTGGGCGCCGCGGCCGTGCTGCTCTGCGTCGGCGCATTCGCGTGCCGGCGGCTGCGGACCCTCTCCTGGGCGGTGATGCTCTGGGCGGCCGCAGCGCTCCTGGTCGCCGCCATGGCCGGGCAGCCGTATGCGCACTACCTGACCGCCGCGGTGGCGCCGGTGTCTCTCGCGTTTGCGGCCATCCCGCTGCCCAACCGTCTTCGCCAGTTCAACCGGGCCGACGCGGTGCGGCTGGTCCCCGCCGTGGCGGCGCTGGTGATCGCGGCCGCGCTGGCCAGGGTGACCGGGCTGGACTGGATCCCCGAGGCGGCGCCCTCGCCGTCGCAGAACGCGAGCCGCACCCTGACCCAGTACTACGGCGGGGCGGTGCGCGCCGCCATCCAGGGCGACGACAGCGACTGGGATGAGCAGTTCGACGCCCACGTCCCCGCCGACGCTGCAGCGGCAGCGTGGATCGCCGCCCACGGGTACACCGGCGCGTCCGCGGTGGTGTGGTCGTCGGACGCGTGGATCTACTCGCTCGCCGACCTCCCGGTGCTCATGCCCACCCCGCCGATCTACAACGACGAGGTGCTGCTGGGCGGAAACGGGGAGGTGGCCGCCGCGGTGACGACGCTGAACCCGACGCTGATCATCGTGTCCACCGACGCGGAGCTGCAGTGGCCCGAGATCAGCGCCGTCCTCGACGGCGGCACCTACCAGCGCGTGTTCGGCAGCGGCCCGGTCGCCATCTGGCTGCACGCGGGCTCGTAGACTGTGCGCGTGAGCAACCTGACCACCGGGTCGCCGAGTGCCGCGGGCTCGATCGGCGACCTGTCAGCGGCCGGCAGCCGCACCCTCAGCCTGGGCGGCGCGGCGCGCGTCTTCTCGGAGTACGGCAGCCCCCGGCTGATGGGCCTGGCCGCGGGCGCGGCGGTGGTCGCGCGGGTGCTGGTCGGCGGCTTCCGCTGGGCGGACCTGGTGGTGCTCGGCGCGATCCTTGCCATCGAGCCCTTCGCGGAGTGGCTGCTGCACGTGTTCGTCCTCCACTTCCGGCCTCGCACCATCGGAGGGCGGCGCATCGACCCGCTCTTCGCCAGGCGGCACCGCATGCACCACCGCGACCCCCGCAACATCCCGCTGGTGTTCGTACCGCTGCCGGTGCTGGCCGGGTTCTTCGTGACGCTGGCCGCGGTCAGCGGGCTGGCGTTCCCCGACCACCGCCTCGGCCTCACCGCGTTCGCGACCATGACCACGTTCCTGTTCGGCTATGAGTGGTCGCACTTCCTGATCCACTCGCCGTACGTGCCGCGCACGGCGGCGTTCCGGGCGGTGTGGCGGGCACACATCCTGCACCACTACAAGAACGAGCAGTACTGGTTCGGCGTCACCAACCCGGTCGCCGACTACGTGCTGCGCACCCACCCCGCCAAGGACGCGGTGCCCACCTCGCCGACAGCGCGCACGCTCGGCGTCGACGACGAGTTCACGCTGCTCACCGCCCCAGCCTGAGCGAGCGACGCGCGCTACGCGGCCTGCATGTAAAGGCGGACCGTTGTGCCCGACCCGCTCGAGCGCAGCTGCACGAGGTCGCACAGCTGGTTGGCCAGCCACAGCCCGCGGCTGTCCCGTGGGTCGATGCCCGGACGCCGGCGGTCGACGAGCGGATGGTGCAGCCGGCCGATGTCGCTCACCTCGCACACCACCGCGCGCGACGGGCGCCACACCCGCAGACGGCCGCCGCCACCACCATGGTTGAGGCTGTTGGTGGCCACCTCGTTGACGGCGAGCAGGAGGTCGGCGATGCGGCTCGACAGCAGACCCGCGCGCGCCGCCTCCGCCGACGTCAGTGCGCGCACCTGCTGCAGCGATGCCCAGCCGAAGGCGACGGCGCGCGCGTCGGCGGGGGCGGGCTCGAGTGGTGCGTCGAGCGTGCCGGCCGCGTCGACCCCGCCGAAGCTGGCGCTGTCGCGCACCAGGCCACTCTCGCTGACGAAGGGATGGCTGCGCTCGGCCTCCGCGAGGACGTCGGCGGCGAGCGTGGTGGTGTCGTACGGGCAGAGCAGCCACCAGGGCCGGCCGCCGGCGAAGGCGACGTTGAGCAGCTGCTCGTGGCGCTGGCACTCCAGGAGCGCGACCGGCTCACGCTCGGCCCACACCGGCTCGCCGACGCCACGCAGCCGCGTCGCGTCCGGGTGGGCGTCGACGAAGTCCTGCCAGGCCGGGATGATCCGGCCAGGATTGGCCCCAACATCGGCCATGTCGGCGAAGACGGCCCCGGCAGTGGCGTCGCCGAGCTCGTCGCGGAGGCTCTCGATCTTGGCGAGTGCCACCACCACCAGGGTCGGCTCGCCGGCGCTCAGCCCGTCACGGATGAACCCGGCCGTCGAGCGCACGAAGTCGTCATGTCCGGCGTAGAGCAGCGCCTCGTGGCGGAACGTGCCGGCCGGGGACGGCTGCGTCGCTGTGTCCATGCGCTCCCACTCCGCTCGCGCGGCGATTCTGCTTGAACACCAAGCATAACCATCGGTACAGGTGGGCGCTCATCTGTTCGCTGGCGTACCGTGAATGTCACCGGGCGCGCGGATGACCAGGCCGGGCAGCCGGGACCATCCGACCATGCGCATGGCGCGGTGCAGGTGCTCGGGCAACCCGCTCACGACGATGGTCTGACCGGCCCTTGCATGCTCGCTGGCGCGGACCAGCACCCGCAGGCCACTGAGGTCGCAGAAGAGAACGCCTCGGAAGTCGACGGTGACCTGGTCGGCGTTGTCGAGTGCGCCGGCCACGGCGGTGGCGATGGCGGCGGAGTTGGTGACGTCGACCTCGCCGCGGAGGTGCAGCACCAGCGGGTCCTCGCTGCGCTCGATCACCAGGGGGCCGGCCGTGGCGACCACCGCCGCGTCCGGCGCGGACGCCGCCGGGCCCTCGAGCTCGGCGCCGAGGAACGCCGCCGCGCCAGGCGTCGCAACGGCGCGGTGCAGTGTCTCGATGCCGGGGCCGTACAGGCGATGGCTGCGCAACCACGCCATCGACCACTCCGCGAGCAGGTCCTTCAGCTGTGAGGCGCGCAGGCCGACGTCGGCGAGCCGCTCAGTGCGCTCGTTGATGAAGACGTCGACGCGGTCGAGGAACGCGGCCAGGCGGATCTCCAGCGCCTCGATGGCCGCTGCGTCGGGGGCGGCCCGCGGGAGCCTGGCCTTGGCCTCGAGTAGCAGGCGCCGTTCTGCGAGGGTCGCCTCGTCGAACTCCTCCTCCAGCGATCGCATGACCGCGACGCGCGCCGGCGTCACCGCGGCCACCCAGCGCAGCCGGTCGGCGGCGCTACCGAGGCCGCAGCGCGGGTAGAACCGTCCTGTCCGGCCCGGGTCGGTGCCGACGCTGAGGTGACGGCAGGTCAGCACCGGCCCCAACGGGCGATCGGCGGTGTCCGTGACGGTGAAAGAGGCGCCCTGGTACGCAGGGCAGGAGGGGTCGTCGGCAAACTGCGGGGTGAAGGAACGCGAGTAGGGGCAGCGATCCACCGCCGGTCCGGTGGGCTCGCCCGACTTAGCGCTCAGCTGGGCCATGTGGAAGGACCCTCCACGCCTGACAGAGACCGATCCTACAGACGCACCGGGCGTGGATCCCGGTGACCGTTACAGGTGGATGCCACGCATGAGCATGCCGAGCGCGTACGCCTCAGCGGTGACCGGCGCCTCCTCTTTGGCCTCGCCGTTCTTGTCCTTGGAGCGGCTGCCGCTGTCCGGGAGCATGTGGTAGGCGGCGCTCATGATCAGGTTGTGCAGGCCCGGTGCCATCGCATGGGTCAGCTCGCCGAACTTGCCGAGTTGCGTCGACACCTCGTGAGGCCGGGTGATCATCGCCTGCACCACCATCTCGGCGGCCTCCTCCGGGCTGATGGTGGGGAAGTTCTTGTAGATCCCGGTGGGCGCGATCATCGGGGTGCGCACCAGCGGCATGTGCACGGTGGTGATGTCGATGCCGTCGGCCGCGACCTCCGGCGCGAGGCAGCGTGAGTACGCGTCGAGCGCCGCCTTGCTGGCCACGTACGCCGCGAAGCGCGGTGGGTACGTCTGGCCGCCGATCGAGGTGATGTTGATGATGTGGCCGCCGCCGTGCTGCTTCATGCTCGGCAGCGCCGCCATGATCAGGGCGATGGCCCCGAAGTAGTTGAGCTGCATGGTCCGCTCGAAGTCGTGGAAGCGATCAAGCGAGTCCATCACCGAGCGGCGGATCGAGCGCCCGGCGTTGTTGATCAGCACGTCGACGCGGCCGTGCTCCTCGATGACGGTGCTGAGCATCTCCTTGCACGCCGCTGGGTCGCTGAGGTCCGTCGGCCGCAGCTGCACGGTGCCGCCGAGCGCCTCGACCTCGGCCTTCATCTCCTCGAGCTTCTCGACTCCGCGCGCGACACCGACGATGGTCGCGCCAGAGCTCGCCAGCGCGCTCGCGACGGCGCGGCCGATCCCGCTCGAGGCCCCGGTGATCACCACCACCTTGTCGCCGACGACGCGCCTGATGTTGTGCGGCGTGGGCAGGTCCGGGTCGAGGTGGCGCTCCCAGTAGTCCCAGACCTTCCAGGCGTAGTCATGCAGGTGCGGGACGCGGATGCCGCTGCCGGCAAGCGCCTCCTGCGCATGGGTGGCGTCGAACGTCGCCGGGTAGTCCATGTACTCGAGCGCTGTCTCCGGGATGCCGAGGCGGTCGAGCACCTGCCGGCGGACCCGCTTGATGGCGGGGAGGTCGCCCACCACCTTGAGCGTGTCGCCCGGGATCATCTTGGTCATGCGCCGGTCGAAGCGCAGCGCGAACTCCGGCGCGTGGGCGGCGCGGCAGAAGGTGTTGAGCGTGTCACCGAGCGACAGCGGCGCCGGGTCGACGAGGTGGAAGGCGCGGTTGTCGAGGCCGGGCAGGTGGGCGATGTGGTCCATGGCCCGGGCCACGAAGTCGACCGGGACCAGGTTCAGCGGTCCGCCCTCGGGACCGACGAACGGCGTCCACTGCGGGAACTGGCTGCGCAGCGACTGGATCAGCTTGAAGGAGTAGTAGGGGCCGTCGATGCGGTCCGCCTCGCCTGTCTCCGCCGAGCCGATCACCATCCCCGGGCGGTAGACGCGCCAGGGCACGGTCGCCTCGTCGCGGACGATCCGCTCGGCCTCGTACTTGGTCGAGAAGTACGGGTGGTCGAGCTCCTGGCCCTCGGCGAACATCTCCTCGGTGAAGACGCCCTTGAAGCGGCCGGCCACCGCGATGGAGCTGACGTGGTGCAGCCGCGCGGCGCCGATCGTGTTGGCGAGCTCGACGGTGTGGTGGGTGCCGTCGATGTTGGCCCTGGCTGTGTCCTCCTCCGACGCGGTGAGGTCGTAGACGGCGGCGAGGTGGAAGACGGTCGCCCCCTGGAGCCGGGCGCGATCCTCCTCCCCCATCGCCAGGCCGGGCTCGCCGATGTCGCCGATGACCGCGCGCAACCGGGTGCCCTCGGGGTCGAGACGGTCGCGCAGCGCGGCGAAGCGGTGGCGTGAGCCGGGTCGCACCAGCACGTTGATCTCGCCCTCACGGGCCAGCAACAACGGGATCAGCTGGCGGCCGATGAACCCCGTGGCACCGGTGACAAAGTACTGCACCTCGACCTCCTCGCCCGCATCCGCACAGTGGCGCTGTGCGACGCGGAGAATAGCCCGCGGAGCCGTTGGACGTGCCGCGTGCGCCACAATTGACATCCACGTCAACTTTGCGGGAGGCCTTTCGCGCCATGCCTGAAGCCGTCGTCGTCGCCGCCGGTCGCTCACCGATCGGGCGCGCCATGAAGGGATCGCTGGTCAACGTCCGCCCGGACGACCTCGGCGCTCACATCGTCGGCCGCGTTCTCGACCAGCTGCCCGAGCTCGACCGCTCCGAGATCGAGGACCTCATCTGCGGCTGCGGCCTGCCCGGCGGCGAGCAGGGGTTCAACCTCGGGCGGGTGGTCAGCATCCTCGCCAAGCTCGACGTCCCCGGCACCACCGTCACCCGCTACTGCTCGAGCTCGCTGCAGACCACGCGCATGGCGGCACACGCCATCAAGGCGGGTGAGGGCGACGTCTTCCTCTCAGTGGGGATCGAGTGCGTCTCGCGCTTCGTCAACGGCATGAGCGACAACCCGCAGAACGAGAACGAGCGGCTCAAGCCGGGCAACAGCGAGGGCTACCCCGACATCTACATCGCGATGGGACAGACGGCCGAGAACGTCGCCCGCCGCGAGGAGATCTCGCGCGAGGAGCAGGACAGGTTCGCGCTGCGCAGCCAGCAGCGCGCCGTCGCCGCGCAGGACAGCGGCTTCTTCGACCGCGAGATCATCCCGGTGCCGCTCGACGGCGCCGGTGAGATGACCAAGGACGACGGTCCCCGCCGCGAGACCAGCCTCGAGAAGCTGAGCACGCTCGCCCCCGTCTTCCGCGAGGACGGCACTGTGACGGCGGGAAACTCCTGCCCGCTCAACGACGGCGCCGCCGCGGTGGTGGTGATGAGCGACACCCGCGCGCGCGAGCTGGGGATCAAGCCGCTGGCGCGCATCGTCAGCACCGGGCTGGGCGCGCTCAACCCGGAGTTCATGGGCCTCGGGCCCATCGAGGCGAGCAAGCAGGCGCTGGCGCGGGCGGGCATGGGCATCGACGACGTCGACGTCGTCGAGCTCAACGAGGCCTTCGCGGCGCAGGTGATCCCCGCGGCGCGCGGCATCGGCATCGATCCCTGGGACGAGCGCTTCAACCCGCACGGCGGCGCCATCGCGCTGGGGCATCCGTTCGGGATGACCGGGGCGCGCATCCTCTGCACGCTGCTCAACGACCTGCGCACGCTCGACAAGACGATCGGGCTCGAGACCATGTGCGTCGGCGGCGGCATGGGCATGGCGATGATCGTGGAGCGGCTCAACTAGCCGAAGGCGCGGAACACCTCGCCTAAACTCGGCGACCATGCGTCGCGCCGTCCGCCTCGTCGTCCTGACCAGCTCGTGTATCGCGCTGCTCGCCGGTTGCGGGTCGCCGCCGGAGCCGAGCCCGAGGGCCACCTCGCCGACGCCCGCCGGCACCACCACCGACACCCCGGGCACCCCGACAGTCGCGCCCTCGGCGGCTCCGACGCAAGCCGACCTCGCGCGGGTGCAGACGCTCCTCTATCCCGTCTCACCGCCCGGCGGCGACTGCCTCTCGTCCAGCCAGGGGCCGGCAACGGTGCTGGCCTGTCCGGTCACCCGGCGGCTGGCCTCGACCATCTCCTCCGTCCTCGCCGACCCCAACGGGTCCGCTGACCCGGTGTGCGGCTGCCAGGCGATCGACGCCCACCAGACCGCGACCTACTCACCCGGCACCCCGCCCGGCGCCGGCACCATCCATGTCACCGCCTTCGGCCAGCCGCACGTCGCCTACGTCGTGGTGGTCTCGGCCGGGCAGTTCCTCGTCGACGACATCATCTACTGCAGCCCCAAGCCACACAGCATCTACACCGGCGAGACGGTCACCGCCTGCTGAGGCCGGCGCGGGCTCAGCCGGGTTCCGGGCCCGTCGCGACCGGCCGCGACGGGTCGCTGACCCACTCACTCCACGAGCCGGGGTACAGCGCGGCCGGTATGCCGGCAAGGGTGAGCGCGAGGACCTCGTGCGCGGCAGTAACGCCGGAGCCGCAGTACGCCCCGACGGTGCCGCCGGCGCGCGCCCCCAGCTCGGCGAACCGGGCACGAAGGGTGTCCGGTGCCAGGAAGGTGCCGTCCGGCTGCAGGTTGGCTGTGGTCGGGGCGCTGCGCGCGCCGGGGATGTGCCCGGCGACGGGGTCGACCGGCTCCACCTCGGCGCGGTAGCGCTCGGCCGCGCGGGCGTCGAGCAGGGTGCCCGCGCGGGCCAGTCGGGCCGCGGCAGCCGCGTCGAGAACGGGCATGCCCCCGGGGCGGGCGGTGAAGTCGCCCTCGATCACGCTCGGCTCGTCGGTGGTCAAAGGATGGCCCGCGGCGGCCCAGGCCGCGAGGCCGCCGTCGAGGAGGCGGACGTCGGGATGGCCGTGGTAGCGCAGCAACCACCAGGCCCGGGCCGCGCTCAGCCCGCCGCCGGCGTCGTATACCACCACGGATGACCCGTTGCTCACCCCGACACGTCGCATCGCGGCTTCGAACAGGCGCGTGTCGGGCAGCGGGTGGCGGCCGCGCCCTTCCCCGGGCGGCCCGGCGAGCTCCGCGTCGAGGTCCACGAATCGCGCCCCGGGGAGGTGGCCACGCCGGTAGTCCCCGATCCCGGGAGGGCCGCCAAGGCTCCAGCGCACGTCGAGCAGCACCGGCGGGTCCGCACCGGCGAGGAGGCGGGCGAGCTCGGCGATCGAGATGGTCGGCGTCGTGGCCGCGTCGCTGGAACCGGTGGAACCAGCCCCGCCGCTGGGATCAGTGGAACCATCAGGGTCCCGCGGACGTTCTGTCAGAATGGGTCTGCGCACATATGTACTTCCGCGCGGCTTCGATCGGTGAACGCATGGTACGGTTCCATTTGATGACTTCCAGGCGAATTCTCGTGCTCGCCGCCACGTTCGGCGGCGTGGCGGTTCTCGCCGGCTGTTCGTCGCCCGCCGCCGGGATCGGCCCGGTCACCAACGGGACCCCCAACGCAGTGCTCGCGGCCGCTCCGCCCAACGTCACCGTCACCCCCGCCGACCACTCTGCCGGAGTGGCCTTGGACGCGCCGGTGACCGTGTCGAGCAGCACCGGCAACCTGACCACGGTGACTGTCACCAAGATCGGCGGCGCCGCTCTTCCTGGCCAGTACTCCTCCGATGGGCGCACCTGGACGGCGACCGACGGCCTCGACCCCGCCGCCCAGTACCAGGTGGCCGCCTCAGCCAGCGGCCCCGGCGGCACCCACACCACCACCGCTGCCTCGTTCTCGACGGTCGGCTCGGTGGCGTCCCGCCTGCTCACCACCTCCACCCCGGACGACGGCTCGACCGTCGGCGTCGGTGAGCCGATCGACCTGCACTTCAACACCTCTGTCCCGCAGGCCCAGCGCGCCGCGCTCGTACAGCGGCTGCACGTCGTCTCCAACCCGCCACAGGACGGCGGCTGGCACTGGTTCGACGGCTCCGACCTTCACTACCGGCCCGCGGTGTACTGGCAGAGCGGCACCACGGTGACGGTCACGGCCAACTTCCACGGGGTCAATGCCGGCAACGGTGTCTGGGGGCTGGCGAGCTGGACCAAGTCGTTCACGGTCGGCGCCAAGCACGTGTCGATGATCGACGACCCCACCCACACTATGAAGGTGTACACCAACGACCAGCTGGTGGACACCTGGCCGGTGAGCCTCGGCAAGGCCGGATTCCGCACTCTCGAGGGCACCCTGGTGGTGCTCTACAAGACGCAGAAGGTGATGATGGACTCCTGCGGCACCTTCGGCGGCGCGGCGTGTCACCCCGGCAACGTCAACTACTACCACGACTACGTCTACTGGGACACCGCGGTCTCGACCAATGGGTTCTTCATCCATGCGGCGCCGTGGTCGGAGGGTTCGCAGGGCTTCGCTGACGTCTCGCACGGGTGCGTCAACCTCAGCACCCCGCACGCGATCATCTTCTACAACTACTCGCTGCCCGGGGACGTCGTGGTGATCAGCCACACCGGCAACATCGCCGACATCACCAACGGCGAGGCCGACTGGCAGATCCCCTTCGCGCAGTGGGACAACAGCGGCGTGTCGACGGCGTCGAGCAGTTCGACGGTGCCGAGCTCGAGCGCGGCACCCGGCGGTCCGTAGCCCGGGCGGTCGGCGGGTGCTGGCGCCGCGGTCGGCCGCCGCAGAGGCGGGGCTGACACTGGCCTGGGACGCGGTCATCACCCTCTGCGGCGGTCCCCATGGCACTCGCGTAACCCCCGACGTGGGCGCACGTTTGCAGAGACATGACGCACGCGCTAACGCCTGAGGGGAAGGCGATGCCCATGGACCAGTACAACCAGCCCCGGCAGGCGACCGTCGCGCGCCGCGGCACGCCGGCGCGGCGTCGCGGCCCTTGGTGTGCTGCTGGCGCTCCTGGCGACCGGCTGTGGCGCGACCGCCACGTCTCCGAACGCGTCGCCGAAAGCGACCATCCGCACGACGACTGCGCCTACCCCGACAGACACGCCGGGAACCGGCCGACCTGCTCGCCGGCATCACCGTCAGCCCGGCCGACGCCCTGGTGCCTCCCCAGGACAACAACGCGTTCACGGTGGACCTGCTGCAGGGAGTTCGAGCTGAGCCGGCCCAGTGCCAACTTCGTTGACTCTGCCTACAGCCTGGCGACCGCCCTGGCGATGCTGGAGCTGGGTGCCAAGGGCACGACGCAAGCGGAGATCGCGACCGTGCTGCACAACGCGGGCGTCACGCCGGAGATGCAGGCCGCCGCGTGGAAGCAGTTCGACGCGAGCTTGCTGGCCACCGCATCAAGCGACCACATCTCACTCGACGTCGCCAACGCCCTGTGGCTGCAGCAGGGACTGCCCTTCGACACATCGTTCCTCAACACGCTGGTCAACAACTTCGCGGCGCCGTCGAGCCAGGTCGACTTCACCGGTGACCCGCACGGCGCTGCGGCTGCGATCAACAAGTGGGTCAGCGACGCCACCCACGGGATGATCCCGAGCGTGGTGAGCGCAAGCGACGTCGCACCGCTCAAGCTGGTGATCGCCGACGCGATCTACTTCGACGCGCACTGGCTGGATCCCTTCATCCTCAACAACACGTCGGCCGGCACCTTCTACCGGGCCGACAACAGCAGGGTGACAACCCAGCTCATGCGCGCAGAGCTGGTCACCCTGCCCACGTACAGCGGCGGCGGCGTGACCGCCCTGGAGAAGCCGTACGTGGGGGGCCACTACGTCGCCGACATCATCATGCCGACGTCGCAGTCCATCAGCTCCTTCGTCGCCGGCCTCACCCCCGCGACGCTCACCGGGATCGAGCAGAAGCTGGTGACGAGGGACGACGTGGACCTCACCCTGCCGAAGTTCGATATCTCGTCGCAGGAGTCGCTGATCCCCATGCTCCAGGCGCTCGGGATGTCGTCCGCATTCAGTGACACGGGCGCCGACTTCAGCGGCATCGACCACATGAGGGACATCCATGTGGGCCTGGTCATGCAGCGGGCCCTGATGAAGGTGGACGAGGTGGGGACAACCGCGGCCGCCGCCACGCTGGTCGGCGGCCTGGGAGGCGCGGGGCCGACCCACGTCACCGTCGTCACCTTCAATCACCCCTTCCTCTTCCTCATCCGTGATCGCACGTCGGGCGCGATCATCTTCAGCGCCCAGGTTGCCGACCCGACTGCATCCGGGTGACATCGACCGGGGACCGGCGGGAGCGAGGCCGGGGCCCGGGGTCGCGGACCGGGTCCCCGCGGGGTTGCCGCTGCCGAACGGTGACTCGAGGCCTCCTGGCGATGTGTCGAGACGACCGCGCCCGGGCTTCAGGAGCGGCGCGGCGTACGAGGGACCAGCCCCGGAGCTTCACGAGCGGCGCAGCGTGCGCGCGGAGGATCGCTCTCTCCTCCTCGTCGGCCGTGCGCAGGATGACCAGCATCACCGCGTAGATCACCGCGCCGAGGGCGATGACCGCGAGGAGGGCCAGGCGACCGTGGGGGTTGATGAGCCAGACCACCAGACCCATGACCGCGCCGGCGATGAACGGGCGCCAGCAACTGCGCACACGTGGAGGCCGCCGAGGACGCGATGCAGCGCGATCAGCCCGGTGCACACGAGCGCCATCTCCGTGGCCACCGTCGCCCAGCTGGCGCCGATGTAGCCGAAGCGCGGGATGAGGATCATGTTGAGGCTGAAGTTGACGACAAGGCCGCTGAGAGCGACGTATGCGTACAGCTTCTGCCTGTCGATTGCGTTGAGGACGGCAGGAAACGTGTTGTCGACGAACATGAACACCACAGCGATGGCGAGGATGCGCAGCGCGTCCGCGCTCGGTTGGAACTGGCTGCTGAGCAGGTCGATGACCTGGGGAGCGAGGAGGAACAGCCCGACGGTGATCGGCCAGCCGATGATCGCCAGCCCCTTGAACAGCTTGTCGGCGGAGGCCAGCACGCGGTTGGGCGCGTTTCGGTAGTAGATCGAGAGCACCGGGAACACGACGGTGCGCAGCGTCGCCGGGATGAACAGCAGCGCCTCGAACGGCCGGTACGCGAACGTGTACCAGCCCACCTCCGTGTAGGAGCGGATAGTGCTGAAGGATGGGGACGTCGAGCTTGAAGTACACCGTGGTGAGCAGGTACGTGATCGCCAGCGGGATGCCCGCGCGCACCCACACGCGGAAGAGACCCATCTCGAGCGCCCAGCGCGGCCGGAGGATACGCTTGCCCAGCAGCACGACGATGAAGTAGACGGTGGCGAACCCGGACGAGGCGGCGTACGCCCACAGGAAGAAGCCCGTGCCCGCGTGGATGTGGGCGCCGATCAGCGCCATGCCGAGGATCACCGCCGTTTCGGGGATGATCTCGGCGATCTCGAAGTTGAGGCGCTGCAGCGCGTACAGGGTGCTGCGCAGGAGTAGCGAGTAGCCGCTCAGGACAAGCAGGGCGAACGCGGGGAGCAGCAGGGATTCGATGCCCGCGAACCACAGGCACGCCGCCAGGATCGGCAGCGAGATCGCCACCAGGAACAGCTTGATCGAGGCGACGTTGTTGAAGTAGCGGGTCAGCTGATGCGGCTCTCGCGCGCCCTCGCGCACGTACAGCGCGGTGAAGCCGACATCGGTGATCGCCCCCACCAGCGCGGTGTACGTCACCGCGGTCTGGAGCTGGCCGAACCGGGAATCGCCCAGCGCGTTGCCGATCTCCACGACGGCGACGAGCGCGAGAACCCGCGAGAGGATGCGCGCGATGAGGATGAGGATCGTGAAGCGCAGTGCGCGCGAGCCGATGCCGCTGGTGGAGTCAGCCTCGCCGGGTCGGGCGTCTGCGGCGGCGTCGTTTCCTGCTGCAACATCGGGCATTCTACGAACGCAACGGCGGCGCAAACGGTTTTCCCGGCGCTCCCATTCGACGTCGCCCTCCTCTCCCCCACCGCGCAGCCGCGACCACCAGCGGCCCAGCTCGCTGCGTGTCTGGCGCACGGTGCGGCAGACCTCGAGCGCGGCGAGGAGATCGCCGCGGCGCTCCAGCCGGATCGCGTAGCCGCGGGCGGCGCGGAGGTCGCGCGGGTCTTCGAGGTGGAGGCGCCGCCACAGCTCGAGCGCCTCGTCCATGTCGCCGCGCCGCTGCAGGACGACGGCGAGGCGGTGCGCGGCTCGGCGCGCCCAGGGGTCGATGCCGGCGTCGATGGCGCTGCGCAGCTCGAACTCGGCGGCGTCGGCGAGCCCGTGGCGCTGGAGGTGGCGGGCGAGGTGGTACGGGTCGGCGGCATGGGCGGGGCGGATGCGCTCGCCGGTGACGTGCGCCGCCAGCCTTGCCCCGACCACGACCGTGCTGACGATGTCCTGGAGGTTGTGCTCGACGACGCCGGCGACCACCGACGGCGGTGCCCCGCGCAGCCAGGCGCGGTAGCGGCCGGGCGCCTCGATGCCGGGGACGTCGTCGACCCGGTGGTGGTTGAGGAGCGACATCTCGGCGTGGCGGAGCGTGCAGGCGCCGAGCCGTTCGCGGAAGAGGCGGCGGACGGGGCCGAGGAGGTCGCCGTGGAGGCGTGGCTCGACGCCGGCCGGGTCGAGGCGGTTGATGGTGCAGCGAGCGGCGAGGACCGGGATGTCGAAGCTGCGCCCGTTGTAGGTGAGCCAGAGCCGATGGCTTTGCGATCCGCTCGGCGATGGCTGCGAGCATCGCCGCCTCGCCGCCGGGGTCGACGAGCAGGAACTGCTCGGCCTCGAGCTCGTCGCCGCGCTGGACGCCGAGCGCGACCAGGAACGCCAGCACGCCGCTGCCATGGAGGCCGAGGCTCTCGATGTCGAGCACGCCCACCCCCTCGCCGCTCACCCACGCCGGACCGTCGTCGGCGCAGGGGTGGCCGAGGAGGGCGAGCAGGTCGGCGACCGGCGGGGCGCGGCGACAGGCCGGCGGCGGCGAGGAAGGGGCGCAGGTCGACGGTGAGGCGGCGAACGAAGGTGGTCCCGGCCGCCGTGTCTTGGGGATGGAAGCCGAGGTCCGCGGCGCGCTCGGTCAGGTCCGGCTCGGGCGGTCGCGGGCGGCGGGCGGACGCGCCAGTGCCGCCGAGCTGGGCGATGCGCGCGCGCAGTGCATTGACGGTGGCCGCCCTGGCGTCGATCACGCGCGCAGGGTACCGAACACCTGTTCGCTTGGCAACAGGGTGGGAACTTGGCGCTGCGTGGGTCGCGCCACCTGTCAGGCGACCGGGATGGCGTCAGCTGGCAGGCGACCCGGGTCCCGTCAGCTGGCAGGCGACCCGGGTCCCCGTCAGGCGGCGTGCGCGGTGGGCGGCCTCGCTCGCGAGATGAAGTCCGGGGGTGGTGGGACGGTGATGATCTCGTTCTGGTCGGTGCGGATGATCTGAAAGCCGCGCTCGTGGACCATCCAGTGGTGGCGGTGGCAGAGCAGGACCAAGTTGTCGACGTTGGTCGGCCCGCGGCCCCACGTCCAATGGACGATGTGGTGGGCTTGGGTCCAGGAAGCGCTGCGGTCGCACCCGGGCCAGCGGCAGCCCTTGTCGCGGACGTTGAGTGCACGGCGCGTCGCCCCTGGCACCACCCGCTGCGCTCGGCCAACATCGATCACCGCCAACTCGGCGTCGAGAAGCACGCGCGAGATCGTGGCGTCGCAGGCGAGGCGCTGGACGGTGGCGTCCGGGATGGTTGCGCCTCCTTCGAGCTCCCCGGCCGGGGCGCCGCGCAGGCCCTGGAGGGTCTCGAGGCTGCAGGTGACCTGGAGGTGGGAGCGCTGGCTGGCTCGGGCCGGGACGGCACCCGTGTCGAGGCGGTGGGCGACGAGCTCGACCAGGGCGTCGGCGAGACGCTGGTCACGGCTTCGATACTCGTCCGGGCCACTGCGCCGTGCCAGCGGCTCGAGGGCGGTGCGGAGCGAGCATGCCACCCTCGGCGTCGAGGAATCCCGAGAGGGTCAGGGTGCCGTTCTCGCCGGGCCGCAGGCGGAGTCGTCTCCATTCAACCTCGTCGACCTGGGCGGCCACGCACGACGCGGCGTGCATGGCGTGCTCGGCGTGGAGGCAGTTGGTCCGGAAGCGCGCGACGTTGTCGCGTTCGGCGGACGGGAGCAGCGCCCGCTCGTCGAACCGCTGGGGCACCGACCGGGTGGCGGCGAACTCGGCGGTTTGCGCCATCAGCCCGAGGTGGGCGAAGCCGATGCGTCCTTCAAGGAAGGCGTCGAGGGTCGCCGGCAACTGGGCCTCCTGCTCGCCGACCTGGAGAGCGGTGATGGCTGCGCGGCTGGTCATGCGGCACTCGTGCCGGATCCATGAGGACGGGCTGTCGTCGAGGTCGGGAACGGTGGTGACGCTGAAGCGATCGGCGATGCGGGCGAAGACGAGCTCGAGACGGTTGATCAGCGCGCGGGTCAGACGGAGGTCCTCGCCGAGCTCGTCGTGAGTGCGTGGCTCGGCGTCGTGGGAGAAAGTTCGGTCGGCGAGCGTGCGGTCGAAGGCGTTGTGGTCGGCGGCTACGTGAGGGAACTGCGCCACGAGCGCGTCAATGGCGGAGGAAAGCGCCCGGAACTCGGGGCTGGAAGCAGCGGGAAGGGGCATCCGGAGCATGCGAGAAGGGTAGCGAACAGGTGTTCGTCCGCAAGGGACATCGGGGGGACAACGTGAGCGGGCGTGGTCGGCTACTGGCCGGTCACCACGTACACCGCGGTGGTGCTGCCGGGGGCGGTGTCCAGCGATGTGAGCGGCCCGCCGGCCGTGCTGTGCAGCAGCGTGGCCGTGGTCCCAGCCGGCGCGGCTGTCTCGTCCACGATGACGAAATCAGTGGTGTTGAGGTACGCCGCCCCCAGGTAACCGGCCACGCTCCCGTTGAAGTGCGCAATCTGGGTGCGGTGGCCGTCCGTCAGGGTGAACACCCCGTAGTCGGGGCTGAGGGTGATCCCGGCGTACCCGCCCATGGTTGGCTCGTCGCTGAACAGAGCGGTGGACCCGTCCGGGTTGATGCCTTGCACCTGGATGAAGTGGTTGCTGTTCTCCTGGACGGCAACCCTCGGAGCGGTGCCGATGACCACCGTCGACAGCACTCCCGGGCTGACCGGAGTGTCCGGAGGCGAGGACGTGCCCAGGGCTGCATGGACGCCATCGGCTGCAATCGCCCATGACCGCATCGGCGAGTCCGTGGTGGCCCTGGTGGTCCCGGTGGACGGGTCGAGAATCGCGAACCCGGGTTCCGGACTGTCCGCGTTGGGCAGGTACCGGCGGCTGGCGGCGACACCGCCGTTCGACCACACCTCTGGTACATCCGCTACTCCGGAGCCGTAGCGCTGCAGCGAGGTGATGACACCGCTGGTGAAGTCGAGACGGAGCAGCTGTGCGTCGCTGGCGGACGTCCAGCGCACGTATTCCACCTGCGAACCGTCGGGTGAGAACGCGGCGCCATAGAACCGTTGCCTGGACGCGCCGCCGTGGTCGGTGACGGCCCCCGTGTCGATGTCGACGTCGTAGAGGTGGCCGTTGCTCACCTCCCACAGCAGGACGCGGTGGCCGCCCGCCCCGAGCACGGCGGCGTTGGCGCTCGCCGGGATGGTCGCCACGGTGTGAAACCCACCGGACGCCGACCCGACCCGGACCACCGTGTCCGATGGCCCGCCAACTGCCCAGACGATCACGTGAGGCGTCGGGATCGCCGTCGGAGAAGGTGACGGTGCGACGGACGCCGCCGGGGATGTCGGCGTGACCGGCGGCGAGACGCTCGGTGCCGCAGGGGCCGGCGTGTGCGACGAGAGCGACCGGCCCAGCACCACCGCGCCGCCGATGACGCCGATGAGCAGCACCGCGGCCGCGAGCGTCACCAGCGGCTCGAACCGCCACAGCGCGGGGCCGCCTCGCCGGCGCCGGGCCGCAGCGCGTCGGTGGTGGGCCAGAGGCGGCGGCCCAGCTCGTCGAGGTCGTCGCGCATGTCGCTCATTCGTCTCCCTCGCTCGCGACCGTGCGGAACCGGCGCCGCGCCCGCTTCAGGTACTTGGTGACGGTGTGTGGGGATTTCGACGTCAGCTCGCCGATCTCCTCGACGGAGAGCCCGTCGCGGTGCCGGAGGATCAGCAGCAGCCGGTCCTCCGGGGTCATCCGCTCCATCGCCCAGCGCACCCACAGCGAGCGGATCTCGTCGCGGGGCGTGGCGGCGGTGACTGCGGCCAGGCCCACCTCGCGGCGCCGGCGGCGCCACGCGTCGATCGCCAGGTTGGCGGCGACCCGGGTGACCCAGAGGTCGGGCCGGTCGAGCCTCGACACCCGGTCCCAGCGCGCGTAGGCGCGGGTCATCGCCTCCTGGGTGGCGTCCTCGGCGAGCGCGGCGTCGCCGGTGGTCAGCGCCACGATCGCAGCCACCTGGCGTGCGGACGATTCAAAGAACACCTCGAAGCTCGAAACAGCTCCGACTGCCACCGGCCTGGACATCACCGGAGCGGTCATACACCCTGAACACGCGCCGCAACCCTGACTCCGGGGTACTCCCGGTTTGGCGCGGGCGGCGCGCTCGCGCCGAGTCCCCTCTGCAGGAGTTGGACCGAAGGGGTTCGCCTCGTATACTGCGAGGGCAGCGCAAGCTGCATCCCCCTTCCTGCGGAGCGGTTGGCGGTTCGCCCGCCGGCCGCTCCCACAGGGGCTCCTTCACCGCCGCTTCAGCATGCCCCGTCCGGCGGGCGAAAGGCGGCCTGCAGGCCCGTAAGATCAGCGCATGGGACGTGCTCTCACCGCCGCCACGATCGCGTGGTCGGTCGCCGTCCTCGCGGCCGTCGCGGGCGCGGTGCTTCCCAGTGACCGCGAGCAACTGTCGCTCGCTCTGTTTGCATTCGCGGTCGCGCTCGGCCTGACGGTGGCGATCCTGCTCGTCGCTGACGGGCTGCGCCGGCGACGTTCGCGCCGGCGCACGGGGGCGGCTGCCCGGTCGCCCCTGGCCCGCCTCGAGTACCTCCCGGCGGTGACCACCCGGACCCGGCTGATCCGCTGGCGGGGTGCTCGCTCGCAGGTGATCCGCCGCAAAGCGACGCCCGGCCCGATGGCCGCCACGGAGCTCAGGGGGTCAGCGTATCCACCGCCCGCCAGCAGTACCAGGCAGCCGCGGACCGATGCGGTCGCAGCGAGTCCGCGAGCGTCGTGAGCTCCCTCGGCGTCGGCATCGCCGCCAGCCCGTGGATGACCGACCAGCCCTTGCGCACCCCGAAGTCGTCGACGGGCCAGACGTCAGGCCGGCGCAGCTCGAAGAGCAGGAACATCTCGGCGGTCCACCGTCCCACCCCGCGGACCGCGGTGAGCCGGGCGATCGACCTCCTCGTCGGGCATCGTCGCCAGCTCCCTCAACGGGATGGTGCCGTCGGTGAACTTGATGGCGAGGTCGATGAGCGCGGCGGTCTTGGAGCCGGAGAGGCCGCAGGCACGCAGGCTCTCGACGGACGTCGCCAGCACGGCGGCGGGTGTCGGCGCGGCTCGGGGCCGTAGAGCGCGAGGAACCGCCCGTGGATGGCGGCGGCCGCGCGACCCGCCAGCTGCTGGTACGCGATGGCCCGGGCCAGGGCGTTGAATGCGTCGTCGCCGGGCGCTCGCGGCGCGAACGGGCCGGCGGCACGCACCACCGCCTCGAACGCGGGGTCGAGGCGAACCAGGCGCGCGGCGATCGCCGACGGCGAGCGGAGCGGCCGGCGCAGCGCAGGTGGCGGCGGCGCGGCGGGGACGGTCTTGGTGCGCATGCGGGTGACCGTAGCGCGGCGACCGGGGTCAGCGCGCCAGGCCGAGGAGGTGAAGCGTCGCCGCCTTGGCGTCGACGTGCGCTCTCCCCGGCCCGACGCACGACGGGCAGCCCAGCTCGCATGCACAGCCGTTGACCAGCTGCGTGCCCATCTGCACCAGCTCGGCGCCGCGCTCGTGGCAGCGCTCGGCGAACCCCACCCCGCCGGCCACCGCGTCGTAGATGTACACCGTGGGCCAGCCCACCTCCTGCGCGATGGGGCTGCCTGCGCCTGCCGGGCGCCATCCCGGCGTGAACTCCTGCGGTTCGGCCGCGGCCGGCGCCGTGTCGGCGGTTGGCGTGCCGAGCACCTTGGCGGGCGACGGGCCGGCGCGGAGCTGGGCCTGGGTGCCGATGTCGCGGGGGTCGCACATGCACAGCAGGCAGGCCGCCGAGTGCAGCACCGCGGCGAGGCCACTGAGCCCGGCGTCGAGCTGCGCGCGGTCGATGCCGCGCAGGCTCTGCGGGTCGAACGCCACCCACGCCGCGATGGTGTGGAGGTCCTGCTCGGGCAGGCTGATCGGCCCCGCCCCGATGGTCTCGTGGGTGAGGAAGCGCACCTTCTTGTAGATGGTCGCAAGCCGGCTCACGCGCACCTCTCCGAGCGAACGCGGCAGACGTCGCCGTCCGGGCCCTGGTAGCGCTCGAGGATCTGCAGAGTGGTGCGGGTCTCGGCGAGCGTGAAGTGGTCGACGTCGACCGGGTGCACGTAGGCGCGCTTCTCCTCCCAGTCGAGACGCTCGACGTGGAACTGGCGGCCCTCGTGCAGGTAGATGGCGTCGTCGTGCACCAGCACGGGTGCGGCGAACTGGTCCACCTCGCCGATCACCCGGCCGTCGCTGCCCGGGCGCCCTCCCCCACTCCCCGCCCACGGCCCCTGCGGTCCCTGGCCCGGTCCGCCGGCGCCGGTGGAGGTGTCGATGATCACGACGTTGGTGGCGGCGGCGCGGCGCAGCGAGATCGCCTCGGCGGGGAAGGCGTCGGCGGACCAGTGGTAGCGCGACGCCGCTGCGATGCACCAGGCCGTCGTCGCGGAAGAGGTCGAGCAGTGCGCCGGTGCGTGTCGACGCCCGCGCGCACCGAACGACTCGCCCGACCTCGAAGGCCAGCTCGAACGCCGCCGCCTGGAGGTGGCCGCCCAGCACCAGCAGGTTGTCGGGGTTGACCAGGCCGTGCTCGGGCGGCGCCTCGAGCAGGTAGCGCGGGTTGTTGACGAGGAACTGGTCGAGCGGTGAGTCGCTGGCGATGAACACGCCCAGCGACTCGGTGTCGCGACGGCCCGGCGCGGCCGAGCTGCTGCCACGTCGACGCGATGGTGCCCGGGTAACCGACAAGGATGGCAGCATCGAGGTTGCCGATGTCGATGCCGAGCTCGAGCGCGTTGGTGCTGACCACGCCGCGGACGCTGCCGTCGCGCAGCCCCGCCTCGATGGCGCGCCGTTCCAGCGGCAGGTAGCCACCGCGGTAGCCACGCACCGGGGCCGGGCCGCCCTCGCGTGGCGCCGGGTGGAGCCGCTGCAGGTAGGTGAGCAGCACCTCGACGCTGGACGCTGCTGCGCGTGAACGCGATGGTCTGCAGGTTGCTGGTGAGCAGCTCCGTCATCAACCTGCGCGCTTCGAGCGTTGCCGACCGGCGCACGCCCATGGTGCCGTCGACCAGCGGCGGGTTCCAGAACCACAGCCGCCGCGCGGCGCGCGGGTGCGCCGTTGCGATCGACGAGCTCGACCTTGCGCTCGAGCAGCTTCTCGGCGAGCTCGCGCGGGTTGGCGATGGTGGCGCTGCAGGCGATGACCGTGGGGTTGCTGCCGTAGAACCGGCACAGCCGCAGCAGGCGGCGCAGCACGTTGGCGAGGTGCGAGCCGAACAGCCCGCGGTAGGCGTGCAGCTCGTCGATGACGATGTAGCGCAGGTGCTGGAAGAGGCGGACCCAGCTGGTGTGGTGCGGCAGGATGCCGCTGTGCAGCATGTCGGGGTTGGTGACCACGATGTTGCCGTCGGTGCGCACCGCCCTGCGCAGGCCGGGCGCGGTGTCGCCGTCGTAGGTGGCGGCGCGCAGGCCCTCGGGGAGGTGGACGGCGATGTCCTGGAGCCCGGCGAGCTGGTCCTGGGCCAGCGCCTTGGTGGGGAACAGCCACAGCGAGCGCGCGTCGGGGTCGTGCAGCCAGGCGTCGAGGACCGGGACTGCGAACGCCAGCGTCTTGCCGCTGGCCGTCGGCGTCACCACGACCACGTCGCGACCCCCGAGCGCGTGCTCCATCGCCTCCGCCTGGTGGATGTAGGGACGGTCGATGCCGCGCTTGGCGAGCGCGGCGACCAGC
Organism: Candidatus Dormiibacterota bacterium; assembly: GCA_963717185.1. GTDB lineage: Bacteria > Chloroflexota > Dormibacteria > Aeolococcales > Aeolococcaceae > Aeolococcus. Next base: position 52,389 of record CAVQVY010000022.1, on the reverse strand, counting down.
CGCGGGTCGAGCTCCGACGGCCACTCCGCGTACTCGGCGCAACCTCGGCCGGGATCAGCTCCTCGTGGACGATCCGGCCCTCGACGGTCGCGCTGGCGCGCAGCCGGGCGAGGGCGTCGGCGACAGGGTCGAGGACGGTGGCCACGGTGGCCGAAGTGTAGCGAACATCTGTTCGTCCGGCAACGCCCCGCCACGAAAGTTTTGCCGCCTGGGCTCGTTATTACCGAAGACCGCCCCCTTCCGGCGGCTGACACCCGACATTCGAGGAGACGACGTGAAACGGCGCATCGCATTGCTGGTCCCGGGGATCGCGACCGTCGCGGCCCTGGGGCTGCAGGGAACCGCTCACAACGCAGCGTCGGCTGCCACCCCGGCGACCCGGGCCCACGAGCCGGCGGTCATGTACAACATCGCCAACACCGCGGCCATCAACGGCAACACGACGGTGATCAAGCCGGCCATCCAGCCGCCACCGGTGCTGGCGTGCCTTCCGGTGTCGCCGCCGTCGCCGATCCCGGGATGCGTGCCGCCGGCCCCGCCTGCCGGCGAGCCCTGGCCCGGCAACATGGCGTACTTCGGTGGCCATGTGCAGGTGAACCCCAGCATCTACCTGGTCTTCTACGGCTGGGGTGACAAGGGAGCCTTCAGCACCTCGTGCGCAACACGGCCTGCCGGCGACCCGGTGCCCTGTGATCCCGACGGCGCCGGCCTGCGCATGCTCAACTTCGCCAAGCAGCTCGGCGGCACCGCGTGGGCGGGCGTCCAGACCCAGTACTACGAGACCCGCAAGGACTCGGCCGGCCAGGCCTACAACACGTACATCCAGAACCCGGTCAACCAGCTCAAGGGCGTGTGTACGACAACAGCTCGCCCATCGACCCGAAGATGACGTACACCGAGATCGCCCAGGAGGCTGCGCGCGGGGTGCAGCACTTCCGGGTGAAGGACCTGCTCGACAGCCAGATCATCGTCGTGCAGCCGCAGAACTTCTCGGACCCGGCGGCGCAGTCGGCCGGCTACTGCGCATGGCATGACTACACCGAGCCCGGCATCGAGAACGGCATCTACAACAACGTCACCCCGAACGTCTCGTTCACCAACATGCCCTATATCCTCAGCCAGGGAACCGGCTGCGGTGAGAACAGCGTGAACGCCGGGCCGTCGGGCAAGCTCGACGGTGAGTCGATCGTCCTCGGCCACGAGATCGAGGAGACGGTCACCGACCCGGGCGCCGAGGACCCGGCGCCGAACGGCACCTCGCTGGGCGCCTGGTACGACATCAACCAGTACGAGAACGGTGACAAGTGCGCATGGGTCGGCGCTGACCCGGTGTGGCTGGTGACCGGAGCCGGACCCGAGCCCGTCCCGGGAGTGCCGGGCAGCATCGGCACCATCGTCGGCAACAACAACGGCAAGCCGGGGCAGACCTTCCCGGTCCAGGCGCTGTGGAGCAATGAGGCGGCGGGCGGCGCGGGCTATTGCGCCGGCGCGGGCACCAACCTCCCCAGCGCGCCGTAACCCCGTCCACTCACGAATCCAAGGTCCCAGGGGTCACCGAGGCCCCTGGGACCTTTCTTGTCACCGCCCCGCCGTCATCCTCTCGGCGGCGCGCTCACCGACGAGCCCGCGTTCTCCTTCGGGCGGTGCTGCATCCATCGGCTTTCCCTGCTGCCGAGCAGTCCAGCGCCAGCGCGATGGGCATGACCAGCTCACGGAACAGGAACTCGACCACCTCGAGCTGAGGTTCCTTGCCGATGTCCTCCAGCGGCGCGCGGATGTGCGCGACGACGCGCGAGTTCACCTTGCCGAGCACGTCCTCAGGCAACGCCTCCTCGACCGCGATGGCGACGCGGGCGCTGACCCCCACCTTCGAGCACGTCTTCCAGGCGCGCTCCCATGTGCGGGTGCGCTCCTGGCCGAGGAACACGCGACGCACCGGGTCGCTGACCAGCACCTCGCCCCGGTCGCGGCAGATGCTCTGCATGGTGGCGACGACGTCGTCCTCCGCGGTTGCCGACACCCACGCCACCAGCGCGGGAACGCGGTTGCCCACGTCGGGATGCGGAAAGTCGCCGAAGTCGCACTGCAGCCCGCGCATCGTTGCGGCGTGCAGCGGGCAGTACACCGCGTCCTCGAACACCGCACGGTGGCTCGGGCACCACGTCGTCGGGCAGGGCCGCTCGCGCCGGTCGACATACGCGCATGCAATGCCGGTGCGCGCTGAGCAGCCCATCCCGTCGCACTGGGATGCGCCCAGGGCGATGAAGGCGCTCGGGGGAACGGGCTCGTCCGGTTCGACGACTGAGCCTTCCTTGCTCGAATGTCTGCGCAGGTGCATGATCTCCGTGCGGGTGGTCGGTTTCCCCGTCGTTGCAACTGCGTGACATCGTAGGTCGCGAATCGCGGCGGATCCGGCCGGTTGATGACAATTCAGTGGTCAAGTTGCAACGACCCGGTGGGCCGGTCAGCGCGCGCGGATGTCCTGCCGGCTCAGCCGGGGCCCGTACCGCGGTGCGCCGCGGCCGCTCGACATCAGCAGGCGGATGACGCGGCCGCGCTGCCCGGCGTACGGCTCGAGCAGCTCGAGCATCCGTGCGTCGTCGGCGCGCGGCTCACCGGCGAGCGCGTACGCCACCACGTTGGGGATGTGGTAGTCACCGAGCGGCACCGCGTCGGGGTCGCCATGGGTCACGGAGGTGACCTCCGCCGCCGTCCAGGGGCCGATGCCCGGCAGCGACTGCAGGCGGTGGCGCGCCTCGGCAGCGGGCACGCCGGCGAGCGCATTGAGCCTGCCGGCGTGGTGGGCGGCGTTGACGATGACCGTCGCCCGGCGCCGCTCGATGTTGCACTCGTGGAAGGTCCAGTACGGGGTGCGGGCGACCGTCTGTGCATCGGGCGGCAGCCGCAGGCCACCCGGCGCCGCCTCACCCACGCGGGCGACCAGGTCGCGGTAGGCACGGCGAGCGTCCTGACCGACCACCTTCTGCGCGATCACCACCCACAGCAGGGCGTCGAAGACCGGCGTCCCCGAGGTGAGGCGCAGCCCGGGGTTGCGGCGCCGGGCCTCGGCCACGGCCGGGTGGAGTGCGCGCAGAGCGCCCGGGTCGTCGCCGAGACCGGCGAGCCGCGGCGCCAGCTCGAGCGCCGCCTCCGCGCCCGGGCCCACGGCGGTGGCCACCAGCTCGCCGCCGTCGATGCGCATGTGGAGCGTCGCCGGACCGGCGGAGGTGCCCAGCGCGCGCCACACCTCGCCGCGCATCACGCGGATGGTGGGGTCGTCGGTGCCCTGGCGCAGGGGGAAGGTGGTGCTGACCACGTCGAGCGGTCCATGCGGGATCGGGTGACGCCTCTCGAGGGCGGACGCGTCGGAGGTCGCGGCCATCCGCACGACCTTAGCGAGCGCGGCCCCACGGCCCGGTCGCGGACGCCCCGTCGTTTTGCGCCGGCTCGCGATCGGGTACAACGCTCTCAGTGGCCACAGCTTTCCAGGACTACTACGCCATCCTCGGGGTGCCCAAGACGGCGACCCAGAAGGAGATCAAGGCCGCCTTCAGGAAGGCGGCCCGCAAGCACCACCCGGACCTCAACCAGAACGACCCGGCCGCCGAGCGCCGCTTCAAGGAGATCAACGAAGCCAACGAGGTGCTCAGCGACCCCAAGAAGCGCAGCCTCTACGACGAGGTCGGGCCCCGCTGGCGCGAGTACGAGGCGTGGGACAAGGCGGGACGCCCCGGCCCCTCCCCCTTCGGCGCAGCCCAGGGCGGCTTCGGTGGCGGCGGAGGGCCGCAGGTCGAGTACCGCACGGTCTCGCCCGAGGAGCTGGAGAGCATGTTCGGGGACGCGGACCCGTTCTCCGACTTCTTCCACTCGATGTTCGGACGGTCGGCGGGCGGGACGAGCAGGCGGTCGCGCACCCGGGTCGCCCCGCGGCGCGGCGACGACGTCGAGGGCACCACGGAGATCACGCTCGAGGAGGCGTACACGGGCACCAAGCGCACCATCGAGCTCAGTGGCGCCGGACGTACGCGGCGCGTGGAGATCAGCATCCCTGCGGGGGTCGCCGACGGAGCCCGGGTGCGCGCCGCGGGACAGGGCGGGGCGGGCAGCGCGGGCGCCGGCGCCGGAGATCTCTTCGTGCGCGTCCGGGTGCGCCCTCACCCTCGCTTCACCCGCGATGGCAGCGACCTCCGCGAGCAGGTGGAGGTGCCGCTCGACATCGCCCTGCTCGGCGGCGAGGTGCCGGTGCGCACGCTGCGCGGCACCACCGCGGAGCTGCGCATCCCTCCCACCACCCAGAACGGCTCGCGGCTGAGGCTGCGCGGGCTGGGCATGCCCAAGCTGCAGAGCAGCGGCCACGGCGACCTCATCGCCGAGATCGTCGTCCGCCTTCCGGACAGGCTGTCGCCGGCCGCGGAGCGCCTCGCAGCGGAGCTGCGGGCCGAGCGCGAGAGCGGCAAGCCCGCCTAGGCGCTGACCCCGTACAGCGACTGGACCCGACTGCGCAGGTCGTCCTCGCTGATCGCTCCGAAGACCACGGTGAGCAGCCGCCCGGAGCTGTCGTAGAAGGCCGTCAGAGGCATGCCGCGGGCGCCCAGCGCGTCGTGCAGGCCGCTGGCCTGGGTGCCGCCCACGTCGCGTGCCAGCGGCCAGCCAGAAATGCCGGTCCCGCGGGCCATGGCCAGGCCGTCGCCGCTCTCCTGGGAGTCGACCCCGGCGAAGGTGACCCGGCCGGCCAGCTGGTGCGACAGCGCCGCCATCCCCGGGAGCTCGCCTGCGCACGCGGTGCACCACGACGCGAAGAAGTCGACCACGACCGGGTGGCCGCGGAGGTCGGCCAGCTTCAGGGTGCCGCTGCCGTCCAGCCGGGGCAGCTCCCAGCTCGACGGCTGGGTGGACACGCCGGCGGGCTGTGGCGCGGAGCTCGTGCCACGGATGGCGAACACCAGGGCGGCGACGACCACGACGACCACAACCGCGGAGCGCCAGGCCAGCGCGCGCGAAGGCCGGAGGTTCACGACCGGGATTGTCCCACCGCGGCTCGGTGGGTCAGCCGTCGCCGAAGTGGCTCACCTCGGTGACCTGGCCAGGCCGGACCACCGTCTCCCCCCACGGCAGCGCGGCGTCCAGCCAGATCGAGTACGCGCCGGCCGACAGGCCGGGGATGACCGCCGCGTGCACGCTGTCGTCGCCGCCACTGCGTGGGAGCACCGAGGCGTGCGCCCGCCGGGCCTCATGCCCGGCCGGGCGCGCCTCCACCTCGTGGCCGGCGAGCGTGCCGTCCACGTACACCACCAGCGCCCCGACGTCGCCGCCGATGTCGAGCAGGACGCTGCCGGTCGCTGCGGTGCAATCGGTTCCTCGCTCATCGCGGCTCTCAGACCTCTGCGTAGCCGCTCAGGGGCAGGCCGAGGTAGGGGAACTTGGAGATGAAGCGGTTGGCACCGGGGTTGTACGGCGACGTGTCACCGAGCGAGTTGACCAGGTCGGTCACCAGCCCGGCGGCCGGGTCCGGCGTGAACGTGGGATCGACCAGGGGGATGGTGGCGCCGGCGAGGGCGCGCAGCTCGATGGTGAAGACGTCGTCCGCGACACGCCGGCCGTTGGGGAACCCGCCGAAGTCGCCGCCCAGGTAGCCGAAGTTGTTGGGATGCGCCGACGGCGCGACGCCCATGTTGAGGCGGAGCAGGTCGGCGTACACGGACCCCGTGTACGTGGAGGGGTTGCCGATCGACAGCGTCGGGATCCCGGTCAGGAAGATGGCGACGAGGTCCGCGCGCGCCTTGGTGTACTTGGACAGGTTGTCGAAGGCCGGCTTGCCGGCGACCAGGCCCGGGTAGAGGACGGGCAGCAGCGTCGACAGCTCGGGGTGCTGCACGCCGCCGATGAACTGCGAGTCGTCCTCGGGGTCGACTGCGTTCCAGTGGTCCTTGCGCGTCATGCCGACGAGGACCTCGTTGAACAGTGGGTTGCCCAGCCGCGAGACCTGCGTCCAGGCGCCGGAGTCGACGTCGTCGCCCGCGTCATCGCGGACCGTCGCGCGCATACGGCTCGCCGACGTGTACACGCCGATGATCGCGTTGGGGTTGCCGTTGCGTCCCAGCTGGCTGCGCGGAACGCGGATGGCGATGGTGTGGACGTTGACGTGCTTGGTGGCGTCCACGCCCAGCTGCGCCGAGCTGGAGATGAGGTGCAGCGGCTGGAACGGGCGCAGGTCGCCGAGGTCGAAGACCGACCCGAGGTCGACGTAGAAGCCGTCGCGACGCTGCCCGGCGAACACCTGGATGTCGCCGCCCAGGTGGTGCACCGCGGCCTCGGCGAGGTCGTCGTAGTCCGGTGTCGAGCGCGGTCCGACGTTGCACGGCGGGCAGGCGAGGTCGGTCCCGAGGACCGTGGCGTGGCCGCCCTGCACGCGCGTCACCGAGTACGACTGGCGCCGCACCCAGTTCGCCGAGGTCAGGCTGCCGATCGGCCCGACGTTGTACAGGAAGTTGTTGCTCAGGCCCGCGGGGTCGTGCACGGTGGTGTGGAAACGGAACTGGTAGCTGATGTCGGCGCGGCCGTCGCCGTCGTTGTCCACCTTGATCTCGTACAGGACGCGGTCACCGAACTCGTAGAAGTTGGGACCGCAGTCCGGCCGCTCCAGCGGGATGTAGTTGGCGATGATGGTGACCGAGTCGGTGTCGTCAGGGCTGACGAATGCGTACAGGTCGGTGCTGTCGGCGACCGGGTCCTTGGAGATTGCGGGCGCCTCACGATGCGAAGACATGGTGTGTTCCTCTTCTGTTCGCCGCCACGCGGGCGACGCGGGTGGTGGGCCGCTGAGGGGAGTTCTCTCAGCGGTCGGATGCGCGGCGCAGCCGCGAGACGAGTTGCGCGTCCTTGACGACGACCTCACCGCTGCCGCTCATCAGGCGCAGCTCGCCGGACGACCCGGGCGCACGTGGACGACGAGGTCTGACCTGGTCGAAGCGGCGCTCGCGGGATGGTGTCGGCTTCCGCGGTGGTGGCGAGCAGCTTGGGCAGCATGGCGCCGCCGCCGACCAGTGCGACGCCCGTGGTGGCCGCCCCGAGGGACCTGCCAAGAAGTTGACGTCGGGTCATACCAGCCATGCTTTTTCGCCTCCGTTTGATGCAGCGAGTGCCACGGCTGGGAGAGTGTTGTGAGGCTGCGCGGAAGTCAAATTCACGTAGCAGAGACGCCGTGCGACACTTCGGCATGGCCACGTCCAAGGTCAACCTGGCCGAGAAGCTGGCACGCATCGACGAGCACTGGAAGCCGAAGATAGTCGCCGACCTCAACGACTACGAGCTGAAGCTGGTCAAGGTTCTCGGCGAGTTCACCTGGCACGCCCATGAGGACACGGACGAGCTGTTCCTGGTGATCAGCGGGCGGCTGACCATCCGGCTGCGGGAAGGTGAGGTAGTGCTGGAGCCGGGCGAGCTCTACGTGGTGGGCCGGGGCGTCGACCACTGTCCCTTCGCCGCGGAGGAGACGCAGGTGCTGCTCATGGAGCCGCGCGGGGTGGTCAACACCGGGACGTCGGGCGGCGGGTTCACGACGGCGGCAGAGCGCATCTGAGACGGCCGGATCCGACCGCTGGGGAAGGGATGCTGGTGTGCGGCTCGTTCCCTCTACCCTGAACCCCCGCCCGACGCTGCGGTATCTTGCGCTGGATGGAGTTGGATCTGCTATGGCGACTCTAGGAGGACACCGAACGGATTACGGCGGTGCAGCGGGCCACGCTTGAAACACGAGATGGCAGATGAAAGCAAGTCGGTCGAAGTGTCACGCAGAATCGAAGCACCGGCCGCCCTCATCTTCAAGTTCCTGGCGAATCCGCAACGTCACGTGGATTTCGACGGTTCCGGCATGCTCCGCGGTGCCGTCCTGACCGTCCGATCGCCGACGTGGGCGACACCTTCACCATGAAGATGCATCGGCTCGGAGACGACTACCTCATGCTCAACTATGTGGTGGAGTTCGAGCCAGATCGGCGCATATTTTGGGGGCCGGCTCCCGGAGACCCTTCTCGGGCTGAGGGCAATGATCCATCCAAGGTCGGCATTCCTGCGGGCTACCGCTGGGGGTACATCCTCACTCCAGACGGTGACGACGCCACCGTCGTCACCGAGGTCTTTGACTACGGCCCCTTGCCGGAGGACCTCCTACGTGATGGCGGGGCGTGGATTAACGGGACCAATTCGGTACTTAAGTCATGACCGCCAGCCTGGAGAGGCTCGAGAAGATCACCAGGGGTGGTTGACGCATGCTGGCGTGAGCTGGCAAGCGTGCCCGGTAGACGACCTCAACTAGGTTACGCAGCTATTCGCAGGGGATGCCATCCGTGGACGTCTTGTGGTCGGGAAAGCTACACGAGGAGACGGACTGCAATGCAATTCGATCGTTACACCATCACTCTGCTGGTCCTCCGCCCTGACGCTCCCGTTCTCGCGGACGACGCCCTGAACGCTCTGCAAGACGAGCATATGTCGTATCTCGCTGACCTCCACGACGCGGGCTATCTGCTCGCTGCCGGGCCATTGCTCGGTGCGCCTGACAGGACGGTTGGTTCGAGCATCTGGCGGTCGATCCCGACAGGTCCGTGATTTCATTGACGAGCACCCTGACCCGGCGGTCGCCGCCGGACGATTCCGAGTTGAAGTCCTTCCCTGGATGGTGCCGAGCGGAGCGATGCAGTTCGCCCGCACTCGCTTGCCACGGTCGATGGCGGAGGCAGAAACGTAAGGCTAACCCTGGCCCGGCCACCGGGGCGCATCTCCCCTTCAGGGTGATTAACGGATACTGGCGTGGGCCAGTGGTGGCGTTTCCGCCTGCCCGGTTGGTCGTCTGTGACGCTACCCCACATTGAATCTCGTGTGCGTCCGTTCGCCCAGCTGCCGCCAGAAGTCGGGATCGGTTGCTCCCGATTGCTGAGCCGCCCCGATCTCGCGGAATGCGACCTCGCACCCGCCAGGCGCGAAGATGGTGAGATGCCGTCCCCCGGTATCTCCCGCCTGCAACCCATGCGGAGTTCCACGCGGCACTAACACCGTCGCGCCTGGTCCGGCGGTGAACTTGGTGTCACCCACCGTGAATTGTACTCACCGTCGAGTACGTACCAACACTCCTCGGACGCTTCGTGAATGTGCAGCCCAGCTCCCTTGCCTGGTGGAATCACGGCTTCTGTCAAGCTGAGCCGCCGACGCTCTCTGACGCGACCTTGAGGGTGAAGTCGTGTCCTTGCAGTGGCCAATGGATGCGGTCACCGCCGTCTGGCTCGACCAGAATCGTCGTCACCACGGACCTCCCTGCCTTGGCAAATCACGCCCTCTTCCGAACGTCGGGCATCGTCGGCGCCAGCGTACATTCACGAATGCTGGCCTGTGGGACCGAGGCCTCGCACGCGCGATTGTCGGCGGCGGCAATGACAATGCCGACCGTAAGCCCGCCCCGCGGGATCGGTCCGCAGGTGGCAGAGCTGACGAATGAAGATCTTGAGCTCAGACCCTGTTCTTGCCGTCCATGACCTGGACATACCGCTGCTTGGTTCAGTCGCGTGCTCGGCTGTGAACGGAGAGACCCCGACCCGGGCAACTGGACGTTCTGCAGAGCGGGAAACGTGACGTTCATGCTGGGTCGTTGCCCCGATGTCGTTCCGGCCTCCGAGCTCGGGGACCACAGTTACTGGCGTACCTGACCGTCGAGAACGTGGACGACTACCACGCGCGGCAATGTCAGAGCGAGCCGAAGTCCTGAAAGCCCCGACGACGAGCCATGGGGGCGGCGGGAGATGGGGTTGCGATCGCCCGACGGTCATCGATTCATGCTCGGCGAACGGATCCAACGGCTCAGCGACTCCCTGAGCGGATAACTCTGGAGATCTCGGCGAATGGTGGCCAGTGCGGAGCGCATTCCCTCGACGCAATTCGCTGACGCCTCTCACACGCCGGGTCTCTGCGCTTGCTCGATCCGCGGCTGGTGGAGCTTGGGCCAGACAGTGGTTGCCAGCGGGCGGGCGGAGTTTGGTCCAACCATGTTCGAAGACCTCGAGTGGCTTCACGCGCACCTGCACTTCCCGACGCCTCAGCGCGAGGGGTGGCAGCAGCGTTCCCTCTCGCGAGAAGAGGCGAACCTCAGCGAGGACTTGACTACAGCGCGGGCAAAGGGCGTCGCGCGCTGATCACTGTCCCGTGGGCGCCCGGCCGTCGGCCACCTACGTGTGGGCCACGACCTCGCGGATCTCGAAGCCGGCGAACCGCACGCCGGGGGACAGTGGCGATTGCTTCGCCATCTCCTGTGCTTTCTGCGCGCTGTCCTCGTCGTCGAACAGGATCATCGAGTAGCCCTGAATCGCACCACGCCCTTCCTTGGGGACAAGCCAGTACCCGGCCACAAGTCCGGGCGCCTGCTTGACAGCGGGAACCACCCGAGACTGGAGTTGTTCCCTCGCCTCCTCCACGTTGCTGGGGTCGATGCTCACGGTGGCAATCAACGCATGCACGGGTGTCCTCACCTGTCGACAGTGCGCCCGGATTCTACGCAGTTGCGACAGTGCCGGACGGCCATTTCGCAGCCTGGCCGACCAGTCAGTTCGCTCAGATCGCGTCGATGATTGGCAGGAACTCGCGCCACGGGCCAACCGCATCGGCGTACTGCTTGGCCATGGTCTTGACGATCTGACCCAGGTGATTCAGATCGTGCACGACCCACGTGGCGAGCAGCTGGCTGACCGTCACCTCGCCGAAGGTCGGGTGGACGCCGCGTCGGTCCAGGTCTCCCAGCTGGACGAGGCCGTCCAGCGACTCGACGTTCGACGTCCGCACCGCGGCGAATCGGTCCATGAGGTCATTCAACTGCCACCCGCTGAACTGCGCGAAGCCGGCCTCTCGGTCCACCGGCTCGAAGACCCGGGTGGTGCCGTGCTCGAGGATCAGACGTGTTCGATCGATCCAGTCGTGCTCCTCGATGTACGTGAGATGCCCGACGACCTGGTACGGGGACCAGGTACCCGGTCCCTCGTCAGCGCTGGTCCAGTCGCCGGATAGGTCCACGAGCATGGCGCGCAGCACGTCCGGGGTTCGATGAAGGACTTCCCGGCGGGCCCGAGTGAGAAGTCCATTGCCCCCTCCGTCCTGACCGAGCTGAATGCCGGCCGCGCCCGCCGATCTCAATTGCCTGACTATAGTCAGAGAATGGACGCGGGGCCATCTCGCAGGTGCGCCGGTTCAACCGGATCGTGACCCAGAGGGTGGGCGCGCTCAACGACCGGTTCCTCTCGGGGACGCGCGCTCGGCGAGGCGAGGCTGCTCTGGGAGATCGGCGCCCAGGGCGTGACGTGCGTTCCCTGCGAGCTCAGCTCGGGCTCGACTCGGGATATGTCAGCCGTCTCCTGCGCTCGCTCGAGGCCGCGGGCCTGGTCAAGGTCGGTCCGAAGGGGTCGGACAGGCGGGTTCGGATCGCCCGGCTGACTCCGCGGGAGCGCGGGAACGAGCTGTGCTCGATCAACGCAGCGACGAGCTGGCCGCATCCCTTCTCGAGCCGCTGCGCCCGCAACAACGTGCTCGCCTGGTCGCCGCGATGGCCGAGGTCGAGCGGCTCTTGACTGCGGCGATGGTCGAGGTGGCTCCGATCGACCCGGCCGACCCGCGCGCGCGGTACTGCATGACCGCGTATTTCGCCGAGCTGGATCGTCGATTCGACGCCGGCTTCGATCCCGCGCGCAGCATCTCCGCCGACGACGAGGAGCTGCGACCTCCCGCCGGCCTCCTCCTGGTGGCGATGACCGGCGCGGACCCGGTCGGCTGCGGGGCGCTCAAGTTCCACGATGACGCGCCGGTGGAGGTCAAACGCATGTGGGTCGCCGAGGCGGCGCGCGGCCTCGGAGTTGGTCGCCGTCTCCTTGAGGAGCTCGAGCATCACGCCATCGCACATGGTGCCAATGTCGCCCGGCTCGAAACCAACGAGACGCTCACTGAAGCGATCAGCCTGTACCGCTCCGCGGGCTACGCCGAGGTCAGCGCCTTCAACACGGAGCCGTACGCCCACCACTGGTTCGAGAAGCAGCTGAGCCCCGCCGGTTAGCTTGTGTTCCGGCGCCGCGCATCCGGTCAGCTCGTCGCCAACGAGCGGCGCACCCGAAGACCAGCTCGTGGCCACCGTGCGGTGCTTCCTCGATGAACTCCCGCTCAACCACGTCGATGCCCACCCCGCCCAGCCATTCACAGTACGTGGACGCCGATGCGTGACTCCAGTACATCGTGGTGCCGTAGAACTCGCCGGTGCCTGTCCACGACGTGTGCCCGACTGTCGCCAAGAAGAAGCCGCCCGGTACCAGCCAGTCGCTGATTCGGCGAAGAATCTCGGGGTTGCTCGTCCACCGGGACATGGATCAATGCGAAGAAGCGCACCACCGCGTCGAACGATGCGGTGGGAAACGAAATGGTCGCCATGTCAGCCTGCATGAAGGTGGCTGCTGGCACCAACTTGCGGGCGCGGCCAATCTGGATCGCCGAGATGTCGACTCCGGTGACGTCGAAACCGCTTTGCGAGGATCCTCGTCGCCGGCACGCCGTTGCCGCAGCCGAGGTCCAGCGCCTTCGCAGGCGGCGACAGGCGAGGGAGAAGGTAGGTCCGAAGCCACCGAGGGTACCCGGTGTTCGATGCCCCGACGTCGTCGCGGTAGGCGCGCGAGATTCGGTCGTACCCGTCGCGGACGACGGCCTTGGCCGGGTGAGCCGCCTCGGGTAGGTCTCTGGCGTCGCTGGGCGATTCAGACCCTTCGCTCGGCATCGATCAGGCCCGCTGGGCGGGATCGATCGCGTAGCGGAGCAGCAGGTGGTCCTGGCTGCGCCGCACCGAGCGCAGCAGGCCTGGGCGCGAGAACGGCGCAAGGGCCACTCCCTCCACGAGGCTGAGGCGCTCCGTCGAGCGCTGCGTCCCGGCCCGCCAGCTGCGGTGCCACGGTGAGGAAGAGGTCGAGGGGCACATGACCGTCGAGGAGGGTGCCGACCAGGTGCGGTCCACCCTCGCACAGCACCGGGCCGCCACCGCTGAGCGCTCGGGCCGCGTCGACGATCGCGGTGGCGGCGACGTGACCACCGGCCTCGCTGGATCCTGGTTCAAGCGCGGTCTGCAGCGTCCATCACCCCGCCGGCCGTGAGCACGTGCACGGGCACGGCGGGGCGCGCCACCGCGTCGGCGTCGCGCGGGATGTCGCCGCGACCACTGACGACCAGCAGTGCCGCCGGCTCCGGCGGCCGCCCGGCCGCGACGCGCAGCGCGGCCATGTCGCCGGCTCGCTCGCGAACCAGCGCCGCCGGGGTCCACTGGTGGTTGCGCGTGGCCCGCAGCGTCCCGGCGCCCACCACGATGACCCCGGCGACCGCGCGCAGCATCGCCATCAGGGTGCGGTCCGCGAGCGCCCCTCCCCCGACCGCTCGCGAGTCGTCGGTGTCCAGCCCGAAGCTGACCACCCCGTCGATGGTGCTGACGAAGTTGACCGCAACCCGGGTGGGGTCGAGGACCAGCGCGGCGCCGTACTCCTCCTCGAGCGCGCAGCGCGGGAGCGCCGTCTCCTGCTCGGCGAGAACGTCGAACACGCCGAGACGACGGCACCTCAGGCGCCGGTGTGGACTCCGACCAGCGTGCCGATCCCGTAGGTGACCGCCGCCACCACCGCGGCGATGCCGAGCTGGCGCAGCGCGGTGCGCACCCGCGAACGCCCGGTGAAGTACGCCAGCGCCGAACCCACGGCCAGCGCGGCCACCGCCCCGAGGATGATCGAGATCACCACGGCGGTGGTGCCGCTGCCGAAGAACCACGGCAGCAGGGGCACCAGCGCACCGACGCGCGAAGCTGCCGAACGACGACGCGGCCGCGGCCGGCGGCGAACCGATCGGCCGGGGTTGACCCCGAGCTCCTCACGGGTGTGCACCTCGAGCGCCAGCTCCGGGTCCTTGGCGAGGGCCGTGGCCACCTGCTCGGCGGCGTCGACCGGGACACCGCGCGAGACGTAGAGCGACACCAGCTCGCGGTGCTCCGATTCGGGGTGGCGGCGAAGCTCCTCGCGCTCGATGGCGACCTCGCGCTCGATCAGCTCGCGCTGCGCGCTCATCGACACGTACTCGCCGGCGGCCATCGAGAACGCCCCCGCCACCATGCCCGCCAGGCCGGCCAGGCGGACGACCCCGGCAGCCGGGTGAGCGCCGGCCACGCCGAGGATCAGGGAGACGTTGGTCAGCAGGCCGTCGCTGACCCCGAACACCGCGGCGCGGGCGGCCCCGCCCTGCACGTCGCGATGGTGCTCGGGGCGGTGCGCGGCCACCTGCATCGGGCCCGCCGGCTTGACCTTGAGCTCCACGCTCAAGAGATTACTTGGCCAGCGGGAGAACGCGGACCCTGCCGCGCCTGTGATCGGCCTCGGAAGCGGCGGGGGTGACGGTGCGGACTGCCTCTCCGGGCCGCCCGAAGTAGTAGCCCTGGGCGCAGTGGACGCCCAGGCGCTTCAGGGCCTCGGCCTCCTCGACCGTCTCGACGCCCTCGGCCACCGCGGTGGCGTTGATCTGCTCGATGAAGTAGATCAGGCCGTGCAGCAGGGCGCGGCGCGCCAGGTCGCGGTGGATGTCCCGGATCAGCGACATGTCGAGCTTGACGATGTCCGGCTTGGTGCTGAGGATGTGGCTGAAGGTCGCGAAGCCGGCGCCGGCGTCGTCGACCGCGTAGCGCATGCCGCGGAAGCGCAGCCGTGCCACCGAGCCGTTGAACTGCGGGTAGTCACCGATGGCGGCGTGCTCGGTGACCTCGATGACGATGCGGTCGGTGCCGTTCTCGATGAGGGTGGCGAACTCGGGGCTCACCGCCGTCTCCGGCGAGACGTTGACCGCCAGGTAGGTGTCGGGGGGTAGATCGTCGAGATGCTTCAGTGCTGATACCACGGCCGCAAGCTCGAGCTCGAGACCGAGGCCGACGCTGCCGGCGGCGGCGAACCAGATGTCCGGCGGCTGCGGGGTCTCGCCCTCGAAGCGGGCCAGCGCCTCGAAGCCGACTGCGGCGCCGCTGACCAGGTCGACGATCGGTTGCAGCACCGTGGTGAGCCGGCCCTCGCGGAGCACCGCGCGGATCTGGGCACGCTTCTGGCGGCGGGCCACCGCCTCACGCTCCTCGCGTTCCAGCTGCTCGGCGTAGATCCGCGCGAGCATCCGCATGAAGCGCACGTCGCGCTTGCCGAGGCCGTGGTCGGGGCGGCGGCTGACGCAGGCCATCGATCCCCAGATGCGACCGTCGGGCAGGCTGATCGGCACCCCGACGTAGCTGCCGATGTTGGCCTCAAGGGTGACCTCCATGGCGGAGGCGATGGGATCCGCGGAGGTGTCGGGGATGGCCTCGCTGAGGACGCCATCGGTCATCGCCTTGCAGTACATCCACCCCAGCGGCACCCGCAGCTCCGAGCTGAGCCTGAAGAGAGCGGCGTCACCGGCGACGTGGCGGAACACCTGCTCGCCCCCGGCGAACTCGGCGACGAAGGCGACGTCGGTGTCGAGGTACTCCCGGGCAGCCTCGAGGATGTCGTCGATCAGCATCCGCGCGGGCTCCTCGAGGGCCAGCGCGGTCAGCGCGCTGTCGCCGGGCGTGCTCTCACCTGCGATCACATTCCGTCCACGTGCTCTCTGCCGATCCGTCACAGCCGACACTCTGCGCTCTATAGCTGCGCCCGCTCCGCGGTTGCCGGTCTGCGACAGACCTGTCACCGGGTCACCAGCGATCTCTGGTCAGCCTGCGGCGGATCGGATGCTCGGATCCCGGGTCAGACCTTCGCCGCCCAATCCCCCGGCCGGGAGTCCTGGCGCCTCGCACTCCTCGTGGCCCTGCCCGATCTCGGCGTTGAAGGCGCCCCCGATCATGATGATCTGGCCGATCACGAAGAAGTAGAAGAGCAGAACGAAGATGAAGCCGAAGGTCTGGCCCCATTGGGGGCTGTTGGTGACCAGGCGGAAGTAGAGCGGGAAGACGCAGGGTGAGCGCCTCGAAGAGCACCCCGGCGGCGATGGCGCCGGGAAGGATGTCGCGCACGTGCTGCTTGCGGTGCGGCACCACGTAGTAGATGACAGCGAACAAGAGCGAGGCGTCGACGATGCCCGCGCCGAGCTGGAGGAGCAGGCTGACCACGCTGCTGCGGAGGAAGTCGGGGACACCGGGGATCGACTGCAGCAGCGAGAGCACGCTGCCGCTGGCAACGAGCGGCACCGTCATCACCGTGAAGATCACCACCATCCCGACCGACATCAGCTTCTGGGCGATGAAGCCACGCGACTTGCACGGGTAGAGACTGTTGAGCCCGTTCTCCATGGCACTGAACAACCCGGCCCCGCTCCAGATCAGCCCGAGGATGCCGACGATGGCGAAAACCCCGGCGCTGTGGCGAAAATCGTCGAGCGCGGTGATGATCTGGCACGTCGCGCCGCCGGACGCCTGGGCGTGACAGGACGGAAACGCCGCCAACACCTGCTGCTCCACCGTCGAGCGCGTGCCGGGGTCCTGGAGCACCAGGCCCACCACGGTGATCGCCAGGATCACCATCGGGAAGAAGGCGAAGAAGAGGTTCCAGGCGATGATGGTGGCCCAGTTCGGGCCCTGGGCATTGATGAACCGGCTGATGGCTCGCACCGGCAATGACTTGACGAGCCTGTCCCTCACCCCAACGATGCTAGGGGATGGGGGCGATCCGTTTCGCGTACAGCGGGTTGTCGCTGAAGACGGCCATCAGCTCCACGTCGATGAGCTCGCCGTCGCGCCAGTACTGCCGTCGGCGGATGCCTTCGCTGACGAACCCCGCCTTCTCGTAGCTGCGCCGGGCGCGGTCATTGCCGGCGAACACGAACAGCGACACCTTCTCCAACGCCAGGTACCGGAAGGCGTACTCGACCGACAGCATGCACGCCTCGGTGCCGTAACCGTGGCCCCAGCGCTCCGGTGGGCCGATCCAGATTCCCCAGTTGCAGTGGCGGTTGTGGTGGTCGATCCCGTGGAACCCGGTGGCGCCGATGAAAGCGCCGTCGGCGATGCACTCGATCGCCCATTGCACCTCGCCGGGTGTCTCCGAGGTGATCCATGCGCGTGCCTTGTCGACGGAGTAGGGCGCGTGCGACCACTGCGCGAGGTAGGTGACCACGCGTGGGTCGGCGAGCGCCTCCGCGATCGCGCCGGCGTCGTCGAGACGCGGCGCGCGCAGCCTCACCAGCCGTCCGGTGATGTCCATCTCAGGGCGCGACCGGCGCTCGCTCCAGCTCGGCGATGATGGCGTCCGCCACCTGCGAGGTGCCCACCGAGGTGGGGTCGTCGCGGCTGGGCTTCATGTCGTAGGTGACGTCTCTGCCGGCGGCGATGATGGCGGCGATCGCCGCCTCGAGCCGGTCGCCGGCGTCCTTCTCTCCGACGTGGCGGAGCATGAGCACCCCGCTGAGCATCATCGCCATCGGGTTGGCGACGTTCTTGCCGGCGTATTTCGGGGCGCTGCCGTGGGTTGCCTCGAAGACGGCGATCTCGTCGCCGGTGTTGGCGCCCGGGGCGAGACCGAGCCCGCCGACCAACCCGGCGCACAGGTCGCTGAGGATGTCGCCGTAGAGGTTGGGCATGACCATCACGTCGTAGAGCTCGGGCTTCTGCACCAGCTGCATGGCCATGTTGTCGACGATCCGCTCCTCGAACTCCATCTGCGGGAACTCCTTGGCCACCTCCTCGGCGACCCGCAGCCAGAGGCCGTCGGTGTATTTCATGATGTTGGCCTTGTGCACGGCGGTCACCTTGTGGCGCCCGTTGTCGATCGCCCACTTGAACGCGAACCGGAAGACGCGCTGCGTGGCCGTGACACTGATCGGCTTGATGCTGATCCCGGAGTTGTCGCGGATGCGGCGCCCGCCGAGCCGCTCGATGTTCTCGATGAGGTCGAGCGTCTCCTTCTCCCCCTCCGCGAACTCGATGCCCGCGTAGAGGTCCTCGGTGTTCTCCCGCACCACCACCAGGTCGACGTCCTGGTAGCGGCTGCGCACCCCCGGGTACCACTTGCAGGGCCGCACCAAGGCGAACAGGTCGAGCTCGCGGCGCAGGGCAACGTTGACGCTGCGGATGCCCTTGCCCACCGGCGTGGTGAGAGGGCCCTTGATGGCCACCTTGTTCTTGCGGATGGACTCGAGGACGTGGTCGGGCATGGGCTGTCCGAACTCCTCCACGACGTCGAGCCCGGCGTTCTGCACGTCCCACTCGATGTCGACGCCGGTGGCGTCGATCACCCGGCGCGCCGCCTCGCTGACCTCGTAACCGATCCCGTCACCGGGGATCAAGGTGATGGTGTGGCGCGCCATTGAGCCTGCCTCCTCGTTGGTTTTCGGGCCCGAGTCTCCGCAAAACCGCGCTGGCCGCGGCCGGCGGGCGTCACGCCACCGTGCTGCGCCACACTGCGTGGCATGTGGTCCTCGGGGCTCGCTGACTGGTTCCACCACAACGGTCGCCACAGCCTGCCCTGGCGCCAGACCACGGACCCGTGGGCGGTGCTGGTCAGCGAGGTGATGCTGCAGCAGACATCGGTGACGCGCGTTCTCCCGCGCTGGCAGCGGTTCATGGGGCGATGGCCCACTGCGGAGAGCTGCGCCGCGGCAGTCCCTCGACGAGGTCCTGCGCGAGTGGCAGGGGCTGGGCTACCCGCGCCGCGCCCGTGCTCTATGGCTGGTCGCTGCAGCCGTGGCCGAGCAGGGCTGGCCGCGCGACGAGGCCGGGCTGCGCGCGCTGCCCGGGATCGGCGCGTACACGGCGCGCGCGCTGCTCGCGTTCAGCGACCTGGGAGTTGCCGCGCAGACTCCGCCGCGCGACGTCAACCTCGGACGTGTGGCCGCCCGCGCCGCCCTCGGCTGTGAGCCGCACGAGGTCAGGGACGCGGTGCTCGACAGCATCCTGCGAGAGGCGCGGCCGCCCGCGATGTCGATGCGCGAGTACATCTACGCGCTGTTCGATGTCGGCGCCAGGCACTGCCGTGCCCGTCCCGACTGCCGGACCTGCCCGCTCGATGCGGCCTGCGCCTGGCAAATCCGCGGCGTTCCCGCGGATCGGAGCGCCGCGCGCCAGGCTCCCGTATCGCGGCAGCCTGCGCCAGCTGCGCGGCGCCGTCTTGGCGGAGACCCTCCGTAGGCCGCAGGCGTCCCGGGCTGAGCTGGCGGTCGCGGTCAGCGCCGTGCCGGGCGCCACCCCGGAGCGGGTCCGGTCGGCGCTCGACGGGCTGACCGCAGATGGGCTGATCGCCGGCCGCCCGACGCGGCGGCGGTAGGATTCGGCGGTGGCGACCCATCTCCCGCCCTGGACCAGGTCCGCGGATGCGCTGTGGGAGAGGACCGAGTTCTCCTTCATCCCCGACCGCGACCTGCCTGCCTCTGGCGGGCCACGCCGCAGCCGTCGCAGGGACCGCGCGTGCTGTTCGCCGGCTTTCCCTCCGACTACAGCCTGTCCTTCCTGCTCGCGCTCCTCCAGCTCGACGTCGAGGTGGTCGGCCTGCTCACCTCGCCCGGCGCGCACGAGGCGATCCTCGGCGACAACGCGCTGAGCCGGATCGCCGACCACCTCGGCGTCCCGCTGCTGCGCGCCTGGCGCGTCAACGACGAGCACTCCATCCTCGACCTCACCGCTCTCCGCCTCGACGGCGTGGTCATGGCCAGCTTTGACCAGATCATCGGCTCCCGCGCGCTCAGCATCCCGGTGCACGGCTGGATGAACATCCACCCCAGCGCGCTGCCGGCGCGCCGCGGCCCGGAGCCCGTGTACTGGACGATCGCCGACGGCGACCCCATCGCCGGCATCACCCTGCACCGGGCGGTGCCCAAGGTGGACGCCGGCCCGATCCTGGCGCAGCGCACCGTCGAGGTGTCGCCGGATGACACCTCGGGAACCTTGACGCGGCGATTGTGCGAGCTGGGCACCGCGGCGCTCGGCGAGGCCGTGGAACGCCTGCTCACCGACTGGCCCGGCGACCCCATCGACATGACCGGCGCCACCTACGCGCCGTCGGTCGGTCACCGTCACGTCGACGCCGCCCCCTCGGCTGCAGCCGGCCTGCGCATGATCCGCGCCGGCGTGCCCAACATGCCCGCGTGGACGCTGGTGGACGGCCAGGTCGCCTACGTGCTCGCCGCGCACCTCGGCGAGCCGGCGCCGGAGCAGCCCGGGATCGTGTACGCGGACGGCAAGATCGCCATCGACGAACTTCGCAGGCAGTGCGGATGCCATCACAATCTCGTTTCCTGTCCGCACCGTCAGGAATGAGCCGGTAGGATGCCGGGCGTGGACCCCACGCCCATCCTGGTCGTCGAGGACGACGACCTCGTCCGTTCGTTCCTCTGCCGTGCCCTCGCCGGCCTGTCCAGCAACGTCGACGCATGCGCGACCGGCAAGGAGGCGTTGCGCGCCGTGGGCCAGCACCGTTTCGGAGCCATCCTGCTCGACGGCCTGCTCCCGGACATCCACGGCATCGAGCTGGCCAAGCAGTTCATCAGTCACGGCAACGCGTCGCGCAGCGGGATCTGCTTCGTCAGTGGTTCGCTGCGCCACCCCTTCGCGATCCGCGACGGGGTCAGCGCCCTGCCCAAGCCGCTGCGGCTGCGCGAGCTCCTCGACGCAGTTGTCTCTGCTGCTCAGCTGGTCACGAGGCACCACCAGCGTGCCGGCTGCGCGACTGGCAGCGCTGAACCTGCTCAGCGTCGACCTGCTGGTGGGCTGACCGCGTGGCGTCGATGGAGCTGCCGCCCATCTCCCAGCTGCCCTGGGCGGTCGGACACGATCGCTTCCTGGCCGCGGCCCGGGCGGTGACCGGCGACGGTGCCTGCTGCCTCTTCGTCATCGACGAGGCCATCCCCGCCAGTGCGCGGTCCGGGTACGCGGCGCTGGTGATCGCCTACGCCCGTGCCAACGAGCCGGTGACCATCCTCGAAGGCGGCGCTGCCGCGCTGCTCATCCGCGACGGGGGATCGCCTCGGGGCAGGTGGCCGCACGGCGCCTGCTCAAGCAGATGAGCAAGCTGGGCCTGCAGGAGACCCTGCGCGCCGGCGTGGCCCCGCTCGGGGGCGGGGTCGACGAGGCGCTGGTCAGCGCGCGGGAGCTCGCCTCACGGGCGCCCGCCGGCGAGGTGGCCGTCGCCGGGTCCTGATCTCCGCCCCGTGGTGACAGGGGGAATGATTCGCTAAGATTGCGGGGCTGGGCACGTGGCGTGCCCCGGCTCAGGAAGGGGATTCCATGCAGCGAAGGGTTGCGATCGGGTGCGCCATGGGCGCCGCAGTGCTGTTGGCAGGATTCGGTCCGGGTCAGACGATCATCGGCCACGCGGCGGCCGGGGGAACCAACCAGAACGGCTTCATCGCGCCCGTCGAGCTGCCCAGCTCGGTGGGGCTCGGCGAGCCGACGATCATCCACGACAGCGCCAACCGCCTCTTCGTGACCGCTCCACAGAGCCTCGGCAACGTCAACCCGGCCGGGGGCAGCCCGATGTGGAACTCCACCGACGGCGGTGCCCACTGGTCGAACCCGATCAACTCACAGGAGTGCACCGGGTTCAGCGGCGGCGACACGGACCTGGTACCGGACAGCAACGACAACATCTACCAGACCGACCTCTGGCTGGGAAATGCCTGCCTCAGCGTCTCCACCGATCACGGCGGCAGCTTCGCCTACGGTGATCCCTACGGCAGCCATCTGCAGCCGGGCGATGACCGCCCGTGGCTCGCCTACAACCATCTCTCCAACCAGAACTACACCGTGTACGACGGCCTGAATGCGCTCCACGTCGCCAACACCGGGCCGATCGTCAACCCGGCCGCCGGCGTGCAGGCGGTGCAGGACGTCGCGGCGGTGCCGGAAACGGCGGTCAACAGCTCGGCCACGCCCAGCACGATCCGCGCATGCGTCTGCCCGCCCGGCGGCATCGCCATCGACAACTCGGCTGGCACGCACGCCGGGCGCATCTACATCAGCTTCAGCTTCCAGACCGGCACCGCCATCTCCTACACGGACATCACGGGCACCTGCCCGCTGTGCACCGCCAGCCCGACCTGGTCCGCGCCGATCGTCATCCCCGGCAGCGGCACTTCCGGCTCGGCATTCGAGAACGAGTGGAACTTCTCGCCGATCAAGGTCGACAGCGCCGGCACCGTCTACGTGATGTGGGCCCACGCTCCCCGGTTTCGACGCGACCAACACGCTCGCTCCGTCGGGCGTCGTCGAAGACTACGCGTACAGCAAGGACGGCGGCACCACCTGGCACGGCCCCTTCCCGCTCTCGTCGGGAGGCACCACCGTGTTCCCCACCATGGACGTGGTGAGCCCGGGCGTCATCGACGCCGCCTGGTACGGGACCACCGCCACCGGTGACCCGAACAAGGTCGCGGCCGCGTCGACGTGGAACGTGTACTACACCCGCGTGACCGGCGCCGACACCGCCACGCCCAGCAGCAGCGGGCCGCTGGTGGCCATCTCGGGCCTGCACACCGGGTGCATCCAGAGCGGCGGGGGCGCCTCGTGCTCGGACCGGTCACTGCTGGACTTCTTCCAGCTGACCGACACCAGCAACGGTACCCCCAACGTCATCTACACCGCCGGTGACGTGACCAACGGCACCAACATCTGGTTCACGAAGCTCGGCGGCACCGCCGTCCTGGCCGAGGTGCCGTGGGTGGGTGCGCTGATGCTGCCCGCCGTGGTGGCGGTGCTCGGGGTGCGCCGACGGCGACGAATTCGGCGGCGCTCGCCTGAGCTCTGCCACCCGCCGATCGGGGGGCGGCACCGGCAATAGAGCGTCAGGGCGAACGTGCCAACCTGTCGAGAGTCGGCTGATGGCCTCGAGTGACCAGGGCGTGCGCGGGCCGGTGAGCGCGCCAGGCGACGACACGCGGCATCCCGATCGGGGCGACGGCGCACCGTCGCGTGGGCCAAAGCGCCAGGCGCTGGTTGTCCTGGCCACGTACAACGAGCGCGAGAACCTCCCCATCGTGCTGCAGCGGATCTGGGCGGCGATGGACATCGACGTGCTGGTCGTGGATGACAACTCGCCGGATGGCACCGGCACCGTCGCCGACCGGATCGCGAGCATGGAGCCGCGGCTCCAGGTCATCCACCGCGAGGGCAAGGCGGGGCTGGCCAGCGCGCTGTTCCGCGGCTACGCGCACGCGTTCGAGCGCGGCTACGAGCTGGCCATCGAGATGGATGCTGACCTCTCGCACCCTCCTGAGGACCTGCCCGCGCTGGTGGCGGCCTGCGAGCACGCCGACGTGGCCATCGGCTCGAGGCGGGTGAAGGGCGGGCGCGTGGTCGGCCGCCCGGCGTGGCGCATCGCGCTGACCGCGGGGGCGTGCATCTGGGCACGCACGGTGCTCGGGCTGCCCATGCACGACTGCACCAGCGGCTACCGCTGCATCCGCACCGACGCTCTGCGCGTCATGGACTTCAGCCGCATCCGCTCGAGCGGCTACGGTTTCCTGATCGAGCTCGACTGGGCCATCAAGCGAGCCGGTCAGCGGGTCGTCGAGGTCCCGATCACCTTCAACGACCGCGCCCACGGGCTCTCCAAGATGCGCATCGGCATGATCCCGGAGGCGATGATCATGGTGCTGAAGCTCCGCTTCGGCCTCGTGCCCGCGGCCGTTCTGGACCGAGTCGAGGTGCCGCTCAGCGGATCGGCTGAGCTCGATTCGCGGTGGCTCGCCGGGGGCCCGCCGCGTCGCCGGTTGCACTAGGCTCCCGGTCGAGATGCGATCCTGGTTCGACCGGAATCGGCCGCGCGCGGTCGCGCTGCTGGCGATCGGCATCGTGGTGGTCGCCACCGTGGTCAGCCGCCTGCCCTTCCTGGGCCGCGGCGAGATCGACTGGGACGAGGGTGTGTACTGGCTCTCGATGCAGTCGATGCAGCACGGTCACGCCGCTCTTCGTCTCCGTGTACAGCTCCCAGCCGCCGGCGTTCCTGCTGTTCACCGAGCCGGTCTGGGCGCTGCTCGGCGGGGGCATCGTCGCGGGCCGTGCGGTGATGCTCGCCTGGGGCGCCGTCGCGGTGGTGGCCGGGAGCGTGATCGGCTGGCGGCTCGGCGGCCGCGTCGCGGCGGTCGCCGCGGCAGTGACCCTCGCCGTCGACCCGATCATGGTCCGCCAGTCGGTGGTGCTGCAGGCCGACGGCCCCGCCACGGCGATCGGCCTCGTGGCCGTCGCCTTCGCGGCGGTGGCGATCACCTCCGCGAACCGGCGCTGGGGGATGGCCGCGGCAGCCCTCGCGGGGGCAGCGCTGGCGATCGGCTTCCTCACCAAGTTCCTCGACATCGCCGTGGTTCCCGCGCTTCTTGCGGTCCTTGCCGTCCGCGGCGCCTGGCGCCGGCTGATCCCCGCCGCCGTGGCCGGAGGGCTGATCGCGGCCGCTGCCATCCTTCTTCCGCTCCACGACGCCTGGCAGGCGATGTGGAACCAGGCGGTGGGGCTGCACCTGGACACGCGGTCGGCGACCTCCGGCATCAGCATCCGCGACGCGCTGGGGATTCGCTGGCACCTGGCGGTGATCGCGCTCGCCGGTGCGGTGGTCGGCTTTCGCAGCGTCATCCTCGCTGGTGACCACCGGCGTGCTGTGGTTCGCCGGGGCCGTCGCCGTCATGGCGGTCACCCACCCGCTCTGGCCGCACCACGCGGTGTCGTTGTCGCCCGCCTACGCGCTGCTCTGCGCCGCAGGGGTGTCGGCGGCGTTCGAGTGGCTGCGCGGTTGGCGACGTCGTGATCTCCTGTCGCTGTCGCGGCCTTCGCCGCCGCGCTCACCGTGGCCGCCGGCCTGTTCCTGTGGTCCGGGCTGCGCGGGCTGTCACCGACCACGGATTTCAGCGCGCTCGCCGGCGCGCTCGACGCGCACACGTCGGCTTCGGCGCAGCTGGTCGGCGACGACCAGTACGCGCAGGCCCTAGCCAACCGCGCGTCCCCCCTGGGTACGTCGACACCTCCAACACGCGGATGTATGCGGAACCGGGCGCGCTGGAGGGTCTCGAGGCGGTCACCGACGGCAGGCAGCGCCGGTGTGCGCGGTGCTGTTCTCGAGCGGCCGCTTCGCCCACCTGCCGGGCTTCGCGGCGTGGGTGTGCGAAACGCTACCCGGTGGCTGTGGCCCTGGGCGGATCGCGCGTCCTCTACCTCGCCTCGGGGTGCACTGACCACCGGCGCACCGCGTGACGCCGCCTCGGCGGGCTCGGTCCGCTTGTACTGGTGCTGGGCGTCGGCGTGGTGGCACGGGCCCTGCTCGTCCCGATCACCCACGGGCCCGACTTCACCGTCTGGGACCTCGCCTCTCGCGCCACCCTGAACGGGGTCAACGTGTATGCGCATCACCCTGCGTACAGCGGCGGCCCTTCCCGTACTTCCCGCTGTTCCTCTACATCGAGTTGCCGATGCAGTGGCTGGCGATGCACACCGGCGTGTCCTTCACCATCCTTGGCAAGCTGCCGATCGTCGGCGCCGACCTGCTGGCCACCGTGCTCATCGTCCGTGCGCTTCGATTGCGTGGCGCAGGTCAGCGCGCCCAGGCCGTCGCCGCCGCCCTCTTCTTCCTCAACCCGCTGGTCCTGTACAACGGCGCCTTCTACGGTCGCTTCGACAGCGTCTGCGTCGCGCTGCTGATGGTCGCGTTCGCCGCCTCCGCCCGCAGGCCGTTCACCTGGCGTTTCTCGGTGGCGTACGCGCTGTCGATCGCCGCCAAGACCTTCCCGGTGTTCCTCCTGCCATGGCTGCTCCGACGCGGTCGTGTTGGAGCCGTCCGTGTGCTGGCCTGCGTGGTGGTCGTGCTGTTCGCGGTGGCAGCCCCATACATCATCACCAGCCCGCGAGCGTTCTTCACCGACCTCCTGTACAGCGCTGACAAGCTGCCGGGCGCCCTCTCGTGGCAGGTGGCACTCCACGGGCTGCCGGCGGCGACGCAGGTCGACGTCGGCAATGTCCTCCTGGGTGTGTTCGTGCTCGCAGCGATCGCGGTGGCGTTCTGCGTCGAGGACTTCACGCTGGCGGCGGCCGCGACGATGGTGCTCTTCCTGCTGTTCAGCAAGCAGGTGATCGAGCAGTACCTGATCTGGCCCATGCCGTTCCTCGTCCTGTTGGCGGCGGGGCGGGGCTCGCGCGCGGCCTGGTGGCTGATCGCCGAGCTCACCGTCGCGGGCATGCTCGTCAACGCGTATTTCCACCCCTTCGGGCTGCAGCCCACCATGATCAACGTGGTGTTTGCTGCAGCAGTCGGCGCGACCCTGGCGCGGATGCTCGCGACCGAGCGCGCGAACAGGACGGGCAGGCCGGCCCGCGACAAGGCACCGGTGGCCCCGGTGCGATCCACCCTCGCGGTCGGCTCGGGCCCGTAACGTGGAGCACGCAATGGGGCTGCGTACGAGCGGCGATGTCCCCACCGTCTCCGCTGCACAGCGGGCGCGCATGACCCGCGTGATCATCGCGGCGATGGCGGCGCTCGCGATGGCGCTGAGCCTCTACCAGCTGAGCCGTCCGAACATGCTGTTCGGGGTCAGCGAGTACGACGACGGTGCCTACTTCGGCTCCGCCATCCGGTTGGTGAACGGAGCGCTGCCGTACCGCGACTTCGTGCTTGTCCAGCCGCCGGGCTTCGCGCTGCTGGCCAGCCCGATCGCACTGCTCTCGCGGGCGATCGGCACCCGCGACGCGCTGGCGACCGCGCGGCTGTTCATGCCGCTGGTGGCAGCGCTGAACGTCGTGCTGGTGGGGATGCTGGTCCGTCACCGCGGCCGGCTGGCGACACTGGTCGCGGCGGGCCTGATGGCCGTTTTCCCTGCCGAGCTGCACGCAGCGCACACGCTGCTGCTCGAACCACTGCTCGACCTCTTCTGCCTGGTCGGAGCCGTCGTCATCTTCCATGG
Organism: Candidatus Dormiibacterota bacterium; assembly: GCA_963717185.1. Lineage (GTDB taxonomy): Bacteria > Chloroflexota > Dormibacteria > Aeolococcales > Aeolococcaceae > Aeolococcus. The sequence continues at coordinate 25,467 of CAVQVY010000022.1, read as the reverse complement.
CGAGGGTCTCCGCGACGGGAGACGCCGGCTGCTGCTCGGCGGTATTGCATTGGGCGTCGCCGGCACGATCAAGGGTTGGGCGCTGATCCCGGTGGTGGTGGTGCTGCTCCTGTGCCTTCCGCAGGTTCGGCGCCGACTGCTGCCGGTGCTGGGAGGCGTGGTCATCGGCTTCGCGGTGCCGACCCTCCCGTTCGCCCTGCTAGCTCCCGGCTCGTTCTACCGTGACGTGCTGTCAACGCAGCTGCGTCGCATCGGCGGCTCGGGGCGGGTACCGGCGGGCGCTCGCCTGGGCGACCTGACCGGGGCGTCGTCGTTCACGCCGAACTCGAGCGTGAGCCTGGTGGTGGCGATCGTCCTGCTGGTGGCGCTGGCCTGCCTCATCGTGGCGACTCTGGCGTGGCCGCGGCGCCGGCCCACCACCTTCGAATGGTTCGTCCTCGGTTCGATGCTTGCCATCGGCGCGCTGCTGCTGGCACCCGCCGAGTTCTATGACCACTACGCGGCATTCTTCGCGCCGTTCCTCGCGATGGCCGTGGGTGCGAGCGTCGGGCTGCTGTGGAGACGGCCCGCGCTGCGCGCGTCGCTTGCTGTCGCCGCGGTGGCAGTCGCCGCGCTCGCCGCCAACCAGGTTCGCGTCGTCAGCGGCGAGCATGGCGCCGATCTGACCCAGACAGTCGGTGCCGTCATCCCCGCCGGGGCGTGCGCGCTGTCGGACAGCTCGGCGTACCTGATCACCGTCAACCGGTTCATCTCGACCGCCCCCGGCTGCACCAACGTCATCGCCGACCCGTACGGCACCACCATCTCGTACGGCGGCCGCACGCCGGAGGCGGTCAGCGTCTGGCACAACGCCATCGGCGGCGCCGACTACCTGGTGTTGTACTCACTGCGCAACGGGCGCATCCCATTGGTGGCGTCCCTGCGCGCGCAGATCGCCCAGGACTTCACGCTGGTGCACGCCGGCAACCTGCTCGTGTACGTGCGCCATGGGTTCCCAACCGGGTAGCGTGGTCGGAGGTGCCGAGGGACAGGATCGAACTGTCGACACCAGGTTTTTCAGACCTGTGCTCTACCAACTGAGCTACCTCGGCGCGAGCGGGTAGTGTAGCGAGGGCCTCCCCCGCGGCCAGCGGTCGCGGCGGCACCGCCCTCCTACAATCGAGCGATGAGCCGGGTCATCCAGCTGCGTGTCCGCGGCCTCGACGCCGGCGCCCGCGACCTCATGCACGAGCGGTTCGCCGCACTGGTGGCCGGCCGTGAGTGGCGCGACGGCACCCCCTGGCTGGCCGACCATCTCTCGCGAGACCTTCTCGCTCAGCTGTTCTTCGAGCAGGCACAGGCCGAGGCGACGTCGCTGCTCGACCAGCGCCCCCTGTCGGCGGCGGCATTCGTGCGGATCGCCGGTGACGAGGCCGACGCGCTGGCGCTCGCCTTCATCGCGCGGGACATCTCCGAGCGCTGTCACGCTGAGGTGGAGCTGCGTGACCCCGACAACCCCATCGCCAAGCTGCGCCACGTCGAGCTGACCGGCGGCCGGCTGCGCAACGGCCGTCCGCTCGAGAGCATCCTGGTGCGCCGGGTCATCTACCGGCGCATGCCGGATGGGTCGCGCATGGAGATGATCCCGCCGCGCGGCCGCGGGTCCGTGTTCGGGCAGCCGGTGAGCGAGGCCGGCGAGCTCGGCTGGAGCTTCATAGTGCACGACATCCGCATCGTCGACCGGTCGTTCCTGGACGCCGAGGCGGAGGCCATGCGCATCTTCCGCGGCTTTCGCGCACTGCCGACCGACGACCGCGCATGAGGGCGGTGGTGCAGCGCACCGCCCGCGCCGCCGTCAGCGTCGATGGGTCCACCATCGCCGAGATCGGCGCCGGCCTGCTGGTGCTGCTCAGCGTCGGTTCAGACGACGACGACGCCGTGGCCGTCCGCCTCGCCGGCCGGGTGGCCACGCTGCGCATCTTTGCCGACGACGCCGGGCGCATGAACCTCGACGTCGCCCAGGTCGGCGGCTCCGTGCTCGTGGTGAGCCAGTTCACCCTGCACGCCGACACCTCTCGAGGCCACCGGCCGTCGTTCATCCACGCTCGTGCGCCTGCGGAGGCGGAGCGGCTGTGCGGCGTCTTCGTGGCGGCGCTCCGCGACCTCGGCCTGGCGGTTCAGACGGGCAGGTTCGGCGCCCACATGGAGGTCGAGCTGGTGAACAGCGGCCCGGTGACCCTGGTGCTGAGCAGCGGCGAGGACGCCTGGAGGGCCGACGCCGGCTGACCCTGCCCGGGTCGGTCAGGCCCCGCGCCGCGCCCGCAGCGAGACCAGCTGCTCGTTCTCCCCGCCGGTGCCTGCGTAGCGGAAGAGCTCGGGCGGCCGCCCGCCGGTGCCGGCCGGGGAGCGGAACCTCGGCACCCTAGCGCGGAGTGCGGGCACCTCACGGTCGGCGACGGGGCGAAGGAGGCCACTGTCGCGAAGCTCCTGGATCCGCCGGCGGAAGGTGCGATCGCTGCCCTCCGGCCCCCCGTGCAGCGCCACGTGGACGCGCAACAGGTCGTCGCCGGTGAAGACGTCACCGAGAAGGGCGGCTGCGCCCCCCACCTGGCGGGCATCCTGGCGGAGGCGCTCGGTGGCCTGGCGAAGGGCCGCGCCGTCCTTGGCGTCGAGCCGCAGTCCCCGGCCCGCTGCCGACCAGGTGCCCGGCCCCGAGACGTCGGCCAGCGCGGTGGTGGCGTAGTACCAGGCGGTCACCGTCCGGGCGCCGCGGCCGGGGTCGTCGTCGATGTCCACGAGATGAAGGCGATCGCTTCGAGCCCCCCGCCTGGCGGCGAGGTCGACGCCCGCTGAGGCGGCCAGCCGGGCCGCCGCGGCAGCGAACCGCTCGCGCGCCTCGAGGTCGCCCCTGGGCAGGCCGCGGCGCAGCGTGAGCACCTGCAGGGCGCGGCTCGGGCGGGACCCCGGGATCGGCGTCGAAGCCGAACACCGCGATTCCCGCCGCGATCGCCGCCTGGGCTCCCCGGGCCATCACCAACCTCCTTGTTTAGGCTGATGATGGCACAAACTGGCCTCTCAAAGTCCCCTGGACGGCGCACTTGACGCGCTCGGCGAGAGGGACGGGGCCGGGCCGCGGCCCCGAGACCGGGGCGGGACCACGAGGCCCCGCCCCAGCTCTCAGCGGCTGGCGGCCGCCTCCCGGGCGTCGGCGGCGGCCAGCTCGGGGACGTCGGCGCGCTCGTTGGGCACCGAGCCCGTGACCGACCGCGTGGTCAGCTGGCGGGGGCCGGCCGAGCCGAGGTTGGCGAGGCGGCGGTGGTCCTCGGCGCTGAGCTCCTGGGTGGCCAGCGGCTCGAGCTTGCGAACCGCGTCGATCGACACCTCGATGGCGTCGGCGACCCGGCGGCCGAGGTCGTCGTCGATGAGCAGGAGGTGCCAGGCCATGCGCTCCTGGAGGAGCTTCTCGCACTTGCCGAGCGCGTCGGAGAGGTTGAGGACGAGGTCGTCCCGCTCCCACTCCTCCATCGTCTGCCAGCGATCGGCAGCCTGCTGGTAGTCGTTGCGGCGCGGGATGATCGCGCGGGTGAGGCGGCCGCTGATCACCGGCCCGGTCTCGGCCGGCCCCGCCGGTTCAGCCTCTGCCAGGCCGCCGCGCAGCGACGGCTCGTAGGTGATGTGCGGGTTGGTGTGGCCGTCGACGTTGTAGGCCATCAGGCCGTCGCGCTGGTTGGTGTTGACGGGCACCCCCTCGGCCGGGTGGTTGGCCGGCAGCTGCAGGTAGTTGGGCCCGACCCGGTAGCGCTGCGTGTCCGAGTACGAGAAGGTGCGCCCGACGAGCATCTTGTCGTCGGAGAAGTCGAGACCGTCGACGAGCACGCCGGTGCCGAAGGCGATCTGCTCGTTCTCGAGGAAGTTGTCGACGACAGCGCGGTCGAGCACCATGCGGCCCACCGGGCGCAGCGGGAACTGGTCCTCGGGCCACACCTTGGTGTCGTCGAGCGGGTCGAAGTCCAGCTCGGGGTGATCGTCGTCGCTCATGACCTGCACGAGCAGCTCCCACTCCGGGTGGTCGCCGCGCTCGATGGCGTCGCGCAGGTCGAGGGTGGCGCTGCCGAGCTCGGTGGCCTGCACAAATGCCGCCTGCGCCGCCGTCAGCGACCGAACACCCTGCTTGGGATGCCAGTGGTACTTGACCAGCACGCTCTCGCCGGCCGCGTTGATCATCTTGTAGGTGTTGACCCCGAAACCCTGCTGGTGCCGGTAGTCACTGGGGATGCCGCGCGGGCTGAACACGAACATGATCATGTGCATCGACTCCGGCGACGCGGCGATGAAGTCGAACACACGGTTGGGGTCCTGCCGGTAGAAGCTGACCGGGTCGGGCTTCTGCGAGTGGATGAAGTCCGGGAACTTGATGGCGTCGCGGATGAAGAACACCGGGAGGTTGTTGCCGACCAGGTCCCAGTTGCCCTCCTCGGTCCGGAACTTGACGGCGAAGCCACGCGGGTCGCGAGCGACCTCCGACGAGTTGCGGCCGCCGGCGACCGTCGAGAAGCGGATGCTCAGAGGGGTGCGCTTTCCCTTCTCCTGGAACAGCTTGGCGCGCGTGTACTTGGAGGCCGGCTCGTTGCCGATCTTGCCGTAGGCCTCGAAGTACCCGTGCGCGACGGTGCCGCGCGCGTGCACGACACGCTCGGGGATGCGCTCGCGGTCGAAGTGGCTGATCTTCTCGAGGAACTGGTAGTTCTCCAGCGTCGCGGGGCCGCGCGGGCCGACGGTGCGCTGGCTCTGGTTGTTCCAGACGGGGTGACCCTGACGGTTGGTCAGGTTGCGGCGCTTCTCGCTCACGTCTCGTGGACCTCCTTCACTCGCACGTACCGGACCCTCGCGCAGCGGGCGCCCCGCCCTGCCTGCGAGGCGTGGGAACTGCAGTTGTCAGTATGTGCCAGAGGCGTCGGCGAGCGCAGTGCGCGGCGCAGCCGGCCAGGACGGCCGCTCCAGCGGGGCGAAAGCATCGATCGCGTGCCGGGGCGCTCAGCCACGCGGCCTTCCGTGGAATGACGAAAGGGCACCCGGCCTGCGCCGAGTGCCCTTCCATTGCTCAGGCCAGCGTGCGCTGCCCAAGCGGCTCACACAGTCTTCAGCTGCCCTGGGGTGCCTTGCGCCGCCGCACCAGCAACCCGCCGAGCACGGTTCCCGTCCCGCCGAGCACGAGGAATCCCGCGGCGCCGAGCGCCGTGAAGTCCTCATTGCCGGTGCTGGGGGTGGAGACAGCCACGCCCCCTGCGGCCGTCACACCTTGCACGCCGGAGCCCGGCGCCGGTGTCGGAGTGGGCACGGTCGCGGCCGCCGAGCAGTCCTTGCCGGTGCCGTTGCCAGGACCGCCGGAACTACCTGGGTCACCCTTGTCGGTGTGGTGACCACCAGCGTTGCTGGGGTTGGTGCACACCGGCGCGAAGTTGTCGTCCGGTGTGGCGTGGTGCGCGCTGGCGACACCACCCGCCATTGCGAAGCCGAGGCCGGTGATGAAGGTGGCCAGCCCGACTTTCAGTGCTCTCACCTGCGTCCCTCCCTGTTTGACCGCGGCTCGGTTTCCCACCGACCGCGGACTATCCGACTGATGAGTCATGTCCGATCGTGGTTTCTCCTGTGAAGGCGCGTCTGCGCCCACTGCTGTATCCAACTCAAGCGCCGCTGCAGCAGCAGGGATGCGAGGAGCAGGTCGATCGCCGCGAAGAGCGCCCACCCGGCGAGCGGCAGGTGCGACAGGAACGACGGAGCAGTCGGGAGCGCCGCGGCGGTGGTGCCACCGTCAGCACGGGGCGGCAGGACTCTCCAGGACCCCGCGTCGGCGGTGAGGCCGGTTGGCATGTCGCCGGCCACAGCCGCGCTCGCGAGCATCGGCCTCGCCACGGTCGGTGTCGTGATCTGCGGGGTGCGGGTGGTCCCCGCGACCGTTGCGCTGGGGCCGCTCTGAACCGGGGCGGCGGCGCGCGCCTGAGGTGGCGATGCCGCCCCGCCGGCTCCGGTGCCACTGGAGCTTGATCCGGATGCGTGAGGCGGAGTTGGCGGCGGGGGGCTGCCCGAGGTGGTGGTTGACGGGATCGGTAGTGGAAGCAGGCTGTTGAGCGGGCCGGGCAGCGGCGGCAGGGTGGCCGGAGGCGGTGACGGCAGGCTGGTCGGAGACGGCAGCGGAAGGCTGCCGACAGCGGCTGTTGACGCGCTCGCGCTGGTCAGTGCGAGTGTCATGACTGCCGGAAGCGCGATGAGCGAGCCGATCAGCACGCGACACGAAGAGCGCCTGCTTGGTCTGACCGTCCAGGGCCGCGCCGCCCGCAAGCCCATGTCTGGGATGCGCCCGTTCAATGAATCCCCTTTCCTGAGTGTCCACATATCACTTTGGAACCGCCGACGTCAACAGGGTGACGGGGAAATCACGTTCAAAACGAACAGATGCTTGGCCTCGCAGCGGTTCGTGCCGGCTGGAGGCCGGTGTCATGATTGCCTGCGTGGAGAGACTGGTCTCCCGGTGGGGAGAGCATGGTCCCCGGCCGGAGCCGCTGGCGGCGAACGGTGAGCTGTTCGCCGCCTTGCAAGTTCGCGAGTTGGTTGAGGTCGCTTGCGCCGCGGAGGACGCCTGGCGGCTGGTGAGCGACGTGACCCGAATCGGTGAGTTCAGCCCCGAGTGCATCGATGCGCACTGGCTCGATGACGCCAGCGGGCTGCAGGTCGGAGCCAGGTTCGAGGGCACCAATCGTGTCGTCGAGGGCGAGATCGAAGCGATCTGGATTCGCCCCTGCACCCTCACTGCCGTGAGGCCGGGGGAGCTCTTCGCCTACACGGTCGGTGACCGCTTCGACGGCAGCCCGGCCAGCTCGTGGGAGTTCGTGATCGAATCGCTGGCCCCGGGCCGTTGTCGGATCACCCAGACGTTCCGGCACGAGCGGGACGGCCTCACCGGGTTTCGTTTCCACGCCGACCGTGAACCGGACCGAGCCAGGCAGATCGCCGACGAGCGCCTGACCGTGCTCAGGGCCGGCATGCAGGAGACCCTGCTTCGCATGAGAGCCCGGTTGGAATCGACGTAACAAACTTGGTGGGCGGGGCAGGGATCGAACCCGCGGCCTTCTCGGTGTAAGCGAGACGCTCTGACCAGCTGAGCTACCCGCCCAGGGCGGCACTGTACCGCCCTATCGGGGAGGCTGCAGCCCGTCCACCTCAGCCGCTGCGAGGGAGGTGTGGACCTTGTCCTCGGCGATGCGCTCGATCTGGGCGGCGATGACCTCGCGCTCCTCGCCGATGACAGGCAGCCCGGGCCGCAGGGCGACGCCGTGGAAGATGTCGGCGCCCTCGTCGGCAAGCACGCGCGACACGGTCCCGATGTCGGTGCCATCGCGGTCGAGCACCTTGTGACCCGGCTTGATGGTCCTCCAGGCGAGCGTCGCGTCGGCCATGCGGCCTCCTCCTGACTGCGCGGTCGTGACGCTTTCAGGATAGGGCCGGGGATGCCCTGTGCGCGGGCTCGAGCCGCCTCAGCTCACCGTCGGCGGAGGCCACGATGACCAGGTCGGCCATGCCCAGGAAGAGGCCGTGGCCGACCACCCCGGGGATCGCGTCCAGCCTGGCGGCGAGCCCCTCGGGGTCAGCGATGGGAGCGAACTCGCCGTCGGCGATGAGGTTGCCGTTGTCGCTGCGCAGCGGCTCGCCGGCGGCGTCGAGGCGGAGGTTGAAGGTGGCCCCGGTCTGGTCGAGCAGGGTCATGGTGTGGTGCCAGCCGAAGGCGAGCAGCTCGACCGGCACGAACCCGGCCAGGTGCGGACGCAGCTTGGACTCGTCGGCGACGATCACGAAGCGCGCGGCCGCGGCGGCGACGATGCGCTCGCGCACCAGCGCGCCGCCGAGCCCCTTGAGCAGGCGCAGGTCCGGGTCGACGGTGTCGGCGCCGTCGACGGCGAGGTCGACCCCGGCCGCGTCGAGCTCGAGCAGCGGGATTCGCTGGCGGGCGGCCAGCGCGGCGCTGGCCAGCGAGGTCGCCACCGCCGACACCCGCAGCCCCTCGGCCACCCGCGCCCCGACGGCCTCGATGAACCAGCGCGCGGTCGTGCCGGTGCCGAGGCCGAGCGTCATCCCGTCCTCGACCAGCTCCGCGGCGGCCTCCCCGGCTGCGCGCTTGGCCGGCTCCAGGTCCATCGCCGCAGGATAGCGAAGGGGGAACCGAGGGTCTCTCAGGCGATGCGGCGGCGCAGGTCCTCGTAGGCGATGAGCTGGTCGGCGCCGTCGGGCTGGCGCATGAACGCCTCCTGGACGCCGAAGATCGCCTCGATGAGCTCGGCGGGGTTGACCCCCGGCCGCGCGATCACTCCACGCCGGCGCAGTGCGATCAGCACCCGGCTGGGAACGGCGCCGCCGCGGAGGTTGACCTCCTCGAGCTGGGTGAGCAGGCCATCGAGTTCACAGAGGGCGTCGCGGCGGCACGACCGTCTCTCCTCCTCCTCCTCGGCCCAGGTCAGCTGATTGAGCACGCGGTTGCGGACGAAGGTTGCCATCGGAGGATCCCTCGGGAAGCGCGTCCACTCGGGGGGTGGGAGTGACGTATGGAGAACGAACCGAGCGGGTGGGCGATCCTGGGGCCGCATGGTAGCGGCATTGGAGGGCTTTGACCAGAGGTTTGTGGGTTTGCAGCGGCTAGTTAGCGAGGAACTGGTAATCCGGCGACAAATCGTCAGCCCTGTGTGACCGCCGCCGCAGCGACGTCAGACCGGCACCGCGGCCAGCGCCGCGACCGCCGACCGGACCGGCTCGCCGGCCCGCCGCGGCTGCAGCCCGGCTGCGTGGCCCAGTTCCGTCGCGAACCGGATCGCCACGTCGTGGAGGCGCGGGGCGGGCCTCACCCCGAGCGATGCGAGCGACGCCACCCCGGCGCCGGCGATGCCACAGGGGATGACCTCGCCGAACCAGCCGAGGTCGGTGGTCACGTTGAGCGCGGCGCCGTGGGTGGTCACCCCGGAGGCGAGCTTGACCCCGATGGCCGCGAGCTTCTCGTCCCCGACCCAGATCCCGGTGTACGGGGGCCGGCGGGTGGCGGCCACGTCGTACGCCGCCACCGTGGCGATGAGCGCCTCCTCGAGCGCGCGCAGGTGGGCCATGACGTCGCCACGCCCCGGCTCGCTCGCCATCGGGAACACGCCGGCCAGCTTGAGGATCGGGTACGCCACCAGCTGGCCGGGCCCGTGAAAGGTGACCGAGCCGCCCCTGTCCACGTCCACGTACTCGGCGCCGAGGGACAGGAGGTGGTCGACGCCGCTGGGCACGTGCTCCGGGGCGCCGTTGCGGCCCATCGTGTAGACCGGTGCGTGCTCGAGCATCAGCACCAGGTCGCTGATGTCGTCACGGGCCCGCGCCGCCGCCATGTGTCGCTGCAGCGCCCAGGCGTCGCCGTAGGGGACGCGGCCGAGCCAGAGGTACTCGAGGGTGGCCACGTCAGACCGCGCTCGCCGCAACCGCCTGTTCGTGCGCGTGGTAGGAGCTGCGCACCAGCGGACCGCTCTCGACGTGGCTGAACCCCAGCCCCAGGCCGTACTGCTTGAGCTCGGCGAACTCCGCCGGCGTCCAGAAGCGGATCAGCGGGTGGTGCTTGAGCGACGGACGGAGGTACTGGCCGATGGTCACGATCTCCACGTCGTGGGCGCGCAGGTCGCGGAGCAGCTGCTTGACCTCGTCCATCTCCTCGCCGAGGCCGACCATCAGACCGCTCTTGGTACGGCTGCGCGGCTCGAGGCGCTTGGCCTCCTTGAGCAGCGTGAGGCTCTGTTGGTAACCCGCCTTGGGCCGCACCCGGGCGTAGAGGCGCTCGATGGTCTCGAGGTTGTGGTTGAAGATCTCAGGCACCGTCGCCATGACCACGCGGAGGGAGTCCAGGCTGCCGTTGAAGTCCGGCGTCAGCACCTCGATGGTGGTGCCGGGTGATTGCAGGCGCACCTGGCGGATCGTCTCCGCGAAGATCTCCGCGCCGAAGTCGGGAAGGTCGTCGCGGTCGACCGACGTGACCACCGCGTGGGCCAGTCCCATCCGCGCCACGGCGGTGGCGACACGACGCGGCTCGTCGGCGTCGACGTCACCGCCGCGCTTGCCGCTGGTGACCGCGCAGAAGGCGCAGGCGCGGGTGCACACCTCGCCGAGGATCATGAACGTGGCCGTGCCGTGCCCCCAGCACTCGGCGATGTTGGGGCAGCGGGCCTCCTCGCACACCGTCACCAGCTCGAGCCCGCGCATCAGGCTCTTGATCTGCGCGTAGCCCTCGCCGGCCGGCAGCTTCACGGTGAGCCACTCGGGGCGGCGGTCGACGCCCTCGGGCAGAAGACGCTGGTGCATCGGACGGGTGTCGACCGGCCGGGCCGCGCGCGGGGTGGGCGTCAGCGGGATGTCGCGCATGCCGTTCCACTGTACAACGCACCCTGCCGCCGCCGGCGCGGAGGCTCGCGGCGTCGCTGAGCCACAATCGTGCCATGACCGCGCAACCGCCGCTGCCTCGCAACGAGCCCGTCCTCGAGTACCGGCCGGGGTCGCCCGAACGCGCCGCCGTGCGCCGGGCGCTCGACGACCTGGCCTCCGCCGCGCCGCACCAGCTGCCGCTCCACGTCGGCGGCGAGGACATCGAGGGCACCGGCAAGCCCTTCACCGTCACCGCGCCGCACCGCCACCAGCTGGTGCTCGGCGAGGGCCACACTGCCACCGAAGCCGAGGTGACGTCCGCGATCGACGCGGCGCTGCGGGCGCGCCGCGAGTGGGCGGAGGCGTCCTTCGAGTCGCGCGCCGCCGTCTTCCTCCGCGCCGCCGACCTGCTCGCCGGACCGTGGCGCGCGCGGGTCAACGCGGCCACCATGCTGGGCCAGAGCAAGACGGTGTTCCAGGCGGAGATCGACGCGGCCGCAGAGCTGGTCGACTTCTGGCGCTTCAACGTCCACTTCGCGGCGCACCTCAACGACGAGCAACCGATCTCGCCGCCCGGCGTGTGGAACCGCATGGAGCTGCGCGCGCTCGAGGGATTCGTGCTGGCGATCACCCCCTTCAACTTCACCTCGATCGCAGGCAACCTCCCCACCGCCCCGGCGCTGATGGGCAACACCGTGGTGTGGAAGCCGGCGACGACGCAGCAGCTGGCGGCGTCGGCGCTGATGGAGGTGTTCGTGCAGGCAGGCCTTCCGCCCGGCGTGATCAACATGGTCACCGGGCACAGCGGCGGGGTCGCCGCGGCGGCTCTCCCCCACCCCGACCTCGCCGGCATCCATTTCACCGGCTCCACCGAGACGTTCCACAAGATCTGGGCCACGGTCAGCGACAACCTCGACGGCTACCGGACCTACCCACGCCTGGTGGGCGAGACAGGCGGCAAGGACTTCGTGGTCGCGCACCGCTCGGCATCCGTCGAGGCGCTGCTGGTCGGGCTGTTGCGCGGCGCGTTCGAGTACCAGGGACAGAAATGCTCAGCGGCGTCGCGGGCGTACGTGCCGCAGGCGATGTGGGACGAGCTGCGCGGGCCGCTGACGCAGGCGACCGAGTCGCTGCCGATGGGTGACCCCACCGACATGCGCAACTTCATGGGGGCGGTGATCGACGAGAGCGCCTTCCGCACCCACGCGTCGGCCATCGCCTCCGCGCGCGACGACCCAGCGGTATCCCTGGTCGCCGGCGGTGAATGCGATGACAGCGAGGGCTGGTTCGTGCGCCCCACCATCCTCGAGACAGCTGACCCGCACCACGACCTGATGCAGCGCGAGCTGTTCGGCCCCATCCTCACCGTCCACCCGTACAAGGAGGACGACTGGGAGACCATCCTCCGCACCGTCGACAGCACCTCGCCGTACGCGCTGACCGGGGCCGTGTTCGCACCGACCGCGCGGCCATCGAGGTGGCGTCGCGGGTGCTGCGCAACGCCGCCGGCAACTTCTACATCAACGACAAGCCGACCGGGGCGGTGGTGGGCCAGCAGCCGTTCGGGGGCGCCCGCACCAGCGGCACAAATGACAAGGCGGGCTCACCGCTGAACCTGCTGCGCTGGGTGTCGGCGCGCGCGATCAAGGAGACGTTCAACCCGCCGACCGACTGGCGCTACCCCCACCAGGAGGCGGACTGAGGAACGGCACTTCAACCGCCCCGTGCGCTTGGGATAATCCCTTGCTGTCCATGGCTGACGACACGACGACACCAGACAGCCACCCGCCTGACGTGCAGTGGCGACTGGATGGCAGGGTGGCGCTGGTCACCGGGGCGTCGTCTGGTCTCGGGGCCCGCTTCGCGCGCGTGCTGCACCAGGCTGGGGCGAACGTGCTGGTGACCGCCCGGCGCGGTGACCGCCTCGAGGAGCTCGCGGCCGAGTGCGGAGAGCGGATCGACACGCTGGCGGGCGACATCACCGACGCACGTCACCGCGAGGCGCTGGCCGAACGTCTCCAGACTCACGGCCGCCTCGACGTGCTGGTCAACAACGCCGGGATCTGTGACGACGGCCCCATCGAGGAGCAGTCGCTCGACGACCTTCGACAGGTCATCGAGGTGAACCTCATCAGCGTCATGGACCTGTGCCGGTTGACGGCGCCCCTGCTGTTCGCCTCCCCCGTCGCGAGCGTGGTCAACATCGCATCCATCTACGGAGTCGTCTCGTCCCGCGGGCCGATGGCGGCGTACAACGCCACCAAGGGCGCCGTGGTGAACCTCACCCGCCAGCTGGCGGCCCAGTGGGGCGCCCGCGGCGTGCGCGTCAACGCGCTGGCGCCCGGCTACTTCCCGTCGGAGATGACCGGCTCCCTGGCGGATGAGGGCTTTGCACGGTCCATCCGGGAGCGCACCCTCCTGGCGCGCACGCCGGCCCTCCACGAGATCGACGGCCCGCTGCTCTTCCTCGCCAGTGATGCGTCGAGCTACATGACCGGCCACGTGCTGCTGGTCGACGGGGGTTGGACCGCCGTCTGAGGCCGGGCTCGCCCTACACCCTGTCGTCGGGGCGAATGTGGATCGCGGCCTCCTCGGCGGCGGTGTCCTCGGCTTCCACCGGGTCGGTCTCGTCCGCCTCGCCGAGGTCGACGTCGTCACCGCCGGGTTCCGCCGCCTCGAGACCCCCTGCCTCCGGATCCGGCTCTCCACGCGCGCCGCGGTCGGGCTCTTCCTCGGCGAGGCGCTGGTCGAGGGTTTCCTGGTGGTACTTGGCGTAGGGGTCGGGGACGCGGTGGGCGGCCGCATCCACCTCCTCGCCCTCGTCGCCGACAACCTCGGCGGGATCTGGCTCGGTGCTCCCGGGCGGGACATCACTGTCGGCGGGGACGTCGTTCCAGGGCAGGTCTTCGGGATGAGCGTCGCGAGATTCGGGTTGCGTCACCGGCCGTCCCTCCGCAGACCGAACGATTCCTGTCGCCATCGTAGCCGGTGCGAACACCGCTCGTGCCTCGACTGCAGCGATCACCGCCACGATCAGGGCGGCAGTCGAATCCGCCCACCACCAGCCCAGCGCGCGGCTCACGACCAGGCCTACGAGTGCCAGCAGCGCAATCGCCGCGCCGACACCACTGAGCGTCCCATCGCCGCGCAGCGCGCGACTTCCCAGGAGCGTCCCGGCGTGTCGCTTGGCTCGGGCCAGCGGTGGAAGGACGATGACAGACGCAGCGGCTACAAGGATCGGTGCAACGGCGGTGGCGGCTCCGGTTCCGTCCGCCAGTCTCCGTATCGACTGCACCGCGAGAAACGCTGCGACGACAACCAGCGACGTGCCAACGGCGAGGCGGGCGACTCGCTCAGCGCTCTCGGCACGGTGCAACACCCTGCGTTCCTGGCTGAAACGCCAGATGAGCACCACGGACCCGGTCAGGTCACCCAGAAGATTCAGCCCGACGCCAACGACCGCCAGGCTGTGGTCGAGCACGCCGACGCTGAGACTGGCCGCGCCTGACAAAGTCGCCCACGCCACCGACAGCCACGACATGCGCAGTGCGAGTGCGATGAGCTCCGGGCGCTCGGCCGGAACGTCGGCCGCTACAGAAGGGCCCCGCTGTCGTCGATGTTCTCGAGCAGCTCCTTCACCTTCTTGACGAAGCGCGTTGCCTGCAGGCCGTCGTTGATGCGGTGGTCGAAGCTGAGCCCGAGGTTCATCATCGGCCGGATCGCGATCGCGTCGTTGACCACCACTGCGCGCTTGACGACCGCGTCCATGGCGAGGATCGCCGCCTGCGGCTGGTTGATGATCGCCTGGGTGAGCACGGTGCCCAGCGCGCCGGTGTTGTTGAGCGTGAAGGTGCCGCCCTGGATCTCATCGAGCTTGAGCTTGTTGGCACGTGCTCGGTCGCCGAGGTCCTGCATGATCGCCGCGAGGCCCGCGATGTTGAGGCGGTCCGCGTTGCGGATCACCGGCACGATGAGGTTCTCCTCGAGCGCCACGGCGATGCCGAGGTTGAGCTCACGGCGGACGATGATGCCCTCGTCACTCCACGAGGCGTTGAGAGTCGGGTACTGGCGGAGCGCGTCGCAGACTGCCCGCGCCACAAAGGGAAGGTAGGTCAGCTTGGCGCCGTAGCGCTGCTCGAACTCGGCACGTCGCGTGGTGCGCAGCTTGGCGACGCGCGACATGTCGACCTCCATCGTCAGCCATGCATGCGGCGCCGTGTGCCGGCTGCGCACCATGTGCTCGGCGATGGCACGCCGCGTAGGAGTCAGCGGGATCAGCTCGTCGCCCTCGGATCGCTGGGGCTGCGGCGCGGGCGCGGGCTGCGTTGCGGGTGCTGCCTGCTGTGCAGGTGGGGTCGGCGCCTCCTGCTGCGCCGGTGCCGGAGCCGCCTGCTGCGGTGCAGCCTGTTGCGCTGGTGCGGGCTGTGGCGCCGGCTGAGCCTGCGGCTGTTCGGGTGCCTGCGGCCGCGGGGCACCACCGGCATCGCGCTGCTGCACGTAGTCGAGCACGTCCTTCTTGGAGATGCGGCCCTCGAGGCCGGTGCCCTGGACCTGCGACAGGTCCACCTCGTGCTCGCGAACCAGCATGCGCACCGCCGGGGTCAGGTGGTACTGCGCGCCGCCACCCCCGTTGCCGCTTCCGTTTCCCTGGGCCGGCTGGGCACGCGCGGCCTGCATCGCCGCCTGCGGTGCCGCTGACTGTTGCGCGCCGGCCGCCACCGCCTCCTGGGGTTGCGGGCGAGGCGCCTCCTGCTGCACGGGTGCGGGCTGTTCCGGAGCCGGCTGTGCCTGCTCGGCAACCCCGGCACCGGCGTTCTCCGCAGGGGCGGCATCGTCGCCCTGGTGCCAGGCGGAGTTGGCCTGCCCCTGCTCCACCGTCTCGATGGTGCAGATCGGCTGACCGACGGCGACCACGTCGCCCTCCTTGGCGATGTGCTCGCCCATGCTGCCCTCGGCAGGCGACGGGATCTCGGCGTTGACCTTGTCGGTCACCACCTCGGCGATCGACTCGTACTTGGCGACCAGCTCGCCCGGCTGCTTGAGCCAGCGGGCGATGGTTCCCTCGGTGACGCTCTCGCCGAGCTGCGGCATGTTGACTGTCATGGCCATGGTGCGATGTCCTCAGTATGCGGCCAGCTTGCGCAGTGCAGCCTCTAGCTTGTCCGGTGTGACCAGGTAGAACTCCTCGAGCGCGTGTGCGAACGGCATCGCCGGGATCTCCGGGCCGCCGATGCGCATCACCGGTGCGTCGAGATACTCGAAGCACTCCTCGGCGACGATCGCCGCCACCTCCGACGAGATGCTGACCGCGAGGTTGGGCTCCTGCGCGACCATCACCTTGCCGCACTTGCGCGCGCTGGCGATGATCGCGTCGCGGTCGAGCGGGCGCAGGCTACGCAGGTCGACGACCTCGCACTCGAACCCGTCGGCCGCGAGGCGCTCCGCGGCCTCGAGCGCGGTGTGCACCATGATCCCGTACGTGAACACCGCGATGTCGGCGCCCTCGCGCACCACGGCCGCGGTGCCGAGTGGCACGGTGTACTCGTCGTCGGGCACCTCGCCCTTCACCGACCGGTAGGCGCGCTTGTGCTCGAAGAAGAGAACCGGGTCCGGGTCGCGCATGGCGCTGATCAGCAGGCCCTTGGCGTCGTACGGGGTGCTCGGCACCACCACCTTGAGCCCGGGGACGCCGCAGAACATCGCCTCGATCGACTGGGAGTGGTAGAGCGCGCCGTGCACGCCACCGCCGAACGGCGCGCGCAGCACCATTGGCACGCCCCAGGCGTTGTTGCTGCGGTAGCGCATCTTGGCGGCCTCGCTGACGATCTGGTCGACCGCCGGCATGATGAAGTCCTGGAACTGGATCTCGGCGATCGGGCGGAGCCCATACAGGGCCGCGCCGATGCACACGCCGACGATGCACGACTCCGCCAGCGGCGAGTCCATCACCCGCCACTCACCGAACTCCTGCTGCAGGCCCTCGGTGGTGCCGAAGACCCCGCCCTTGGCGCCGACGTCCTCGCCGAGGATCATCACCCGCTCATCGCGGCGCATCTCCTCGCGCATGCCGTCGCGGATCGCCTCGAGGTAGCTCTTGGTGGGCATCAGACGTCCTCCGCGTACACGTGCAGGAGGGCGGTGTCGGCGGTCGGAGAGTCCGCCTCCTCCGCGTACTTGGTCGCCTCGTCGAGCTCCGCGGTCAGCTCCGCACGCATGCCGTCGGAGTCGCCCTCGGCGAGCACGCCGAGGTCCTCGAGCATGGCGCGGAAGCGCGGCAGGCAGTCCTGGCGGCGCTCGGCCTCGAGGTCCTCCGCGCTGCGGTAGCGTCTCTGGTCGTCGTCAGAGCTGTGCGAGGTGAGGCGGTGCACCTTGGCCTCGAGCAACGTCGGTCCATCGCCGGCGCGCGCTCGCAGCACGGCGTCGTGGGCGACGCGGTAGCAGGCGATGGCGTCGCAGCCGTCGACGCTGATTCCGGGGATGCCGTACGCCAGCGCGCGGTCCGACACGTTGGGGGTGGCCATCTGCTTCTCGACGGGGACGCTGATGGCGTAGCCGTTGTTCTCGACCACGAACACAACCGCGAGCTTGTGCGTCGCCGCGAAGTTGAGTGCCTCATGGAAGTCGCCGCCGCTGGTGCTCCCCTCACCGATGGCGGTGACGCAGACGGCGTCCTCGCCGCGCATCTTCATGGCGAGCGCGATCCCGGCGGCGTGGAGCAACTGCGTGGTCACCGGCGACCCGGTGCTGATGATGTTGTGCTTGCGCGAGCCGTAGTGGGCGGGCATCTGCCTGCCGCCGCTGTTGGGATCCTCGGCCTTGGCGAGGACGGAGAGCAGGTGGTCGCGCGGGGTCATGCCGAGCACCAGGGTGAGCGCGAGGTCACGGTAGTACGGAGCCAGCCAGTCCTTGCCCGGCTCCATGTTCATGCCCACCGCGACCTGGATCGCCTCGTGGCCCATGCCGCTGATCCAGAAGGGCGCCACGCCCTGGCGGTTGAGCACCCACATGCGCTCGTCGAGGACGCGGGACCGAAGCATGTGCCGGTACATGCTCCGCAGCGTGTCCGCGTCCAGGTTCTCCCTGTTGACGGGGTCCGTCTTCGCCACTGCCACGTCTGCCTGCTCCTCTTTAGATGTGGAGGGCCTCGCCGGACACCGCGAGCGCGGCCTCGGCGAGTGACTCGCTGAGGGTGGGATGCGGGGCGACGGCCCGCGACATCTCGAATGGGGTTGACTCCAGCAGCGCTCCCAGCGCCGGGCCGTAGATGAGCTCGGTCACCTCGTTGCCGATGATGTGCACGCCGAGCACGCTGTTGGTGCTGGCGTCGGCGACGACCTTGGTGAAGCCGCCGGTCTCGCCCCACACCACGGCGCGCGCATTGGCGCGGAAGGGGAACACCCCGACGCTGACCTCGTGGCCCGCCGCGCGCGCCTCGGCCTCGCTGAGCCCGACGGACGCGATCTGCGGCGTGCAGTAGGTGGTGCGTGTCACCAGCTGCGCGTCGAGAGCATGCGGGTGTCGCCCGGCGATCGCCTCCACCGCGATCACGCCTTCGTGCATCGCCTTGTGGGCGAGCTGGAAGCCTCCCGCGCAGTCGCCGATGGCGCTGACGCCCGCCGCGCTGCTGCGCTGCTCCCCGTCGACGGTGACGGCGCCGCGCTCGACGGCAACGCCCGCCTCCTCGAGCCCGATGTCCTCGACGTTGCCCGCGCGCCCGACGGCCACCAGCAGCACGGTGGCCTGCAGTCGCTGCTCGCCGTCGTCGCCGCGAACCGTCACCGCCACCCCGCCTTCGTTGCGTTCCACCGTCGCCGGGTCGAGCGTCATCCCGACCAGGCAGTGGATGCCACGGCCCTCGAACTGCTTGCGCAGCTCGCGGCCGATCGCCTCGTCTTCGAGCGGGACCAGGCGTGGCGCCATCTCGACAAGCGTGACCTCGCTGCCGGCGCTGCGCCAGAAGGACGCGAACTCCACCCCGACGGCGCCCGCCCCGAGGACGATCGCGCTCGGCGGCACGCTGTCGATGAAGAGCGCGTCGTCGCTGGTGAGCAGCTGGCGCCCGTCGGTGGCCAGGCCAGGCAGCTGACGGGGGCGCGACCCGGTGGCCACGATGAGGTGCCCGGCCTCGAGCTCGACCTGGTCGGCTCCGCTCTCCCCTGCGACCACCACATGGCCCGGTGAGTCGATGCGCCCGCGCCCGTGGACGACGGTCGCCTTGTTCTTCCTGAGCAGGCCCTGGACGCCACGATGCAGCGTCTCGACGACCTCGTCGCGGCGCCGTCCCGCGACCGCGTAGTCGAAGCTGACGTCCGTGGTGTTGACGCCGAGGCGCTGACCGTCGCGAACCTGGTCGAGCAGCGCCGCGCTCTGGAGCAGCGCCTTGGTGGGGATGCAACCTCGGTGGAGGCACGTCCCGCCCACCTTCTCCGCCTCCACCACGGCTGTGCGGAGACCGAGCTGCCCGGCGCGGATGGCGCCGACATAACCGCCCGAGCCCCCACCCAGGAAGACCACGTCAAACCGCTCTGGCACGCGCCCGAGTATAGGTCTGCCCAGCCATTCCCGAGCCCTTCGCGGACCGCCCGGGGGTGCAGGCGACCGCGGGCTTCAGCCGCGTGAGCCGGCGCGCACCACGTAGCTGTTGGCGATCTTGTCGTGCCAGCCCTGCTTGCGCGGGTCGAACCCCACCCAGATGAGCCCGAGGTAAATCGGGATCGTCGCGATGATGAAGCCCACGTAGCGGAGCGCCGAACGAGCAAACCCGAGGTCACCGCCGGTTGTCGCATCGACCACCCGCATGCCGAGCACGCGCTGGCCCAGCGTGCCGCCGACAGCCCAGAACAGGATGAAGTACAGGATCGGCACCAGCAGGAGCACATAGAACAGCGCCGAGATCTGTGTGCCGCCGCAGGAGGGATCGCTGGCGTCCGTCACACCGACGGGACACAGCACGGTGATGACGCCGGTTGCCTTGATCAGGCCGAGGGTGACCGCGCCGACGATGAGGGTGTCGATGATGTAGCCGGCGACACGGATCCAGAACCCCGCGTATCCCGAGGCCGCCGGTGCCGGCGCCACGTACTGCGGCGCGTAGTAGGGAGCGCTTGGTGGCGGCGGTGGTGGTGGTTGCATGGTCATCGAGTCACCCTCCGGTGTCGGCGTCTCTTGTCGAGACGTGCTCAGCCGCAGGGTATTGCCTGCAGGACAGCTTGTGTGCGTGTGTACACACTGACCAGCAAGCGTCACGCCTGGCCCGTGCCTGCCCCCCGACCTCAGCGCCCACCATCGCCCTAAGGTCGGCGATCGTCATCGGTCGAGCAAGCAGGTAACCCTGCGCCATCTCGTAGCCGAGATCGAGCAGCGTGTCCGCTTCGGCTTGCGTCTCAACCCCCTCGGCGATGATGGCCGCACCGATCGCAGTGCTCATCTGCAGGATGGCAGCTGCCATGCCCCGCGCTTCCCGGCGCCCGTCGACGTTACTGACGAACGCTCGGTCGAGCTTGATCACGTCGACCGGGACCGCCTGGAGCCGCGCCAGTGATGAGTAACCCGTCCCGAAGTCGTCCAGCGCCACCCGGACGCCTTGGGAGCGGAGACGGTCGAAGGCGAGCCGGATCGTCGGGATGTCATCCATCAGCGCGCTCTCGGTGACCTCGACGATGAGCGCAGACGGGGGTAACCCGGTGTGATCCAGGACCCCCTCAACCCAGTCGGCGAAGTCGGGCCCGATGAGCTGCCGCGCCGAAACGTTGACGGCCACGTACATTGCACGGTCCCGCTGCAATGACAGGATGTCGTGCACGCGCTGGTCATGACCCACCGTCCGATCGGGCCGATCAGTCCGGTCCGCTCTGCGATCGGAATGAACTCTGATGGAGGAACCTGCCCCCAACGCGAATGTGTCCACCGGAGCAATGCCTCGGCACCGATGATGTGACGTGCAGCCAGCGACACGATCGGCTGGTACTCGACGTGCAACTCGTGGGAGTCGAGTGCCACTCGCAGCCCGTCCTGGATCCTCAGTCGCTCCTCACCCTGCCGTCGCAGGCGCGCGTCATACATGCGGAGTCTGGCCTATGCCCACCCCCTTCGCCTGTGACAGTGCCGAGTGCGCATCGCCGATCAGGCTCGACGAGGAGCCGTGTGTGGCCAGGGCCACACCGACGCTTGCAGAGACGCGCAGGACGTATGGCCCGACCTGCACGTCGGCGTCAAGAGCTGAGTGCACGCGCTGACCGAGCTCGTCCACGCTCTCCGCGTCGGTGAGAGCCGACGACAGCACGCCGAACTCATCGCCGCCATGACGGGCCACCATCCAACCGGGGAAGGCGCCCGCGATGCGAGCGGCCACCTCGACCAGCACCGCGTCGCCCACCTCGTGACCCAGGCCGTCATTGATGCGGGAGAAATCGTCGAGGTCGAGGAGGAGGAGAGTGCCCGCACCTTCTTCACGGGACACGGCGTTGAGGCGCTCGACAAGGGCGGAGCGCGTAGGCAGACCGGTGAGAGCATCGTGGCTCGCCAAGAGGAGCGCCCGCTCCGCGGCGCGCACGCGCTCGGCGATGATCTCGGTGGTCACGTCGGCCGCCTCGGGCACGACGAGCCGGTCGGTGATTTCCTCGATCAGGCTGAGGCAATGAAGGGCGCACGGAGGGCAGCGCGCCTTCACTGCCGGCGCCCCGTCGGCTCTGTTGTTCAGGCGCGGTTGCGAAGAACACCACGACGACCGCCATCGAAGGCGAGGTCAACGCGACCTCTCAGAGCACGACCTACCACGTGGTCTACGACCTGGCAGAGCTCTGAACTGGTGTACAAGCTCTGGCGCCAAAGGATCACCCGCTCACTCCACGACAGCGGTGACGCTGCCCTTCACAGATGACGTCTACCACCAAGTCTCGGTCGAACTGACCGGTCTCACGGCACGCGGCGAATACTGCGCCGAACTGGTCGCGACGAACGCATCGAGCACAGCCCACAGCGGGCAGCACGCGTTCACCGCTGGTGCCCCCACCGCCTCCATCTCCGGGTCCACATCGACCGGTCTTACAAGCGAGACCATCGACGGCGAGGTGAACCCGGCTTCTCAGAGCACGACCTACCATGTCGCCTACGACCTCGCGAGCTCTGAATGGTGCACGAGTTTCGGCTCCAGAGGCGTCCCGGACACTCTACGAGCGCAGTGACGCTGAGCTTCAGCGATGACACGTTCCACAATGTGTCGGTCGGATTGTACGCGCTCTACACCTCGCTGCGTCCGTACGCGGACACCGCGAAGCACGGCTACGTCTCCGTCGGCGGGCACTACAACCTCACCAACTACACGAACGCCTGGAGCGAGGCGGACCTGCCGCTTTACTTCAAGAATTCGGCGATCATCACCATCCCGGCGCTGCTGATCACGCTGTGGCTGGCGAGCATGGCCGCGTACGTCCTGTCCCGGCACAGCTTCAAGTTCAACCTGCTGATGCTGATGATCTTCACCGCGGGCAACCTGCTCCCGCAGCAGGCGATCATCACGCCGCTCTACAAGCTCTACATCACCATCCCCCTGCCAGGATGGCTCTCCGACTCCGGACACCTCGACGACTCGTTCTTCGGGCTGATCCTGATCCACGTCGCGTTCCAGACGGGGTTCTGCGTGTTCGTGCTCTCCAACTTCATGCGCACGATCCCGACCGAGATCAGCGAGGCGGCACGCGTCGACGGCGCGAGCGAGTGGCGGCAGTATTGGCAGGTTGTGCTACCACTGTGCCGCCCGGCCCTCGCCGCGCTGGCCACGCTCGAGTTCACCTGGATCTACAACGACTTCTTCTGGGCCACCGTGCTGATGCAGACCGGTGCGAACCGGCCGATCACGGCCGCGCTGAACAACCTCACCGGCCAGTTCTTCACCGACAACAACCTGATATCGGCGGCCTCGATGATCGTGGCCGTGCCGACGCTGGTCGTGTTCTTCGCGCTGCAGAAGCAGTTCGTGTCCGGGCTACGCTCGGGGCCAGCAAGGGCTAGCGGGGACGGTCAGACCTCTGCCAGCATCAGGTCGCCGACCAGCTCGGCCGCGGTCTCGCGGGCGTCCTCGGACAGCCCGGTGTCCGTGATCCACAGGTCCACGTCGGCGAGCCTGGCGAAGCCGGCCAGGCCGGTCAGGCCCCACTTCGTGTGGTCGGCCACCGCGACCACCCGCCGGGCCGAGGCCACCAGCGCGCGGTTGGTCTCGGCCTCGGCCAGGTTCGGCGTGGACAGGCCGGCCTCCGGGGAGATGCCGTGGCTGCCCAGGAACACGGCGTCGAAGTGCAGGCTGCGGATCGCCGCGTCGGCCACCGGGCCGACCAGCGCGTCGGACGGGGTGCGCACGCCGCCGGTCAGCACGACCGTCGGGTTGGGGCCGCCGTTCGGGTTCGCCGCCGCGTAGAAGCGCTCGGCGATCCGGATGCTGTTGGTCACGACCGTGAGCCCCGGCACGGCGGTGAGCCGGCCGGCCAGCGCGTACGTCGTGGTACCCGCCGACAGGGCGATCGCGCTGCCGGGGACGACCAGCGCGGCGGCCGCCTGGGCGATCGCGTCCTTGAGCGCCGTGTCGCGGTCCGCCTTGGCCTCGAAGCCCGGCTCGTAGGCGCTCGACTCCCCGACGGCCACCGCGCCGCCGTGCACCTTCTCCAGCTGCCCGCCCCTGGCCAGCGCGTCCAGATCGCGCCGGATCGTCATATCGGAGACCCGGAACCTGTCCACCAGCTCCGTCACCCGCACCCCGCCGCGTTCGCGCACCTCGCGCACGATGGCGGCACGGCGTTGCCCGGCCAGCAGGCCGCGTTCGCTGTCAGTCTGCGTCACGCCACTATGCTATCCCTTGTGCGTTTACGTTTGACTACGTTTAAATACGAGGTATGGAGGGAGCGGTAGTGAAGAAAACCGTGATCACCCTGGCCGACGGCCGGGAGCTGTTCTATTACGACTCCGGCGACGGCGAGGCCCGCGGCCAGTACCCCGACCTGCGGCCGCTCGAGCCCATGCACCGGGCCGCGGAGACCCGGTACGACGAGGTCCAGGGCGAGTGGATCGCCATCGCCGCGCACCGGCAGAACCGCACCTACAAGCCCCCGGCCGACCAGTGCCCGCTGTGTCCGAGCGAGGGCGACAGGCTGACCGAGATCCCGGCCCCGGACTACGAGGTGGCCGTCTTCGAGAACCGCTTCCCCTCGCTCGGGCGGCCCGGACGGCGGGCGCTGCGAGGTCGTCTGCTTCACGTCGGAGCACGACAAGTCCTTCGCCCAGCTCAGCGAGGCGCAGGCGGCGCTGGTGCTCGAGGCGTTGACCGACCGGACCGCGGACCTGCTGGCCCGTCCCGACGTGCGCCAGGTCTACATGTTCGAGAACCGCGGCGAGGAGATCGGCGTCACCCTCGCGCACCCGCACGGCCAGATCTACGCCTTCCCGTACCTCGCGCCGAAAATGGACCGCGCGATACACCCAGGCCGCGGCGTACCGCGAGCGCACCGGCCGGAACCTGTTCGAGGACCTGGTCGAGCGGGAGTCCGCCGCCGAGCGGGTCATCGACGAGAACGAGCACTGGATCGCCTTCACGCCGTACTCCGCGCGCTGGCCGTACGAGGCGCATCTTCTCCCGAAGCGCCGCACTCCGGACTTCACCGCGCTGGACGACGCGCAGCGCGCCGCGTTCCCCGCGATCTATCTCAGCCTGTTGCGACGTTTCGACGGCCTGTTCCCGGCGCCGGAGGGGCAGCCGGCGAACCGCACGCCGTACATCGCGGCCTGGCACCAGGCGCCGAAGCGCGCGCCGGGCGCATCGACCGAAATCGCGTTGCACTGCGAGATTTTCACGGTCCGCCGGGCTCCCGGGAAGCTGAAATACCTGGCCGGAGCCGAGTCCGGGATGGGCGCCTTCGCGAGCGACACCACCCCCGAACAAGCGGCGTTTGCGCTCCGTGGCGCGGCACGGTGAATACTGTATCTAATGGGCGCGCGTTGACCGTGCTCAATAGGCGCGCGTTGACCGTGTCTACGCAAGGTGGAGCGGAAGAAGGAGCACCAGAGCACATGTCTTTAGCCGCACAGGAGTCCGCAGAGGCGGCCAGGAAGATATTCGAGTCCGCATACGGCCACCAACCATCCGGCGTATGGGCCGCCCCCGGCCGGGTCAACGTCATCGGCGAGCACACGGACTACAACGAGGGCTTCGTCCTCCCGATGGCGATCGACCGCTACACAGCCGTCGCGGCGGCAAGTCGCACAGACGGCCAGCTGCGCATCATCTCCACCGCAGGCGACCAACGCGTCATCGAGATCTCCGTGTCCGACCTGGCCCCCGGCCTCCCCCACGGCTGGCCCACGTACCCGGCAGGCGTCGCGTGGGCACTGCGCAACGCGGGCATCCTCCCCCCGACCTTCACTGGCGCTGACCTGGCCTTCGCCTCAACCGTCCCGGTAGGCGCAGGCCTGTCGTCCTCAGCAGCCCTCGAATGCTCCACGGGCATGGCGCTAGCCGGAATCTCCGGCGCCAGCGCCAACCTGTCTCCCGCCGACCTAGCCCGCCTATCCCAATACGCTGAGAACGAGTACGCGGGCGTCCCGTGCGGCCCCCTGGACCAGCTCTCCTCAGCCTTCGGCGCCGAGGGCGGGTGCTGCTTCATCGACACCCGCACCTTCGACGTCGCAGTCCACCCCTTCGACCTCGGCCGCCGCCGGTCTGACGCTGCTGGTGATGACACCAAGGTCAGCACCACACGGCGAGCCGGCTACCCCGCCCGCCGCGCCAGCCTGCGAGCAGCCGCAGCGGCCGCTAGGTGTCCGCGGCGCTGCGCGACCTGACCCCGCCGACCTCGACCGTGTCGCGTCGCATGCTCGACGAGGCCGACCTCGCGCCGCGTCCGGCACGTAGTGACCGAGGACGAACGGGTCAACCGCTTCGTCAGCCTGCTGCAGCTCGGCCCGCTCGAGGGCCCGCGGCTGAACTCGGCGGGCGAGCTGCTGACCGCCTCGCACATCTCGCTGCGCGACGACTTCGAGGTCTCCTGCGCGGAGCTCGACATCGTCGTGGAC
>CAVQVY010000021.1:0-5924 GCA_963717185.1 Candidatus Dormiibacterota bacterium | reverse complement strand
CCGGGCTGGCGAAATGGCAGACGCGGCGGCTTAAAAACCGCTGGGGGGAAACCCTCGTCCGGGTTCAATTCCCGGGCCCGGTAGTCTCATTTGAGTTCAAATAAGGCCGCTAAGAGCCGCTGAGTGTGAGCCGCTTGATTGACGCCAGTATGCCAATTCCCCTAATGTACCCCTACAGGACCCCTACAGCTTCAGGGAGAACAGGGTGACGAGCAGGCGTCGGGGCCTTGGCGAAGGGACGATCCGGGAGCGACGCCCGGGTCAGTGGGAGGCGCGCGTCACGGTCGGCTTTGACGCGAGAGGTCGCCAGGTCCGGCGCAGCCTGTATGGCAAGAGCCGCGCCGACGCGGTCGCGAAGATGAACGCGGCAATCCGCGGGCTCGCCCTCGGGGTGGCGCCGGCCTCCGACAGGCAGACGGTGGGCGACTTTCTGGGCACCTGGATCGAGGGACAGACCAGCATCCGCCCGACCACCCTGCGGCGGTACCGCAGCCTCATCAAGTACCAGCTGATTCCTCTCCTGGGGAGGGTCAAGCGGCGCAGTCGACCCGCAGCAGGTGAACGCCGCGATGCGGCAGGCGCTCGCCGGCGGCCTGGCCCCGCAAACCGTCAACCATGCCCGCGCGGTCCTCCGTTCGGCGCTGGCTGACGCGCAGCGATGGGGCACGGTGGCTCGCAACGCCGCAGCCCTGGCCGAGCCGCTCGAGGTGTCCGCGACGAGGGCGGCCGCAATGCGCCCCGAGGAAGCGCGGGCAATCCTCGAAGCCTTTCGCGATACGGAGCTCGAGGCGGTCGTGGGCACAGCCCTGTATCTCGGCATGCGTCAGGGCGAGATCCTCGGACTGCGCTGGAACGATGTCGACCTCGAGCGCAAGGTGCTGCGCGTCACCGGCGCGCTCCACCGCATCCCTCGTGACCAGCGATCCGACCCGGAGGTGCTCTTCAAGATCCTCGACCCAAGACGAAGCGGTCTCGGCGGACGTTGCGGATTCCCGATCCCCTGGTCGCGCTGCTCACAGTCCAGCGGCAGCGGCAGCGCGAGGCTCGCCTCCGCATCGGATCGGCATGGCACGAGCCGATCGCCGGGCTTGTGTTCACGCGCCCCACCGGTGATCCCGTGGAGGCGACGGGGATGACTCATCGCTTCGAGAAGGGCCTTTGCCGAGCCGGCCTGACCGTGCGTCGCTTCCACGATTTACGCCACGCCGCCGCGACCCTGATGCTGGCGAGCGGGACGGAGCTGAAGGTGGTCAGCACCGTGCTCGGACACTCCACGATCGGCATCACGGCCGACACGTACGCCGACGTCCTCCAGGAGTTGCACGACGACGCGGCCGACCGGCTCACCCGCCTGATCACCACGGGCTGACGTGCCGAGGATCAGCGCCTTCTACGGCATCGTCATCACCATGTACTGGGAGACCGGCGGGCAACACCATGCGGCCCACTTTCACGCGACCTACGGGGAGCATGAAGCGTCGATCGGAATCGAGCCGCTGGTGGTGCTTGACGGTTCTCTGCCGGTGAGGGCGCTCGGGCATGTCATGGAATGGGCGGCCCTGCACGAGCAGGAGCTGCGAGACAACTGGCAACGTGTGATCGAGCGCACGGCGCTGGCGTCCATCGAGCCGCTCGCATAGGATTGGGAAATGGTCAAGGTCACGCACGTGGAGCGCCTCGGTGAGTACAGCCTCCGGCTCACGTTCAGCGACGGGATCGTCGGCGACATCGACCTGGCCGACGAGCTCTGGGGCGAGATGTTCGAGCCGCTCCGTGACATTGCTCAGTTCAACAGCGTCAGCGTGGATCCAGAGCTGGGCACGCTGGTGTGGCCGAACGGTGCAGACCTCGATCCGGAGGGGCTTCACGACGCGGTGCGACCGGTACAACGGGCGAGCTGACGCGGCTCAAACCCGGGGTCGCGCGGTGTGCTCGTCGACCCAGCGGCGTAGCGCATCGCGCGGTACGCGGAGTGCGCGTCCGACGCGGATAACGGGGATGGAGCCCGAGCGCAACAGCTCGTAGGTTCGTGTGCGACCGAGTTGCAGTTCAGCTTCCAGGTCGCGAACGGTGAGCAGCATCGGAGCGCGTGTCGTTGCAGGCGGGACCTCGGTAGGTGACGGCGCCGCCAACTCGATCACGTGCGCTGGCGTGGTGGGCGTTCCTCGTCGGCCTCGTGCATCCGCGTCAGCGTCAACTCCGTGTGTGCCTTGAAGCGATGTCAAGTCATTGGAAATCCACGGGAGATTCGCCTGCTGCACGCGGGGCATGGTGCGCGGATCGCCGGCATCCGGCGACACGTCCGCAATAGCCATGGCACGAGCATGCCACGTATTTGCCTACGTGGCGCTTACACTTTTCGAGCAAGCTGTGGCACGCAAAAGTCCGGTAGACACTTGACACCGCGGTTCCAGGACGTGGTTGACCAACAGCTCAGGACGCCTGCGCCCGGGGACATACGCACGACGTTGACGCGCTTCCAACGGTGACAGGTTGGTCAGCGGCCTTCGCGCCTTAGCCGTAACAAGCGAACAGAGCGGATCACGCGAACTCCGCGCACATCGGGCTTTCGGCGGATATCGCGTTTCCGGCGCACTTCGCGAATCCAGCGTACGTCGCGCATCCAGCGCACGTCGCGTGGTTCGCGCACGTCGCGATATTCGCGAACGACGCGTCCGCTCGTGCCGTTAACTCCGCCTCGCGGTTGGCGCCCGTGTCGGTCGCTGCGCGAACTTCGATCCGCTCCGCGCGCGCCCGCGGCACCCTCGACATCATCTCTCTGTCTTCCACCAACCGGCCATCTCCCTCCACCTCCGACAAACGCACCTGATCACCCCTGTCACTGCCTCCACGACCTCGCCGCAGAGGCATCCCCCACGCTTAACCGCACACAGTTGCATCGCTGATTTCTTCTAGATCAAACGTTCCGAAAAAGTAAGCGCTCTGTAGGCGTTTTCTCCCTACGCTGAAGTCCGTGCATGACGGGTTTCGGAGATGATTTCGATCGGCAAGCTCACCAGCGTCGAGCAGGCGGTGCGGTACCTGCGCGAGGCGGTCGCACAGCAGCAGATCGAGTACTACACCGCGCGCGGCGAGTCGCCGGGACGTTGGACCGGACCCGGTGCGGAAGTGTTGGGTCTTCGCGGCGAGGTGACCGACACCGACTTCGCCGCGGTGCTCAGCGGTAAACACCCGCGCACGGGTGAGGACCTCGGCAAGCACTGGCGGAGGCAGACGGTCGTCGCCTTCGACGTCACCGTGTCCGCACCCAAGGACGTGAGCATCCTCTACGCGCTCGGTGACGAGCGCAACAGGTCCACCATCCTGCGCATCCACGGCGAGGAAGTCCAGGCCGCCGCCGAGTATCTCCAGGCCAACGCCGGTTGGGCGCGGCAGTACAACGCCGACACCAAGACCACTGAGGCGGTGCGGGCCAAGCTGGTCATGCCCGAGTTCGTGCACCGCACCGCCCGCCCGGTGACGGATCCGGCCACCGGCGTCGTCACCGTCGACCCGCAGCTGCACACGCACATCACCGTCCCGACGTGGGTGCAGCGACCCGACGGGAGCTGGAGCCAGCTGCACAGTGAGCCCCTGTATCAGCACGCCGCCGCGGCCGGCGCGATCGCCCAGGCGGAGTGGCGCGACCGCCTGGTCCGCGAGCTCGGCATCTCCACGGTGGTTGATGGCAAAGGCTGCTTCTCCATCGTCGGCATCACGGCGGCCCAGCGGCGCGAGTTCTCGCGCCGGTCGCTGCAGATCGACGCCGCCGCGGCCGCGTATGACGTCACCACACGCGTCGGGCGCGAGGTGGCCACCCTCGATACCCGGGAGGGCAAGCACGAGGTTGCGGCCACCGAGGATCTCTTCGCCCGGTGGCACGAGCGCGCCGCGAGCGTCGGGGTCGACGGCGAGACGGTGCAGGCGGTCCTCCATCGTGAGCCCGGTGCGATGGAAGCGCGCCGCCCTGACGTGCAGCGGTCGGTGGACATCCTCGGCGTGCACGGACTCACCGCCCAGCAGGCGACATTCACCCGCCGCGACGTCATCCGCGCCGTGGCCTCGCACGCGCCCCTCGGCATGAGCCGGGCGCAGCTGGAGGCGACCGTCGACTGGATCCTCGCGGATCGTGACGCGGTGCAGCCGCTCCCTCCACGAATCCGCGAGGGTGAAACCGAGCCCGAGGCGATGGCGCGCTGGACCGAGACCGGCCACGACCTCCGCTACACCACGCCCGAGATGCTCGCCCTGGAGCGGGGCATGGTGGCGTCGGCCCAGGCGCGTGCCGGCGCGGGCGTCGGGATGGCCCGCGCCGCCACCGTCGCTGCGGCGATGGCGACGCGTCGGACGCTCACCGCTGACCAGAAGGCCATGATCCAGGAGATCTGCCTCAGCCCCGCCGGGGTGCTGGTGATCGAGGGTGACGCCGGGGTCGGCAAGACCTACGCGCTCGAGGTTTGCCGCGAGGCCTTCGATGCCTCCGGGGTCGAGGTGGTCGGCTGTGCCCTGGCCGGACGCGC
Source organism: Candidatus Dormiibacterota bacterium (assembly GCA_963717185.1). Lineage (GTDB taxonomy): Bacteria > Chloroflexota > Dormibacteria > Aeolococcales > Aeolococcaceae > Aeolococcus. The sequence continues at coordinate 1,404 of CAVQVY010000021.1, read as the reverse complement.
CGCCGAACTGCTCGAGGAGGGATCCGACATCGCCTCAACCACCGTGGCCGCCATGGTCCACCAACTCCAGGTCGAGCGACTCCCCTACGGCGGCGTGCTCGTGGTTGACGAGGCGGGCATGCTCGGCGACCGCCAGCTCGCCGAGCTGGTCTCCCTGGCGGCGCGCGACGAGGCCAAGCTCGTGGTGGTCGGCGATCCCTTCCAGCTCCAGCCCATCGAGGCGGGAGCACCGATGCGCACCCTGAGCGATCACATCGGCAGGGTGGAGCTGCACGAGAACATCCGCCAGCACTACGACTGGGAGCGGGCGACCCTGCAGCTGCTCCGCGACGGTGAGGCGCGCGCGGCATATCGCGAGTACGAGCGCTACGACCGCATCCATGACGCCCACTCGGTGGCCGAGCGCCGGGTCCAGGTGATCGAGGACCACGCCCGGCTCGAGGCCGGGGGTCTCGACACGGTCATCCTCGCCCTGCGTCGTGACGAGGTGGCCGCGCTCAACGAGCTGGCCCACGCCCGGTCGGTGGCCGATGGCAGGGTCCACGGGCCGGCGCTGACCGTCGGTGACAAGGAGTACCAGCTGGGCGACCGGGTCATCTGCCTCGCCAACGAGCGCAGTGGCGCGGTCAGCAACGGCACCCGCGGCGTGATCACCGCAGTCGACGTCGAGCACCAGACGCTGACGCTGGAGCGTCCCGACAAGCGCCAGCTCACCCTCGACACCACCCACTACGACGCAATCGACCGCGGCTACGCGCTCACCGTGCACAAGGCGCAGGGGATGACCGCCGACATCGCCTTGGTGGTGGGATCCGAGGGCGCCACCCGGGAATGGGCATACACGGCCATGTCGCGCGCCACCCTGGCCACCCACTACTACGAGGTGTTCACCCCACCGGAGCGGGACACCCTCGGCGTCGAGCACTGGAAGGAAACAAGCCGATCGGCGGAGGAGCGGACCGTCCAGGCGTGGACCCGCAGCGAGCTGAAGGAGTCGGCGCTCGACTACCCGGAGCGCTACGAGACGACCGAGCGGATCACCGTCGAGGACGACCTCCGGGACCTTGCCACCGATCGACAGCGTGCCCTGGTCGAGATCCTCGGCGGATCCGAGCTGGCCCAGGAGGCAACCCGGGTAGAGGCCGGGGAGGAGATTGACCGCCTGGTTGCTCAGCGTGCCTACGACCACGTGGACGTTTGTTGCGTGAGCGGGGCATGCCCGAGGAGGCGGCGCGCGAGCGGCTTGCCCGCGCGGTGGACCGCATCAACGCGGAGGACGCCGCCGGCGGGCCGCACAACCACCCCGGGGGCAAGGCCGTCGCCGGTTGGCTCACCCCCGAGATCGATGCGCAGTTGGAAGCTTCGCAGCTGGCGTTCGAGCGCGAGCAGGGGATGTCACCCGAG
>CAVQVY010000020.1:0-22742 GCA_963717185.1 Candidatus Dormiibacterota bacterium | reverse complement strand
GTCTGAGCGAACGAGCTGAGCGTGCGCAGGAACGCCCGCGAGCTGCGCTCGAAGAAGTGGCGCCCCACGATGCGGTCGGCGGCCAGCGCGGCCATCCAGGCCAGCACCATGACGGCGGCGAAGATGCAGGCGCCGATCAGCGACCCGATGCCGATCCAGCCACGGAGCAGGACCGCGGCGGCTAGACCCCAGAAGGCCATGCCCATGGTGCCGGCCATCCGGCTGCCGGCCAGCGAGGCCAGGATCTTGCCGTGGCCGACCACCTTGCCCATCTCCACGGTTCGCATCGCGTCGCCGCCGACGCCGGCGGGCAGGAGCTGGGCGAAGAAGAGGCTCTGGAGGTAGGAGGAGGACAGCCGGGTCCAGCCGAAGAGGTGGTGGTGCTCGCGGTGGTCAGCTTGGGCCGATGGGTTGCGGACGCCGAGCCCGGCGCTGCTGCGGAGCAGGACGCCCCACTCGAACACCGAGGCGAGGCAGGCGATGGCGGTGAGCGCCAGGGCGAGGCTGGCCCAGCGCCAGTCGGCACCCATCAGGCTGCGACCGGCTTTGCCCATGTCGACGTTGTGGACGAGGAAGGCCACTCCGACCAGCGTGCCGCCAATTCGCAGCCACTTCGAGCCGAACACGGCGCGCACGCGATCCATGACTCTCCTCACGCCAGCCATTCAACCACCGATGTACCGACAGCGTCGGTACGGTCGGAGGTCCGTCACCCTCTTAACGAGCCTCGTCAACAAAGCATTACACCTGGGGAAAAATTGGTCCCTTCGCGCGTTGCAAACCAATGACGCGTTTGCCGCCGCGTTACATGGATCCGATCGCTCCGGGCGGGATCGCATCCCGTGTCACAGGCAGCCGCCGGAGACCGTTTCTCAGCCGGCGCGCCCGCTCGCCGAAGCGGCCGGGTCGCGGCCGGACAGACCGAGAAGACGGTCCTGGAGTGGCGCATCCTCCGGCACCGGGACGGCCGGCCCGTAGACACCCATGGCGCGCCACGCCTCCATGTCGGGGCTGAGCTCATCCCACATGCCCTGGACGAGGTCAGGCTGCAGCTGGGTGCCGGCACCGATCCACCTGGCGATGTCGAACGCGCGAAAGCCACGAAAGGAGGTGACGTGGCGCAGGTACTCGCGCGCCGGGAAGTCACCGTACGACAGGTGGACGACCCGGTCCGGGTCGTCGAGCCCCTGCGCGGCCGCGACCGCGCGGTCGCTGTACGCGCGGTAGTCGGTGCCGGCGTCGGTCTTGACGTGCTCGTACGCGTCGCCCACCTCTTCGATGGTCTTGCCGGCGAGAACGTCGGGCACCCAGGCGGTGTCGTAGGCGTGGTAGTTGACGATCTCGCGCAGCGACGCGTCGCCCTGTCCTCCGGTCTGGAACCACTCCGGCTGGCGCTGGTCCCACTGCTCGGGGCCGACCTGGTCGATGACGCCGGCCAGCGCCTTCTCGGCGAGGATGAAGACCTCACGCTCTGCCATGGCTGTGCTCCTTCGCGGGGCTGATCCGGTCGGAGATAGCCTCCCAAATCCGCCCCGGACCGCGCGCATACTCAGCCTTCCGAGAGCGCCTCTCTCGAGGCGCCACAGGCGGAGGTGTGGGCCATGGCGACAGCAACTGCGAGGCTGCTTCGGTACAGCTTGGACAAACCGGACGAGACCAGGCCGTTCGAGGGCAACAGCGGCAAGCTCGACGTCGTCAACACTGACCAGGGCTTGATCGGCCGCGCCGTGTTCGAGCCCGGCTGGAGGTGGTCGGAGCACGTCAAGCCCATCGCGGGCACCGAGAGCTGCCAGGGCGCCCACATGGGCTACCTGCTCTCGGGCCGGATGACCATCAAGATGGACGACGGCACGACCGAGCAGTTCGGCCCCGGCGACGTCATGATCGCCGACCCCGGGCACGACGCCTGGGTCGACGGTGACGAGGCGTGCGTGGTGGTCGACTGGCAGGGCTTCGCCGACTACGCCAAGCGCAAGTAGCCAGGCGCACCAGCACCGCGGGAGGCCGTCACCGCTGGCGGCCTCCCGTCGCGCAGCTCAGGAGTCGTGCGGGTACGTCTCCCGGAAGGCGGTCTGCTCGGCGTTGAACATGAGCTCGATCTCACCCACCGGGCCGTTGCGGTTCTTGGCCACGATCAGCTCGGTGCGTGCCTTGTCGATGTCGGGCTTGTGCATGCCCTCGCGGTAGAGGAACAGCACCACGTCGGCGTCCTGCTCGATGGCGCCGGAGTCGCGCAGGTCGGAGAGCTGGGGGCGCTTGTCGGTGCGCTGCTCGCTGGCTCGCGACAGCTGGGAGAGGGCAAGCACGGGCACCTCCAGTTCCTTGGCCACCGCTTTGAGGCCGGAGGAGATGTCCGACACCTCCTGCACGCGCGACTCCTGGCGGCCGCCCTGCATCAGCTGGAGGTAGTCGATGATCACCAGCCCGATGCCGTACTGCGACTTCATGCGCCGGGCGCGCGCGCGCAGGGTCGCGATCGACAGTCGCGGTGTGTCGTCGATCCACAGCTCCGCCTGGGTCAGCTTGTCCATGGCCTGCGCGATGCGCTGGAAGTCGGTCTGACTCGCCTGGCCGGAGCGCAGCACGTGCGAGTTGACCGCCGCCTCGCTGCAGATCAGTCGTTGGGTGAGCGCGTTCTTGCTCATCTCCAGCGAGAAGATGGCCACCGGCACATGCGCCATCACCGCGGCGTTGCGCGCGATGTTCAACGCGAACGATGTCTTGCCGACGGACGGACGAGCCGCCAGGATGATCAGCTCCTCGGGTTGCAGACCCTGGGTGAGCCCGTCGAGCTTGCCGAAGTTGGTGCGCACGCCGTTGATCAGCTGGCCGCGCTGCAGGCGCTGCTCGAGCATCTCCCAGGTGTCGTGCACCAGCTTGGCGATGTGCGTCGCCTCGTTGCCCCGTCGCGCCTGGCTGATCGCGAAGATGCGCTGCTCGGCGGACTCGATGGCGTCGACCGCGGTGACCGCGTTGTCGAAGCCCAGCTTGGTCACCTCGCCGCCGGCCGCGATGAGACGGCGGCGCAGCGCGTGGTTGAGCACGATCTCCGCCCAGTGGCGCACCGATGCCGCCGTCGGCACCTCAAGGGTCAGCTCGGAGATGTAGTCGAGCCCGCCGGCGCGGCCGATGCCGGACCCCCGCTCCAGCTGGGACTGCAGGGTGAGCTCGTCGATGGGCTCGCCACGGTCGGCCAGGGCGGTCGCGGCGCGGTAGATGTGGGCGTGCCGTTCGGCGTAGAAGTCCTCGGGCTCGAGCACGTCGCGGATCTCCGCGATTGCGGCCTGGTCGATCATCAGGGAGCCGAGCACGGCTCGCTCGGCGCCGAGGTCGCTGGGCGGCACGCGCCCGGACGTGACCGTGCCGGTGACATTGACCGCTATGTCGGACGCGGGCTGAGAGGTCACTGGGCGGCGACGACGACGCGCAGTGTCTCTGTGACCTCCGTGTGCAGCTGGACCGTCACCTCGTGCGGACCCAGCGACTTGATCGGAGGCTCCACCTCGATCTTCCGCTTGTCGATGTCCAGCCCCGCCTCGCGCTTCAGCTGCGTGGCGATGTCCGCGTTGGTCACCGAACCGAACAGCCGGCCGCCCTCGCCGGTCTTGGCGTAGATGGTCACGGTCAGCTTGCGCAGTCGCGCCGCCGCGTCGCGCGCCTCGGTCAGAGCCTTCTCGACGCGACGGCGCGTCGCCTCCTCGCGCTGCTTGATCTGCTCCACCGCGCGGTCGTCGGCGACCACCGCGAGTCGTTTGGGGAGAAGGTAGTTGCGTGCGTAGCCCGGCGAGACCTCCTTGACATCACCGGCCTTGGCGGTGCCCTGCACCTCCTTGACGAACAGCACCTTCACGCGCCGACCCCGGTGTGCTCGGTCGCCTGCGGCGACGTGGCCTGGCTGCTGTGCATCGGCGGCGGAGTGTCGGCGTGGTCGAAGCGACGGGAGATCGCGGTCGCGATCCTCTCGCCGTTGCGCAGGTCCTCGTCGAACACGCTGCGTCCCTCGAGGATCTGCTGCTCGACATCGATGACGACGTCGTCGGGGCAGGCTGCGATGAACAGCCGAACCGCCAGCAGCGACAACGCCACCATGTCCAGCTCACCCACGACCGGGATCGCTGCGGGCAGGTCGACGAAGGGCGTGACGATGACGGCGATGCCGGCGCCGAACGCCACCTTGGTGCGCAGCGGCACGCGCTTGTCGCGCATCAGGCAGTAGGCCAGGCGCGCCTGCCGGGGGAGATCGAAGGCAAGGCGCTTGAGGAAGCGCAGTCGGCTCAGCATGAACCGCGTAGTCTAGGCCCGCGGCTGCGCGACCTGTGAGTGGTTCAGCCGGCGAACAGGTCGGTGTGCTGCTCGAGCCAGCGGCGTGCCGCCTCGCTGTCAGCCGGGGGGATGGCGCCGTCGATCACCGCCTCCTCCACCGCGCGCTGGACCCGTCCCACCCATGGTCCCGGGGCACGGCCGCCCGCGATGCGGACGATCTCGTTGCCGTCCAGGGGCGCGCGCATGCGCGACACGGCCCCGCCGGCATCGAGGCGCAGCATCCGTTGCTCGAGCTCGTCGATGGCGTCGGTGTCAGGAAACGAGGAAGCGTGCGTGTCGGCTCGCGCGAGGTCGAGCAGCCGGCCGCGCTGCTCGCCGATGTCCCGCACCAGGCGGCGCACCGCGCTGTCACCCCACTCGTTGGGCTGGTACTGGATGGGCCGGAGGTGGTGACGCACCAGCAGGGCGATGGCAGCGATCTCGTCATTGCTGAAGCGCAGCCGCGACAGGAGGTCCACGGTGATGGTGGCGCCGACCGCCGGGATGGTCGTAGAACGTGTGCTTGCCGCTGTCGTCGAGCGCGTGGGTCGGCGGCTTGCCGACGTCGTGCAGCAGCGCGGCGGCGCGGGTGACCAGGTCCGGTGGCACAGCGGCGACCGTGTGGGCGGTGTGGTCGAAGACGTCATAGATGTGGAAGCCGCCCTGCTCCACGCCCACCATCGCCTCCAGCTCCGGCATCCACACCGCGAGCAGCCCGCCGTCGCGAAGCACCTCGAGCCCGGCCCGCGGGTGGTCTGACACCAGCAGCCGTCGAAACTCCTCGGCGACGCGCTCGGCGCTGAGGATCGTCGACCGCCCGGCCATCCGGCTCATCGCCGCGGTCAGCCCCGGGGCCAGGGAGAAGCCGAGCTGGGCGGCGAAGCGGGCGGCGCGGAACATGCGCAGCGGGTCCTCGCTGAAGGTCTGCTCGGGGTCGAGCGGCGTGCGCAGCACACCGTGGCGCAGGTCGTCGAGACCGCGCCCGGTGACGTCGATGACCCGGCCGTCCAGCGTCTGGCAGAGCGCGTTGACTGTGAAGTCGCGACGCCAGATGTCCTCTTCGAGGGTTCCCGGTCGGACGTCCGGCTTGCGCGAGCTCGCGTCGTAGCTCTCTGCGCGCGCCCGGACCACCTCCACGACGAAGTCCGCGCCGCGCACCTGGCCGGTGCCGAAGCGCTCGAAGCGTTGCGGTGGCGCCCAGCCGAACCGGCTCGCCACCTCGGCGAGGACGCGCGTGCCGTCATCGCCGACCGCGAGCAGGTCGATGTCCTTGACGTCGCGCCCGAGCAGGCGGTCGCGGACGAACCCACCGACCAGGTAGGTCTCGACGCCGGCCCTGGCCGCGGCATCCGCGATGGCCTCGATGAGGCGCTCGTCTGTCAGCGGCAGCTGGTGCTCGGACAGCTCGACGCTCATGCCACGCCCATGCCGAGCACGCCGGCGGTGCCGCTCACGCCACGCCTGCGCAGCAGCGAGATGGCGGTCACGGCGGCGATGAGCGCGCACACCGCGGCGCCGGCGAAGATGACGTGGAGCTCGTCGATGGCGGCGCCGGTCTCGAGAGCGTTGTACGGCGCGCAGTTGAGCGGTGCTGCCGGGCAGAGGCGGGCGGGGTCGGGGAGGGTGGCCTGCACAGCCGAGAAGCGTCGCAGGCCGATCGCGGTCAGCAGCGACAGGCCGCCGAGCATGCCCACCATCCGCGCGGCCACCGTGAGCGACGCCGCCACCCCGTGGAGGCGCTGTGGGACCGCGCCGAGGATCGCCGCGGTGACGGGCACGACTGCGAGCCCGAAGCCCAGCCCGCAGCCCACCAGCACGAGGTCGCTGGCGTGCAGCCAGGGGATTCCCGCCAACGGGTCGCTCAGCGAGGTCGCCGACCACCCGGCCATGAGCACGAACATGAGCGCGCACAGCAGCATGCCGCAGCCGGCGACGGCGCGGTAGCCGGCGCGGCCCACCGCCAGGCCTCCGAGCACCGCTCCCACCGGCACCGCGACCAGCAGCCGGGCCAGCACCAGCGCGGCGGCAACCTGCGAGTCCGGGTCGACGGTGGCACGCGCGAAGACGGGCACGTCGACCAGCGCCGCCATCAAGGCTGCCCCGACGGCGAGGTTGGTGAGCAGCGACCCAGCCGCCGCGCGATCGCGCAGGGCGCGCAGGTCGATCATCGGCTCGGCGGTGCGCAGCTCGCGGAGCACGAACAGCGCGGTGAGCACAGCCGCTGCGGGCAGCAAGACAGGCGCCGCGTCCCCGACGACGCTTCGCTGCGGGTCGGCGGTGGCGAATGACACCACCACGCAGCCGAGCGCCAGCGCCACCAGCGCCCCGCCCTGCCAGTCGACGCGGCGCAGGCCCGCGCCAAGACCGCGCAGCGGCACCAGTGGCCGGACCCCGGCCGGGACGCTCAGCTCGCGAGCCACGAACGCCAGGGCGGCGAGAACAGCGGCGAGCGCGATCGGCGCGGTGACGCCGGCGCCGCTCAGCAACGGGGTGAAGGCCGGCCCCACGGTGACGTTGTCGGTCAGCGCCGGCGGCGCGGCGACGGCGAGCACGATGGCGGTGCCGCACAGTGCGGCCAGCGCCTGGCCGAGGCGGTCTGCACGTTGTGGCGTCCGCTCGCTGCGCTCGCGTCCCCGTGGCGCACCCACCCCCACGGCGATGAGCGCGGCCAGCGGCATGTTGACGTAGAAGATGGCGCGCCACGTGCTCGCCGCTGTCAGGGCGGCCCCGTACAGCGGCCCGACCACGCTGCCGAACTCCTGCACGGCACCGACAGCTCCCAGCGGGATGCCCCGCCGTCGCGGCGGCCAGAGGTCCGCGACCAGCGCGAGCGTGACCGGGACAAGGCCGCCGCCCCCGGCGCCCTGGAGCGCCCGGCCCGCGACGACGGTGCCGAGGTCGGTCGCCGACGCGGTGACCAGCGACCCCAGCGCGAACAGCAGCAGGCAGCCGATCAGCACCGGCGTGCGGCCGTGGATGTCGGACAGGCGTCCCAGCAGTGGCAGGACCGCCACGTAGCCCACCAGGAAGCCGCTGATGATCGGGGTCGCCTGCTGGAGGTGCGCGAGGTCCACCCCGACTGAGCTCATGATCGCGGGCAGCGCGATCACCACCACGTACGTGTCGGCAGCGCCCAGCAACACCCCCGCGGTGGCGAAGCCGAGCCGCAGCCGGGCCCCGGGCGGGGCCTGCCCGACGCCCTCGGCCACCTCAGCCGGCCGGCGGCGTGATCGTCACGTTCTCGCCGTACTTGTCAAGAACGACGGTGAACGTGCTGGCGTGGGACTTGTCGAAGAACGGCCCGACCAGGGCAACACGGCGCAGCTCGTGGCTGCTGGCGTCAACTCCCGACCGTCGCCTTCACGGCCTGCGATGCGTCGGCGCTGGTGAGCAGCTTGGCAACCAGGGTTCCCGGGATCGAACAGCCAACTTCGTCGAGCTGCTCGCCGTTGAAGAGGTCAGCCGCCTGGTTGGTGGCCCCGGTGCAGGCGGTGAGCAGGCTGGAGAGGCCGTGGTTGGGATCGAGCAGCTGTGCGGGGTCGCCGAAGCCGTAGGCGCTCGGGTCGGTCTTGTCGTAGCCGGGGCTGAGCGGGGTCTGCGCATAGAACACGCCGCCGGTCGACACGATCTTCACGGTGACGGGAAACCCGCCGGCGACCACGTTGAGGCTGCCCGCGAAGCTGTTGGGGCGGACCGCGTCGCCCTGGCCGCCGGTGATCAGCGTGCCCGTCCCGTTGACGCCCTGGCTGGTCAAAGTGAAGTGGACCGCCGTCGCGGCGTCGATGCTCTTCTTGCCGTCGCGGAGCAGCTGGTTCGGGTCCGGCGCGGTTGCCGACGAGCCGCACCCGGCGACGATGGCGAGCGAAGCGGCGATGACGAGCAGACGGCCGCGGCCTCGCACGCAACTCCTCCAACGAAGTGTTCTCGCAGGCAGTATAGACAGCGATGACGGACACGCCTGAACCGCCGCGGGTCGCTGCACAGCAGTTCTTCGACCTCGACATCCGAGTCGGACGGGTGGTCGAGTGCGAGCCGTTTCCGCAGGCGCGCCAGCCGGCCTACCGGATGGTCATCGACTTCGGTGAGCTGGGACGGCGCCGTTCGTCGGCGCGGCTGACCGACAACTACACGCCCGCTCAGCTCGTCGGGACGCTCGTGGTGGCGGTCGTCAACCTGCCGCCGCGGCAGATCGGCCCCCTGCGCAGCGAGGTGCTGGTGCTTGGCGCGTACCAGCGTGGAACGCACGCGGTGGTGGTGCTGCGGCCGGACGGCGAGTGCGAACCGGGCGACCGCATCGGCTGAGCGATTCGCCGGCTGCGTCGCCCCACAAGCTGTCGCGCGGACCGTAGAGTGCGCGCCACCAGTTTGGGAAAGGGAGACAACAGATGCCCGAGACTGTCCAGAAGGCGTCGCGCGGCGCTTCGCCGATCCTGCTCGTGCTCGCCGCGCTCTGCTTCCTCCTGCCCTTCGTCGGGGTGTCGTGCAACACCTCTGCCGGCGGTGCCGCGCTGGGCAGCGCGCTGTCTGCGGCCGGCGGATCGAGCAGTGGCGGGACCGCCGCGGCGGCGACCGCGTGTCTTCAGTCGCTCAACGGAAAGGACCTGGCCACCTACAGCGGCGTCAACCTGCTGACCGGCGGCAACCCCAGCACGAGCACCAGCATCCCCGGCTGCGACACGTCCCCGACCTCAACTGCGACGTCGACCAACGAAGGTGGCGTCGGCGTCCAGCCCCTCGTGCTCATCGCCTTCATCCTCATCGTGGTCGGCATCGCCGCTCCCCTGCTGCGAGCGCCCCTGCGCGGCCTGGTGTCGGGAGGCGCCGCGTTGCTGGCCGGTTTGCTGCTTCTCATCAACAACGCCACCGTGCACACCCAGATCATCAACAAGTTGACCCAGGGCAGCGGCGGCTCCTCGCTGTCCAGCCTGGGCATCAGTGGGGCTGCCGACCAGTTCTTCAACATCCACGCGGCGTTGGGTTTCTACCTGGTCCTGGTCGCGCTGGTGCTGGCGCTGCTCGTCAACGCCGCCGCGGTCGCCGCGGGGTCCGGGCTCCGGCTGAGCACGGCCGGCGCCGGCGGCGGAGCCGGCCCGCCTCCGGGCAACGCACCCCCGGCATTCCCGCCGGGACCCGCGCCGCCGCCAGGGCCACCGCCCAGCTCGGGGTAGCCGGTCCGAGCCGCCCACACCTCAGCGGGAGAGCTGCAACCACACAGCGGCGAGCAGCCCCAGGACGATCACCGCGTAGCGCAGCGGCCGGTCGGGCACATGTCGCGCGGCGGCCGCGCCGACACGTCCGCCCACCAGCGTCGACGGCGCCAGCACCAGCACGAACGCCCAGTGCACGGGTGCGAAGACGGCGAACACGATCCCTGACACGACGTTCATCGCCCCCGCCAGCGGAACCTTGATGGCGTTGAGACGGTGCAGGGTGTCGTCGACGGTGACCGCCAGCAGCGCGAGCACGATGATGCTGACCGCGGCGCCGAAGTAGCCGCCGTACACGGCGGTCACCAGCATGCCGGCCCGCAGCAGCCAGCTTCGCCTGGCGCGCCCACCTTCGAGCGCCGCAGCGATGCGGTGCTGGAGCATGAGCACGACGCAGGCCACCACGATGAGCGCCGGCACGACCCGGTTGAAGGCCTGCGCCGGCGTGGTCAGCAGCAGCGCCGCGCCGGCGAGCGCTCCCACCACCGAGAAGGGCAGCAGGTGAAGCAGGCGCGTGCGCTGGCCGTGCAGCTCGCGCTGCATGCCGATGACCCCGCCGAGCGCGGCGGGCGCGATCCCGACTGTGTTGGTGACGTTGGCGTCGAGCGGAGGCAGGCCGAGAGCGACGAGCAACGGGAAAGTCAACAGCGACCCGCCCCCGGCGACCGTGTTCACCGTGCCTGCGATCAGCCCGCCGGCCATCACCAGCAGGGCGTCGCGCAGGTTCATCGCGCTGGCGGTGCCGTCGCTACTGCGCCCCGCCGAGGAAGGGGATGCCGTACGTCTCCGGCCGCGATCCAACCGACGATGACCACACCTCGGCGATGGCGTCAGCGGTCCAGCCGCCGTCGCGGTACGCGGCGCTGATCTCCTGGGGGTGGGACCACAGCGACAGCTTGTCGCCGCCCAGCCCGATGCACTGCCCGGTCACATCCTTGGCCGCGTCGGAGCAGAGGAACACCAGCAGTGGTGCGACGTCCTCGGGCATCCCCATGCCCATCTGCTTGCGGATGAGGTCGGGAAGCGGCTCGCCCTTCTCGGCGTTCTCGACCATCTCGGCCATGCCGGGGATGCTGGCGATCATGCGGGTGATCGCGTTGGGGACGATGGCGTTGACGGTGATCTCGGCACGCGCCAGCTCCATCGCCCAGGTGCGCGCGAATGCCGCGATGCCCGCCTTGGCCCCGGCGTAGTTGGTCTGGCCGAAGTTGCCGCGCTGGCCGGCCCACGACGAGACCACCACGATGCGGCCACCGCGACCCTGCTCGCGCATCCGAACAGCGGCGGCGCGGGCGCACGTGAACGTGCCGCGCATGTGCGTCTCGATGACCGCGTCGAAGTCCTCGTCGGTCATCTTCCAGAGCACCCGGTCGCGGAGGATGCCGGCGTTGGTGCACATGACGTCGATGCCGCCGAAGCTGTCGACCGCGCGCTGAACGAGCCGTTCCGCCGCGTCAGCACTGCCCACCGCGACCACCTCGGCGACCGCCTTGGCGCCGCTGTCGGTGAGCTCCTTGACGGTCTGCTCGGCGACCTCGCCGTCGACGTCGTTGATGACCACCGCGCACCCCGCCTCGGCGAGAGCTCTGGCGTAGGCACGGCCGATGCCGCGACCGCTGCCGGTGACGACGGCAACCTTGCCTTCTAGGTTCATCGCTGCTCCCCGGGTGTTCGATGTGCGCGGGCGGGCCGTAACTTACAGGGGCGGGGGGGATCCTCGCCCCACGGGAACCGCCCTCAACCTCCCAGGCGGCCCCCCGCGACCAGCTCGGCGACCACGTAGCCGAGCCAGGGCACGCCGGCGAGAAGCAGCCAGCGGCCGTGTGCGGAACCACCGCGCAGCAGGGCCAGCAGGTACACGGCCGTCCCGAGGGTGAGCAGTCCGCCGAGCACGCCGTTGAGGTCGGGTCGCCACGGCGTGAAGCTGAGGCCGATGAACCCGAGCACGCACGACTGGAACGCTGCGGAGCCGGCGATGTTCCCGAACGCCAGGTGGTCGTCACCACTGCGCACCCAGAGCACGCTGTTGAGCGTCTCGGGGAGCTCGGTGGCCACCGGGATGACGATGAGTGCAAGTGTCAATGGGTTGGTGTGCAGCGAGGTGGCCACGTCGTTGAGAGCACGTACGAAGAGGTCGGAGCCGACGATCAGCAGCGCCACCGCCCCGAGAAGCTGGATGGTCACCCATAACGAGCCCGGCTCGCCGCTGCGCCAGCGCACCAGGTGGAGCGGCTCGGGCGCCGAGGCTGGACGGGTTGCCGCCGCGCAGGGTGGCGCGCACGTAGACGCCGTACGCGACGAGCAGACAGATGCCCAGGGCGATCGCGCACCGGCTGCGGCATGACGATGGCGATGAGCACCACGGAGAAGCCGCCGATGAAGAGACCCAGGTCGCGACGCAGCTGCCTGGCGTCGAGCTCGAGCCGGCGCCGGCGCTTCCGCAGGAGCACGGCGCCTCGGCCGTCACCGCGGTGCCGACGCAGAGCAGCAGGAACGCCGAACCGAGCACGGCACCGGTGGCGACCGACGCCGCCGACGGCTGACCGCTCGACAGGGCCACGATCGGCACCACGGTCTCCGGCAGCGACGTCCCCAGCGCCGCAAGCAGGCTGCCAGTGGCGCCGCTGGCGAGCTTCAGGCGGAAGCCGGCCCACTCCACGGCATTGGTGAACAGCTCGGAGGCGGTGACGATGAGGAGGAGGCCGCCGCCGAAGAGGAGCACCTGCGTCACGGTCGCGCAGGGTAGCCGTGCAGCCGGGCATGCAGCGGCGCGGGCTCAGGCTGCGTCGTGGTCATCGCGGGAGTGGCCGCGCAGGCGGTCGAGCGGGGCGCCCAGCCAGCTGGTGCCGAAGGCGACAACCGTGCGCGGGGTGATCGGCTGGACGCGGTGCACCGGGGGCGCGCCCTCCGACCGCGCCAGGGCGTCGTAGACCCGCTGACGGCACCAGGGGAAGGCGGTTCGCGGGATCTGGTCCGCGGTGACGAAGACCGTCCGCAACGCCTCGATGCTCCAGCGCCGCTGGCCGCCGGCGACCTCCGCCAGGAAGACGGCGTCCGCGGCGTTGCGCAGCCCGCTCCACGAGTACACGCCGACCAGGCCGCGGATGTTGACCCGGTAGCCGGTCTCCTCCTCGGCCTCGCGCACCGCGGTCTCCGCCGGGTCCTCGTCGGGTTCGACGTGACCGCCCGGCAGCTCCCAGCCGGGCGGGAAGGGACGGAGCTGCAGAAGCACTCGTGCCCCGTCGACGATCGCCACCTGCGCGCCCTGCACCGGCCACACCACGCCCGCCGACGACGACCTGCGACGGACGGTGCGCTCCGGCGCTCGCGCCGGCTCAATCGAGCTCGACGCGCTTGGGTCGCCGCGAGGTGGGCGTCGGTGCGTGTCTTGCGCGGCCGAGGGCGTCGAGGCGTGCGGCCGCTGTTGTGCTCGATGATCACGGCGATGCGCGAGAAGCAGCTCCCGCTGCGCGTTGAGCAGGTGCAGCTGCGCCTCGGGCGGCACCAGCTCACCGAGCGAGTTGGCGACCAGCCGCGCGGCGTCGCCGAGGAGCTTGGGGCCGTGGCCGTCGTCGCTCACTTCGGCAGCTCCCTGGAAGGTGACCCGCAGCACGCCCTCGTCGAGCTTGCCCTTGGTGACCTTGGTGCCGTTGAGCACGCGCGGCAGGCTGATCTCGCGCTTGTACGGTCCGACGCTGACGAACAGCTCTCCCGGACGGTGGGTGATGTCCACCTCGTCCTTGCCGACGAAGGGAAGCTGGAGGTGCAGCTCGTAGCCCTTGCCGACCTTCTTGAGGCTCTGCGAGACGGTGGTGTGGAAGTGCTGAGTGGGGTCGGTGTCGCCGAAGATCAGCCTCGGCCATCTCCCCGAGCCACTTCGACCCCACGATCTCGTGGAGAACAGCGGCGTGCGCCGGATCGGCACCGGCGAGAACGCGGTGTCCACCAGCGCGTCGTACTTCTTCTGGGACTTGTGCCAGGCGTCGAAGTACTCGTCGGTCACCTCGTCGGGGAGGACACGGTTCACCACCACCAGGTCGGTGAGGTAGTCGTACAGGCACAGGTACGTGAACGCGCGCTGAGCCTCCTTGACCACCATCTTCTCGAGGTTGAGCACCAGCCGGATAGTGCACACCTTGGGGTCGCCGAGGATGTTCTTCATGCCGTCGAGGTCGAAGAGCAGGTCCTTGACGTGGCCGAAGATGTCGTCGGTGGGCAGCGGGATGTTGGTGAATGGCTGCACCATCGGACGGGCCACCTTCCAGACCTTGCGCTCGAGCGGGAAGATCTTGGTGAGGTACCAGCGCGCCACGTCGGGGAAGGCGAGCAGCTGGAGGGTCTCGCCGGTGGGCGCGCAGTCGACGATGACGACGTCGTAGCTTGCCCTCCTCCTTGTGGCGCTTGATCCACATCAGGCTGGCCACCTCCTCCATCCCCGGCGGCGTGGCCATCTCCTCGGCGACGAAGTCGTCGACGCCCCACGATGCGAAGAGCGCGATGAGGTAGCTGTGGACGCGCTCCCAGTGCTCCTCCATCTCGTGCAGCGCGTTGATCTCCTGCGCGTACAGGTTGGGCGCCACCTTGGTGGGGTGGTCGCCGAGCTCCATGTCGAAGGAGTCGCCGAGCGAGTGGGCGGCGTCGGTGGAGATGATCAGGGTGCGGTGGCCGAGCTCGGCGCACCTCACCGCGGTGGCGGCGGCGACCGTGGTCTTGCCGACCCCGCCCTTGCCGGTGTAGAGGATGACGCGCACGCGCCTACTTCACCACGTTGCTGACAATGATGTCTGCAACGATGATCAGCGCGATCATCAGCACGGCGATGATGGCCACCCGGCGAAGGTCGGCGGGCACGTACGGGACGCGGTCGAACGGGATGGCCGCGTCCTCGCTCTCCAGAGGCTGGATGTAGCTGGTGTCCTGGCCGCGCACGGGCTTGGACGCGGCCCACCGGCGCCGCCAGCGGCGACACCCGCTCCACCCGCCGCCGTGCGGGCGCGTCGGCGCCCAGGTCGACGGCCATCGAGCGGACGGCGAGGCGGCGGGCTGCAGGTCCTCCAGCCTCGACGCGCGACCCCGGAGCGGAGCGGTCGCAGTCGGTGGCGCCACGGACGGCCCGGGCGCCGCTGGACGGCGCGCTGCTTCTGCTTGCGAGTCTTCTTGGCCATTGGCGCGCCCAACAGTATCGGATCGGGCGTGGACCGGAGTTCGGATCATGCCGCCGTTTAGGGAGGTCGGGGCCGGAATGACGTCTCCTTGAGGCGAGTTCTGCAGGCGCCCGAGACCCAGACGGACGCGAACAGCGTTCGTCTGCGCCGCCACTGGCGCCGAAGCCTGTCTGAGCAGCAAGGAGATGTCCTTGCGGCCCCGACCCGCCCCTTGCATGGACCCCTGCATGACTGTGGTACTGCTCCGGCCGGAACCACTAGATGTGGGGGGAACCCTTCATCGGGACCATGGGCAGCAGGCGCCGGGAACCCACACCACCCCCGGCTTCACGTCTTCGTCGAGGCCGACCTCATCCGGCGCCGCTGCCCTCCCAATCCCGCCGGGCGGGATTGGGGACCCCGTCCCCACGCCGCTGCGCGGCGTGGGGGCCACCTTGCTCTTTACAGAGGGGCGATGCGCCCCTCTCGGCCGTCCGGCAGAGCCGGACCACCTCACTCCCCACTCGGCGCGATGAATCGCGCCGGCTCGCATTCGCTCGCATACTCGTCGCCGAGCGGAGACGAGACCGCTGAGCGGGGGGTGCCCGACGGGGGACGCAGTTCCCTTTGCCTGGGAACGCGTGCCTGGGAACGCAGTTCCCCCTTCGCCTTTCCCCCTTCGCTACACGTTGAACCTGAAGTGGACCACGTCGCCGTCGCGGACGACGTAGTCGCTTCCCTCCAGGCGCTGCTTGCCCTGCTCGCGCAGCGCGTTGTACGAGCCGGCGGCGAGCAGGTCCTCGGCGTCGCTGACCTCGGCGCGGATGAACCCCTTGGCGAAGTCGGTGTGGATGGTGCCCGCCGCGTCCAGCGCGGTGAGCCCGCGGCGCGAGCTGCCAGGCGCGCACCTCCTTCTCGCCGGCGGTGAAGAAGGTGACCAGGTCGAGCAGGCCGTAGGCGTGGCGGGCGAGGCAGGTCGAGGCCCGGCTCGGCGATGCCCGAGGTCGGCGAGGAACGCGCCGCGGTCGGCGGGATCCAGCTCGGCCAGCTCGGACTCGATGCGCGCGGAGATGACCACCACGTCGGCGCCGCTCTGCCCGGCCCGGGCGCGCACGGCTGCCGATGGCTCGCCGACCGCGGCGCCCTCGGCGACGTTGACCACCACCACGATGGGGTTGGCGGTGAGCAGCCAGAGGTCGTGCAGCGTCTCGCGCTCCGCCGCGCTGAGCTGCATGGTGCGCACCGGACGCGCCGCGTCGAGGTGGTCGCGCACACTGCTGCAGCACAGCGATGGTCTCGGTCGCCTTCTCCTTCTGCAGGCGCACGGTCTTCTCCACCTTCTCGAGCCTCTTGGTCACGGTCTCCAGGTCGGCGAGCTGCAGCTCGAGCTCGACGACGTCGATGTCCGCGGACGGGGTCGACGCTGACCCTTCGACGTGGGTGATGTCGGAGTCCTCGAAGTCACGCACCACCAGGGCGATGGCGTCGCACTCGCGGATGTGGCCGAGGAACTTGTTGCCCAGGCCCTCGCCGCGGCTGGCGCCGCGGACCAGTCCCGGCGATGTCGGTGAAGGTGACCGTCGCAGGGATCACCTTGGGCGGGTGGAACAGCGCTGCCAGCCTGTCGAGTCGCTGGTCCGGCACGGGCACCATCCCGGTGTTCGGCTCGATGGTGGTGAACGGGTAGTTGCCCACCGCCGCCCCGGCCCTGGTCAGCGCGTTGAAGAGTGTCGACTTGCCCGCGTTGGGCAGGCCGACGATGCCCACCGACAGGCTCATCGCGGAGGCGTCGTCACAGCAGCTCCAGCTCGAACGCCCGGTGCAGCGCGCGCACCGCGTCCTCGACGCGGTCGCGGTCGATGATGCAGGTGACCCGGATCTCGCTGGTGCTGATCATGCGGATGTTGATCGACTGCTCAGCGAGGGCCTCGAAGATCCGCGCGAAGACCCCCGGGGCGCCCGAGGATCCCCGACCCGACCACGGTCACCTTGGCGATGTCGCGGTCGGCGTCGTACCCCTGCGCGCCGACGTCGCCGACGACCCGCTCCAGCACGGGACGCGCCCGCGCCAGGTCCGACTCGGCGAGGGTGAACGAGAGGTCGGTGTGACCGGAGTGGCTGACGTTCTGCACGATGATGTCCACGTTGACGTGCGACTCCGCCGAGCGGCCCGAACACCGCCGCGGCGATCCCGGGACGGTCGGGAACGCCGAGGATCGTCACCTTGGCGACGTCGGTCTCGTGAGCGATGCCACGGACCTTGGGGCGGTCTTCCATCTCGTGCTGCCTGCGAATCAGCGTGCCGGGTCAGTCGACGAACGCAGAGCGCACGCGGATCGGCATGGAGTATGCCTCGCCGATCTCGACAGCCCGCGGGTGCATGACCGCGGCTCCCGCCGAGGCGAGCTCGAGCATCTCGTCGTAGCCGATCTCCGCGACCGGGCGCGCGTCGGCCACCACGCGCGGGTCGGCGGTGTGGATGCCCGCGACGTCGGTGAAGATCTCGCACTCGTCCGCGTGCAGCGCGACGGCGAGCGCGACCGCGGTGGTGTCGGAGCCGCCGCGGCCCAGGGTGGTGATGTCGAGCTGGTCGGTCGCGCCCTGGAAGCCGGCGACGATGACCACCCGGCCGGCGGCGAGCTGGTCGACGACGCGCTCGGGGACGATGTCGGTGATGCGCGCGCTGCGGTGGGCGCCGCTGGTGCGGATGCCGGCCTGCAGCCCGGTGAGCGACACCGCGTCGACGCCGCGCGCATGCAGCGCCATCGCCAGCAGCGGAGCGGTCACCGTCTCGCCGGTGCTGAGCAGCATGTCCATCTCCCGCGACGGCGGGTCGTCGTCGAGCTGGTGGGCCAGAGCTGCGAGCTCGTCGGTGGTGTCACCCATCGCGCTCACCACCACCACGACGCTGCTCGGTGGTGCTCCGCGTCTCGGCGACCCGGCCGGCGACGGCGCGCAGGCGGTCGACGCCTGCCAGGCTGCTGCCGCCGTACTTCTGCACGACGACGCTCACGCGTTCACCTCGACACGCGCGCCGAAGTTGCGCGGCCGCAGGGTCAGCACCGTGCCCGGCACGCTGAGGCTGTCCGCGGCGGCCTGCAGAGCCTCTTGCACGGGCCTGGGGTCGCGCGAGCAGAGCGCCAGCACCGACGGACCGGCGCCCGCCAGGCACGCACCGTCGGCGCCCGCCGCGTAGGCCGACTCGATCAGCGCACGCCATGGCCGGGAACAGCGCCGCTCGCTGGCGCTGGTGCCAGCGGTCGTCCATCGCTTCACGCAGCGCGGGCGTAATCGCGCAGCGTGATGGCGCGGACCAGCAGCGCACACCGCGACGCGTTGAACATCGCGTCCTCGCGCGAGAACGTTGCAGGGCAACGACCTGGCGGGCCTCGCGGTGGCCAGCCGCTGCATCGGCGTGCAGATCACCGCGTGCAGCTCGTCGGGCGCGTCGATGCGCTGCACGGCCGCGCCCGGCGCACAGATCACCAGGCCGCCGATCAGCGCGCGCGGCGAGGTTGTCGACGTGGCCCTCGAAGCCGGCAGCGCAAGTCGAGGATCTCCGCCTCGTCCCAGGGCGCACGGTGCAGTGCCACAGCAACGAGCACGCCGCTCAGGATCGCGGCCGCGCTCGACCCCAGCCCGGCGCGCGATCGGGATGGCGTTGACGCAGCGCAGGACGCACACCGCGGTCCGGCGCGGCGACGTCCGAGGCGGTCGCAGCTCGCCAGGTACGCGCGCGACACCAGGTTCTCGCGCGGGGTCGCGCAGCTCGGCGCGGGCTCAGCCGTCGAGCTCGAGCTCGATCGACACGGCGTCCGTCGGCGGTGGCGGTGGCAACGACCTCGTTCTGCACCTGCAGCGCCATCGCGAGCATGTCGAAGCCCGGTCCGAGGTTGGCCACGCTGGCGGGCACGCGGATGGTCGGCCGCATCAGCAGGCCGAGCGCCGCGGCGAGCGAGGCGGCGTCGCCGTCGACAGCGGTGGGCGCGCGCAGGCCCTCGGCGGCGGTCGCCGCGTCCTTGAGCCCGTTGCCGGTGAGCACGCAGACCACGGAGGCCCCGCGAGCCACCGTGCCGTCGCGCACCGCCGCGCGCAGCACCGCCAGCGAGGCCGCCGACGCGGGCTCGCAGAACACGCCCTCGACGGTGGCCAGGTCGCGCTGCGCGGCGAGGATGTCGGCGTCGTCGACGGCGAGGATGGCCCCCTCCGACTGGTCGCGGGCGTCGATCGCGCCCTGCCACGACGCCGGGTTGCCGATCCGGATGGCGCTGGCCACGGTGCGCGGCTCCTCGACGGGCCGGCCGCTCACCAGCGGCGCCGCGCCGGCGGCCTGGCCGCCGAGCATGCGCGGCAGGCGCGTGCACAGGCCCTCCGCGAAATACTCGCGGAACCCGCGCCAGTACGCGGTGATGTTGCCGGCGTTGCCGACCGGGATGGCGAGCACCTCGGGGGCGTCCCCGAGCTCGTCGACGATCTCGAACGCCGCGGTCTTCTGGCCCTCGATGCGGTGTGGGTTGACCGAGTTGACCAGCGTCACGCGGGGGTCGGCGGCCAGCTCGCGCACCGCCGCCAGCGCGCTGGTCGAAGTTGCCGGGAACGGCAAGCACGTCGGCGCCGTGCACCTGCGCCTGCACCAGCTTGCCGGCGGCGATCGCGCCCGGCGGGGATCACCACCACGGTGCGCAGCCCGAAGCGGGCGCCGTACGCCGCGGCCGACGCCGAGGTGTTGCCCGGTGCTCGCGCAGATCAGCGTGCGGCTGCCCGCCTCGAGCGCGCGCGCCACCGCCACCACCATCCCGCGGTCCTTGAACGACCCGGTCGGGTTGAGGCCCTCGACCTTGAGGTGCAGCGATCCAAGGCCGAGCTCCTCGCACAGCCGCGGCGCCGGCACGCACGGGCGTCTCACCCTCGAACAGCGTGATCCGCGGCGTGGACCCGGTGATCGGCAGCCGCGCGCCGTACCGGGCGATGACACCCACGCGCGGCGCCATCACGCCGCTCCCACGCTGTCCATCACCGCGGCGACCTCGTCGACCACCGCGAGCGAGTCGAGCGTCTCGACGGCGCGGTCGAGCACCTCGCGCGCCGCCGGCGCGGTGAGCACGCGCGAGTTGCGCGCCGGCCCCGCCGTCGCCGGGCAGGAGACGTCGACGCATCCACGGGGACACCGCGGTCCTCGAGCGCCTGGAGCACGAGCGGTGACGCGTCCGGGACCGGCGCGCAGGCGGACGCGCAGGTACGCCGCCGCGCTCGACGCGCCGCCTGCTCGCCGACGGTCACCGACGACGCCGGCACCGGCGGAGTCTGCCGCGGGGCTGCGCGACGGTGGCGACGATGTCCGACACCACCGCGCTCGCGGTGCTGTCGCCGCCGGCGCCGAGCCCGCTGAGCATCACGGTGCCCGCCAGGTCGGCTGTGGACCACGACCGCGTTCTCGAAGTCGTCGACGCCGTACAGCGCATGGCCGGCGCGGACCACGGCGGGCCGACCGACAGCGTGACCTGGTCACCGTCGCGCTGCGCTGACGCCACCAGCTTGACGCCGCCGCCGAGAAGGGCGGCGCAGCCGATGTCCTGGGCGTCACGCCACCGATGCCGGCGACGGCCACGTCGTCGATGACCAGCGGCGAGTCGAAAGCCAGCCGGCTCAGCAGCACCAGCTTGGCGGCGGCGTCGTGGCCGTCCACGTCGGCAGAGGGGTCGGCCTCGGCGAAGCCGCGCCGCTGCGCGTCCGCGCAGCGCCGCGGCGAGGTCGACCCCGTCGCGCTCCATGCGCGTGAGGATGACGTTGGTGGTGCCGTTGATGATCATCTCGAGGCGGTCATGCGGTCGCCGCGAAGGCTGTCGCGCAGCAGCGCGACCACCGGCAGCCCCGCTCCCACGGCGGCCTCGTAGCGCAGCGACGCCCCGCTCGCGCGGGCCAGCGCGGCCAGCTCGAGACCGTGCGCCGCCAGCGCCGCCTTGTTGGCGGTGACCACCGGCTTGCCGGCGCGCAGGGCGCGCTCGATGAGGCTGCTGGCGCGGTCGATCCCGCCCATCACCTCGACGACGACCTCGACCGCCGGGTCGTCGACGAGCGCGTCTGCGTCACCGTCGACGCGCACGCGCGGCAGGGCGACGTCGCGGATCGGCCCGGGTCGACGCACCGCGACGCGGCGCAGCACCGGCGTCGCCCCGGCGCGGCTGCCGAGCAGCTCCCATCGTCGACCAGCCGCCGCGCCACGGCGGAGCCCACGGTGCCGAGCCCGATCATCCCGATCCGCCTGCGCATCCATCGCGGCCGAAGTCTACGGGCGGTCGCCGCGCAGCCCGACGCGGGGATCGCGAGCGAAGCGAGCCCGGCGCGCGAGGCGCGCCGAGGGAGTGCGGGTTGGATCAGGTCGAGTGCAGTTCGACCTGAGGAGGGGCAGGGATCTGCCTCGCCCCTGTGAAGAAGAGTGGGGCGTGGAGCAGCGGATTCACTCCGCCGCGCCGAGGGGCGAGGATCTGTCTCGCCCCAGTTAAATGACTGGCGCTTCCAGGCCAGCAGCACGGCGGCGGCGCGGTCGCGGCAGCCGAGCTTGGCGAAGATCTTGCTGACGTGGGTCTTCACCGTGTTCTCGCTGACGAACAGGCGGTGGCGATCTGCGCGTTGTTGTGGCCGTCGGCCATGAGCCGGAGCACCTCGAGTTCGCGTGCGGTCAGCCCGCCGTCGTCCCGGCGGCGTCCACCATCTCGGGGTCGAGCAGCGACTCGCCCGCGGCCACCGCCCGGATCGCGCCGGCCAGCTCCTCGCGTGAGGAGTCCTTGAGGAGGTAGCCGCGGGCGCCGGCGCGCAGCGAGGGAAAGATGTAGTCCTCGTTGCGGTACGTGGTGAGCACGATGACCTCGGCCTCGGGGTCGTCCGCGCGGATCGGCGCAGCGCCTCGATGCCGTCGAGCACCGGCATCTGTACGTCGAGCAGGGTGATGTCGGGGTGCTCGCGGCGGGCCATCATCACCGCCTCCTCGCCGTCGGCTGCGCGCGCCACCACCTCGATGTCGTCCTCGAGCTCGAGCATGGTGCAGAGGCCCTGGCGCACCACGGGGTGGTCGTCGGCGACGAGCACGCGGATCACGTGTGGGATTATCCGCCGGGCCGCTGCCGTCACCCTCTATGCGGTTGGGTTGCGACAGCAGCTACGCGGGGCGGCCGCGTCCTGCTGCTCGAGCGGCACCCGAACCGACACCCTGGTGCCCCCGCGGCGCGCTGGTCACCTCGAGGTCGCGCCGATCAGCCGGGCACGCTCGCGCATCCCCACGATGCCGAAGCTGCCGTCCGCGCCCCGGGCCTCCCCTCGACGTCAAAACCGGCGCCGTCGTCGCTGACGGTGAGGGCGCAGCTCGCCGCTCGCCGCACGGAGCTCGACCTCGCGTGGCTGCGCCGGCTGTGCTGCCCGGCGTTGGCGAGCGCCTCCTGGAGGATGCGGAACACGGCCACCTCGGCTGCGGGAGCAGCGCCAGGTGGCGGCGGACACCGTCGTTGCGCACGGTGACCGCCATCCCGGTGCGCGTCCCGAAGCGCTCCGCCTCGAGCGCCACGGCGGCGGTCAGCCCGGCTGCCTCCAGCGGCATCGGACGGAGGTTCCAGACGCTGCGCCGGGCCTCCTGGAGCGCGAGGCGTGCCTGCTCGCGGGCGGCGACCATGAGCTCACGGGAGCGCTCACCCTGGTCGCGGCTCTGCATCGCCTCGGCGGCCTCGAGCTGGAGCACGATCCCGGTGAGCTGCTGGGCGAGGGTGTCGTGGATCTCCCGCGCCAGGCGGGTGCGCTCCTCGAGGACGCAGCTCCCGGCCCTCGGCCGCGAACTGCGCGGTGCGCAGCGCCAGGCCGACCTGGTCGGCGACGGCGCCGAGGAGGATGCGGATCCGCTTGGGCACCTGGACGGACGCGGGGACGAGCGCCGCGAGCGCCCCCAGCGGGGGCCCGCCCGCGGCGACCGGGATGGCCACCAGTCGGCCCACGGGACGCGCCAATGGTCATCGAGCCGCTCGCCAGGGCGGCCGTCGCCCGCCGGCCAGGGTTTCGCGCGCCTACCGAGGCGGGTGGGGTGGTGTGTGACCAGTTGAGCGTC
>CAVQVY010000019.1:0-156309 GCA_963717185.1 Candidatus Dormiibacterota bacterium | reverse complement strand
CTCCGAACTCGACCGCGAGGCTTGGTCACTCGGTGGCGATCGCGTCGAGGACGTTCAGGCGCGCTGCGCGGCGTGCCGGCAGCACCGCGGCGAGTACCCCGATGACGAAGGCCGCCACCACGTAGGCCAGCAGCTGGGTGCCCGGGACGGAGAGCTTGTTGAAACCCTGGCCGGCCAGCGCACGAACCACCGCAGTGCCCATCCCGGCGCCGATGACGAGGCCTAGAAGGGCGCCGAGCAGCGCGATGATCACCGCCTCCCAGCGCACCATCGACCGCGTCTGCCGGCGGGTGAGGCCGAGGGCGCGCAGGAGCCCGAGCTCACGGGCGCGCTCGAGCACGCTGAGGGCCAGCGTGTTGACCACCCCAAGCGCGGCGATCACCACCGACAGCACCAGCAGCACGTCGATCAGTGACTGGGCCTGGTTGATGCTCTTGGAGTTGGCGTCGATGAACTCCTGCTTGGTCTGCACCGTCAGTGTCGGGTACGCAGAAAGGTCGGACTTCAACGCGGCATCGGCAGCACCCAGGTCTTCCCGCTGCCGGCGTTGGCGAGCAGCGCGATGTCCTGCTGAGGATTGGGGAAGTTGGCCGAGTACGTCGCCAGAGAGACCGCGATTCCCGAGATGAGCGCGTTGCCGCGGTACACGCCGCCGATGCGCTTGGTGACCGCCGTCGAGGCGTACGGGAACTGCGCCTGCACCACCGTCCCGGTGGTCCAGCCGCGTGCGCTCGCAGTGAGTTGTCGACGAGCATGTCCTGCGGGTCGGCGATCGATGTCGGGTCACCGCTGACCATGTCGAACACGACGGTGTGGTTGATCGCGGCGACGTCGATCGCCAGCAGCGACTGGTTGGCGGAGGCGATCACCACCGAGTTGGCGCGCACCTCGGTGAGGTCGGCGAGTTGCGAGTCGCCGCGCACCTTGTCGGCCACGCCGGTGGTGAAGGCGCCGCCGCCGCTGTTGTCGACGACCAGCAGCTGCGCGTTGACCGAGCCGACGATCGAAGACTCCCCGGATGCCTTGAACGACGCGGCGATCACTGCGACGGCGGCGATCAGCGCCACGCCGATCATCAGCGCCGCGGCCGTCGACGCGGTGCGACGCGGGCTGCGGATCGCATTCTCACGCGCCAGCCGGCCAGGTACGCCACGCAGGCGG
The DNA here is from genome assembly GCA_963717185.1 of Candidatus Dormiibacterota bacterium. Lineage (GTDB taxonomy): Bacteria > Chloroflexota > Dormibacteria > Aeolococcales > Aeolococcaceae > Aeolococcus. The sequence goes on along the minus strand of CAVQVY010000019.1, from coordinate 155,148 downwards.
GCAAGAGGACGGCCGATGGCACCCGCCACGGGGCGCACCAGCAGCGGGGACAGGTATGCGATGCCGATGAACAGCGCGAGCGCCCCCAGTCCGAGCAACAGCAACGTCTGGCCGGTGCTCACAAACAGGCCGACGCCGAGCAGCGCGGCGCCGATCACCGCGACCACGGCGCCGCCGATGATGCGGCGCCGTGTCACCGGCGCGGCCTCGGGGACGGCGTCGCGGAGCGCGGCCATGGGGGCCACGCGGGTCGCGCGCCTGGCCGGGAGCGTGGCGGCGACGACGGTCACCACCGTGCCGACGACGATCGAGACGATGAAGCTGCGCGGGCTGATGGTGAGCCCGCCGTTGGTCAACGAGAAACCGAGCAGCCGGGCCAGGCCGATTGCCAGCAGGATGCCCAGCCCGGCGCCGACCGCGGATGCCACCAGCCCGGTGAGCAGGGCCTCGGTCAGCACCGACTGCATCACCTGGCGCCGGGTGGCGCCAAGCGCTCGCAAGAGCGCCAGCTCGCGTGAACGCTGCGCGATGAGGATGGTGAACGTGTTGACGATCAGGAACGACCCGACGAACAGGGCGATCAGCCCGAACACCAACAGCGCGGTGCTGAGGATCCCGATCACCGATTGGGTGGCCTGCACCTGCTGGGATGCCTGAGTGGCGCCGGTGTTCGCCACCATGTCGGCGGGCAGCACCTGCGCGACACGGTCACGCAGCGTGGTGTCGCTGACCCCGCTGGCCGCGAAGACCGTGATCTGGTCGAAGTTGCCCTGGGTGTCGAGCACGCGCATCGCGGTCTGGGTCGTGAACAGCGCGATGGTGGCGCCGGCCACGTTGTCCGCCTGCCCGTACCCGACGATGCCGCTGACGTGGAATGCCTGGCGCGGGCCGCCGTTGAAGACCATCTCCACGGTCTGGCCGACGCGGATGCTGTTGGCGGCGGCGGTGGCGGCGTCGATGGCCACGTCATCGGCGGCCTGGGGCGGGCTCCCCGAGCGGAAGTGGAACGGCGACGCCGGCGTGTTGGCCCAGTTGGCGCCGAATGTCGGCGCGCCGTGGCCGCCGATCGGCGAGCCGCTCGACGACAGCAGCGTGGCCCCGGTGCGAAAGATGATCCCGTCGGCCTGCGCCACGCCGGCCACCTTCTGCACGACCGGGACCAGCGACGCCGGGACGGGCCGGCGCTCGCCGCCGCCGATGTCCTGCGCGGTGCCGGCCAGCGTCGACCCTTCGACCACCACCGCGATCCCCTGGTTGGCGTCGGTGAAGATGGCGCCGAACACGTTGTTGATGGTGTCGCCGACGACGAACGTCGAGGACACGAACGCGATCCCCAGCACGATGGCCACGGCGGTCAGGCTCAATCGCAGCTTGTGCGCGAGCAGGCCGCGCAGGGTGACCTTGAGCACCCGGGTCAGCCGCCGAGGTGCTTCATGACGTCGAGGATCCGGTCGGATGTCGGCGAGGTCATCTCATCCACGGTCTTGCCATCCGCGATGAACACCACACGGTCGGCGTGCGCTGCGGCGAGCGGGTCATGCGTGACCATCACGATGGTCTGGTGGAAGTTCTCCACCGCGGTGCGCAGGAAACCGAGCAGCTCCGCGCCCGAACGCGAGTCGAGGTTGCCGGTGGGCTCGTCCGCGAAGATGATGTCGGGCCGGGAGACGAGGGCACGGGCAGCCGCGACGCGTTGCTGCTGACCCCCCGAGAGCTCGCTGGCCGGTGTTTGAGTCGATCACCGAGGCCGATCGACGTGACCACGTCGTCGAGCAGCGCGGCGTCCGGCTCGGTGCCGGCGATCGCCAGCGGGAGCGTGATGTTGTCGATGGCGTTGAGCGTCGGCACCAGGTTGAAGCTCTGGAAGATGAAGCCGACGCGCCGGCGCCGCAGCAGGGTCAGCTCGGTGTCCTTGAGCGCGCCGAGCTCGGTGTCGCCGATGAACACCTCCCCGGAGGTGAGCGAGTCCAGGCCGGCCAGGCAGTGCAGCAAGGTGGACTTGCCGAACCTGACGGTCCCATGATGGCCGTGAACTGCCCGGCGGCGAAGTCGACGGAGAGATCGTCGAGCGCCCGTACGCTGGCGTCCTCCCGCCCGTAGACCTTGGTCGCGTGCGCGGCTCGAGCGGCCGGGGTGGACGCGGCGACAGGCGGCGACGGGACCGCGATCGAGTGGTCGGTCATCCCCGCATGGTAGGAAACCGCAAGTCACATGCCTTCTGCGTGCCCGTTGGTACGCCACCATACCGACGGATCGCACCCCGGTCCCGATACTGGTCTCGAATCGCGATCGTCGCGTTCGCCGTGCCCACGCCAACAGGCTGCCGTGGGCTGCGCGCGTATTCCGCGAACCGCCTCGGAGTTCGACCCGCGACATGAGCCAAGCAGTCGCCGACCCAACGCGCCTCGCGGTGGCACCGATCGCCGACGCGTCGCCGCGCGATCCCGCGAGCAAACCTGCCGACCCGTACGTCGAGCTGAAACGCGTCATAGCCGGCCGCGGGCTTCTCGAGCGCTCGCCGCGTCGCCAGCTGCTGCCCGCCGCGGGCCACCTGCTGCTGCTCGCGGTGGTGATCGTCGGGATCACGTTCACCGCGGCACCTGGTGGGTGCTGCTGCTGACCGCGCCTGCCGCGCTGCTGTTCGGCCAGATCGGCTTCCTCGCGCACGACGCCACCCACAACCAGATCCTCAACACGTCGCGAGCCAACTACGTCCTCAGCGTGCTCCTGTTCAACCTCGGTCTCGGAGGCAGCCGGGGGTGGTGGGCGGAGCGCCACAACACCCACCACGCGCAGCCCGAACCGCCTCGGGTGTCGATCCCGACATCGAGGGCGGGGTGGTCGCGGTCAGCGGCACCCAGGCCAGCGGAGGCGAAGGGGTTCGTGCGGTTCATGATCCGCAACCAGCGCGGCACCATCGCGCCTCTGCTGTCGCTCAGCGCTCTGCAGATCCGCGCCTACAGCGCTCTCTTCATCAAGGCCCGCGCGCTGCGCAACCCCCGCGCCGAGCTCGGCCTCTTCGCGATCCACTACGTCGTCTACCTCACGGCGCTGATCCAGGTCATGGGCGTCGGCGGTGGCCTGCTCTTCGCCGCCGTGCACCAGCTGCTGCTCGGCCTCTACCTCGGCGGGGCGTTCCTCCCCAACCACTTCGGCATGACCGTCCTCATGCCCGGCGACCAGGTGGAGTTCCTCCCGCGCCAGGTGATCACCTCGCGGAACATCCGCGGCGGCCGGGTGACGGACTACCTGTTCGGCCCGCTCGGCAGCCAGATCGAGCACCACCTCTTCCCGGCCATGCCGCGCCACAACCTGAGAGCCGCCGCGCCGATCGTGCGACGCGTCTGCCAGGAGCAGGGAATCGTCTACCGCGGAGACGTCGGCGTGGGAGGCGTTTCGCCAGGTCTACCTCCACCTCCGCGAGGTGGGCCGAGCGGCCGGTGGCGCCGCTCCAGCTCTAGCAGGCTGAGCGGGAGCCGGTCGGCGGCAACCGTCTTCGGCCCGGGTGGTCGGGGCGACTGGATTCGAACCAGCGACCCCCTGCTCCCAAAGCAGGTGCGCTACCGGGCTGCGCCACGCCCCGACGCGACCAGAGCATAGGCGGAGAGCGCGAGGCCCGGAGCCGACGCCACACTTGCGCCCGTGGATCTCCTCGACCTGGTCATCATCCTGCTGATCGCGTCCGCCCTCTTCTCGGGCTACCGCCGCGGGATCAGCTGGGTGGGGCCTTCGCTCATCGGCCTGGTCGTGGGCATCGTGGTCGGGGCCGCCGCCGCACCGCCGCTGGCCGCGGTGTTCACCAAGCAGCCCACGGTCCAGCCCTTGGTCACCTCCGGGCTGTTCCTGGGGATGGTCCTGCTCATCCAGGGGATCGGCACCACGATCGGGTTTCGCGCCCGGGTGCGGAGCCTGCGCAGCCGCTTCGCACAGTGGGACTCCGTCCTCGGTGCGATCCTGGCCACGCTCGGCGTGCTCGCCGGCTCGTGGTATCTCGGTCTGACGTTCTCGCAGAGCCCGTGGACCGCGCTCGACAACCAGATCAGCGGCTCGGCGATCGAGAAGGCGCTGGACGGCATCGCGCCCCGGCCGCCCGGGTTCCTGGCCACCCTCGAGAACGCGCTGCGCAACAACAGCTTCCCGAACCCCTTCTCCGGCATCGCGCCGAGCGCCCCACCCCCCGCGGCGATCCCACCGCTGGTCGACACGCCGGGGATCCGCGCCGCCAGGACGGTGACGTCGAAGGTGATCGCCTTCGGCTGCGGCGGCGCTGAGGCCGGGTCGGCGTGGCCGATCGGCGACAACGACGTCGTCACCAACGCGCACGTGGTCGCCGGCTCCGGGCACGTCGAGCTCGACACCACCGACGGCGCCACCCACCCGGCGACCGTGGTGTTCTTCGACCCCGACGTCGACGTCGCCATCCTCTACGTGCCCGACCTCGGGGAGGCGGCGCTGCCGATGGCGTCGACCGACCCCGCCCGCGGCGTCAGGGGAGCCGCGATCGGCTACCCGGGCGGCCAGAGCGAGTCGGTCGTGTCCGCCGAGGTGCGGGGAACGGAGACCGCGCGCGGCTACAACATCTACAACTCGGGCATCGTCTCCCGAGACATCGAGGTGCTCGCTGCGCAGATCATCCCCGGCAACTCAGGCGGCCCTCTCGTCGACACCTCCGGCGTGGTCCAGGGACTGGTGTTCGCCGCCAGCACCACCGACCCCAGTGAGGGCTACGCGCTGACCATGACCCAGGTGGCGCCCGACCTGCGGCAGGGCCGTGGACACACCCAGGAGGTGTCGACGCAGCAGTGCACCAACGGGTGATCGACGCGGCACCGCCGCGCTGACGCTCAGAGCAGGGTGGCGATCAGCGCGATGGCGGCCGCGCCCATGAGCAGGGTCGCCAGCCAGACGAACCCGTTGCTCCAGGGGCCGCTGCGCCGCTCTGCCATGACCTTGCGGTCGCGCGCCAGCAGCGCGATCAGCACCAGGATGGGAGGCGCCACGATCCCGTTGATGATCGCGGTCACCACCAGCGCCTTGATCGGGTCGATGTTGAGGAAGTTCATCAGCAGGCCGCCGATGATCGCGACCACGATGAGCCCGTAGAAGGTGGGCCGGAAGCCGGGCCGCTCCGACAGGCTGCCGCGGATCCCGAAGAACTCCTTCACCGCGTAGGCCGCGCTCCCCGACAGCACCGGGATCGCCAGCAGGCCGGTGCCGATCATCCCGGCGGAGAAGAGCACGAAGGCGAACGGCCCAGCCAGTGGACGCAGCGCGTCCGCCGCCTGCTGGGCGGATTGAACCCCGGTGTGCCCCGTTGCATGAAGCACCGACCCCGAGGTGAGGATGATGCAGTACATCACCAGCTGAGAGAACAGCATCCCGACGACCACGTCGATTCGAACCGCGCGTATCTCCTTCTTGGTGGTGCCGCGGCGTTCGCGCTCGGTCCTGCCGCCCGCCGCCTTCATCTCCTCCACCTCGCTCGAGGCCTGCCAGAAGAAGAGGTAGGGGCTGATCGTGGTCCCGAGGATGGCCACGACGATCCCGAGGAAGTCCTTGCTGAACTCGAGGTGCGGGATGAACGTCGCCCGCAGCGTGCTCAGCAGCGGTGGGTGCACGGCGATCACGGTGATGACGTACGCGAACAGCGCCAGGGTGAGGAACTTGAAGGTGCGGAAGATGGTCGAGTAAGGCAGGCGCAGCTGCATGAAGCCGATGAGCAGCGCCACCGGGACGACCAGCCACGCCGGGTGGATGCGCCCGCCTGACAGGAGTCCTCCCGCGGCGGCGACGGCGCCGAGGTCCGCGCCGACGTTGACCGTGTTGGCGACGAACAGGGCGGCGACGCAGACACCCACCAGGACCGTGGGGAACTTGCGCCGCAGCGACGTGCCCAGGCCGACGCCGGTCTGCAGGGCGATGCGCGCGCACGCCTCCTGGACGGCGACCATCAGCGGGAAGGTGAAGAGCGCCAGCCAGAGGGTCCCGAAGCCGAACTGGCTGCCGGCCTGGGAGTAGGTGCCGATCCCGGATGGGTCGTCGTCGGATGCGCCGGTGACCAGCCCGGGGCCGAGGATCTGCAGGATGCCCTTCGGGCCCTGCGACAGCGCCTCATCGAGGGTGGTTTGCCCGGCGGACGGGCCGCCGCTTGCCGCGGTGCGCTTCGGCTTGACGGTGGCCCGCGAGCCGGTCGCATGGGTCGGGCGGCCCAGCACCCGGCGTATGGGGTCCGGCTTCTCGTCGTCCTCAGCCGCCCGCCGCGGTGTGCGCGCCATGCCGCGAGGATGATACGCATAGTGTCACGCTTTGTGAGCGTGAACCGCGCAGCTGAGGCCGGTTCAGTGCACCAGCCTCAGCAGCGCCGTCGTCGCCACCGCCACGGCCACGACGACCAGGAACGGCGCGCGCGCCAGCACCGCCACGAACGCCGCAAGAAGCCCGGCGGCCCGGGCGTCGAGGCCCATCCGGGTGCCGGTGGTGAAGGTCTGCACCGCCACCAGCGTCGCCAGCAGCGCGATCGGCAGCGTCTCGGCGACGCGGCGCACCCGGCGGTTGGCGAGCAGAGCGCGGGGGACCGATAGGCCGGCGAACTTGAGCGCGTAGCAGCCCGCGGAGGCCGCCAGGACCGCGACCCACATCTCAGGCCGGACCCACCGAGCGCGGCGGCTCGTCCGGGCGCGGCGCGTCAGGGCGTGAGCTCACCCCACCGGCGACGATGGCCACGAGCGCTGCGATCAGCACCGGTCCGCCAACCGGCAGGAACGGCACGCTGGCCATCGCGATGGCCGCGGCGACGACGGCGATGAGCAGCGACGAGCGGGTGCGCACGCGAGGAGCGAGCAGGGCGAGGAACGCCGCGGGGGCGGCGGCGTCGAGGCCCACCGCACGCGGGTTGGACAGCGCATGGGCGCCAACCGCCCCGATCAGCGTGCCCAGGTTCCAGAGCACGTAGACGCTGATGCCCGTGGCCCAGAACCCGAGCCGGTTGGCCCGGTCGCTGTGGTGGGTGAGGCTCATCGCCGTGCTCTCGTCGATGACCAGCTGGGCGGCCACCAGCTTGCGTGGGCCGCGCACGCCGAGCAGGGACGCGAGGCGCAACCCGTAGAAGGCATTGCGGGTGCCCAGGAGCACCGCCGTCGCCGCCGCGGTCAGCGAGCCGCCCCCCGAACCGAGCACGCCGACCAGCGCGTACTGCGACGCGCCGGTGAACATCGCCAGCGAGAGCACACATGTCTGCAGCACGGAGAGGCCCGCAGTGGTTGCGACGGCGCCGAACGAGAGCGCGTACGCCCCGGTGGCAACCCCGATCCCGGCGGCGTTGCGCAGCACGGCGGCACGGGTGGCCCGCCACGGAGCCGGTGCGAAGTCGTCCATCGCGCCAACGCTACCGGTTGTCACCCGCGCAGGTGGCGCCGACCACGACCGTTGTGGTTGCATGGCATCACATGAGCAACACCGCTGCCGCGCGCGCCGACCAGCGCCAGGTGACCACCGCTTCGCGACGGCACTTCATCACCCTGCACGGCCAGCGCCTCGCCTACCTCGAGGCGGGGCAGGGGCCGCCGCTGCTGCTGATCCACGGGATCGCCGAGGCAGCGTGGGCGTGGGAGGTGGTGATCCCGGCGCTGGCCCGCAAGCACCGCGTCATCGCACCCGACCTGCTCGGCCACGGACGTTCGGCCAAGCCGCGTGGTGACTACTCGCTGGGAAACCACGCCACGCTGATGCGCGACCTGATGATCTCGCTCGACATCGAACGCGCCACCCTGGTGGGGCACTCGCTCGGCGGCGGGATCACCATGCAGTTCGCGTACCAGTACCCGGAGCGGTGCGAGCGCATGGTGCTTGTCGCCAGTGGCGGGCTCGGGCAGGACGTGACCTTCCTGCTGCGCAGCCTGGGGTTGCCCGGCGCCGACCTGGTTGCACCCCTGTTCCTGTCCAACACCACGCGCGACCTGGTGCTCGGCACCGCGCGCTGGTTCGGACGACGCGGGCTCAAGGCCAGCCCGGGGCAGAAGGCGATGTGGCGCAGCTACACCGGGTTGACCGACTCGGCCACACGAACGGCGTTCATCGCCACCGTGCGCGCGGTCATCGACCAGCGCGGCCAGAGGATCTCCGCGCTCGAGCGCCTGTACCTGGCGCGCAGCATGCCGACGCTGTTGGTGTGGGGCGAGAAGGACAGGGTGATCCCGGTGAGCCACGCGCGCAGCGCGCACGAGGAGATGCCGGGCAGCCGGCTCGAGATCATCCCCGACGCCGGCCACTTCGTGCAGCTCGAGAAGCCGCAGCGCGTCGCCGAGCTGATCCTCGACTTCCTCGCCACCACCAAGCCGGCCCGCATCAGTGCGCAGGAGATGCGCGACGTGATGCGCTCCCACCGACCGAAGCAGCGCTGACCGCCCCGACGGTCAGCCGCGCTGGATCGGGCCCGTGGCCACAGCCTCGAACGAGCTGCCCGGCACCGACTTCAGCTGGTCGAGGTCGCTGTCGTTCCACCGTGAGTTGGTCGAGCCGCTGACGTACCAGCTGCTGCCGTTGTCGGCGACGATCATCCCGTAGCGCTTGAGCGCGGTGAGGATCACCAGCGCCTCGCCGTGGTACGGGGAGAGGTCGAAGGAGGCCTTGAGCCGGAAACGCGCGCCCATCGGCGGGTCATTGGCGTTGGCGACCCCGGCCTGGTGTGTCGCAGGGTGGATGAAGCCGTTCTGCGACTGGTTGACGGTGAAGCGCAGCGCGTGGTTGATGACGCCGGCGGCCACCTCGTCATAGCGGACCAGGCCCGGGAGGATGGGCAGACCGGCGGCGTCGGCTGAGGTCCAGGTGTCCGGCCGGAGCGAGTCGCTGCCGAGGTTGAACACGGCCCCGGACCCCGCGTTCCAGCCGCTGCCCTGCTGGTGCGCGTCGTACATCTCGTAGAGGTGGCAGTCACCGGAGTCGACCACGAGCACGTGCGCGTCGCTGCCCGACTCGACCGGCGGTTCAGCGGCACCGGGTAGGGCCCGGGGTCGCTCTCGCTGCCGTACGCGGTGAAGGTGATCGGCACGCGGGGCTGGCTGCCCGGCACCACGATGTACGGGATGCCGTAGGACGGGTCGGAGCCGAAGTCCGGGTGGAGGAACTGGCGGATCGAGTCGATGCGCGCCACGTACGCGGCGGAGTTCGGGTCCACCGCCGCCTTTGACACATCCTGGTTCCACGCGTTGTCGGACGGGAACACGGAGCAGCCGCCGATGGTGGGTCCGCCGGCACGCAGGGTGATCGGTCCTGGCGTCGGGCGTGGCCGCTGCGTGGGCGAGGGCGCAGCGACAACCGTGCAGTCGGGGGCGCCGCGGACGGCGTGGCAGTCGGTGCCGGCGTGGCTGCCTGCTGGGGAGAGTCGGTTGGCGAGCCGAGCGGCGCGTGCGTCGGGCTCTGCGTGCGGGGGATCACCGCGACCGAGCTGCCGCAGGCGGTGAGCACCACCAGGCAGCCTGCGACGCACAGGCGGCGCGTGCGCGATCCAACGCTGGTGCGGTGCATCCGCCAATCATCACCTGCTGACGCAGATCGGTTGTGACGATCGCGTTACCGGAAAAGCCGTGCCGGGAAAGGGAATCGAACCCTTACGCCCTTACGAGCACAGCGCCCTGAACGCTGCGTGTCTACCAGTTCCACCACCCCGGCGAGCGCGGCGGTCACCGATCCTAGCAGGCGGCTGGTTCAGCCCCGGTGCCAGCTGGTGATGTCGTTGAACCGCGCCGCGCTCGACCCCACCGGCGGGATCTTCACGGTGATGCCCGGCCTCACCACCAGCGAGAGCTCGGGGGTCTCGAGGAACACGGCGGGCAGGTCGTCGGCAAGCTGCGACGACACCGCTGCTGCCGCCGCCACCCGGGTGGCGGTGTCCGAGAGCGTGGAGAGGCGGTCGAGAGCCTGGTCGAGGAAGGGGTCGACCGGGCCGCCGGAGACGTTGAAGCCGGTGGGTGGCACGGCCGTCGATCGCCAGAACGAGCTGATGTCCGGGTCGGGTCCGTTGTCCCAGTCGGCGACCGCCATGTCGTAGCCGCCACCCGCGACCAGGAGCTGGCGCAGCGAGCCGGCCGGCATGGTGGTGACGTCGGCGGCGATGCCCACCGTGGACAGCTGCGACGAGATGCCGGCGGCCAGGTCCGGCAGAGGGATGACGTCGGCGACAGCCAGGTGGAGCTGCAGCCGCGTGCTCCCATGCACGCGGACGCCGTCAGGCCCCTGGGTCCAGCCGTCCGCGTCGAGGCCGTTCGCCGCCTGGGTGACGCTGGGGGCGTGGCGGCTGCTTGGAGGCCGCCCAGGCGATCCCGGCGGGGACTGCGCCTGTCTGCGGGACGCCCATGCCTCGCAGGGGGCCGGCCACCAGGGCGGCGCGGTCGATCGCCATGGCGATCGCCTGGCGAATCGCCGGGTCGGCCAGCACCCCTCGCTCGTTGAAGAGCAGGTCGACGAACCGGAAGGTGGCGATGTTGTGCACCGCGCCGCCCGCGGCCGTCAGCTCGGCGCGCTGCACCGGGTCCGTGGCCAGGACGCTGTCGACGGTGCCGGCTCGGTAGGCCGCGGCGGCGTCCTCGAAGGTCCCGAACAGGTCGATCTCCACCTGGTTGAGGTGCGCCGGGGCCGACGTGTGCGGGTTCGGGAACAGCGTCACCGCAGTGGGCGTCGCGCTGACCACGTCGAACGCCCCCGAGGTTGGCATCGGCATCGCCGCAGCCTTGGGGAGACCGTTGACCGCGGCTCGCGACAGAGTGCCCAGGGGCAGGATGGGCAGCTGGGTGAGCTGCGCCGGGAACGAGGCGCGCGGGCCGGCGAGGTCGAAGCTCACGCCGTCGCCCACCGCGCGGACGTGGACGTCGCGCCAGGGCGCCGCTGTCACCGCGTCGCCGAACCCGGCGGACTGCACCCACGCGACCGTGGCCAGCACATCGGCCAGCGCGATCGGCCGGCCGTCAGACCAGAGCTGACCGCTGCGAAGCGGGAGGTGGTACGTGAGCCCGTCCTGGCTGACGCTGAACGAGCTGGCCAGGTCGGCGACCGGCGCCGCCCTGTCGTCGAGACGGAGGAGCCGCCTGTAGAGCAGTGCGCCGAGGTCGCGGACCGACGGGTCGGTGGCGCCGACCAGGGGGTTCAGCGACAGCGGCCGCTCATCGCTGACCATGCCCTCGCGGTAGTCAGGAGTGGCCGTCTTCAGGTGGGACAGGGCGCTGACGCCGAGCACGCTGCCCGCGATGACCACCAGGATCAGGACCGCGCCGATCTCGGCGCGGCGGTCCGCCGTGCTAGTGGGCGCCGACGTACGTCTGGACGATGGACACGGCCACGAACAGCAGGATGAACACGATCGTCACCCTCAGCAGGCTTGCCTCGAGCCCGCGACGGCGGCGATAGCCGCCACCCGAGTCCCCACCGCCCCCGATGGTCCCGCCCAGGCCGGTCGCCTTCGGCGTCTGGAGCAACACGCCAAGCATCACCAGCACTCCGAGCACGTCCTGGGCGACGGCGAAACCGACCTTCACGCAACGAAACCTCCTGGTGCCACGGCCCGGAGTATACGGGCCTGCCCCGTTCCACCCCGGCGGGTCGCCTCGGACTGACACTGGCTTGTGTATTCTCTGACGCCAGCATGCGGAGGGTCGTCGCGCTCTGTTCAGTCGCCGCCGTCACCACGGGGTGCGGGCTCCAAGCCGCGGCGTCCCCGAGCTCGCACCATGGCGGTGCGACCCCGGCGCCGCTGCTGGCCCCCGCCTCCCCCGCCGCGGCCGGCGCCGACCTGGTCACCGTGCTGCGCAGCGGCGAGCCCACCTTCTCCGAGCTGCGCCGGCTGGTCGACCAGGCACGGAGCTCAGTCCAGGTCGAGGTCTACGAGTTCGGTCGCGCCGACCTGGCCTCGGCCCTGGTCGCCGCCCACCAGCGCGGGGTCGCCGTCACGATGATCGCCGACCCGTCGGAGTCCGCCACGGCGGCGACCGCGCAGGGGCTGCGCGCCTCGGGCGTCGACGTGGTCGACTACCCGGTGCGGGCGCGGATGATCGACCACGTCAAGCTCCTCGTGGTCGACGGCGAGGTTGCCGTGGTCGGAGGGATCAACTGGGGGGCAGGCTCGGCAGCGAACCACGACTTCGATGTCGAGCTGCGTGGCCCGGCCGTTGACAACCTCAGCCGCGTCTTCGTCCGCGACCTGGTGACCTGCGGCCGCTCCGAGACGGTTCCGAGCGACCGCCCCGATCCCGCGGTGCATGTCGGCGCGACTCTCCCCGGCGCCGAGGTCCTGCCGATGGTGCTCGGCGCCATCGCCGGCGCCCGCCGCAGCCTCGACGTCGCGATGTACACGCTCACCGACGCGGACGTGGTCGGCGCCATGGAGGATGCGTTCGCGCGCGGAGTGGCGGTGCGAGTGCTGCTCGACCCCAGCGAGAGACCGAGCGACCCCTCAGCCGCGTCGCTGCGCGCCCACGGCGTGGACGTGCGCCTCTATCGCAGCAGCGGCGAGAAGCTGCATGCGAAGACCGCCATCGTCGACGGCTCGACAGTGGTGCTCGGCAGTGCCAACTGGACGGTCAGCGGCTTCCAGCACAACCACGAGCTCGACGTGGCCATCCCGTCGAACCCCGGCATCGCCGCCTCGTTCGAGCAGCAGTACGACAGCGACTGGGCGGCGAGCGCATGAGCCGCCCGGTGCGCGGCTCAGAAGAGGCTGCGCCCGGTCATCTCCTCGGGCACGGTGAGCCCCATGGCGGTCAGCACGGTGGGGGCGACGTCCGCCAGGCCTCCGCCCCCGCGCAGGCTGGTGGCGTCGGTCCCGCAGAGGATGACCGGGACGGGGCTGGTGGTGTGCGCGGTCAGCGGCGAGTCGTCGCGCGCGTCGACCTTGAGCTCCGCGTTGCCGTGGTCGGCGGTGACCAGCAGGCCGCCTCCCGCGGAGATCGCGGCTCGCTCGATGCGGTCGAGGCAGCCGTCGACCACCTCCACCGCGCGCACGGTGGCGTCGAACACGCCGGTGTGGCCGACCATGTCGGGGTTGGCGAAGTTGACCACGATGAGCGCGTCGTTGCCACGCTCGATGTGCTCCACGACAGCGTCGGTGATGGCTGCGGCGCTCATCTCCGGGGTGGCGTCGTACGTGGCCACGCGAGGCGAGGGCACCAGCAGACGCTCCTCCCCGGCGAACGGCTCCTCGCGGCCGCCGTTGATGAAGTACGTCACATGTGCGTACTTCTCGGTCTCGGCGACGTGGAACTGCTTCAAGCCGGCGGCGCACACCTCCTCGGCGAGCGTGTGGGTGACGTCCTGGCGGGGGAACGCCACGTCGGCGTCGAGGTCGCGCTCGTACTCGGTGAAGGTCACGAAACGCAGGTCCTCGAGGACGCGCGAACGTTCGAAACCGGCGAAGTCTGCATCGACGAGCGCATGGCTGAGCTGGCGGGCACGGTCGGGACGGAAGTTGAAGAACACCACGAAGTCGCCGTTCTCGATGCGCACCCGCTGCGCGGCATCAGCGGCGATGGACGCGGGCGGGAGGAACTCGTCGGTGACGTCCAGCGCGTACTGCAACTCGATGTACTCAACCGCGCTCGGCGCCACCTGCCCGGCAGCTTCGCCGGCGATCTGCTCGTACGCCCGCTGGGTGCGCTCCCAGCGCGTGTCACGGTCCATCGCGTAGTACCGCCCGGTCACGCTGACCACGCGGCCGCAGCCGTTGGACTCGAGGTCACCGACGAAGCGGCGCATGAACCCGGCCGCGCTCGTCGGCGGCTCGTCGCGTCCATCGGTGAACGCGTGGACGTACACGCGGGTCAGCCCGCGGCGGCGGGCCAGCTCGGCGAGCGCGACGCGCGTGCGCCTGGTCGCTGTGCACGCCACCCGGTGACACCAGGCCCAGGCAGTGGAGCGCGGCGCCGCGCTCCCGGGCGGCGTCGACGGCGTCGCAGAGGACCGTGTTGTCGAAGAAGGTGCCGTCGGCGATCGCGCGGTTGATGCGCGTGAGCGGCTGGAAGATCACCCGGCCGGAGCCCATGGTGAGGTGGCCGACCTCGGAGTTGCCCTGCTGACCGTCGGGCAGCCCCACCGCTTCGCCACTGGCCGCCACCGTGGTCCACGGCCACGTGCTCATGAGCCGGTCGACCGCCGGCGTGTGCGCCGCCGCGATGGCGTTGCCGAAGGCGTCGTCGGAGTATCCCCAGCCATCGACGATGGCGAGGACGAACGGCCGTGCCTCGCCTCACCGCGCCGTGCCGCCGGCGGCCGCGGCGTCGACGATGCGTGCGAAGACGTCGGCCTTGAGGCTGGCGCCGCCGATCAGGCCGCCATCGATGGCGCTGCGGCTGAACAGCTCGGCGGCGTTGTCGGCGGTGACGCTGCCGCCGTACAGGATGCGCGGTGACATGCCCACGGCGGCGCTCACCTTCTCGTGGATGTGGGCGCACACCTCCTCGGCCTGCTCGGGGCTGGCGGTGCGACCGGTGCCGATCGCCCACACCGGCTCGTAGGCGATCACCCACTCGCCCGCGGACGGCGCCGGCTCGGCGGCGGCGAGCACCGCGTCGAGCTGGCGGTCGATCACCGTGAACGTGCTCCCCGCGTCACGCTCGAACTCAGTCTCCCCCACCGCGAGGATGACCACCAGGCCCTGGCGGCGCGCGGCCGCGAACTTGCGCGCTGTCTGCTCGTCGGTCTCGCCGAGCAGGTGGCGGCGCTCCGAGTGGCCGACCAGGACGAGGTCACACCAGCCGGCGAGCATGGCCGGGGACACCTCGCCCGTGTAGGCGCCGGAGTCCTCCCAGTACACGTCCTGCGCGCCGAGCAGGATCGAGCTCGTCGACAGCACCTCGCGCACCTGCCAGAGGTGCACGAACGGGGGCAGGACCGCCACGTCGACCGCGCCCTGCGCGCCGCACCGCTCCACGATCGCCTGCGCCAGCGCCACGCCCTCTGGGACCGTGGTGTTCATCTTCCAGTTGCCGGCGACCATCGGCAGCCGTCCCGGCGACGGGCTCACGTGGTCACGGCCTCGCGGTCGCGCAGCGCGGCCACGCCGGGAAGCGTGCGCCCCTCGAGGAACTCCAGCGTGGCGCCGCCACCCGTGCTGATGAAGTCGATCCTGTCCGCAACACCGGCGTCGTCGACGGCGGCGCCGAGGTCGCCACCACCCACGACGCTGTAGGCCCTGCTCTCGCCGAGCGCGCGGGCCACGGCGCGCGTGCCGCGTGCGAACGCCTCCACCTCGTAGACGCCGAGCGGCCCGTTCCAGATGACCGTGCCGGCTTTCTCGATGTCCGACGCGATCCCGGCCACGGTCTCCGGGCCCACGTCGAGGACCATGCGGTCCGCCGGGATGGCGTTCCATGGCACCACCTCGGCCGCGGCGCCCTCGGCTGCCTCGGTGGCGACCACCACGTCGACCGGCAGGCGCAGCGTGGAGCCGGCGCGTTCGGAGTCGAGCACCTCCCGCGCCATGTCGACCCTGTCCTCCTCGACCAGCGAGCGCCCAGTCTGCACGCCCTGCGCTCGGAAGAAGGTGCACGCCATCGCGCCGCCGACGTGGAGGGTGTCGACTCGCCGAGCAGGTTGGTGATCACGCCGAGCTTCGACGAGATCTTCGCGCCGCCCAGCACCGCGACCAGGGGCCGGCGTGGGTCGTCGAGCACACCACCCAGCACCTCGAGCTCGCGCGCCATCAGGTAGCCGGCGAACGCGGGGAGCAGGTGGGCCACGCCCTCGGTCGAGGCGTGCGCACGGTGCGCGGTGCCGAACGCATCATTGACGTACAGGTCGGCGAACGACGCGAGCTGTGCGCACAGCGCGGGGTCGTTGCGCTCCTCGCCCGGCTCGAAGCGCACGTTCTCGAGCATGGCGACGTCGCCGTCACCCAGCGCAGCGACGACGGCCTGCGCCGACGGCCCGACGACGTCGGCGGCGACCGGCACGTCGACGCCGAGCAGCTCACCCAGGCGGTCTGCGATCGGCTGGACGGTGAGGGATCGGTCGACGTGGCCGCCGGGGCGGCCCACGTGGGTGACGACGATCGTCCGAGCCCCCCTTTCGCGCAGCGCGTTGATCGTCGGCAGCGCCTCACTGATGCGACGGTCGTCGCCGACGCGGCCGCCGCGAAGCGGCACGTTGAAGTCGACGCGCAGGAGCACCCGCCTGCCGGCGACGTCGACGTCGTCGATGGTCGCCTTGGTCATCGACCCGAGGTCAGAGACGCCCGGCAATGTGCTCGGCGAGGTCGACGACGCGGCAGGAGTATCCCCACTCGTTGTCGTACCAGGAGAGCACCTTGACGGTGCGGTCGCCGACAACCATGGTCGACAGAGCGTCGACGATCGATGAGTGGCTGTCGTGCAGGAAGTCGATCGACACCAGCTCCTCCTCGGAGACGGCGAGGATCCCGTTGAGCGCGCCATCCGCCGCCTCGCGGAACTCGGCGTTGACGTCGTCCGCGGTGACGTCTCGCCCCACGGTCACCGAGAGGTCGACGAGGCTCACGTCGCTCACCGGGACCCGCAGCGAGATCCCATGCAGCTTGCCCTTGAGCTCGGGCATCACCAGCGACATCGCCTTGGCAGCGCCGGTCGACGTGGGGATGATCGACAGACCGGCTGCCCGCGCCCGGCGCAGGTCCTTGTGGGGCGTGTCGAGGAGGACCATGTCGTTGGTGTAGGCGTGGATGGTGGTCATCAGCCCCGCCTCGATGCCGAAGCTGTCAACCAGCACCTTGGCCACAGGCGCCAGGCAGTTGGTGGTGCACGAGGCGTTGCTGACCACGTGGTGCTCAGCCGGGTTGTACGCGGTGTGGTTCACGCCCATGCAGACGGTGATGTCCTCGTTGGTCGCGGGGGCGGAGATGATCACCTTGCGCGCTCCCGCGTCGATGTGCGCTCGCGCCTTGGTGGCGTCGGTGAAGAACCCCGTCGACTCGATGACCACGTCCACGCCGAGGTCCCCCCACGGCAGCCTCTGCGGGTCACGCTCGGCGAGGACGGTGAGCCTGCTGCCGTCCACTGAGATCTGGTCACCCTCGGCGCTCACCGCCCCGGGGAAGAGGCCGAGGATGGAGTCGTGCTTGAGCAGGTGCGCGAGGGTGGTCGAGTCGGTGAGGTCGTTGACGGCGACGATCTCGAGCTCGGAGTTGCGCTCGCGGGCGGCGCGGTAGACGTTGCGCCCGATCCGGCCGAAACCGTTGATGCCAACCTTGACAGCCATCCGTCACCGCTCCTCTGTTGCGGTCCCGCGTTCGCGGGCCGCGCCGGGGCCCGACACTACCACCGCGTTCCGCGCAACCGCCCCACACTCACCGGCGTGCCGCCTCGACGAGACGATGCAGGCGGCCGGCCATCGCCGGGCGGCTGATGGCGGCGCGCTCGGCCAGCGCGGCCAGGGTGGCGTCGGGGTGGGCACGGCGGAGCTGGCCGGCCGCACGCACGGCGGGGGGCAGCGCGTCCCAGCGCTCGGGGTCGGCTCCGAGCCGTTCCACCGCGTCGAGCTGACGGACGGCCGCGTCCACGGTGCGGCGCAGGTTGGCCGTCTCGGCGTTGAGCGTGCGGTTGACCCCGGCACGGACGTCGCGAACGACCCTCCCCTGTTCGAAGGTGAGCCGGCCCCCTTGTGCGCCGATCGAGCTCAGCGCGGCCCCGACGGCAGCCGCGCTGCGCACCGTGACCACCGGCCGCCTCCGGCGCATGCGGACCGCGGCCGGCACCTCGAGCGCGGCCAGGTCCTCGAGGAGCAGGGCCGCCGCGGCGCCGTCGCGAACTGGGATCTCCAGGTGGGGAGGCCGGTCGGGACGGTTCACCGAGCCCAGCGCCAGGAACGCGCCGCGCAGCCTGCTCCTGCGGCAGCAGGTGTTGAGGCTGACCGCAGGGCCGCCGGCCGGGACGTCGACGCGGTAGTGGGAACGCCGCGCCGCCCGCACCCGGACGGCGTGGCCACCGCGCCCGTCCGCGTGCAGGACCGCGACCGCGCAGCGAGCCGCGACGGCGCGCGGTGTCTCCACGGCGCCCGGGGAGACGGCGGGGTCGCCGGTGAGGCCCATGCCCTCGAGCAGGGCCGCCCGGCAGTGGGGCAGCTGCGGCAGGTGAGGGGCGAGCTCGGCCACCACGCTCTCCGTGAAGGAGCCGCCGCGCACCGCTAGCGAGGGTCCGGGCGGTGCACGTCGCGGTGGCGCACCTCCACCACCACGCCGGCGGCGGTGAGCGCGGCCGCCAACTCCTCGGCGACGACCACGGATCGGTGCCGGCCGCCGGTGCAACCGACGGCGACATGCAGGGCCACGCGGTCGCGGCGGCGGGCGGCGGCGATGACCCACTCGAGCAGCCCGGCCGTTCGCCCGACAAACTCGCGGGACTCCTCCTTACCCAGCAGGAAGGAGCGAACGGGCTCGTCGAGGCCGGTGAGCGGTCGCAGCTCCGGCTCCCAGAACGGGTTGGGCAGGATGCGGCTGTCCACCACCCAGTCGGCCTCGAGCTGGGGGCCGTACTTGAACCCGAACGACGAGACCACGCACCGGAAGCCGGCGCCGGGGTCGCGCGCGGGGACCACGACGTCGAGGATGCGCTGCGACAGCTCCGCGTCGCCCAGCGCGCCGGTGTCGACGACCACGTCGGCCGCGGCGCGCAGCGGTGCGATCAAGGCGCGCTCGGCGGTCACGGCCGCCTGGCCGGCACCCGCGGCAGCACACGGGTGAGGCCGGCTGCTGTCCGCCAGCCGGCGCACCAGCACGGAGTCCGGTGCGTCGAGGAAGACCACGCGAGCGTCGGCGGCGCCGTCGAACGCGGCCAGCTCGCCGGCGCGGCGTGCGTCGACCACGGCAACCGCCGGCTGGGAGCGAGGCTCCGCGACGAACGCGGCGACCAGCGGCACCGGGAGGTTGTCGATGCAGCTCACCCCCGCGGCCTCCAGCGCTCGGAGCGCCGTGGCCTTGCCCGCCCCGCTCATCCCGGTGAGGATCCACGGCTTCGGCTGCGGCTTCGGCCCGGGGCTGATCACAGGTCAGAGTGTAGTGGCGAGGCGCCGTTCGGCCCGCCACGCGACCGCCGGATGTCATGAAATCGCAAGGTGTTTGACTATCCTCAAGGGAGAATGACTCCATCGGTGCGGGTCTGACCGTGCGCATCCTGGTGGCCGAGGACGACCCCGGACTGCGTGCAGTGCTCACCCAGGGACTCGAGGACCACGGCTTCTTCGTCGACGCCGTCTCGCGAGGCGACGACGCCATCGACCAGCTGCGCTTCTACGAGTACGACGTCGCCGTCCTCGACTGGCGCATGCCCGGCGCCTCCGGCCTCGACGTGGTGGGCTGGGTACGCCGGGAGAAGCGTCCCACGCGGCTGCTCATGCTCACCGCACGCGACACCACCGCCGACCGCATCGACGGCCTCGATGCCGGCGCCGACGACTACCTCGTCAAGCCGTTCGACTTCGGCGAGCTGCTGGCTCGCATCCGTGCCCTGCAGCGGCGCCCGCCAGGAACTGACAGCGCCACGCTGGTGCGTGGCGGACTCGAGCTCGACCCCAGCCGCCGGGAGGTCACCGCGCACGGCCGCTCCGTGCACCTCAGCGCCACCGAGTTCAACATCCTCGAGCTGCTGATGCGGCGCGCGCCCCAGGTCGTCGATCGCAACAGCATCGCCCAGCAGGCGTGGCGCGACGAGACCGACCCGCTCGGCTCCAACGCCATCGACGTGCGCCTCAGCAGGCTCCGCGCCAAGCTGCCCGACGCCGGGGTGCGGATCGTCACGGTGCGGGGGTCGGGCTACCGACTGGAGCACGCGTGAGCGCGAGCCGTCGCGTCCTCAGCGGTGTCGCGCGTGCCCCGCGCCGGCTGCTCGGTGGAACCCGCGTCGACGTGCGCGCGGCCGCGTTCCGGGTCGCGCTCATCGCCACCGCCATCGTCTGCGCGGCCTACGTGGTGATCGCCGCCGCGGTGATCATGATCGTCAACCGCAACCTGGTCAGCGACGTGGACAGCCGGCTCCAGTCGCGCCTCAACATCGACGTGAACCTGCTGTCGGGGCAGCCGATGCAGCCCGGGGCGAGTGGGCTGGGCGGCCCTCCGCAGCACACGCTGCAGGAGCCCCTGCTCACCTGGATCGTCTTCCCCAGCGGACAGCTGGCCACGCTGCTGGACAACACCACGTACCGTCCCACCGGAGCGCTGCCGGACAGCGCGCGGACGATCACCTCCCCCACCACGTTCAGCCTCAGCGACGGCACGCCGGTGCGCGCCACCGGGGTCTCGATCGGTGGCGGTCACATCATCGTGGGCCAGTCGGTGGCCAACGTCGACACCACCCAGCACAACATCCTCACCGCCGAGGTGATCATCGGACCGGCGCTGCTGCTGGCGGTGTTCCTCGGCGCCCTGGCGATCGGCCGACGGGTCGGGTCGCCGATCGAACGCGCTCGCCAGCGCCAGATCGGGCTCACCGCGGATGCCTCGCACGAGCTGCGCACCCCGCTCTCGGTGATCGAGGCGCAGACCTCGCTGGCCTTGGAACGCGAGCGTGACACCACCTGGTACCGCAACGCATTCCAGGCCGTCGGCGTCGAGAGCAAGCGGATGCGCCACCTCGTCGACGACCTGCTCTGGCTGGCCCGGTTCGACAGCACCGGGCCAACTCCCACCTCTGAGGCGACCGACCTCGGCGTGCTCGCCGAGCAGGCGGCGCAGCGGTTCACAGCGGTGGCCGAGGCGCGCCGGCTGAGCCTCAGGGTGGCGGTCGACCCGGTCTCGACGATGATCAGCGCCCCGCCGGAGTGGCTCGACCGGCTGCTCGGCGTGCTCCTCGACAACGCCTGCAGGTACACGCCGCCCGGCGGCACCGTCGACGTGCATGTCGGCCGCCGGGACGGGCGCGTGCGGCTGGCGGTCGACGACTCCGGTCCGGGCATCCCCGTGCAGGAGCGCAGCCACATCTTCGACCGCTTCCGTCGAGCCAGTGAGGCGCCGGGAGGCTCCGGCCTCGGGCTGGCCATCGCGGCCGCAGTGGTGGGTGCGAGCGGCGGTCGCTGGGACGTGGGCACGTCCTCCGCGGGTGGCGCCAGCATGGCGGTGAGCTGGAGCCCTCTGATCCGCGGCGACGCCCAGCCCGAGGACGTGGACGGTGAACGGGAGCAACCGAACCCGAGCGCTGCGCTGGCGCCACCGCCGCCACCCCACCCGGCCTAGCTCCTCAGAGGAGCTCCTTGATGCTCAGCGCGACCGGTCGCGGCACCTCTTCGCTGAGCGCTTCCACGCTGGCTGCGCGGATGCCGTCGATGCTGCCGAAGCGCCGCAGCAGGGTTCGTTTGCGCACCGGGCCGAGACCGGGGACGACGTCGAGGCGCGAGCGCAGGGCGCTGCGTGACCGGCGCGCGCGGTGGTGGGTGATGGCGAAGCGGTGCGCCTCATCGCGAACCCGCTGCAGCAGGAACAGGGTCGGGCTGTCCTTCTCGATGATCGTCGGCCGCGACACCCCCGGCGCGAACAGCTCCTCGTTGCGCTTGGCGAGCCCGTACACCGGCACCTGGCCGAGCCCGGCCTCGCGGAGCACCCGGTGGGCCGCGCCGAGCTGACCCTTGCCGCCGTCGATGAGGACGAGGTCGGGCAGGACGCCGAAGCTGTCCTCGTTGCTGCGGCCGTCATCCGCGCTGTCCGCCGTCTCGGTCGCGCGCACCTCGCCGTTGCTGCCAGCAGGGTCGTCCACCGGGATGTCGTCGACGGCCGCCCCCTCGGCGCGGCTGCGCAGCAGTCGCGCGAAGCGCCGGCGCAGCGTCTCCTCCATCGACGCGAAGTCGTCGCTGCCCTCGACGGTGCGGATGCCGAAGTGGCGGTAGTGGGAGGGTCGTGGCCGTCCGTCTTCGAACACGATCATCGAGCCGACCGAGTTGGTGCCCATGGTGTTGCTGATGTCGTAGCACTCGATCCGGCGTGGCGGCCCCGGCAGGTGGAGACGCTCGGCGAGGTCGACGAGAAGCGCGTCGGTGCGCTCGGAGTCGAAGTCGTCGACGATGCGCCGCTGGCGCAGCGCGCTGAGCGCGGTGGTGCGTGCCTGCTCGACGAGCTCCCTGCCGGTGCCGCGCCGGGCGTGGCGCAGGTCCACCGGGCCGCCGCGCTGCTCGGCGAGGAACTCCTCGATCACGGCGGAGTCGTCGATGGCGTCGGAGACGAGGACCGTGCGCGGGAGGGTCGGCGCGTTGCCGTAGTACTGCGGCACGAATGCGCTCAGGCATTCGCCGGCGCTGAGGTCGGCGACGCCCTCGAGCTCGTGGGTCTCCATCCCCAGCACGCGCCCGCGCCGCACCGCCAGAAGCGCCACCATCGCACGTCCGCCCTCCAGCGCGACCGCGACGCAGTCCTGGTCGGACCGCGAGCCGGTGAGCATCTTCTGCCGTTCGGCGATGCGGTCGATGGCTCGCAGGCGATCGCGGAAGCGAGCCGCCAGCTCGAAGTCGAGCCGCCCCGCCGCGTCCTCCATCTGGCGGTGCAGCTGCCCGTCGAGGGCATCGCTGCGACCCTGCATGAACAGCTCGACCTGGTCGAGCAGCGTCGCGTACTCGGCGGCGCCGATGCGCCCCTCGCACGGCCCGCTGCAGCGCTTGATGTGGTAGTCGAGACAGACCCGGCCGCGCCGGAAGATGTCGTCGCTGCAGGTGCGGAACGGGAAGATGGTGCGCAGTGACTTCACGGTGCTGCGCAGCGACTGCGCGCTGGTGTAGGGACCGAAGTAGCGCGCGCCGTCGCGCGCGATACGGCGCGTGTAGTACGGCCGCGGGAACTCGGTCGCGAGCAGCCCTCGCTCGCCACGCGGGGCGCGCAGCTGCTCGCGCGCGGTGCCGGGCGCGTGTGCCGGTCCCGCGCCCGGCTTGGGAATCTTCAGGTACAGGTAGTTCTTGTCGTCCTTGAGCCGCACGTTGTAGCGCGGCCGGTACTGCTTGATGAGGCTGTTCTCGAGGATCAGCGCCTCGCGCTCGTTGAGGCACGGGATCACCTCGAAGTCGAACACCCTGTCAACCAGGGTCCGCGTCCGGGCCGGCAGCGACTCGACCCCGGAGAAGTACGAGCGCAGCCGGTTGCGCAGGCTGGCGGCCTTGCCGACGTAGGCCACGCGGCCCTCGAGGTCGCGCATGACGTACACGCCGGCTCCGGTGGGCGCAGCGCGCAGCCGCTCGCGCAGCAGCTCGGCGTTGTCGAGCAGCCGGGCGCGCCTCGACGCCGTCTGCGTACTCACGACGTCACTGTACGGCGCAGGCCGGTTCCTCCCGGCGCGCCACCGGCATGCGCTTCCGCGCAGGCGTCAGCCGCCTGCGGCAGCCAGCTCGGCAAGGAACTCCTGCTCGTCGATGACGCGCACCGCGAGCTCCTGTGCGCGCGCCAGCTTGGTCCCGGGCGACGCGCCGGCGACCACCGTGTGCGTGCGCTTGCTGACGCTCGACGACGGTGAGCCGCCGAGGCCCCGGATGCGTTCCTCGGCCTCCGGACGGGTCAGCGTCTCCATGGAGCCGGTGAGGACCCACGACTGACCCTGCCACGGTCCGCCGGCAGCGGCGCGAACCGGCTCCGCGGTCACCCCGGCCGCACCGAGGCGCCCGATCAGGTCCCGGCCCTCGTCGGTGCCGAACCAATGGGCGACGGCGGCGGCGACGACCTGGCCGACACCCTCGACAGCGGTCAGCTCCTCCGCCGACGCGGCGGCCAGGGCCTCGAGGCTGCCGAAGTGAGCGGCGAGCAGCGCGGCGGTGTGCTCGCCGACATGCCGAATGCCGAGCGCGTTGATGAGTTCGTGACAACGGCACCCGCTTGCGCGCGGCGATCGCCTCGTGCAGCTTCTGTGCCGAACGCTGCGCGAAGCCGTCGAGCGTGAGCAGCTGCTCGACGGTCACCCCGAAGAGGTCGGCGGCGTCGGCGACGAACCCGGCGTCGACGAGCTGCTCGATGATCGCCTCACCCAGGCCATCGATGTTCATGCCGGCGCGTGAGGTGAAGTGGCGAAGGCGCTCGCGGCGCTGAGCCGGGCAGAGCGGGTTGACGCAGCGGCGCACCACCTCGTCGACCTCACGCACCAGCTCGCTGGCGCAAGCCGGGCAGCGATTGGGCATCACCCAGGGCTTGGCGCCCTTGGGCCGCCTCGCGAGGATGGGGCGCACGATCTCCGGGATCACGTCGCCGGCTTTGTGGAGCAGCACCGTGTCCCCGATGCGCACATCCTTGCGTGCCACCTCATCCTCGTTGTGGAGCGTGCAGCGGCGCACCGTCGACCCCGCCACCTGCACGGGGCGGAGGTGCGCCACCGGGGTGACCGCCCCGGTGCGCCCCACCTGCACCGCGATGTCGAGCACCTCGGTCTCCACCTCCTCGGGCGGGAACTTGTACGCGATCGCCCAGCGCGGGGAGCGCGACACCTTGCCGAGCTCGGCCTGCAGCGCGAGCGACGACACCTTGATGACCACGCCGTCCGTCTCGTACTCGAGGTCGTGGCGTTTCTCGGCCCAGTGCTCGATGAACGCGAGCACCTCGTCGACGGACCCGGCCACGTGCCGGTGCGGGTTGACGCGGAAGCCGGCGCGCTCGAGGAGGTCGAGCACCCCCGCCTGGCTCTCCGCGCCGCGCGCCGGTTCCAGCTGGTACATGAACGTCGACAGTCCGCGCTTCGATGTCACGGTGGGGTCGAGCTGGCGCACCGCGCCGGCCGCCGCGTTCCGGGGATTGGCGTACGTCGGCTTGCCGGCCTCCTCGAGCTGCGCGTTGAAGGCGGCGAACCGAGCCTTGGGCAGGTACACCTCGCCGCGCACCTCGAACTCGCCCGGCAACGCGGTCGCGTCGCGCAGGCGCATCGGCACGCTGCGAATCGTGCGGACGTTGGCGGTGACGTCCTCGCCCTCGACCCCGTTGCCGCGCGTCGCGGCGCGCACGAACGCGCCGTCCCGGTAGGTCAGCGAGATCGCCAGGCCGTCGATCTTCAGCTCGCAGACGTACGCGTCGACGTGCCCGGCCCCGCGCTCGGCGCGCGCGAAGAACGCCTCGACCTCGCCGGGGGTGAACGCGTTGCCGAGCGAGAGCATCTGGCTGCGATGGCGCACCTTGGTGAAGCTCTCCAGCGGCGCCCCACCGACCCGCTGCGTCGGCGAGTCCGGCGTCTGCAGGCCCGGGTACTCGGTCTCGAGGTCGACGAGCTCACGGAAGAGCCGGTCGTACTCGGCATCAGAGATCTGTGGGTCGTCGAGCACGTAGTAGAGGTGCGCATTCTTCTCGAGCACGGTGCGAAGCTCGCCGGCACGGTCGCGGGCGGGCTTGGGGATCCTCGGTGCGTCGCTCACTGGTGACCCGCCGCCGCTCTCAGTCGGGGAGTGGGTAGATCGCCGCGTCGGCGACCGCGAAGATCTTGACCCCGGCGCTGTCGAACTTGATGACCACCTCCTCACCTGAGCGCGTCATGGTGCTCTTCAGGATGGTGCCCTCACCCAGCTTGGGGTGGGCGATGCGCATGCCCTCCCGGTAGCGCTGCGGTGCCAGCTCGACCGGGTTGGGACGCACCGCGTGCGCGTGCACCGCGGCCCGCACAGCGCCCGGTGTGCGCGGTGGCGACGGCACCCCGGTGCCAGGGCGGCGCACGATGTCGAGGAGGTCGAGCGGCAGGTCCGCGAGAAAGCGTGACGCCTCGGCCAGGTGCGGGGCGCCGTAGAGGTGGCGGCGGAAGGCGTGGAGGATGTAGAGGCGCCGCTGCGCGCGGGTCACGCCCACGTAGGCCAGCCGGCGTTCCTCGGCCACCCCGCTGTCACCCTCCTCGAGCGCGCGGATGTGCGGCAGCAGCCCCTCCTCCATGCCGGCGAGGAAGACAACCGGGAACTCCAGTCCCTTGACCTGGTGCAGCGTGATCAGGGTGACGCCGGTGGCCGAGTTGTCGAGCGTGTCGACGTCGGCCACCAGGGCGACGTTCTCGAGGAACTGGGTCAGCCCCTGCGGCGGCGGCACATCGGCGTACTCGCTGGCCAGGCCGATGAGCTCGGTGACGTTGGCCCAGCGCTCCTCGTTCTCGGGCGTGCCGTCGCGAAGCGCGCGCTGGTAGCCGGTGTCATCGAGGACGCGGTCGAGGAACTGCGGGAGGGGCATGCGTTCGGAGAGGTCACGGAGGTCGTCGATGACCCGGCCGAAATCGGCGAGCGCCGCGCGCGCGGCCGGGGTGATCTCGGCGCTGTCGTCGAGGGCACGCACCGCTTCGAACGGCGAGATGCGCTTGCGCCGAGCCAGGCGCTCGAGCTCGGCGACGGTGCGGTCGCCGATCTTCCGCCGCGGGACGTTGACCACGCGACCGAACGACACCGAGTTGCGCGGGTTGGCCACCAGGCGCAGGTAGGCTAGGACGTCCTTCACCTCACGGCGCTCGTAGAAGCGCAGGCCGCCCACCAGCTTGTAGGGGATGCCGCGGCGCAGCAGCACATCCTCGAAGGCACGTGACTGCGCGTTGGTGCGGTACAGCACCGCGCAGTCGCTCAGGGAGAAGCCCTCGCGTCCGATCAGCATCTCGATCTCACCGCAGACGGCCAGCGCCTCCTCCTGCTCGTCGTAGACCGAGATCAGGCGAACGGGCTCTCCCCCGCTGCGATCGGTCCAGAGCTTCTTGGCGGCGCGGTCGCTGTTGTGCCTGATCACCGCGTGGGCGGCGTCGAGGATCACCTGCGTGGAGCGGTAGTTCTGCTCGAGCGTCACCACCTTGGCGTCAGGGTAGTCGCGTCGGAAGCTGAGGATGTTGCGCACGTCAGCGCCTCTCCAGCCAAACACCGCCTGGTCGTCGTCGCCGACGACTGTGAGGTTGCGGTGGCGTTCGCTGAGCAGCTTCACCAGGACGTACTGCGCCAGGTTGGTGTCCTGGTACTCGTCGACGAAGATGTGCCGGAACCGGGTCTGGTAGTCCTCGCGCACCGCATCCGACTCGCGCAGGAGCTGCACGGTGCGTACCAGCAGGTCGTCGAAGTCGAGAGCGTCGGCGGCGCGCATCTCGGCCTCGTAGGCGACGAACGCTCGGGCGATCGTGCCCTCGTAGCTGTCCCCCGCGTGCGCGGCGGCGTACGCGTGTGCATCGAGCAGCTCGTTCTTGGCGGTGCTGATGATGTGGCCGACCTTGTTGAGCGGGAAGCGCTTGTCGTCGATCCCGTCGGCGAGCATCGCGCGTCGCAGAGCCGCCGCTCGATCGGCCTCGTCGTAGATCGAGAAACGGTTCGGGATGCCGATGGCGCTGCCGTCGCGGCGGAGGATTCGGGCGCCGAGCGCGTGGAAGGTGCCGATCCACATTCCCGACGTGCTGCCGCCCAGGAGCACCTCGATGCGGCCTCGCATCTCGCGCGCGGCCTTGTTGGTGAAGGTGACCGCGCAGATCTCGTGGGGGCGGACGTCGCGCGTGGCCAGCACGTAGGCGATGCGATGGGTCAGGACCCTCGTCTTCCCGCTGCCGGCCCCGGCGAAGATCAGCAATGGTCCGTCGGGGGCGACCACCGCCTCGCGCTGGGCGTCGTTGAGGTCGGTGAGGAGAGGCGTGGAGGGAGTGGTGGCGCTCAGGATGGAGTTGCTGTGGTGACCGCGCCGGCTGGTCGCGGTGGAGGAATGACCACAGCATTGTAGGAGTCCGGGCGCCGGTCTCCGATCAGGTGGTTGCGCGGCGTGCGCCGCTTGGCCGCGGCGACGCTGTCGAGGTCGACATCGGTCACCAGCAGGGTCTCCTCCTCCGGGCCGGCCGGTCCCGCCAGCGGCCAGCCCTCCGGGCCGGCGATGACCGAGCAGCCGAGGAACCGGACATCTCGTTCGACCCCGACCCGGTCGGCGCAGGCCATCACCACCGCGTTCTGGCCGGCAGTGGCCATGGCCACGATGTCGCCGAGGCAGTACCCGGCGGCGTCGTACACCTGGCGACGGAACGAGGCGACCCAGTTCGTCGGCACGGCCACGATCTCGGCGCCGGCGAGCGCCAGCGCGCGGACGGCCTCAGGGAACCAGAGGTCGAAGCAGATCACCATGCCGACGCGGCCGAAGGGCAGGTCGACGACCGGCAGCTCGCCCCCGGGCTCGAACCACGTCTTCTCGTCGTTGAAGAGGTGCAGCTTGCGGTAGGTGGCGAGATGTCCCCGCGGGCCGATCAGCACCGCGCTGTTGTGGCGCACCGCGCCGTCGCGCTCGTTGAGGCCGACGACGCAGTGCATGCCATCCGCGCACACCGCGGTGAGCGCCGCGACGAGCTGGCCATGCTCGGCGTCCTGCGCGCTGGCCGCAGCCTCCGCCTCCGACTCGAACACGTACCCGCTGGAGGCGAGCTCGGGCAGCACCAGCAGGTCGACCTTCTCGGCCGCGGCGCGTTGGGCCCAGCTCAACGCCGCCGCCTGGTTGCCCGCGACGTCGCCGACCGCAGGGGCGTACTGCGCCACCGCGATCCGCACCAACCGGCTCATGCCATCTCCCCGCTGCTGTCGACGACGACCCGCGGCACCCTGGACGACACCGCGCAGAGCACCTCGTAGGAGATTGTGCCGATCGACGCGGCGATGGTGGCCGCGTCGACCCGGTGGCCGCCCTCCTCGCCGATCAGCACCACCGGGTCTCCGGGGCGCAGGTCGGCCGCCTCGCTGACGTCGATGGAGAGCTGGTCCATGCTGACGCGCCCGATGATCGGGCACAGCGCGCCACCGGCGATCACCGCGCCGCGGTTGCCGTTGCGCCTGTCGATCCCGTCCGCGTAGCCCGCTGCGACGGTGGCGACACGGGTGCGCCGCTGCGCCACCCATTCGCGGCCATAGCCGACGCTGTCGCCGGCGACGACGTCCTTGACCTGGGTGATGAGCGCACCCACGCGCAGCGCGGGGCGCACCGCGACCACGTCGGCGCAGTGAGCGGGCGGGTAGCCGTAGAACACTATCCCGGGCCTGATCACGTCGTGGTGGGTCTGCCGCAGGCGCAGCGCGGCCGCGCTGTTGGCACAGTGGAGCAACGGGCTTCCCAGCCGCTCCGCCACCGCGCCGGCGACACTGACGAAGCGGTCGTGCGCAGCGAGGGTGACGTCGGTCGACTCCTCGTCGGCGGAAGCGAAGTGGGTGTAGATCCCCGCGACCTCGACGCCGCCACGGGCGCGCACCAGCGCGTCGCGCATCACCTCGACGTCGTCCAGGCGCGTGCCCACGCGCCCCATGCCCGTGTCGAGCTTCCAGTGCACGCGCAACGGTCGCGAGGACCTTTGCGCAGCGTCGCGCGCCGCCTCCACGTCGTTGGGACCGAAAACGGCAACGTCGATGTCGCCGGCGACCGCCGCCGCCATCTCGGTGGGCATGGTCCAGCCGACGTTGAGCAGACGGGCGCCGATCCCGGCGCGACGAAGCTCCGTCGCCTCGACCATCGAGGAGACGCCCAGCCAGGTCGCACCGCCGGCCAGGGCTGCGTTGGCGGCGTCAACGGCGCCGTGGCCGTAGCCGTTGGCCTTGACCATCGCCATGACGGCGCAGCCCGCCGCGGCGAAGTCGCGCAGAGTGCGCGCGTTGTCGCGCAGCGCTCCGACGTCGACCTCGGCCCACTTGGTGGTCACCGTCCCGCTCGGCACGGCTGTCACGCGGTTGCGACTCATCCGGGGAACGCGGCTACGGTGCGCGGTCGGGGCGCAACAGCACGATCGGCGTCTGCTCCTCGCCCTGTCCGAGCGGGTTGTCGAGCACGGCCAGGCGCACGTCGGCCACCGGCACCGGCAACCCGCGGCTGGCGCCGAGCACCTCGACATTGATGTTGTTGGCGTCGACGATCACCACCGGCCAGCCGGTGGCGTCCTCGATCGCCTGCGCGTCGCGGGGCGGATCCTCGGGCCCCAGCATGGCGAACTCGTTGAACGGCCGCACGGTGTGCGGGTTGAAGCCGTCGATCTCGGAGACGCGGTTGCCGGCCAGGCGATAGAAGTCGCCGTGGCGCCCGAACAGCCGGGTGACACCGCCGACGCCCATCGCGAACGCCATGCGAGCCCAGCCCGCGCGCATGATCGCCACCTGCATCTTGGCCGGGTCCGAGAAGCCGACATCGTCCTTGAGCTTGGTCACGCCCTTGACCAGCAGCCTGGCGAGCAGGCCCGGCCTGACCAGCGAGCGGTGGATGACACGGCCCTGGGTGATGGCCACGAACTTCTCGGAGAGGACGAGGATGTCGCCGGGCTCGTAGACCGGCTCGACGTAGGCGCGGAGCACATCGAGAACGGGCTCCTTGACGTGGACGAGGTGAGTGCGGATGGCGGCACGGCGGTAGGTGCGGCCACCCACCGCCTTGTCCGCCTGCCAGGTCACCGGCTGCCCGGCCACGGTCATGCCGGCACCGCCACCGACTGGTCCATGTAGCGCTGCATCCACAGCTCGGTGACCATGGTGCGCCAGAAGATCAGGGGGTCGCCGGGCGCCCCGGCCAGCCACGCGTCGAAGTCGCGCACCAGGCGGTCGTTGTCGTAGATGCCCCGCGCGCGGCACGTGGCCGAGTTCGAAGATGGCTCGCATCCGCGAGGCACGCCCGCGGATCCAGGTGACCTCCGGGTTGGTGAAACCGATCTTGCTGCGGCGCCGCCGGTTCAGCTCGGGGATGCGCCCGCGCATGGCGCGTCGGTACACGGCACGGTTCCAGCCGCCGTCGATCTTCTGGTCGATGGGCAGCTTGAAGATGTACTCGACGAGCTCGTGGTCGAGGAACGGGACACGTGCCTCGATCGAGAACGCCATGGAGTTCTTGTCTTCGTAGCGCAGCAGGTTGGGTGTCGAGTACGACAGCACGTCGCGCGCCAGGCGGGCGTTGAGGTTGCGATCGGGGGTGAACGTGACCTTCTCGAGCTCGCCGTTGCGGTCGGCAAGGAGCGGACGCATGCTCAGCAACCCACCTCTGCCGGGGAGCCGGCCGCGCAGCGCCTCGCCGAAGTAGCCGCGGTAGAGGTCGAGCCCCCTGAGCAGCTCGCGCGCGCCGGACAGGAAATGATGCTGGTCACGCGCCGAGCTGAGGTAGGCGCGGAAGTATGGGATGTACCCGGCCAGCAGCTCGTCGCCCCCGTTGCCCGAGAGCATCACCTTGACGTGCTCCTTGGCGATCCGGTACACGCAGTAGTACGCGTACGGCGCAGACGCGATGGTCGGCTCCTCCTGGAACCAGATCCACTCCTGCATCTCGAGCCAGAACTCGTCGAGGTCCGGGTAGGCGTAGTGCGGAACGCTCCCGGTGCGCTGCTCGACCTCGTGGATGTACTGGCTCTCGTCGATGCTCTGCCCGGGAAACAGTGCGGAGAAGGTGTGCAGCGTGCCACCGGTGTGGAGGTCGGTGCCCTGCTCCATCAGGTGCGCCATGGTGCACACGACCCCGCTCGAGTCCAGGCCTCCGGACAGCGGGACGCCGACGGGCGCGTCAGAGAGCAGGTGACGGGCGACCACGCGGTCGAAGAGGGCGGCGAACTCCTCCGCGTACTCGCGGTCTTTGCGCCTGCCGGAGAACTCGAGGTTCACCTCGGGGTTCCAGTATCGGCGGGTGCCGCGCACCCCCTCGGGGCCGATCGTCATTGTGTGCGCGGGGAGCAGGCGTTTGATGCCCTCGAAGAAGGTGTCCTCGGAAGCGTCGTGGACGCGGAACAGGAGGAACCTCTGCAGCACCGACAGGTCCTCGCGGCGCGGGATGGTCGCGTCCTGGAGGATCGCCTTGATCTCCGACGCGAAGATCACCCGGCCGCCGTGCTGCGCGTAGTACAGCGGCTTGATGCCGAGGCGATCGCGCGCCAGGAACAGCTCCCTGTGCGTGGAGTCCCACAGGGCGAAGGCGAACATGCCGGTGAGGTGCGTGACCACGTCCTGGCCCCATTCCTCGTAGCCACGCAGGATGACCTCGGTGTCCGAGTGGTCGGTGGTGAAGCGATGGCCTCTGCGCTCCAGGTCCGCGCGCAGCTCCGGCGCGTTGTAGATCTCACCGTTGCAGATGAGCGCGAGCCGCCGGTCGTCGGTGTAGATGGGCTGGTTGCCGCCCTCGATGTCGACGATGGCGAGGCGTCGCATGCCCATCGAGAAATGCTCGTTCACCTCGACGCCAACACCGTCCGGGCCGCGATGAACCATCGAGTTCGAGCATTCGACTCAGCAGCTCGTGGTCGACACCGGTGAAGCCGGCGATGCCGCACATGCGCTGGTCAGTCTAGGCGGGCTCGGCCCGTCCGCGGCCCGTCGCCGGCGGCGTCGACCTCAGAAGTCGAGGTCGTCCCCCATGCCCATGCCGCCCATGCCACCCATGCCGCCCATCCCGCCCATGGCGTCCATGCCGCCCATGCCGCCGTGAGAGTGACCATGACCGCCGTCGGCCTCGTCGTCCTCGGGTTCCGGCGCGTCAGCGATGAGCGCCTCGGTGGTGAGCACGATGGTGGCGATGGATGTGGCGTGCGCCAGCGCGCTGACCACGACCTTGGTGGGATCGATGACGCCGCGTTCCACCAGGTTCCCGTAGTCGCCGGTGCGCGCATCGAAGCCTTCGTCACCACTGAGCCCGGCCACGTGGTTGGCCACGGTGGGGCCGTCGAACCCGCCGTTCGCGGCGATGATGCGCAGCGGCTCCTGGAGAGCCCTGCGCACGATCCGCGCGCCGGTCGCGGCGTCGTCCTCGAGCGAGAGACCATCGATCGCCGGCACCGAGCGCAGCAGCGCGACGCCGCCGCCCACGACGTACCCCTCGGCGAGGGCGGCGCGCACCGCTGCCAGGGCGTCCTCGACGCGCGACTTGCGCTCTTTCATCTCCACCTCGGTGGCGGCGCCGACCTTGACGACCGCGATGCCACCGACCAGGCGGGCGAGCCGCTCCTGCAGCTTCTCGCGATCCCAATCGGACTCCGTCTCCTCGATCTCCCGGCGGATGTCCTCGGCGCGCGCGTCGACAGCGGCGCGGTCACCGCCTCCCACCAGGATGGTGGTGTCCTCCTTGGTCACCACGATCCTCTCGGCGCTGCCGAGCTGCTCGGCACGGACGGCGTCGAGCCGCAGGCCCACCTTCTCGCTGATCACGGTGGCTCCGCACAGGACGGCGATGTCGGTGAGGATCGCGGTGCGGCGATCCCCGAACGCGGGGGCCTTGACCGCCACGGCGGTGAACGAACCCCGCAGCCGGTTGACGACGAGGGTCGCGAGCGCCTCGGCCTGCACGTCCTCGGCGACGACGAGGAGCGGCCGGCCCGACTGCACCACGAGCTCGAGCGCGGGGAGCAGGTCAGCGACGGCCGTGACCTTGGCGTCGGTGACCAGAACCGCAGCCTTCTCGAGCACCGCCTCCATCGCCTTCTGGTCGGTCACCAGGTACGGTGACACGTAGCCGCGGTCGAACTGCATTCCCTCGACCACGTCGACCTCGGTGTCGATGCCGTTTCCCTCCTCGACGGTCACCACACCCTCGCGGCCGACCCGCTCGAACGCCTCGGCGATCATGGTGCCGATCACCTCGTCGCCCGAGCTGATGCTGGCCACGCGCTGCAGGTCCTCGTTGCCGGCGACCGCGTGCGACTGGGCCCGCACCGCGGCGGTGACCGCCTCGGCGGCGGCGATCATCCCGCGACGCAGCTCCGTGGGGGACGCACCGGCGGCGAGGTTGCGCAGGCCCTCGTTGATGAGCGCCCGGCCGAGGACGGTGGCGGTGGTGGTGCCGTCACCGGCGATGTCGTTGGTCTTGACCGCGATCTCCTTGAGCAGCTGCGCGCCCATGTTCTCGAAGTGGTCCTTGAACTCGAGGTCGCGGGCGATGGTGACGCCGTCATTGATGATCAGCGGCGCACCGAATCGCTTGTCGATGACCACGTTGCGACCGCGCGGGCCGAGCGTCACGGAGACGGCGTCAGCGACCGCGTCGACGCCGCGGTGCAGCGCGTCGCGCGCGTCATTGCTGAAGCGCAGTTGCTTGGCAGTCATGAGAGTTCAGTGCCTCCGGTGCAGGGACGTGCCAGCACGCAGCCGGAGGGCCCCGGCCGCGGTGCGCGCGGCGAGACGGTCAGTTGGATCCGTTGCTGCCGACGACGGCGAGAATGTCCTTCTCGCTGAGGATCAGGTACTCGACCTCGTCGATCTTGACCTCACTGCCCGCGTACTTCGCGTACATCACGCGGTCGCCGACCTTGACGTCGAGCTCGACGCGCTTGCCTGACTGCTCGTTGTAACGACCGCTGCCGACCGCCTCGATGGTGCCCTCCTGGGGCTTCTCCTTGGCGGTGTCGGGGAGCACGATGCCGCTCTTGGTCATCTCCTCGCGCTCGAGGGGCTTGACGACGACGCGGTCAGCAAGGGGGCGGAGTTTCAGGGCCACAGGAGGACCTCCATGAGGTGAGTTTTTGGTTAGCACTCTCGGCTTACGACTGCTAACACTCTACCCCAGCGAGTGCCAGCACCGCAACTGCGGCCCTCTACGCTCCCAACCCCTTCAGGAGCATGTCGGTGCCGTAGCCGGCGAGGAACCCGCAGAGCAGGCCGAGCATTCCCATCTGGTGGCTGCCGATCTTGCGATTGACGTGCTGGAGCTCGCCGATCACGTAGACGATGGCCCCGGCGGCGAGCCCGAGGAACACCACCGACACGGCGTCGCTGGCCAGCGAGGAGCCGCCCAGGCGGGTCACCCCGTAGCCGACCAGGGTGCCGACGAATGTGGGGCCGCCACCGATCGCCCCGAGGAGTCCGAGGAATCGCCAGCTCGGACGCCTGCCGATCATCGGTCCGCTGATCCCGAAGCCCTCGGTGATGTTGTGCAGCCCGAAGCCGATGACCAGCACCAGGAAGAAGCGGTATGCCCCGGCGGCCGCTGACTGGCCGATCGCCAGCCCCTCGGAGAAGTTGTGCAGCCCGATGCCGATGGCGATGAACAGCGCCGTGCGGAGCGGGGCCTGCAGCGGCAGGCGGGACCTGGCCGCCGGGCCCGTGGCGGCCATGGCGCCGGGGCCGGCGGGCAGAGGGCTTCGCCGTGAGAAGCGCTCGAACATCACCAGCACGAACAGGCCGAGGGCCAGGCCGCCGGCGAGAAGGAGGCCCAGGCCAGCGCCCTGGCCGGCCGAGTGGGCCATCCTCGCCTCGACGGTCTCGCTGGCGTTGCGGATGACGTCGTAGAAGATGAAGAGGAGGACCCCCACCGAGGCGGAGGTCAGGAAGGCCATCAGCGGTGGGCGGGGACGCCCCCAGCGGGCGATCGGGAGCCCGAGCAGGATGGTCAGCCCGGAGACGGCGCCGAGAATTGCGGTGCCGGCAAAGCTCATCGACTTAGGTTAGCCTAAACTAACCCGTTCAGATCACCCTGGCGCTGATTCCACCCATACGGCGGCCGCCACCCCCTCGCTGAGCACCACCGGGTGGCCGTCGACGATGAGGCGGAGCTGACCATCGGCCCGCTCGCCGACCCGGATCCTCGCCTCGGGCACCACCCCACCGTCGTGGAGGACAGCGAGCAGCTGGGGAGCGTCGTGCTCGGCCACCTCCGAGATGCGGAACACCCTCGACTCGACGCCGGCGGGGAGATCGACGAGCCGCTGCATGGGACGGCCGGGTGGCGCACGCCGGCCTGGGATGACGTTGCCGTGCGGGCACGTGGACGGCCGTCCCAGGTGCTCGTCGAGCCGCTCGAGGACGACCTCGGAGACCCCGTGCGACAGAGCCGCCGCCTCGCGGTCCGCCGTGGCCCAGTCGAGGCCGAGGACGTCGGTGAGCCAGCGCTCGATGAGCCGGTGGCGCCGCACCACCGAGGCCGCCGCCACTCGGCCGGCGTCGGACAGGTGCACGCTGCGGTCCTCGGCGACGGTCACCCACCCGTCCCGGGCCAGCCGCTGCAGGCTGACGCTGACGGTCGGCGCGCTGACCCCGAGCCACTCCGCGATCCGTCCCGGCCGGGGCACGTCGCCCTCGTGCTCGATGTAGTAGATGGTCTCGAGGTAGCGGTCGGCGACCTCCGAGCGTGCCCCGGCGACGTCGGTGGTGCTCACCGCCCGATGGTAGCCGCCGGCCCGAACCGGTCCATCAGGCGTAGAGGTCGAGCGCCGGGTCGACGACGACGCCGGGGTCATCGGGACCGTGCACACGGAGCCGCTGCCAGCCGGCGGCGCCGATCATGGCGGCGTTGTCGGTGCACAAGGACAGCGGCGGGATGGTCACCGGCAGGCCGGCGAACCCGGCGCGCACCGCGTCCCGCAGGGCCTGGTTGGCGGCGACGCCACCGACCACGGCGATCCTCTCCGCACCGAGGCGATCGGCAGTTGTTGTCAGGATGTGCAGCAACTGCTCGACCACCGCGGCCTGGAACGATGCGGCCAGGTCGGCGACCACGGCCGCGTCTCGCGGCGTGCCCGCGGCTGTCAGCGCGTCGGGTCCGAGGTCGCGGATCGTGTAGCGGAGCGCTGTCTTCAGCCCGCTGAACGACAGTGCGCCGTCCAGCCGCGTGCGCGGCATCGGGAACCGCGCCGGGTCACCGCCTCGTGCCGCCCGCTCGACGGCAGGTCCGCCCGGGTAGCCGAGGCCGAGCAGTCGCGCCGCCTTGTCGAACGCCTCGCCGGCGGCGTCGTCACGCGTCGACGCCAGGCGCACGGCGTCGCCGTGGTCGCGCAGCTCGACGACGTCGCTGTGCCCCCCGCTGACCACGAGCGCGAGGTATGGCGGCTCCAGCGATGCGTCGCTGAGCCAGGCGCTGTAGACGTGGCCCGCCATGTGCGACACGCCGACCATGCGGCAGACCACGCGCCACCGCCGCGGCCTGCGCGTACACGGCACCGACGAGCAGGCAGCCGGCCAGCCCGGGCCGCGGGTCACCGCAACGGCGTCGACATCGTCCCAGCCACCGGGCAGGCTGCCGAGCGCCTCGTCCACCACCGGGCCGATCACCTCGAGATGAGCACGCGCCGCCAGGTCGGGGACGACTCCGCCGTGGGCTGCGTGGAGCTCGATCTGCGAGGAGACGACGCTGCTGACGCACCTCCCTGCCGTCGCGCACCACCGCCGCCGCCGTCTCGTCGCACGAGGTCTCCACCGCGAGGAGGTTCAGAGCGGGTACTCCGGGGACGGCGGGCTGCCGATGCCGGGACGTCGATGCCCGCGAAGATGTCGAGGAAGCGGCGCTTGAACGCGGGCGCGTGGATGCTGTCGCTCCACATGATCACCGCATCCTCACCGTTGTCGGTGTAGTAGCCGCGGCGCCGGCCGATCGACTTGAAGCCGAACCACTCGTAGAGGCGCACCGCGTGGTCGTTGCCCGCGCGCACCTCGAGCGTCATCCAGCGCGCTCCGAGGTCGTAGCTGCGCTGGATGAGCGCCGCGAACAGCGTCTTGCCGTAGCCCTTGCCCTGGTCGCGGCCGCGCACACCGATGGTGGTCACGTGTGCCTCGTGCACGACCTTCCAGAGTCCCGCGTAGCCGACCAGCTCGCCGTGCTCGCGAAGCACGATGTACGACGCCTGCCGGTTCTGGGCCAGCTCGGTCGCGTACGCGTTGCGCGGCCACGGCGACAGGAAGATCTCCCGCTCGATGACCTGGACGGCCGGGATGTCCTCGGGGCGCATGCGCTCGATGGCGACGCGCGGGACGACCTGCATGACACTCACCGCCAACGGCTGATCCGAAGCCCCGAGTTCACAGGGCCTCTGTCGTTCCTCCAGCTTTCGTCGGCGGGCTGTTGCCCGCCGTCTCGACGTGGATGGCGCTGAGCCCCAGCGGGGTCAGCGGTGGCAGCGCCAGGGCCAGCGACACCGCACCCGCGAGGATGCGGACGGGGTCGAGCTGTTCGACCTCAAGCCCGGGGACCTCGGCGGCGGCGAAGACCCTGTCCCGGCTGTCGACATCGCTCGCGATCACCCGTCGCACCGCCGACACCTGGTCCACCAGTGACCCGTGACGAGCGAAGCGGGCGACGTACACCCCGCCACGCCCGGCGTCGCTGACCACGGTGAACTCCGCGTCCCCGCCGACATCGGCGCCGGCCGCGGCGGCGACGAGGTTGCCGACGCCGTGCAGTGGC
Organism: Candidatus Dormiibacterota bacterium; assembly: GCA_963717185.1. Taxonomy (GTDB): domain Bacteria; phylum Chloroflexota; class Dormibacteria; order Aeolococcales; family Aeolococcaceae; genus Aeolococcus. Next base: position 117,176 of record CAVQVY010000019.1, on the reverse strand, counting down.
AGACCGCGCGCGGCCGCCACCCCGAGCGCCGCGGCCATGCCGGCGCGCACCCCGCTGTACGAGCCCGGCCCGGTGAGGACCACCACCGCGGTGACGTCGCCGGCCAGGAGCTCGGCGAGGACACCGGGAAGCAGGTGGTCGAGCTCGCCGCCGGGTACGTCGCGCTGCTCGACAACGTCGCCCTGCTCGGTGGTTCGCAGCACCAAGGCCCGGGCGCGCGAGGCGGAGTCGATCGCGATGACGCTCACCTGGCGGCGGTGGGCTGCACCAGCGTCGCCCATGCCTCAGCGATGTGGGTCGCGGCCCCCCTCTCCAAGCGGAGCTCGCGATCGGTGTCGCGGAGGTCGCCGCCCGCGATCGACACCGTCGATGGGGCGAACCCACCGAGGTCCGCGTAGGCGCCCCACTCGATCACCACGGAGCCATCGCCGAGGAGGGTGTCGAGGTCGAGCACGTCGATGGATGCACCCGGCCCGAGCCGGTAGAGATCGACGTGGTGAATCGTGATCGCGGCGCCGTGGTGGGGCTGATGAAGCACGAAGGTCGGGCTGCGCACGGCAGTCGGGTCTCCGCCGGCGCCGGCGACGATCCCGCGCACCAGGCACGTCTTGCCGGCGCCCAGCGGTCCCTCGAGAACCAGCACGTCACCCCGCCGCAAGGCACGGCCCAGGGTGGCGCCGTACCTCTCGGTGTCCTGCGGGGAGCCGCTGTGCAGCGAGGCGGCGGCGGGCGTCACGAGAAGTGCGATGCCAGGATGCGCGGCGCCACCTGCTCGGTTCCGCCGCGGTGGTCGAGGAGGTGAACGCCCGACCCCTCGGTGAGCCTGCCGATCGCCGTCAGCGGGGCGAACTCGCCGGGCCAGTCACGCAGCAGCGCCGCCACGTCCGGCTCGGGGACGGCGACCACGAGCTCGAAGTCCTCGCCGCCCCCCGCGGCAAGTTCCAGCCATCCTCGGCCGAAACGTTCAGACAGGTGGCCGTCCACCGGGAGGTCGTCGGCCCAGATCTCCGCGGCGCATCCCGACGCACGCGCGGTGCGGCCGGCGTCGACGAGGATGCCGTCGCTCACATCTCCGCCACAGAGGACGCCGGCGTCGAGCAGCAGCGCGCCCTCGCGCAGGCGGGTCGCCGGCTGCAGGTGAGCGGCCACCCAGTCATGTTCGTCGGGCGACGCCGGGTCCGCGCCGTCGAGCAGCAGGCGCAGCCCAGCGGCGGACCTGCCCAGCACGCCGGTGACCAGGAGCAGGTCGCCGGGGCGCCCGGCGGAGCGCCGCAGCGCTCTGCCGGCGGGAAGGCTGCCGGTGACGAACACGTCGATCACCATGGGCCCGTCGATGGCGCTGACGTCGCCGCCCACCACCGAGCAGCCCGTCTCGGCAGCCGCCTGGCACAGCCCGCGCTGGATCTCCAGGATGTCCTCCACCTGTTCGGACGCCCGCGCGCAGAGGGTGGCCACGCAGTTCACCGCACGAGCGCCGGTCCCAGCCAGGTCCGAGACGGCGACCGCGAAGGCGCGCCGGCCCAGCCGCCAGGGGTCGATCCACGAGCGCTGGAAGTCGACGTGCTCGACCAGGGCGTCGACACTGACCGCCAAGTCCTGGCCCGGAGATGGGGTCCAGACGGCCGCGTCGTCACCGGCGGCGGCCGCCGCACCCGAGGAACTCCTGGGCGATCGCCACCAGCTGCTCGAGGAGGGCACGCTCGCCAAGCTGCGCGAGGGTGGGACCGCCCGCGCCGAAGCTGCGGCGCCGGGCCGCCGGGGTGGATTCGGCCATCATCGCCCCTACTCTAGGGACCGGCCGCGGTGGCGCCCACGCGCCTCCGAGCCGGTCGTGCGGGGCAGCGAAACCCGTGCGCGGATCGAGGATCAAGTCACCGGCGGGATTTGCATTCGGCCCCTCCGACCCTCTATCGTGCCGCCCGTCGCAGGGGCCCGCACCCCGCGTTGAACACGTCATTTCAGGGCCTCGGTGGACGGGGAACGGAGGGCACCTATTGCGGGGTACTCGAAAGCTTCTGTCGATCGTGGTCGGCTGTGGTGCTCTCTTGAGCATCGGCATCACCTCCATCCCCAGCGGGCGGGCTGACACCAGCGCCGCCGACGCTCTCCGGGCGAGACGGGCTCAGCTCCTCCAGCAGCTCGCAGCCCTCGAACCGGCCAAGAACAGCGCATCGTCCGCTCTTGCCGCGGCCGAGAACGCCTTCGCCGCCGAACAGGCACTTCTGCTCTCCGCGCAGCAGCGGCTCGCCGCCATCAACGCTCGCCTCCTCACGCTCAGTGGCCAGATCACCAGCGATGAGGCGACGATCGTCTCCGCCAAGCAGAACCTCGCCGCGCTGACGCGGCAGAGCTACGAGAGCACCACCACTGACTCGTGGGTGGCCGCCGTGCTCAGCGCCACCAGCTTCAGCCAGGCGATGGACCGTCTCACCGGCACCTCGCACGTCGCCGAGCAGGTTCGCAACCTCCAGGCCAACGTGCGAACCAAGGAGGACGCCATCAGCAGCGAGAAGGCGGAGATCCAGAAGGATGCCGCCACCACCGTCGCCCTGGAGGGCCAGCTCTCCCAGGACAGCGGCGCGCTGCTGATGCTCGTCGATGCACGCAACGCAGCGCTGCAGTCCGCGAGCGCACCGGCGCGCGCCATCGAGAGGCAGATCGCCGAGATCGACCAGGAGCTGGCCGCCGGCAGCGCGCCGAGACGGTCCGCAGCCAACCAGGGGACGTGCGGCAACCACTTCGCGTACGGGCAGTGCACCTGGTACGTCGCAACGCGTCGGTGCATCCCCTGGGTCGGCAACGCCGACCAGTGGTACACCAACGCCGCCAAGATGGGCTACCCGGAGGGACACACCCCCGAGGTCGGCGCGGTGGTGACGTTCTGGCCCGGCGGTGACGGCGCCAGCAGCGTGGGGCACGTCGGCTACGTCGAGGCGGTGGGTCCCGCCTCGGGTGTCCCCGCCGGTTACTTCAAGTTCTCGGAGATGAACTACAACGGCTGGAACCGCGTGAACTACCGGGTTCTGCCCAACAACTCCAGCGGCATCCAGGGCTTCATCTACTCGAAGTAGTCGCGCCTGACCTTCGCAAGGCGCTGATCATCGAGGTCGCGGAGCGAGTCGAGTCGCAGCGTCGCGTGGTCGATGCGCGCGTCCGCGGCAGTGACCTCGTCGGGGATCGCGATGCACGGCATGCCCGCGGCGCGCGCGGACAGCACCCCGTTGATGGAATCCTCGATGGCGAGGCAGCTCGCCGGCGCCACTCCCAGCAGGGACGCGGTGCGCAGGTAGATGTCGGGCGCCGGCTTGCCGTGGACGTCATCCTCCGCTGAGCAGACGACGTCGACGTCTCCGCCGACGCCGAGCCTCTCCACCACCGCGGCGATCAGCGCTGACGGTGATGACGACGCCACCGCGCAGAGCAGGCCCGCGCGACGCACCGCGCGCACCGCGCTGAACACGCCGTCGGTGGCCACGCCCTGCGTGCGCACGTGCTCGATGACGCCGTCGACGATGCGACGCGTCACCTCGTCGGACGACGCACCCGACCACGGCCGGCGCTGCTGCCAGAGCCGCACCACCTCGTTGACGCGCATCCCCATCGTCTCCCGGCACTCGGCGTCGGTGATGGCCACGCCGAGCGAGGCGAAGACCTCGATCTCGACACGACGCCAGACCGGCTCGGTGTCGATGAGTACGCCGTCCATGTCGAAGATGACGGCGCGGAGCGCGGCCGTGGCCGGCTCGGCCGGCCCGGCGAGCGTCATCCGCGCCGGGCTTCGAGGGTTCGCCGCGTCCGCTCCTGCGCCGCCGGCAGCTCCTCGAGGAGGTCGCGGGGCAGCGCGCCGGCCCGGCCCAGGCGTGCCTGCACCGCCAGCGCGGCCTCGGCGTGGACGTACACCGCCGCCACCGCCGCGTCGAACGGGTCGAGGCCCTGGGCGAGGAAGGCGGCGACCAGGCCTGAGAGCACGTCGCCGGTGCCACCCGTGGCCAGGGCCACCACGCGGATGGCGCTGATGTGCAGGCGCTGGTCGGGACCGGCGACGACCGTGTCGCTGCCCTTGAGGACGACCACCGCACCGCTCTTCTCCGCGTAGCCGGCGGCCACCTCGCGGCGACGGGCCTGGACGTCCGCGGTGGGCATGTCGCACAGCCGGCCCATCTCGGCGGGGTGTGGGGTGAGCACGATCGGGTTCCTGGCCACCCGCCAGTCGAAGTGGCGGGCGGCGGCGATGTTCAGCCCATCCGCGTCGACCACCGCGGGCGCGGGCAGCTCGCCGAGGAGGTCGACGACGAGCTGCTCGGTCCCAGCGGCGCGCCCCACCCCCGGGCCGACGACGACCGCCGACGCGTCGGCGAGGTGGCGGTCGCGCAGCGCCGTCAGCGCAGCCGGGGCGAGACCCCCGTCGGCGGCGGGCAGAGGGTGCGCCATGACCTCGAGCGTCTGCGCGGCAACGGCGGCGTAGATCGACTCGGGGACGCAGACGCGGACCTTCCCGGCCCCGCCGCGAGCCGCGGCGGTCGCGCTCATCAGGGGCGCCCCGCTGAAGCCGACGGCTCCGCCGACCACGACCACCGTGCCGAAGGTTCCCTTGTGCGCGTCGTCGGGACGTTCGGGCAGCACCAGCCCGGCGGGGACCTCGGCGAACGTGGTGAGCCGGGCCGGCGCGGTCAGCGCTGCAGCCGCCGGGTCATCCTCGTCGCTCACTCCACCGTGACCGACTTGGCGAGGTTGCGCGGCTGGTCGACGTCGCAACCCCGCTCCACCGCGACGTGGTAGGCGAACAGCTGCAGGGGGACGATGTTGACCAGCGGCGAGATCAGCTCGTCGGTGAGCGGGACCTCGACGAGGTCGCGGACGAACCCGGCATCGAACGGGTTCTCGCCCTCGGTCACCACGGCGATGACCGGTGCGTCCCGAGAGCTCACCTCCTGGATGTTGCTGACCATCTTCGGCAGGGTGCGCGAGCGCGTGGCCAGGGCCACCACCGGGACATCGGGGTCGAGCAGCGCGATCGGCCCGTGCTTCAGCTCACCTGCCGCGTACCCCTCGGCGTGGATGTACGAGATCTCCTTGAGCTTCAGCGCGCCTTCGAGCGCCACCGGGAAGTTGATGCCGCGCCCGATGTACATGGCGTTGCGAGTGTGCGCGTAGCGCTGGGCCATCTCCGCGAGCTGCGGTTCCAGCAGAAGGGCTTTCTCGATGAGGGCGGGCGCCTCGGTGAGCGCGGTGGCCAGGCGACGGTGCTCATCGTCATCGAGCTTGCCGCGGGCCTGGCCGAGGCGAAGCGCGAGCAGCATCCCGCAGGCGACCTGGTTGAGCATGGTCTTGGTTGCCGCCACGCAGATCTCCGGCCCGGACTGCATGTAGATGACCCCGTCCGCCTCCATCGACAGGGCGCTGCCGACGACGTTGGTGACCGCGATCACCGTGGCGCCCTGGCGGCGCGCCTCACGCACCGCCGCCATGGTGTCGGCGGTCTCACCGGACTGTGAGAACGCCACCACCAGGGTGTGCCTGTCGACCAGCGGGTCCGCGTAGCGGAACTCGCTCGACGGCTGCACGTCGCAGTGCACGCGCGCCAGCTGCTCGATCGAGTACTTGGTGGCCAGGCCGGCGATCCAGGCCGAGCCGCAGGCGACGATGGTCACCTGGTCGATGGCGCGAAGATGGCTCTCGTCGAGGAGGATGTCGGGCAGGTCGACGAAACCGTCGTCGTCGATGCGGCCGCGCAGGGCGCTGCGCAGCGCCTCGGGCTGCTCGTGGATCTCCTTGAGCATGAAGTGCGGGAACCCGTTCTTCTGTGCCTGCTCCGCCTCCCACGTCACCGTGATGACCCGCGGTTCGACGGGTGTGCCGTCGAGGCTGGTGAGCACCACGCTGTCCGGTGACACCGACGCCACCTCTCCCTCACCGAGCAGGACGACGCGCTTGGTGTACGGGATCAGCGCGGTGATGTCACTGCTCACGAAGACCTCGTCGTCACCGAGCCCCACCACCAGCGGGGCGTTGAGGCGCGCACCCACGATGCGCGACGGCTCGTCCGCGGAGACCACCACCAGCGCGTACGCGCCGCGGATGCGCTGCAGCGCCGCCCGCACCGCGGCCGCCAGGTCACCCTGGTAGTACTGCTCGATGAGGTGCGGCACCACCTCGGTGTCGGTGTCGCTGATGAACTCATGCCCGGCGGCCGTGAGCTCGACACGCAGCTCGCGGTAGTTCTCGATGATGCCGTTGTGGATGATGTGGATGCGGCCCGTGCAGTCGCGGTGGGGGTGGGCGTTGGTGACGGTGGGCCGGCCGTGCGTCGCCCAGCGGGTGTGGCCGATCCCGGTGTGCCCGCTGGGCATCCCGGTGATGTCGAGCTGCTCGATCAGGTCGGCGACCTTGAGGTTGCTCTTGGCCACCGACGTCGCGCCGCCGTCGTCGTCGAGGATCGCGATCCCCGCTAAGTCGTAGCCCCGGTACTCGAGCCGCTGCAGGCTGTCGAGCAGCACGGGGCCGGCCTGACGTGGTCCGGAGTAGCCGATGATGCCGCACATCTGTTTCTGGAACGCCTCTGGGGAAGGGCTGGTTACTGGCCGTCAGCCGCGGTGAAGCGGGTGATGTGAACCACCATGGCTGGGCACATCACGGGGTCGGCGAGGGCGTCGGGTTTGGCGTCGGCGGCTGGGTCGGCGGCGGCGTCGGCGGCTGCGGGATCGACCCCACCGTGATGGTGACCGTGACCTTGCCGGGCGTCGCGGTGACCCCGGCTGGCGGCGCCAGGTCGACGGTGAAGCTCAGCGTGCCGGTGATCCCGTTCAGCGAGATCGTCTCGGTGGACACGGAGTCGAGCGTGTTGAGCAGGTCCTGGGGACCGTTGAGCACGACGGTGGCCGGGCTGACGCTCTCGGCCGCGAGGTAGTGGCCCGAGGCCACTGAGCCCGACACCTTGGGCAGGACCGCGCTGGCCCGTGAGGTGAGGCTGGCGGCGACCTCGATGGTCACCAGCACCGTCGCCTGCAGGTGGCCCGCGACCGTGATCCCGAAGTTGCCGAGACGCTGCCCTGTCGCCGAGTCGAAGAGCAGCACCGTCTCGTCGGCCTGGAAGTTGGTCTTCTGGTTGGCGAGGTTGACGGTCACCTTGGCCTGGACCCCGGCCAGCGCGTTGTGCGGCCCGATGACCGTCACCGTCGCGGGCGTGGCCACCGCGCTCACCACCACGTACCCCTGCGGAGGGTGTGGGTTGGTGTCGACCGTGACGTTCACGGTGCGTAGAGTCGAGCCGGTCGACCTCGGCGGTGATGCTGGTCGGAGGGTTGTCGAGGGCCACGTCGCGATCGTTGTTGATCACCGAGACCGGCAGCGGCTGGATGCCGGCCTGCTTGATGACCTTGTAGTTGACGCTGACAACCAGGTCCGCGGGGGCGAAAGCGTTGAGGTGCTCGCGCGTGCCGCTCACCCGGATGACCAGGTCGGGGATGGCGTGGACCAGCGTGAACGGCGCGACCGCCCCCAGGTCCTGGGGCACCGCCACGGTCACCGAGCGGGTGTCCGGCGGGTTGCTGGCGTACGCCACCCCGGCCCAGAGGATGGTGGCGAGCCCCGCAGCCAGTCCCTTGAGGCGCAGGTTGCGGGTGGCGAAGCCTGGCATCCTCACGGGTGGGTCCGGCGCCGGATGGCGCGCAGGGCCGAGGGCCGTGGCATGAGTCCCTGGCGTTCCGGCGCGTCCACGCCGGTCAGCGTGACCAGGGTGCTGCGCAGGGCCTTGGCATCGAGCCCGCGGGTGATCCGCCCCTCGTTGGCAACGCTGATCAGGCCGGTCTCCTCGCTCACGATCAGCACCACCGCGTCACTCTGCAGGGTGAGCCCGACGGCGGCGCGGTGCCGCGTGCCCATCCGGCCCACGCCCGGGATCGTCTCGGCGAGGGGCAGCACGCAACCGGCCGCGATCAGCCGGGCGTCACGGATGATCACCGCGCCGTCGTGCAGCGAGGTGCCCGGCATGAAGATGGTGGCCAGCATCTCGGCGGTGACGTCGCCGTTGATGCGCACCCCGGTGGTGGCGATGTTCTCGAGCCCGGTCTCGCGCTCGAACACGATCAGTGCACCGGTCTTGCGCTCGCTCAACGACGACGCCGCGCGGATCACCTCGTCGACCGAGCGCTGCGCGTCGGCACCGGCGTGCTGACCAAGCAGCGAACGAACCGGGCCGAGCCGGCCGACCTGGTCGAGCGCTCGCCGCAGCTCGGGCTGGAAGAGGATCACCGCGGCGATCACGATGGCCTGGCCGCCGTTGGCGAAGATGAACTGCAGCAGGCGGAGGTTGAGCGCCTCAGCAGCAAGTCCGACCGCGATGATCACCCCCAGGCCGACGAGGAGCTGAGCCGCCTGGGTGCCGCGGATGAGCTTGAGCAGCTGGTACAGGAGCACCGCGACGATGCCGACGTCGAGCACGTCGCGCCAGCCGATGTTCTGCAGGAAGATGAGCGCGTCGCGCCACGGCGAGCTCATGAGCGTGCCGCCGCGACGCTGCCGCTGCGCTGCGGGACGCCGTCGAAGACGAGCGCCAGCAACGCCATCTGGGCCCACAGGCGGTTCTCGGCCTGGTCGAACACCACCGAGCGTGGGCCGTCGAGAACGCTGTCGGTGATCTCCTCGCCACGATGGGCGGGGAGGCAGTGCATCACGCGCGCGGCCGGTGCCGCGAGGGCGAGAAGGGTGTCGTTGACCTGGAGGTGCCCGAAGTCCTCACGGCGGCGTTGCTGCTCGGCCTCCTGGCCCATGCTCGTCCACACATCGGTGTACACCACGTCGGCGTCACGCAACGCGGGCACGGGGTCGTGACCGACCGCAAAGCCGGTGCCGTTTCCGCGCAGCCGCGCGGCACGGTCGAGCACCGCCTCTGCGGGCTCGTAGCCGGGCGGCGAGACGATGCGCAGGTCGATGCCACAGATGGCCGCGGCGTAGAGCCACGAGGTGCACACGTTGTTGCCGTCGCCGATGTAGGCAACCCGCGCGCCTGCGACCTTGCCGGTGACCTCGAGCAGGGTCATCAGGTCGGCAAGGACCTGGCAGGGGTGCTCGGCGTTGGTCATCCCGCTGATCACCGGTCCGCGAACGGCCGCCGCGATCGCGACCAGGTCACGCTGCGAGGTGAGGCGGGCGATCACCCCGTCCGCGTAGCGGTCGAGGATGCGGGCGATGTCGGACGCGGTCTCGCGCTCGCCGAGGCGGATCTCGTCGCCGAAGAGCGCGATGGGGTGGCCGCCCAGCCTGTTGATGGCGACCTCGAACGACACGCGCGTGCGGTTGCTCGGGCGCTGGAAGATGAGCGCCAGGTTGCGTCCGTCCAGCGGCGCGCCGAGGTCCTCACCGCCCTTGGCGCGAGCGGCGAGCTCCAGCACGGCGGTGATCTCATCCCGGCCGAGGTCGGCGATGCTGAGCAGGTCGCGTCCCAGAGTGCTCGATTCATCAATCGCAGCCAGTATATCGAGCGCACAGAAAATGCGCCGGACCCAGCGCAATCGCGATGCGCGGGAACGCGCGGGGCAGCTAGGGTTGGACGCCGTGAACATCGTCGTGGTCGTGGCGGGCGGACTAACCGAGACACTCCAGGCCGCCCCGCTGATCGCCGCAATCTCCGCGGGCATCGACGAGCCGCTGCTCGTGGCCGGTCCGCCGTCGGCGACCGACCTCGCACAGGGCCTCACCGGTGCCGACCGGTATCTCCCGGTGCCTGGCCTCGGCCCCCGGCCGACTGCGGCGGGCCTCGCCCGTCTCTGGTTCGAGCTGCGCCGCCGCAGGCTCGAGGTCGCCGTGGTCTGCAGCGAGCGTGCCGGGGTCAGGGCGGCGGTCTACGCGGCAGGCATACCCCGCCGCGTCGGCTGCGGGGGCGGCCACAGCGACCGGCTCCTCAGTGACGCGGTCCCCTGCCCTCGCGGCGGCAACCGCGCGCACGCCTGGCTCAGCCTCGCCGGCACGCTGGGCATCCCCGCCGCCCCCCCGGGGACGGAGTTCGTGCCCAGGGCAGAGGCCACCAGCACCGCCGAGCAGCTGCTCCTCAGCAAGGGTGTCGGAGACGGCCGCGCTCCTGGTGGCGATCGCCCCCGGGCTGGGCTTCGCCGACGACGACGTGGCGCCGTGGAGCGCCGAGCGGTTCGCACACCTCGCCAACCGCCTGGCCTCGCGCCACGGCGCCGGGGTGGTGCTGGTCGGCGACCCGCGCGACCGCGACACCGCCGAGGCGATGCGCCTCGACCTGGCCGCGGAGACCGTCGACCTCTGCGGCGAGGCCGACCTGGCGACCACCGCTGCGGTGATCGCGCGCTGTGACCTGCTGATCGCCACCGACACGCCCCTCCTGCACGTCGCCGCGGCGGTCGGCACCGCGTCGGTGGGTCTGTTCGGAGCCAGCGACGGCCATGTGCGCGCGCCGGCAGGCGGCCAGCACCGCGTGGTCCAGGCGCTTCCCAACGGGCGGGCGACGGGCAGCCTCGACCGGATCAGGGTCGACGACGTCCTCGCCGGCATCGAGAGCGCCCTGTAGCGTTCGCCGGGCTCAGGAGCGCGGTTGCGGCCGGTCGAGGTTCCAGTGCCGGCCCACGCCGCCAGCCACGCCTGGTCGCCCACGGGGAGCAGCCCGAAGCGGGTGATCGAGCGCTGCCCACCCTCGAAGTCGCCGTAGAGCAGGTCGATGGTGAAGGGTCCGTCCGGTGACCACGTCACGCGCCTGGGTGAACTCCGCGGCCGACGCGTCGCGGAACGCGCCCTGCCAGAACCCGCTGTCGCCGGCGGGCACGTACATGTCGCGGGTGAGGCGGCGGAAGCGCCGGGGGTCCGGTCTTTCCGCGTCGCCCAGGAGCCGCTCTGGGTAGAACTGCCAGCCGTGGAGGACGCCGATGCCGTTGCCGACGTTGCGCAGCGAGATCGCCATGTAGATCGCCTCGCCCGTGACCTCGGCGACCGCGTGGCCACCCTCGACCCGCAGCCAGTGCTGGTCGGCGAAGGAGATCTTCTCCGGCGGGTCCTGGAGCCGCGACGCCACCAGCAGCGGGCGCAGCCCGGCGAGGAGCGAGCCCTCCGCCGCCCGGGCGGTGCGGTTGGCCGAGCGCACCGAGGCGAACGTGGCGATGCCGAGCACCAGCGTGCCGCCGGCGGTGGCGAGGGCGGAGATGGTGGCCCAGTCCATGGCGGCCAATCAAAGCAGCCGCGGTGCGCGCCCCGTTGGACGAACACCCACACCGCCGCCTACACTCTTGGTGACACCGGAGGGACAATTTCCCTCGTGGGATGGCGGCCGAGGCCGTCGCGTGGAGTTGGGGTGGAGGTGGCCAGCGTGAGAACGCGGGGTGCCAGGAGAGCAGCGGGCCGCGCGCTGGCCGTGATCGTTGCCGTGGCCGCCTTCCCGCTGTTCGCCGGTTCGACCGCCCGCGCCGTCACCCTGCCCTCGCTGACCCCGGTCCCGCTGCCGAGCCTGCCCATCCCGACTCCGACCCTCCCAAGCCTGCCCATTCCAACGCCGACCCTGCCGCTGCCGACGCTCCCCCTGCCGACCCTCCCGCTCCCGACGCTCCCACCGTCCCTGCTCCCGACGCTCCAGCCGCCCACCGGGATCCCTGGGCTCCCGGGCACCAACGGCACCGGTCTGCCGCCCGGCGGCGTCGGGCAGCCGTTCCCAACTCCCGGCTCCCCATGGGTTCCCGGCGGCTCGATTGGGACCTCCGGGGAAGGGGCCAGCGCCGGGCAGACCCAGGTGGAGACGTCGGTCCTCGGGGCACTGCTCGGCCTCCTGGGCACCCCTGCCAGCGTCGGCGTGGAGCAACCCTCGCTGCAGCACTTCGACGTCGGCACCTCGCTGGCCGCCGGCAGGATTGCCGCCGGCCAGGCGGGCGGCAACCCAGGCTCGGGAGCCTACCCCGCATACCTCTGGGGCGTGACCATCCTCTTCCTGCTTGCGGTGATGGGTCTCGGCATCGCCCGCCGGCACAGGCGAAGGCTCTCCCGGCTGAGGGCGGTGGCCGCCGCGCCACTCATCCTCCTGGCAGGCGCGATGGCGGCCGCGGCCGCCCAGGGGACGTGGTTCCCGTCGGCGCCGGCGACCACTAGCGCCATCGCGCTCGCCACCACGGGGAGCCGCTCCACACCGGCAGCGGCCGGTGCCCAGACTGCGGGTACGGCCCTCTTCAACCGGCTGGTGACGTACGAGACCCAGATCGGCCAGACCGAGGCGGAGCTTGGTTCGCCGTCGGCGGTCCCGGGAGCCGCGCTGGTGCGCGAGGAGGGCCGGACGGCGCTGTCGCTGGAGGCGACCCTGCAGCAGGAGTACGACTTCTACGCGGCCACCGCCCGCGACCCGGCCCAGGCCGCCGCGCTCCTGCAGGCGTCGTCGACCAAGCCCGCGGCGGTGAGGAACGCCGTCACCTACGACGTCGAGGCGGTCCAGGCACAGCTCGCCCAACAGGCCGCCATCGCGCAGGCGGCCCAGAAGAACGCCGCGAGCAGCGCCGTCGCCGCCGCCTTCAGCCCGGCGGCGACCGCCGCGCCGGGCTCAGCCGCGCTGATGTGGCCGATGAACGGGGTCATCACCCAGGGTTTCGGGCCCAGCCGGATCGCCATCGAACCCGCGGTGACCCTCGCCGGCATCACCTACCCGCACTTCCACACCGGCATCGACATCGCCTCGGCGTTCGGGACCCCGGTGCAGGCGGCGGCCGACGGGGTGGTGGCCCTGGCGGGAGCCGAGACCGACGGCTTCGGCCACCTCGTCGGCTACGGCAACTACGTGGTGATCGCCCACGGCGCCAACATGGTCACCCTGTACGGTCACCTCGAGCAGGTGCTGGTCCACCCCGGCCAGGTCGTGCACGCGGGCGATCCCATCGGGCTCGAGGGCTCCACCGGCAACTCCACCGGCCCGCACGTCCACTTCGAGCTGCGCATCCACGGGACCCCGACCGACCCGACCAGCTACGTCGAGCCGAGATAGCGCCTCGGGTCGTTCAGCCCCGCGGTGTGAACACCAACCGCATCAGCCGGACGACCAGGTACGCAGCGGCGGCGTACACCACCATGGCCAGCAGTGAGCCCACCTCGAACGGGTGCCCGTTGACCGACCTGTCCGCGAACACCGGGTGGAAGGGGCCGACGAACGGGGATGTGACCCTGTAGAGGAAGCTGGCGAAGCCGGCGCTCTCGTTCGCGCCGGCCACCTTGAGGATGATGCGCACCGCGATCAATCCCTCCAGCACCAGCACGACCAGCCGGAACAGCTGGCTGATGCGCGCTCGCATCGCGCGAGAGAACACCAGGCTCAGCGGTCCCGCGATACCCAGCCTCTCGCGCCAGCTCACGGTTGGCGCGCGGACCGCCGGTGGCGGCGTGGCTGAGGCCACGGGTGCAGCGCCAGAAGCCCCAGTCTCCGCCTCGGCGACCCTGCGCGCCACGCTGAACTCGTTGCCCTCGGGGTCGGCCAGCAGCACCCAGCCGGTCCCGTCGGGGCCGCGGTGGTCGGACACCAGGGTTGCGCCCAGCTTGAGAAGGCGGTCGACCTCCTCGTCGCGGGTTCGCTCGGTCGGGGTCAGGTCGAGGCGCAGCCGGGCCGCGGCGCCGGTTGGCTCACCCGCCTTGATGAACAGCAGGTTCGGGCCGCCGCCCGGACCGACCAGCAGTCCCTCCGGGTCGTCCGGTTCGTTCCGGTTCTGTGGGTCCTCCTCGAAGTCGGTGACCTTGGCCCAGAAGGCGACGAGCGGATAGGGGTTGTCGCAGTCGACGGTGATGTTGCGAATGCGCACGGCCAGGCGATTCTGAGTTTCTTGGCGCGGCTGACGCAACTGCCGCAGGAGTGGCTCAGCGGATGTACATGAAGTTGCGCCGCAGGACGTCGAGGTTGTCGACCGCGAGCGCGGTCCCGCGCACCGTGCAGCCCTCGGGTTCGCCGGCAAGACGCGCAGAGCAGCCGCTGACCACCCCGAGGTGACGTTCGAGCCCTTCCAGCCTGGCACCGCCCCCGGTGAGCAGGAGCCCGTTGCGCTTGACGTCCTGGCGGAGAGCCGGAGGTGCCTCGTCCAGCACCTCGAGCAGCGCGGCATCGAGCGCGCGAAGGTGTTCAGTGACCAGCGGTGCCAGCTCGTGGGAGGAGAGCAGCACCCCACCGATCTCCGCAGTGCGCTCCTCGTGCGGCGCGGCCACAAGAAGCCGGTTCGCTGCGTGCAGCTGGTCGCGACCCAACGACGCGCCGTGCACGGATTCGACGTGGTCACGGAGACGGTCGAACAGCGCCTCGGAGCCCACGCTGAGGGAGCGGCTGGCGACGGTGCCCTCCAACGCGAGGACCGCCACGTCGGTCTTGCCGGCGCCGATGTCGATGACCAGGTTGGCGCGCGGTCCGGTGACCGCCACGCCCGCCCCCATCGCCGCGGCGATCACGGCGTCGATGAGGTACACCGTGCGTGACCCGGCCCGCGCCGCGGCGTCGAGAACCGCGCGGCGGTCGTCGCCGCTCATGCCGGCGCGGACGGCGATCACCAGGTCGGGCTTGAAGATCCGCTGCCTGCCGGCGGCGCGGTTGATGGCGTGGTGAACCAGCGCGCCGAGAGCGCGCCGGTCGACGATGTTGCCGCCCTGGAGGGGACGGCGCAGCTCGAGGGAGCGGTCGCCCGCGGCGGCCTCGATGGCCGCGGTCCCGAGCAGGCTGAGCACCGGCTCGCCTTCCTGGATGGCCACCACCGACGGCTCAGCGATGACCATGCCCTCGCCGCGCGTGATCACGCGGGTGGTGGCGGTGCCGAGGTCGACTCCGAGCTTCTTGCCGAGCACTCGCCCGCCTAGTCGCCGACGACGCCGCTGAGGTCGCGCGTCGCGGGTCCGCTGTCACCCTCGACGCTGACGCGCTGCACGTCGGCGCCGAGGCCGCGCAGCTTCTCCTCGAGGGAACTCGTAGCCCCGGTCGAGGTGGTACACACCGTCGAGCTCGCTGGTGCCGTGGGCGCACAGCGCGGCGATCACCAGCGCTGCACCAGAGCGGATGTCGGGAACCGTGGCGCTGGTGGCGTGCAGCGTCACCGGTCCCTCGACGATGGCGCTGCGGCCCTCGACGCTGATCCGGGCCCCGAAGTCGAGCAGCGCGGGCACATGCCGGAAGCGGTTCTCGTACAGCGCCTCGCTGACGATGCTCGTGCCCGTCGCCTGGGTCATCAGCGCGCAGTACTGCGGTTGGAGGTCGGTGGCGAAGCCGGGGTGCGGCCAGGTGGTGACGTCGACCGAGTGCAGCGGTCCGCCACGCACGCGCACCTGGCTGGCGCCCTCGACGACGTCCGCGCCGGCGCTGCGCAGCTTGTTGATCAGCCAGCGCACGTCGCTGGGCCGCATCCGGTCCACCACCACGTCACCGCCGGTCGCCGCCGCCGCCGCCATGTAGGTGCCTGCCTCGATGTAGTCGGTGGTCACGTTGTGCGTGGTGCCGTGGAGGAGACCGCTCTGGCCCTCGATGACGATCAACTCACTGCCGGCGCCGGCGATGTGCGCGCCCATGCCCACCAGGCAGCGGACCAGGTCGAACACGTGCGGCTCGCGCGCGGCGTTGGCGATGACCGTGATCCCCTCGGCGAGAACGGCGGCCATGATCAGGTTCTCGGTCCCGGTCACGGTGGGGATGTCGAGGTCGATGCGCGCACCCCGCAGGCGCGGCGCGTGGGCCGAGTACATGTCGGCGCGCTCGTCAACCTTGGCGCCCATGAGGCGGAGGCCTTCGAGGTGCTGCTCGACCCGGCGCATGCCGATGTCGTCGCCGCCGGGTTTGGCGATGCCCGCCTCGCCGGTGCGGGCGATCAGCGCGCCGAGGAGCAGGAAGGAGCCGCGCATGCGTCGGGTCAGGTCGGCGCCGACCTCCACCGCCCGCACCTCGCTGGCGTGGAGGCGCCAGGACGAGGATGACACCCTGTCGACGGCCACGCCCAGGTGTCGCAGCATCGCCGCCATGGCCTCGATGTCCTCGATGTCGGGGACGTTGCGCAGCTCGAGAACCTGGTCCGTGAGCAGCGAGGCGGCCATCACCGGGAGGGCGGCGTTCTTGCTCCCGGAGATCGAAACGGTGCCCAGCAGCGGTCGGGGGCCGGAGACGCGCAGGAGGTCCATCAACGGCGTAAACGTATCCCAGACAGGGGCGGTTCTGCGGCCGGGGTGGGCAGCTCAGGCGGCCGATCGGCGAAACTGAGCACGAAAGAGCGCATCAATTGGAGAGACACGCGATGGCGACGCTGACGGCGACCCCGCTCGGGAGGATCGAGAGCCTGCTCGGTGCTGAGGCCCAGGGACTCCTCGAGCACCGCTGCGAGACGGTCTCGAAGGAGCTGCTCCACCTCCCCGGCCCCGACTTCGTGGACAGGGTGGTCTCGGCCAGCGACCGCAACGTGCGGGTGCTGCGCAGCCTCGAGACCCTCTTCGGCCACGGCCGCCTCGCCAACACCGGGTACCTCTCCATCCTGCCGGTCGACCAGGGCATCGAGCACTCCGCCGGGGCGTCATTCGCCGCCAACCCCGCCTACTTCGACGGCGAGAAGATCGTGGAGCTCGCCGTGGAGGGCGGCTGCAACGCCGTCGCCTCCACGTTCGGCGTGCTGGGCTCGGTGGCGCGGCGCTGGGCCCACCGGATCCCGTTCATCGTCAAGCTCAACCACAACGAGCTGCTGACCTACCCCAACCGCTTCGACCAGGTGATGTTCGGCGACGTGCAGCAGGCATGGGAGATGGGTGCTGTCGCGGTGGGCGCGACCATCTACTTCGGTTCCGAGGAGTCGATGCGCCAGCTCCAGGAGGTCACCGAGGCATTCCACGAGGCTCACGAGCTCGGCATGGCCACCGTCCTGTGGTGCTACCTGCGCAACAACGCGTTCAAGAAGGATGGCGTCGACTACAACACCGCCGCCGACCTCAGTGGCCAGGCCAACCACCTCGGGGTGACCATCCAGGCCGACATCATCAAGCAGAAGCTGCCCACCAACAACGGCGGCTTCACAGCGGTGAACTTCGGCAAGACCGCACCCGGCGTGTACGACGAGCTCTCCAGCGACAACCCGATCGACCTGACCCGGTACCAGCTGCTCAACTGCTTCTCCGGCCGCTCGCCGCTGATCAACAGCGGTGGCGAGTCGAAGGGGTCCAGCGACCTGGCCGAGGCGGTGCGCACCGCGGTCATCAACAAGCGTGCCGGCGGCGCCGGCCTGATCACCGGGCGCAAGGCTTTTCAGCGGCCCACGGCGGCGGGGATCGAGTTGCTCAACGCAGTCCAGGACGTCTACCTGCTCAAAGAGGTGACCGTGGCATGACCGACGTGACCCGCCCCGGCGACGGCGACAGTGAGCTGGCTGCGCCGCTCGACGACGAGTCCGACGCGGACAACGCAGGCAGGGCCACCGTCGACGAGACCGACAGCGACGAGGCGGCCAGCGCGCGAGCGCGCGCCCGGCCGAGCAACCTGGTGATGCTCATCGGGGCTGTGCTGGTGATCGTCGTCGCTCAGCTGGTCACGACCTTCCTGCTGCTGGCGACCACCAACCAGGTGCGCGACCAGTACACCGCGGCCAACGGGCTGCAGCGCTGCCTCATCCACGCCCAGCTCAACGAGAACCAGACCACCGATCCCTCCGGAACGGCGTACAAGGCTGCCGTCAACAACTGCCTGAAGTGATGCCCGCCTGACACCTCAGGCGGTGGTCTTGCGCAGCTCCTGGCGCGCGATCGACTGGAGATGCACCTCGTCGGGACCGTCGAGGATGCGCAGCGCGCGGGTCCACGCGTACATGCGTGCCAGGGGCACGTCGTTGCTCATGCCCGCGCCGCCGTGCACCTGGATGGCGCGGTCGACGATGGCGCACGCCACCTGCGGGGCGGCAACCTTGATGGCGGCGATCTCCGTCCGAGCCGCCTTGGTGCCCTGCGTGTCCATCAACCACGCCGCCTTGTGACACAGCAGCCTCACCTGCTCGAGCTGACTTCGCGAACGGGCGATCGCCTGCTGCACCACGCCCTGCTCAGCGAGCAGCTTGCCGAAGGCGGTGCGGGTGCGAGCGCGCTCGCACATCAGCGCGAGCGCTCGCTCGGCGGTGCCGATGACGCGCATACAGTGGTGGATGCGTCCCGGTCCAAGACGCGCCTGGGCGATCGCGAAGGCCGCACCGCGCTCGCCGATGAGGTTGGCCGCGGGGACTCGCACCTCGTCGAACATCACCTCGCAGTGGCTGCCCGGGTCGTCGTACCCGAACACCTGGAGCTGGCGCACCACGCGCACCCCATCCGCATCCATCGGGACCAGCACGAAGGAGTGACGGCGGTGCGGCTCCGCGTCCGGGTCGCTGAGGCCCATCAGCAGCGACACCCGTGCCAGCGGGTGCGCCGCACCACTGGTCCACCACTTGCGGCCGGTGATGATCAGCTCGTCGCCGTCCTGCTCGATGCGCGTGCTGATGTTGGTCGGGTCACTGCTGGCCACGTCCGGTTCGGTCATCGCCACGCACGAGCGGATCTCCCCGGCGAGCAGCGGCTTCAGCCACGTGTCCTGCTGCTCGGGCGTGCCGAAGAGGGCGAGCACCTCCATGTTGCCGGTGTCCGGGGCTGAGCAGTTGATCGTCTCCGGCGCGATCAGGCTGTGCCCGGTGATCTCCGCCAGCGGCGCGTACTCCAGGTTGGTCAGGCCTGCGCCGAAGCGCTCGTCGGGCAGGAACAGGTTCCACAGCCCGCGCGACCGCGCCTCCGCCTTGAGCTCCTCCATGACCGCCGGGATGTGGTGGGGCACGGTGGCCGCAGAGAACTCCGCGAAGTAGTGCTCCTCGGCGGGAAGCACGTGCGTGTTCATGAAATCCCAGAGCTGCTCGCGCAGCTCCACGACGCGGGGCGAGTACGCGAAGTCCATCAGCCTCCTCCCGAGAGCCCGGCGAGGCCGGATGCGCTCGCCCTTTCCAATGCACGATCGACGATGAGCGGGACCGCCGGCCCCATGCTCTCGAAACCCTCTCCGACGGTCATGCCCAGCAGGAACCGCGCGTTGATCCCCTCGGCGATGATCGCCAGCTTGTAATGACCGAGCGCGACGTACCACTCCAGGTTGGTGAGGTCGCGGTCGCTCGCCGCCGCGTAGCGCGCGATCATGTCCTCGCGGGTCGGGAATCCTGCGCCGAGGCTGGCCCGCTCGCTGGGAAGCGCTGACGCGGCCGGGTCGCTCGGGTCGGTGACCCAGTACACCACCAGCAGGCCGAGGTCGCACAGCGGGTCGCCGACCGTGCTCATCTCCCAGTCGACGACGGCGACGATGCGGCCGGGATCCTCGGGGGCGTAGATGACGTTGTCGAACCGGTAGTCGCCGTGGACGATGCCGGGCGCGGACTGCGCCGGCACGGCTTCGAGAAGCCGTCGATGCAGCTCGTCGATCGCCGGCAGCTCGCGCGTCTTCGACGCCTCCCACTGCTGCCACCACCGCCGCACCTGGCGTTCGAGAAACCCTTGCGGGTGGCCGAAGTCGCCGAGGCCGACCTCCTCGGGGACGACTGCGTGCAGGCTCAGCAGGGTGTCGACAAGCGCCGTCGACATCGCCTGCGCCGTCGCGGCTGTTGCCGGCCACTGCTTCGGCAGCCTGTCGCGGACCACGTGGCCCTCGACGAAATCCATGACGTAGAACGGTGCGCCGATGACGGACGGGTCCTCGCACAGCACCACCGCACCGGGAACCGGGATCCGGGTGTGCTGCAGCGCGCTGATCACGCGCCACTCGCGCGCCATGTCGTGCGCGGTGGGGAGGACATGAGCCAGCGGCGGCCGGCGCACCACCCAGTGGTGCGCGCCGTCCGTCACCGTGTAGGTGAGGTTCGAGCGACCACCGGCGATCACCTTGGCGGCAAGCCCGCCCGCGGTGGGCACGCCATGCGACGCGAGGAACGACGCCAGTGCGGGAAGGTCGAGGCCCGGGGGACTGTCCATGGCCGGGCAAGCCTACAGAGATAGACTGCGATCCGCGATTCGGTCCGCACGGTGAGGTGGGTGATGGCCGCGGGTACGGACAAGGGGCAGGGCACCAAGGACGATCCCTGGCAGCTGACCACGCCTAGCGGCTCGTCCACGTACGAGATGTACCGTGACGAGAGCCTCGATCCCCCGGCGCTCGTGTGCCAGGTCGGCACCACCCAGCTGCGCTACCACCTCAGCGCCATAGACGACCTCCACGCCTGGTTGACGAGCCAGGGCGACTGGGTGCCCCTGGGCAGCGCGGACGAGCAGAAGCCGGCGGCCGATGGCACGGTCGAGGCCTGGGGGCGCTCCGCCGGCAACCCCGTGGGTGGCTGGTACGGCCTCAAGAAGGGCCTGCGCGGGCGGTTCGGGATGTACCTGCCGCCCCTTCTCGAGCGCCTGGGCCTGGCCGAGGTGGAGCACAACCCGCGCAACAACCGGATGCGCGCGACCTGACGCTCAGTCGCCTCGGCGGTCGCGGCGATGGTGGCGGCGGACCTCGGCGACGCGCAGACGGAAGATCGCGCGCTCGAGCTGCGCCGCGGCGTCTGCGTCGCCCTCGTCCTGGGCGAGCGCGTCCTGCGCCGCCTTGCGTGCCTCCTCGGCCGCTGCCTCGTCGATGTCCTCGGCGCGCTCGGCGACGTCAGCAAGGATGACCACCTTGTCGGGCATCACCTCGAGGAAACCGCCGGCCACGAAGAAGTAGTCCTCCTGCCCGTCGTTGCGCACCATGATCTCCCCGGTGCGAAGCGGGGTCAGCAGGGGGATGTGCCGCGGCAGCACGCCGAGGTCGCCCTCCAGCCCGGGCGCGACCACGAAGTCGGCCTCCTGGCTGAGGACGTGGCCCTCGGCGGTGAGCAGCTCGACCTGCAGCTTGGCCACCTAGCTGGACTTCCCCTCGGACTTGTCGTTGTCCTCAGCCTCGGGCTTGGCGTCAGCCTTGGGCTTGGCGTCAGCCTTGGGCTTGGCGTCAGCCTTGGGCTTCTCGTCCTTGGGCTTGTCCTCGTCCTCGGCGTCGGCGGTCTCGGCCTTGGCCTTGGGCTTCGCGTCCTTGGAGTCGTCCTCGGCGTCCTCGGTCTCCGCCTTGCCCTTGGGCTGCTCGTCCTTGGTGTCGTCCTCGCCTGCGCCGTCGCCGTGTTCCTCCTCCTCACCCTCGGCTTTCGAGCCGGCGGGCTTGTCGTCGGGAGCGCTCTCGTCCTCGCTGCCGCCGAGCTCCTTGGCCTTCTCGATGGCCTCGTCGATGGTGCCGACCATGTAGAAGGCGTCCTCGGGGAGGTCGTCGTGCTTGCCGTCGAGGATCTCAGCGAAACCGCGAACGGTCTCCTCCAGGGCCACGTACTTGCCCTCACGGCCGGTGAACTGCTGCGCGACCGAGAATGGCTGTGAGAGGAACCGCTGCACCCGGCGGGCGCGCTGCACGGTGACCTTCTGGTCGTCGCTCAGCTCCTCCTGGCCGAGGATGGCGATGATGTCCTGCAGCTCCTTGTACTCCTGGAGCACGCGCTTGACACCCTGCGCCACCCGGTAGTGCTCATCACCGACGATGGTGGGATCGAGCGCGCGACTGAAGAACCGAGCGGATCCACCGCCGGGTAGATGCCGATCTCGGTGAGAGCGCGGCTCAGTGCGACAGTCGACCCGAGGTGGGCGAAGGTGGTCGCAACGGCGGGGTCGGTGAAGTCGTCAGCGGGGACGTACACCGCCTGCACAGAGGTGATCGAGCCGTCCTTGGTCGAGGTGATGCGCTCCTGCAGGTCGCCCATCTCCGTGCCCAGGGTCGGCTGGTAGCCGACTGCGCTCGGCATGCGCCCGAGCAGGGCCGAGACCTCCGCGCCCGCCAGCGTGTAGCGGAAGATGTTGTCGATGAAGAGGAGGACGTCGGACTTCTCCTCGTCACGGAAGTGCTCGGCGATGGTGAGGCCGGTCAGGCCGACACGTGCCCGGGCTCCCGGCGGCTCGTTCATCTGCCCGAACACGAGCGCCGTCTTGTCGAGGACCCCGGACTTCTCCATCTCCCCGTAGAGGTCGCGACCCTCGCGCGTCCGCTCACCGACCCCGGCGAACACCGAGAAGCCACCGTGCTCCTTGGCGATGTTGTTGATCATCTCCTGGACGATGACCGTCTTGCCGACGCCGGCTCCGCCGAAGACCGATCTTCGAGCCCTTGCTGAAGGTGCAGATGAGGTCGATGACCTTGATGCCGGTCTCGAGGATCTCCTGCTCGGTGGACTGCTCGTCGATCGGCGGTGCCAGCCGGTGGATCGAAGCCAGCGGCGCGTCCTTCAGCGCAGGCTTGCCATCGATCGGCTCGCCGATGACGTTGAACATGCGCCCCAGCGTCTTGCGACCCCACGGCCACCTGGATCGGGCCGCCGGTGTCCTCGAAGGTGTCCCCGCGCCGCAGCCCGTCGGTGGTGTTCATGGCGATGGTGCGCACCGTGCTGTTGCCGAGGTTCTGCTGCACCTCGAGCACGAGGCCGTGTCTTGTCCTCGCGGATGCGCTCGAGGGCGTAGTAGATGTCGGGGAGATGGTCTCCCTCGAACTCCACGTCGACCACCGGGCCGATCACCTGCACCACGGTGCCGGTGCCGACGCCCTTTTGCTTGCCGGTCTTCTTGGCGGCCACTGCCATCTCTCTGCTCTCCTTCGGCTTTCCCGGGACTCAGCCCGCCAGCGCTGCCGCGCCGCCGACGATTTCCATCAGTTCTGTCGTGATCGTGCTCTGCCGCACAGTGTTGGCGGTCAGCGTTAGGTCCTGGATGAGGTCGTTGGCGTTGTCGGAGGCGTTGCGCATCGCCACCATCTGCGCAGCCATCTGGCTGGCGAGGTTCTCGAGCAGCGCCTGGTAGATCTGCGATTCGACGTAGCGAGGCAAGAGCGCGTCGAGGACATCCTTGGGCTCGGGCTCGTAGATGAAGTCCGCGGCCAGCTTCCCGGTGGCCTCGGGAACCTCGAGCGGGAGAAGGCGCCGGGCCACCGCACGCTGCCGGCCGGCGCTGATGAACTGCGCGTAGACCAGGTCGACCTGGTCCGCGTCACCGTTCTCGTACTGCTCCATGGCCACGCGGATGGCGGGCAGAACGTCGCCCATCGACGGCCGGTCGCCGAGACCACTGCGGTCGGCGACGAGCTCCTTGCGCAGCCGGCGCATCATGTCGCGCCCCTTGCGTCCGATGGTCACCACCGACGCCGCACCCGGTCACTCGTTCATCTCGCGGAGTGCGAGGCGGATGTTGTTGCTGTTGAGAGCGCCGACCAGTCCCCTGTCGGTGGTGATCAGCACGACCAGCCGTTTCTGCACATCGCGCACCTCGAGGTACGGGTGCTTGTACTCGGGGTCGCGTTTGAAGATGTCGGCGATGACGTTGGTGATCTCCTCGGCGTAAGGCCGCGCGGCCTCCACGCGCTCCTGGGCGCGCCGCATCTTGGCCGCGGCGACCAGCTCCATCGCCTTGGTGATCTTCTGCGTGTTCTTGACGCTCCTGATTCGCCGGCGCAGGTCGCGAAGAGATAGCCATCTAACCCGCGAAGCTCTCTTTGAACTTCTCGACGGCGGCGACCAGCGCCTTCTCCGTCTCGGGAGTCAGCTCCTGCTTCTCGTTGATCTCCTTCTCGAGGTCAGGGTGCTCGCTGCTCAGGTATCGGAGCAGGCCCTTCTCGAACTCGCTGACCCGCTCAACGGGAACATCGTCGATGTATCCCTTGGTGCCCGCGAAGATGGCGATCACCTGCTGCGCGAACGGGACCGGCGAGTTGGCAGGCTGCTTGAGCAGCTCGGTCATGCGCTGGCCGCGGTCGAGCGTGGCCCGGGTGCGCTTGTCGAGGTCGGCGGCGAACTGCGCGAACGCCTTGAGCTCCCCGTACTGGGCGAGGTCGAGCTTCAGCTGTCCGGCCACCTGCTTCATCGCCTTGGTCTGCGCCGCAGAGCCGACGCGCGACACCGAGATGCCGACGTTGATGGCCGGCCGGATTCCGGCGTTGAACAGGTCGGACTCCAGGAAGATCTGACCGTCGGTGATGGAGATGACGTTGGTGGGGATGTAGGCGGACACGTCGTTGGCCTGGGTCTCGATGATCGGCAGCGCCGTCAGCGAGCCGCCGCCCTCCTTGTCGCTCATGCGCGCGGCGCGCTCGAGCAGGCGCGAGTGCAGGTAGAACACGTCGCCCGGGTACGCCTCGCGAGAGGGCGGGCGGCGCAGCAGCAGCGAGAGCTGGCGGTAGGCCTGGGCGTGCTTGCTGAGGTCGTCGTAGACGATCAGGGCGTGCTGGCCCTTCTGCATGAAGTACTCGCCCATCGCGCAGCCGGCGTACGGCGCCATGAACTGCATCGGCGCCGGGTCGCTCGCCGTGGCGGCGACGATGATGGTGTTCTGCAGCGCGCCGGCCTCCTCGAGCCTCGCGGCCACCTGCGCCACCGTCTGCCGCCTCTGGCCGACGGCGACGTAGATGCAGATGATGCCGCTGTCCTTCTGGTTGATGATGGCGTCGAGCGCAACCTGCGTCTTGCCCGTCTGGCGGTCGCCGATGATCAGCTCGCGCTGACCGCGACCGATGGCGAACATGGCGTCGATCGCCTTGATGCCCGTCTGCATCGGGGTGGTCACCGCCTGCCGGAACATGACGCCGGGGGCGACGTTCTCGATGGGAAGGTTCTGCGACGTCTCGATCGGGCCCTTGCCGTCGAGCGGCTCACCGAGCGCGTTGACGATGCGACCGATCAGCTCGTCGCCGACGGGCACCTCGGCGATGCGCCCGGTGGTGCGCACCGTGTCGCCTTCCTGCAGATGCTGGTACTCGCCCATGATGACCGCGCCGACGCCGTCCTCACGGAGGTCGAGCGCGAGGCCGAGCACCGGCTGTCCCCCGGGCGGCGCCGGGAATTCCAGGAGCTCGCCGGCCATCGCCTCTTCGAGCCCGTAGATCCGCGCGATGCCGTCACCAACGGAGGTGATCACACCTTCGTGTGCGTCAACCACGGGGGCATCGAAGCTGGCGATCCTCTGCTTGAGGATCTCGCCGATCTCGTCACTGCGTATGGCCATGCTGTTGTGCTTCCTCTGTCGTTATGCGCTGGACGGCGCGGTCGGCTGGAGTGGCGAGGCGCGCATCAGACGAGCGCCGCCCTGAGCTGCTCGAGGTGGGTGCGCACGCTGTTGTCGATGACTCGGTCGCCGATGCGGATGACCAGTCCGCCGATGATGTCGCGATCCTGGCGAACCTCGGTCTGGACGTCGGAGCCGAGCTTCTGCCCGAGCTCACGACTGATGCGCTTCTCGAGCGCGGCGTCCACCGGGACGGCGGTGACCACCTCCGCGCGCACCACCCCGCTGTCGCGATCCGTGAGCGCGTCGTATGCCTCGAGCAGCTCGCTGAGCACGCCGGTGCGCTTGCGCTCGATCAATAGAGCGCACGAGGTTTCGGGCGGGGTCGCCGAGGCCGTCGAGCAGGTCGAGCGCCAGCCGGGTCCGGTCGCTGAGCGTCAGCCGCGGGTTGGCCAGCGCGTCAGCCACCTCGGGGTGCGCGAGCGTCTCCACCGCACGCGCCAGGTCCTCACGCTGGGCCGGGATCTTGCCCGCCTGGCGCGCGAGGTCGAAGTAGGCCTGGGCGTAGCGACGGCCGATGGACGAGGCCACTCAGTTGGCCCCGCTGCCGTTGCCGGAGTCCACCTGCGCGAGCGACTCCTCGATGAGCCGTGAGTGGGTGCGCGCGTCAATGGCCTCGCCGAGCACCCGGCTTGCCGCCGCCACCACCAGGGTGCCCACCTGCGCGCGGATCTCCTGGATGGCCTTGTCGCGCTCGGTGGCGATCTCGGACCGAGCCCGCTGCAGCTGTGCCTCAGCGTCGCGCCGGCCTTTGCGGACCAGCTCCTCGGTCTCGAGCACTGCAGCCTTGTGCGCCCGGTCGATGATCTCGCGGGCCTGCGCACGCGCGTCCTCGATCTGCCTGCTGACATCTTCCAGCGCAGCCGCGGCGTCCTGGCGGGCGCGCTCCGCCTCGGCCAGGTTGCGCGCGATCTGGTTCTGGCGCGCCTCGGCCGCGGCCATGATCCTCGGGTACACCCAGCGGCCCAGGATCAACAGCATCGCCACGAAGGCGATTACTTCCACCACGAAGGTGACGTTGATCTCGAGCAGGCTGGCGTCCGCGACCATCGGTGTCATCTGCTCAGCCGGGGATCTTGGCGTCGCCGATGAGGATGAAGACGAACACGAGGTTGATGAAGTACATGGCTTCAACAAGCCCGATGATCAGGAACATGGTGACGCGCAGCGCGCCTGCTGCCTCGGGCTGACGCGCCTGCCCCTGGATGGCCGCGTTGCCGGCCAGCCCGTCCCCGATGGCGGCGCCGATGGCGCCTCCGCCGAGCGCGATGCCGGCGCCGATGAGCGCCCCTGCCAGGGCGATAGCGTGGTTCATGGTGCCTCCCTAGTCGCTAAGCGTGGGCCGCGGCCTGAGAGCCGTGATGCCCCTCTTCTTCCAGTCCTTCGCGTGCCATTCCGAAATAGATGACGGTGAGCAGCATGAAGATGAAGGCCTGGATGCTGCCGATGAACAGGACGTCGAACAGCTTCCAGGCCGTCACAGGTATCCAGGCGATGAAGACCGGCAGCTCGCTGAGCAGCTCGACCATCACGAGGCCGGCAAAGATGTTGCCGAACAGTCGCAGCGACAGCGTGATCGGCTTGACGATCTCCTCGATGAGGTTGAGCGGGATGAAGACCACACGTATGGCCCAGTTGAACTCGAAGGGCTTGGTGAAGCGGCGCAGGTAGCCACGGATGCCCTGGACGCGCAGGCTGTACACCTGCACGACGAGGACGACCACGATGGCCATGGCCAGGGTCTGGTTCAGGTCGGATGCCGCCGGCTGCAGCGGGCGCGCCAGCGGCAGGAACGCGAGCCAGTTGGCCACCAGGATGTAGAAGCCGATGGTCGCGGCGATGGGGATGATGAAATCGGCCCCCTCGCCGACTGAGTCGCGCACCAGGTCCTTCACGTAGCCGAGGAAGAACTCGAGCAGCATCTGCAGCTTCCCGGGACGACCACTGCGCAGCCGCCTGACGATCGCGAACCCGATGGCCAGCGTGACCGCTATCGCCAGGGCACTGCTGATCAGGGTGTCCTGGTTGAGGTCGCACGCGGAGATCGGGATGGGGTTCTGGAGCAGCGGTGGTCCGCTGCAGATGGTCGTGGTGGACTGGGTGACCGTCGGCCCGGTGTCGGCGAGCAGGGCGAACATCAGCGCCGCACCGACTCCACCACGGCGCTGCCCGCGAGGATGAGCTGGGCGAGGGCCAGGCCCGCGACGACCGGGACCGCCGGACCGAACCCGAAGGCCAGTCCCGCGACCAGCGCGACAAGGGTCAGGACGATGATCCGCAGCATGCTGGTGGCCACGAAGGGCACGCCGACGAGGAGCAGGCGGTCAGCCGCATACCCGTTGCCCGCCCCGACCGCGAGGCCGACCGCGAGCGCGAGTCCAAAGGTGGGATGGCCGACGACGGTGCCGATCAGCGCACATCCGACGGCGGCAACCACGCATGCCAGCGCGGCCGACCGGACGACGTGCGCCGGCCGTGCGGAAACGCTTTTCGAGATCACCAATATCGCCTCAGCCTCAGGTACACGATCCAGCCGGCCGCAACGATACCAAGAGCGACCCCCGCGAGGACCCCGAGGGTCGGAGCCCCGACATGGTCACCGACCTGCCATCCCACCAGCAGCGGAATCGCCACCGCGATGGCGAGGTACAGGCCGAGTCCGAGCATCTCCGCGTTGCTGATGCCGGCCCCTGAAGGAGGCGGATCGCGTGGCGGCGGCGGCACCTCGGTCAGTCCGCCTCCCCGCCGCGGCGCACGCGCGCCGGGACGCTTCGGCGGCCGCGCACCACCAGGAAGCCGTCGGCGTCGATCTCCGGGCGACGGCGGCGGCTGCGCCAGAGGAGGGCCACCAGGGCGATCACCAGCAGCGCCAGGGCGACGTCGAGGATCCGCCTGTGACCGAACACGAACAGCGCGACGCAGCCCAGGATCGCGGTCATCAGGTAGAACGTGAGCGCCGTCTCCATCGGGCTCATCCCTGTGGCCAGCATCCGGTGGTGCAGGTGGCCGGCGTCCGGCTCGGTGGGACTGCGTCCGGCCCGGCGGCGGCGCACGATCGCGAAGGCGGTGTCACCGATCGGCAGGCCGAGCGCGATGAGCGGCACGAACAACGCCAGCGCCACCGCGATCTTGGCCACCCCGAGGACGCTGATCACCGCCAGCGCGACACCGAGGAAATGACTCCCAGTGTCGCCCATGAAGACGCGGGCCGGGGGCAGGTTGAACACCAGGAACCCGCAGCAGCAGCCCATCAGCGCCCCGCTCAGGATGATCACCCCGTTCTGCACGTCGGTCGGTCCCTGGACACGGTTGACGGCGGCGAGCATGAGCACCGTGGCGACGATCGCGACCACGCCCGCCGCCACGCCGTCGGAGCCGTCGAGGAGGTTGATCGACACCTCCATGCCGAGCACGAATATCGCGGTGATCGGCGCGGCCAGCCAGCCGAGCTCGACCAGTGACGGGCCGTGGCCGCCCGGGACTGCGAAGAAGTTGATGGTGATTCCCAGCGCCGCGACCATGACACCGGCGCCGAGCTCGATGGCCAGCTTGGCGTTCCAGGGAAGATCAAGGATGTCGTCGACGAGCATCGCGGCCGTGATCGCGGCGGTGACCGCGACCACCTGCCAGCGGTCGGTGACCGGTCCGCCAAACACCAGCAGCGCCACGGTGAAGCCACCGAAGAGCGCGAGCCCGCCGAGCCGCGGCGTGGCCTGGTGGTGCAGGTGGCGATCGGCGTCCGGCTCGGCGACCGCGCCAACGCGCCGGGCCACCAGGATGGTGGCCGGGATGAGGATCATGGTCACCACGCTGGCCAGCAGGAATGGTGGCAGCGCGGGCAGCCAGCCGGCGGACCCCATCAGACGCGATAGGGCAGCGGGAACCCCCTGCAGAGGGCGAGGCTGCGTTCACGCACCTGGGCGTGCACTGCGGCGTCTTCGAAGTTGTTGAGCATCAGCGCGATCATGTCGGCGATCTCGTCCATCTCCTTCTCCCCCATCCCGCGCGAGGTCACCGACGGGCTGCCGAGGCGGATCCCGTTGGGGTTGTAGGGGGTGGCGCCGTGGCCGGGGAAAGCGTTGGCGTTGACGGTGATGCCGATCTCGTCGAAGCCGTTCTGCGCGGCACGTCCGCGCACCCCGAACGGGCGCAGGTCGATGACCATGAGGTGGTTGTCGGTTCCCCCGGTGACCAGCTGGACACCCCGAGCGGTGAGCCCTCGCGCCAGCGCCGCGGCGTTGGCCACCACCCGCTGCGCGTAGGCACGGAACTCGGGTCTCAGGCACTGCTGGAACATCACCGCCTTGGCGGCGATGGCGTGCATCTGCGGACCACCCTGCGTGCCGGGGAACACGGACTTGTCGATCACGTCGGCGTGCTCGGCGCGGCACAGGATCACGCCGCCCCATGGACCTCGCATCGTCTTGTGAGTCGTGAAGGTGACGAAGTCGGCATGAGGGACGGGCGACGGGTGCGCTCCGCCCGCCACCAGGCCGGCGAAGTGGGCCATGTCGACGAGCAGCAGCGCGCCCACGTCGCGCGCGATGTCCTCGAAGGCCGCGAAGTCGAGCAGGCGTGGGTACGCGCTGTACCCGGCCACGATCATCGCCGGCGCCACCTCGTGGGCCCGCGCGCGGACCTCGTCGTAGTCGACGCGGCCGTTGGCGTCACTGACGGTGTACGCCTCGAAGTTGTAGAGCTTCCCGCTGAAGTTCACCGGCGAGCCGTGGGTGAGGTGGCCGCCCTGGTCCAGCGCCATGCCGAGGACGGTGTCGCCCGGCCGCAGGACGCTGGCGTACACCGCCGTGTTGGCCTGCGACCCGGAGTGCGGCTGCACGTTGGCGTGGTCGGCCCCGAAGAGCTGCTTGCAGCGGTCGCGGGCCAGGTTCTCGACCTTGTCGACCACCTGGCACCCGCCGTAGTACCGCTTGCCGGGAAGGCCCTCGGCGTACTTGTTGTTGAGCCACGACCCCAGTGCCTCGAGCACCGCCACCGACGCGAGGTTCTCTGAGGGGATGAGCTCGAGGGTGTCCTCCTGCCTGGTGAGCTCCTCGTCCATGAGCGCGGCCACCTCGGGGTCGGTGGCACGGAGTGCGGGTTTGGCGGTGAAGGCGTCCTCGACGCCGGCGCCTGCCTGCTGCTGGACTGCCATCCTGTCGTCGACCTCCTGGCGGCGGAGCGCGGTGGGCTCGAGCGTCAGCCGTGCACGAATTCCCTGAGCCTGCGGCTGTCGATCGGCCCGTCGCGCAGGACGCGTGGTGGCGTCACGCTGCAGTCGATGATAGTGGAGGCAATACCACGGGGGCGGCCGGCGGCCAGCACGGCGCCGATCTCGGCACCGAATTCACGGCGCAGGCCTTGCGCGGTGGTCGCGGGGGCCGCGCCGTGGCGGTTGGCGCTGGTGCTGGCCAGCGGGCCGCTCCGGCGGAGCAGCTCGCGCAGGAGCGCGTGGTCGGGCACTCGCACCGACAGGGTCGACCCCTGGCGGGGCACGGCCAGGCGCTGGTCGCCGACCGGGAGCACCAGCGACAGCGGTCCGGGCCAGAAGGCGCCGGCCAGCCGGCGGGCGGTCGCGTTCCAGCGCAAAAGCGCCTCCAGGTCGCCGCGGTCGCCGGCGAGCACGGTGAGCTCCAGCCCGGCCGGCCGCTGCTTGATCTCGTAGACGCGGTCCACCGCCTTGGCGTCGGTTGGGTCACAGGCCAGGCCGTAGACGGTGTCGGTGGCGACCGCGATCACCTCACCACGCCGCAGCGCGGACAGCGCAGAGTTGAGGGCCCCGGCCGCGCGTGGCGAGCTCACCGCGGATCCCGTGGCTCGAAGGCCACCACCCGGGGCCGGCCGGTGAGGTCGTCGTGCACGGACACACCGGTCCCAACCCCGAAGGCCTCGCGCCCCAGCGACTCCACCGCCGCGGCGGCGCTGACGTCGATCTCGACCGCGCTCCAGCCGCCAGGCGCGAGCACGCCGGCGATCGAGGGCAGCAGCGACCGATAGGCGCTGAGCCCGTCGCTGCCTCCGTCCAGCGCTATCGCGGGCTCGTGGTCGCGGACGTCGCGGGCCAGGCCGTCCAGCTCGGCGGTGGGGATGTACGGAGGGTTGGCGACGACGATGTCGAACGCGCGCCCCCGCAATGGGTCGCACCACGACCCGTTCACCAGCTCGACGCGGTCCACGAGCTGGTGGCGGCGCAGATTGGCGGCGGCCACGGCCAGCGCCGCCTCGCTGACGTCGGTCGCCGTCACCGTCGCGCCGGGCAGCTCGGCCGCCAGCGTGACGGCGATGCAGCCGCTGCCGGTGCCGACGTCCGCGATGCGCAGGCCGGCTCCGTCAGCACCAGCGGAGCGCGCCCGCTCCAGGGTCACCTCCACCAGCGTCTCCGTTTCCGGCCGGGGGATGAGCACGTCCGGTGACACCGTGAACGCCCGACCGTGGAACTCGCGCTCCCCGGTGATGTGCGCGACGGGCTCGCCGTCACCGCGCCGGCGCACCAGCTCGCGGATCGCGGTCAGCTGCTCCTCCTCGAGCGGCCGGTCGAACTGCAGGTAGAGGTCGAGGCGGCGAATGCGAAGCGCGGTCGCCGCCAGCAGCTCGGCGTCGAGCCGCGGCGAGGCGCTGCCGTGGCTCTCGAGGTAGCCGGTGCTGAGCCGCACCACCTCCATGAGGGTGCGCAGCGGGCTCACCGATTCGGCTGGTGCCGACGCCGCCGGCGGTCAGCCATCGCCATCCTCGTCGAGCAGGCGGTGCGCCTGGTCCTCCTGGGCGAGGGGCTCGATGAGCAGGTCGAGCTCCCCGTCGAGCACCTTGGGGAGCTGGAACACGTCGAGGTGGATGCGGTGGTCGGTGATCCGCGACTGCGGGTAGTTGTAGGTGCGGATCTTCTCGCTGCGGTCGCCGCTGCCGACCGCGGACCGGCGGGTGGCGCGCAGCTCCGCGTCGCGTTCGGCCTGGGCGATGTCGTACAGCCGGGCGCGCAGCACGCGCAGCGCCTTGGCGCGGTTCTTGATCTGCGACTTCTCGTCCTGGCAGGTCACCACCAGGCCGGTCGGAAGGTGCGTGATACGAACGGCCGAGTCGGTGGTGTTGACACTCTGCCCGCCGGGCCCGGTGCTGCGGTAGACGTCGATCTTCAGCTCGTTGTCGGCGATGTTCACCTCGAGCTCGTCGGCCTCGGGCAGCACCACCACCGAGGCGGCCGAGGTATGGATCCGCCCCTGTGACTCGGTCTCGGGAACACGCTGGACACGGTGCACCCCGGACTCGAACTTCAGCTTCGAGTAGGCACCCCGGCCGTGCACCTCGAAGATCACCTCCTTGAGCCCATGCGTGCCCAACTCGCTGGCCTCGAGCAGCTCGACGCGCCAGCGCTGTCGCTCGGCGTAGCGGCTGTACATCCGGAAGAGGTCGGCGGCGAAGATCGCCGCCTCGTCGCCGCCGGTGCCGGCGCGGATCTCCACCACCACGTCGCGCTCGTCGTTGGGGTCGGTGGGGACCAGCAGCGAGCGCAACCGCTGGTGCGCCGCGTCCTCGAGACCGCGTTGCGTCGTCTCCTCCTCCGCGGCCATGGCGACGATCTCGGGGTCGGCCTCGTTGCGCTGCAGCTCCTGCGCCTCGGCGGCCGCGCGGTGTGCGCTGCGCCACGCGCGACCGGTCTCGACCACCTCGCGCAGCCGGGCCTGCTCCTGCGACAGACGCTGGACTCGGTCGCGGTCGCTGTACGCGTCCGGCTCGGCCAGGAGCACGCCGATCTCGTCGAAGCGTTCTTCGAGCGCGCGCAGCCGATCGTCGATGGCAGCCATGGCCGGCAAGGTTAGTTTGCGGTGGCGTCGTGCAGTTCGCTGACCGAGGACTCACCGGCCCGTGCCGCCGCGAGCGCGGTGATGGCCACCTCGATCTGGCGGTCGTCGGGCTCGCGCGTCGAGAGTCGTTGTGTCGCCAGCACTGGCACCAGGGCGATCCGACCGGCGGTGGTGTGGCGCACGCGGGCGAGTCCGCGAATGGCCTCGTAGGAGATCCCGGCGACCACCGGGACCAGCGCGATCTGCAGGGCGATGCGCACAGGGATGGGCAGCACCCCGAGCGGGGCGAAGACGATCACGCTGACCAGCGCCACCACCACCAGGAAACCCGTGCCGCAGCGCGGGTGGAGGCGGCTGGCGGGGCGCACGTTGGCGACGTCGACCGACGCGCCCGAACTCGAGGCAGTTGATCGCCTTGTGCTCGGCGCCGTGGTACTCGAAGAGCCGGCGCACGCTGCGCAGCCGGCCGATGGCCGCCAGGTAGCCGAGCAGGATGGCTGCGCGCACACCGCCCTCGATGAGCACCCCGACCACGCTGCGCTGTGAGCCGCGGTGGATCACCCCGGCGAGCAGCAGCGGAAGGCCGATGAAGAGAACCAGCGCGAACACCATCGAGACCGCCACCGTGACGCGGAGCGTGCTGGCGGTGAGCTCCGCCTCCTCGCCCAGCTGCACGTTCGCCGACCACTGCAGCGCCCGCATCCCCAGTGCCAGCATCTCGTAGAGACCGGCCACGCCGCGCACGAACGGCTTTGCCCACATCGGGTTGGTGTGCACCCGGGAGTTGAGCATCTCCGAGGTCACGGTGATGCTGCCGTCGGGACGGCGCGCGGCGACGGCGTAGTGATCGCGTCCGCGCATCAGCACACCCTCGATCACCGCCTGCCCGCCGTAGAAGAACATCTGGGGCGGGGCGGTCGCGGCGTTGAGGGCCGCGGTGAGGACGATGTCACGCAGGCGGGGACGGCGCATGGTCACCACTGTACGCGCGCGCTGACTCGGCGACGACACGAGGGTGACTCGACCGAGCGGGCGCCGGTCAGCCGGCGTCGGCGGTCTGCTTGCCCGTCTTGGCGGCGGCGCGACGGCGGAAGCGCTCCACCTGGCCGCCGGTGTCGATGATGCGCTGGGTGCCGGTGAAGAACGGGTGGCACACCGAGCACACCTCGGTCTTGAGCTCGGACAGCGTCGAGCCGGTGGTGAAGGTGTTGCCACACAGGCAGGTGACGACGGCGTCAGTGTGGTACTGCGGATGGATCTCGGTCTTCATGGGCACTCGAAAACAGCGGGGTGGGAACGGAGTCCAGCATACCACGGGCCCGGGAAACCAACCCCGGCGGTTCAGACCAGCGCGCCCGCGGGACGGGTGAAGTTGCCGTGCTGGACCCCGGGGAGCAGCTCGCCCACCCGCTGGTGCGCGACACGCATCCCGGCGCCGGCGGGCAGGGCGGGGAGCACGTCGAGCAGCCAGTCGTGGTCGACGTTGAGCGACCGCCACTGCACCTGGGTCACCCCCATCTCCGTGCACGCGCGCACCGTGGCCGCCATCTCGTCCTCGACGTCGGTGACGCCGGGGAAGGTCAGCAGGTTGAGGCACACCTGGCCGCCACGCTCATGCATCAGGCGCCCACAGGCGATGACGTCGTCGAGGTCGTACCCGATGGGACGGTAGTAGGGCCGGAAGATCGAGTCGTTGAAGGAGATGGCGCTGATGCGCACGCTGTTGAGGCCGGCGTCGATGAGCCGCTCGAGCACGCGCGGCTTGCTGCCGTTGGTGTTGACGTGGATGGTCGCTGCGGGGTGCATCGCGCGGATGCGCCGGGTGGCCTCGACGAGCGCGTCGCCGCGGGTCAGTGCCTCACCCTCGCAGCCCTGGCCGAAGGAGACGATGGCCGCGTCGTCGCCGCCAAGGTGCCAGTCGGCGAGCTCGGTGAGCTCATCGGCGGTGGGCGCGAAGCGCATCCGGTCCTGGGGTGCGGGCACCTCGCCGTCGCTCTGCAGGGAGATGCAGCCCAGGCAGTCGGCGTTGCACGCGGGCGAGGCGGGCAGCGCTCCCTCGTAGCGGCGGTGGAACGTGTTCTGCGCGGTGTAGCAGCGGTTCTCCAGCGCGCAGCGGGCGAGGTGGTCCACCAAGCGGTTGCCGGGGAGCGCCGCGCGAGCCGTCTCCACCGCCGCGGGCAGGTCGGCACGGCCGTACCGCGCGGGCTGCCACCAGTCGAAGCCGTCGGTGCGCAGCGCCGCGCACATCAGGTCACCGCCGTGCTCCACCACCGCCGTGTAGCCGTACAGCGGCAGGCGATGCGCGCCCTCGCGGCGGACCGTCGCCGGGAGGTGGGTTCGCATGTGCCCCACCGGGAGCACCGCGGCGATCGCCAACCAGTCACCCTCGACCTCCACCGCTGCGCCGTCGCTGTCGACGGCGACCGGACGGCGGCCGGGAAGGTGGGTGAGCGTCGCCTCCTCAGGGAGCGGCAGAAGGTCGTCGGGGCTGAGCGCCACCAGGCGGCGGCCGTTGCGAGCCGCCGCGCGGTAGCCGTCGAGGACCTCGATGGAGCCGGCCGCACCCCCCGCGATGACGCGCATCCGGGTGATTATGGGTGCGCCTCGACCGCCGGCCGCGCGGGGCCGGTGTCCTACGCCGCGCTCAGCTCCGCTGGGATGGCGGTGACGGTGCGCAGCTCGCCGTCGCGCACAACTCGGAGCACAGCGAAGCGATCCACCACCTCGGCCATCATCAGCCGCTGCACGTCGCCGGCCGTCTGCACCGCGTGACCGTCGAGCTCCACGATGATGTCGCCGGGCCGGAGCCCGGCGCCGTCGGCCGCGCTCCCGGGCACCACCTCGACCACGCGGAGGCCCCGGGCCTGGCCCAGCTGCGCGGCCAGCCGCGGCGCCAGCGGCTGGGCCCGCCCGGCGACGCCGAGGAAGGCGCGACGCACCCGCCCCTGCCGCATCAGCGTGCCCATGATCGCCAGCGTGGTGGCGTTGACCGGCACCGCCAGGCCGAGACCGTAGCCGGCGAGCGCCGTGTTGATCCCGACGACCCGGCCCCGGCTGTCGGCAAGGGCTCCGCCTGAGTTGCCCGGGTTCAGGGCGGCGTCCGTCTGGATGACGTTCTCGACGAGGCGCATGTGGCCCTCGGACTGCGTCGGCAGCGAGCGGCCCAGCGCGCTGACCACCCCCGCGGTCACCGACCCGGCCAGGCCGTGGGGGTTGCCGATGGCCACGACCAGCTCGCCCACGCGCAGCCGGTCGGCGTCACCCACTGCCGCCGCCGGCAGGTCGCCGCCGGCGGCGCGCACCACTGCGATGTCGGACAGCGCGTCCTCCCCGACCACGTCGAAGGCGAGCTGGCGTCCGTCGGCGGTGTGCGCGAAGCCACCCACCCCGCCATGGACCACGTGCGCCGAGGTGACCAGGTAGCCGTCGGGGGTGAGCACCCACGCCGAACCGCTCCCCGCCGGGCCGCGCCCCCTGGAGGTGCGCCTCTCGACGAGGAGGCTCACCACCGAGGGGGCCAGCGCGGCGGCGACCCCCGAGACCACCCGCGAGTAGGCGTCCATCGGTGATTCGTCGATCGGTCCGGCCGGGATCTCCGAGGTCATCTCAGGCCGTCGTCGGCCCCTCGCTGCGCACCTTCTCGACCGCGGTCAGCGCCTCGCGCAGGCTCTTGATCCAGTCGTCCTGGTGACGGCTGACCAGGCGCACGCACCAAGCCAGCGCCTCGCTCCGGCTGCGCGCCACACCCGCGTCGATGAGCGTGTCGAGGACGGCGCGGTCACCGAGGCGAAGCCGGGTCATGACCGGCACGCCCAGGGTGGTGAAGTGCTCCTCGAGCTCGCCGCAGCGTGCTCCCCAGGACACCTTGCGGCCGAAGAGCCTCTCGGCCTCCGAGGCCACATCGATGCGTCGCTGCCGGGTCTCCTCGCGAAAGCGGGAGATGCGGGCCGAACGCGCGGCGTTGCGCGCCGCCTCGTTGGCGTCCGCCGCCAGCTCGGGTTCGGGGATGGTCCCCACGATGAGGATCTCGTCGCGGTCGCCGGTG
Source organism: Candidatus Dormiibacterota bacterium (assembly GCA_963717185.1). Classification (GTDB taxonomy): domain Bacteria; phylum Chloroflexota; class Dormibacteria; order Aeolococcales; family Aeolococcaceae; genus Aeolococcus. The sequence goes on along the minus strand of CAVQVY010000019.1, from coordinate 80,255 downwards.
ATGGTCGGGGCGCCGGAGTAGAGGTCGTCAGGGATGCGCCCCGCGAACCACCCCGACAGCTCGTCGTCGGTGAAGGAGGCCTGCGCCTCTCGCTGTGCTTTCATGATTACATGATTACACAGGCGCCCGGGATGCGCAATCCCGTGGTCACCGGACCCGGCGCGCTCCCTCCGGCGGCAGGGCGACGTGGTGCTTCGTGATGATCTCCCGGACCGTGCCGCTCTGGGCCCGCATCACCAGGCTGTGGGTCTCCGCCCACCAGTTGTGGTACTGGACCCCGCGCAGGATGCCGCCACCGCTGATGCCGGTGGCGGCGATGCTCACCTGCCGGCCCGGCACCAGCTGCTCCATGGTGATCGTCTCCTCGGGGTCGAGTCCGGCGGCCCGAACCGCCACCGCCTCGTCCTCGTGGCGGACCCACGGCCGGCAGTGCAGCTCGCCGCCCAGGCAGCGCATCGCGCAGGCGGCCACGATCGCCTCCTGGGTGCCACCCGAGCCGATCATGACGTCGATGCCGCTGCCGGGCCACGCGGCCATCATCGCGGCGCCGACGTCGCCGTCGGAGATCAGGGCCACCCGGGCGCCCAGTGCGCGCACCCTCTCGAGGAGAGCCTGGTGACGGGGGCGGTCGAGCATCACCACGGTGAGGTCCTGCACCTGCACGTCCATCGCGAAGGCGATGCGCCGCAGGTTGTTCTCGGGCGTGTCGGCGATGTCCACCGCCCCCTTGGCGGCCGGACCGACCGCGATCTTGTGCATGTAGGCCACCGGCGGCGGCGAGAGGATGCCACCCGGCTCGGCGGCGGCGGCGATGCTGAGCGCCTGGCTCAGGCCGCGCGACACCAGGCTCACGCCGTCGACCGGGATGATCGCCAGGTCGATGCGGTCGCGCCCAACCCCGATTCGCCGGCCGGGGCGAGGTTGCTGTTGCCGCCCTCGGGGCCGATGACCACCCGCCCGTCGAAGGGCATCCCGACCAGGGCCTCCTCCATCACCTGCTGCCCCGAGTTGCGCGTCCCCGACTTGTCCCCGCGTCCCAGCCACCGGCCGACCGACAGCGCGGCCGCCTCGGTCGCCCGCAGCAGCTCGAGCCCGCGATGCCGGTCGCGACCGACACGCGCCGGCGCCGCGGTCAGGTCGGGGACGACGGTGTCGGCCATGGCTGGGATTATCCGCAGCCGGCTGAGGCTTGGCCGGTGCCCCTCAGCTGGGCTGGGCTATCCCGCGGACCTGGACCTTGGCCTCGACGTCGTCGCCGATCGCACCCGCTCGCACTCCTGACGCGTGCATGAACTCGCGGAAGAGCGGGTGCGGACGGTTGGGTCGCGAGCGAAACTCCGGGTGGAACTGCGAACCCACGAAGAAGGGGTGATCGCGCAGCTCGATGATCTCGACCAGCCTGCCGTTCGGGGAGGTGCCACTGAAGACCACGCCTGCCTCGGCGAGCCGGTCGCGGTAGTGGTTGTTGAACTCGAAGCGGTGGCGATGACGCTCGTAGATGAGCGCCTCGCCGTAGGCGGTGGCCGCCTGGCTGCCGGGGACCAGCTTGCACGGGTACACACCCAGGCGCATGGTGCCGCCCTTGTTCTCGATGTCGCGTTGCTCGGGAAGCAGGTCGATCACGGGCACCGAGGAGAACGCGTTGAACTCGGTCGAGTTCGCGTCAGGAGCGTCCAGGACCTCGCGGGCGATGTCGACCACCGCGCACTGCATGCCCAGGCACAGCCCCAGGTAGGGCACGCTGCGCTGCCGTGCGAATCGTGACGCGAGGATCTTGCCCTCGATGCCGCGGTGCCCGAAACCGCCGGGCACGACGATGCCGTCGACACCCTCCAGCTCGCTTGCGTCCTCGTCCAGCTGCTCGGAGTTGACCCACTGGATGGTCAGCTCCACCCCGCAGTGCACGGCGGCGTGGCGCAGCGCCTCGGTGACGCTGATGTACGCGTCGGGCATCTCCACGTACTTGCCCACCACCGCGATCCGGACCGCCGGCTTGGTGGCCGAGATCCGCGACACCATGTCTCGCCACCCGTCCAGCTCGGGCGGCGCCGAGTTGATGCCGAGCATCTCGACGATGTAGTCACCGAGGCCGGTGTCCTCGAGAAGCAGCGGCACCTCGTAGATCGAGCGCGCGTCCGGCACGTTGATGACCGCCCGGCGTTCGACGTCGCCGAACAGCGCGATCTTGTCCTTGAGGTTCTCACCGATGGGCTGTTCGCTGCGTGCCACGATGACGTCGGGCTGGATGCCGATGCTGCGCAGGGTGTTGACGCTGTGCTGGGTGGGCTTGCTCTTGAACTCCTCGCTGGCCCCGACGTATGGCACCAGCGTGAGGTGCACGTAGCAGACGTTGGTGCGGCCCACGTCGTTCTTGAGCTGGCGGATGGCCTCGAGGAACGGCAGCGACTCGATGTCACCGACGGTGCCGCCGACCTCGACGATGACCACGTCCGGCTCTGGGAGCTCGTTCTCGGCGACGCGCAGGATGCGCTGCTTGATCTCGTTGGTGATGTGCGGGATCACCTGGACGGTGCCGCCCAGGTAGTCGCCACGACGCTCCTTGGCGATCACGCTCGAGTAGATCTTGCCGGTGGTGACGTTGCTCGCCTTGCTCAGGGCGACGTCGACGAAGCGCTCGTAATGGCCGAGGTCGAGGTCGGTCTCGGCCCCGTCGTCGGTGACGAAGACCTCGCCGTGCTGGTACGGGGACATGGTTCCGGGGTCGACGTTCAGGTACGGGTCGAGCTTCTGCATGCCCACGTGCAGGCCGCGGGCCTTGAGGATCGTGCCGATCGACGCGGCGGTGATTCCCTTCCCCAGAGAGGAGACCACTCCCCCGGTGACAAACACGAACCTGGCCATGGGGGAGCCTCCCTAGAGGTTTTCGCCAGTCTACCAGTAGAACGCGAAGGGGGAACTGACGTTCCCCCCTCGGGCTCCCCCCATCAAGCGGTCTCAGCTCCGGCGAAATGAATTCGCCTGCGCTGAGGGATGGCAGACGGGACTTAGGCGCTGCGCGGTTCTAGTACGACGACGCGGAAGTTGTCGCTGCCGGTCATGGCGCCGTTGAGGTTGAGCTTGGGCAGCGCCGCGTAGCCGTCCTCGGCGAGGCCCATCTCCTTGGCGAAGCTGTCGACGGGCTCGTACTCGCCACTGCCGGGCGAGTTCGGCGAGCGGTACCGCACCGGGATGACGATGGCCGGGGACACCGCGTTGACCAGCTTGGTCGCCGCCGACGGGGCCAGCGCGTCCCCGCCTCCCACAGGCGCGACCAGGACGTCGATGTGGCCGAGGGCGTCGATCTCCTCCTCGGTGAGCTGGCGGTCGAGCCTGCCCACGCTGAGCACGCGGACGTCGTCGATCTCGACACGCATCACGGTGCGGCCGTTGCCGGTGTCCACGCCGCGGACGGTGACGCCGCGCACCTCGAACTCGCCCGCGCCGGCGACCTCCTGGCTGCGGCCGTCCCGCGGGCGCAGCTTCTCGGGATCGGTGCGCCCTTCGGTGCGCACGATCAGGTCGGGTCCGGTCTTGCCGAGGCCGGGCAGCTGGCTGTCCGGCGGGTCGACGATGACCTGGGTGTCGCGCCCGCGCAGCCGGACGCAGGACATGCCGAGGTAGGTGATCTCCATCTCGCGGCATGGTAGACCCGCGGCGATGCAGGTCGTTCTTCGCGCAGGTCAGCCGGCGGCGACGGTGAGGGTGACGGTGCGGGTGGCACCGCCGGCGCCGGTCACCTCCATGGTGGCCCGGTCTCCCACGACGAGCCCGAAGTCGCCGGGTTGGAAGCCGCCGGCGGCCACCACGCCGGCGCCGTCGACCGCGGTCACCACGTCGCCCGGCTGCAGCAACCCGGCGGCAGGGCCGGCAGCGCTCACCGACTGGATCAGCGCCCCCTGGGGCAGCGACGTGGCGCCTGCCACGGACGGGCCGATGAGCACGCTGGTGACGCCGAACGAGCCCGTCGTGGTGGTCGAGCCCCGCTGGACCGCGCTCACCTGGGCGGCGGCATCCCGCCCCGATGCGGCAACCACTCCAGGTGCGCTCGGCACCGTGATGACCACGCCGGTCACCGCACCGGTGCCGTCGACCAGCGGCGCACCGTCCGCCTGCGGCGCGGCGGTGGCGTCGACCTGCACCAGGTCGGCGAGGTCGGCGCTGCCGTCGTTCGCGTTCAGGCCAACGGCGGCAACAACTCCGCTGCGCGTGGTCAGGGTGCCCAGCGCGGGCCGAAACACCGCCACCGCCAGGTCGCCGATTCGCGGGTCCTGGGCGGCGAAGTGCAGCGCGGTCAGTCCCGAGGCACCGGCGGCCCGGAGCACGACGATGCCGTCGACGACGTCGGTGGCGGCGATGGTGGCGTCGTAGCCCTTGCCGTCGGCGGCAGAGACGCGCAACCGGCTGGCTCCGCGCACAGCGTGGGCGGAGGTGACGATCAGCCCGTCGGTGCTGACCGCGAAGCCCTGCGTCAGTCCACTCGCGGAGCCGCTGGCCAGCCCGTCTGCCGACACCGCCTGGGTGCTGATGGTGACCAGCGAGGGAAGCACCGAGTTGGCGATGTCACCGACCGAGACCGCGCCTCCGCCGGTCTTGGTCTCGGTCACCACTCGCTCGACAGGACCGAAGTGGCTGTACACGCCCCAGGCGCCGAGCCCTCCCCCGATGACGCCGACGCAGGCGCTGAGCACCACCGCGGCGAGCAGCCTGGTGCCCGACGCGCGGGCGGTGGCCGCCTTCACTCGGCGACGGCGGGGCGGCGCGTCGAGAGGTAGCGCACGATGCCGGCGGCGTTGCTGTGCACGCCGTTGAGCACTTCGAACTTCTCGCGCACCTCGTCGGCGAGGTCGGCCGGCGCGCTGGCGAAGGCATCAGCCAGGGCGGCGGCGACGTCGGCGATGCCCGCCTCCTCGCTCTCGCGCATGGTGCGCTCGGCGACCTCGACCCACTGGTGGAGCATGTGCTCGGCCTCGGCCAGCGTCTCCAGGGGCTGTTCGACCGGGCCGTAATGAGTCAGCACCACCAGCTCGGGGCGCAGCTCGGCGAAGCGACGCAGGCTGGCGGTGGCCTGCTCGAGGTCGAAGTCCGGCGGCGGTGTCGCCGGCCGCAGGATCCCGAAGTCGGGCAGCTTGACACCCACCGCGTCCCCGACCAAGAGCGTTCCCGTGTGGTCGTCGAGGACGGCGTGGTGGTGCTTGGCGTGGCCCGGCGAGTTGACCATGGTGAGGAAGTGACCCGCGCCGAGGTCGACGCGGTGGCCGTCGGCCGCAGCCACCAGGCGGTCCTCCGGCACCGGCAGCATCCGGCCGTACAGGCCGTCGAGCAGCGGGCCGTACACGCGCGCCGCGCTGTCGATGAGCCGGCTGGGGTCGAGGAGATGACGGGCGCCGCGCTCGTGGACGACGACGGTTGCGTTGGGGAACGCGGCCGCCATGTCACCGACACCGCCGGCGTGGTCGAGGTGGATGTGGGTGACGATGATCCAGCGGAGGTCGTCGGCACCGAGGCCGGCGTCGGTCAGCGCGTCGCGCACCGCGCCGGCGCTGGTCTGCGACCCGGTCTCGACAAGTGCGGGCTGCGGCCCGTCGACCAGGAAGCCGGCGGTCATCCGATCCATGCCACCCAGCAGGGTGTCGATCTGGCGGATGCCCGGCGCGATCTGCTCCACGCCCGTCAGCCTATACAACCCGATCCCGCTCGCGGCAGCGCTGCGAGCGTGCGATTACGGGGAAGGACTTGGGCTCGGTGACGCGGACGGAGTGGCCTTCTGGCTCTGCTGGAGGAGCGCCGTCAGCTGGGCCGTGTCGGACTTCACGGCGTCCTCCTCCTTCCCGAAGGTGGTGAAGTCGCCCTTCTGGAGCGCGGCCTCCGCGTTCTGCTCGTGGGTCAGCAGGTCGTTGAGCAGGGCCAGTTCCTGGGTGGTGAAGTTGGCGGTCGACGACGGCGGCGTGGTGGTCGTCGGTGGTGGGGTGGTGGTCGGCGGCGTCGTGCCATTCGCCAGCCCGGGGATCGGCTGGGTGGTGTTGAAGAGCGCCTGCAGCGCCTGCACGAACGACGGACCCTGGGCGACGCTGTTCTGGGTGCCCACGATCACCTCGTGCAGCTGCGGGAATGCGGTGCCGCCGGCGCTGCCGGAGGCGAGCACATAGAGCGGGCGCAGGTACAGGAACGAGTCGTTGTTGAACGGCAGCACGATGACGTTGCCGAGGATGACGGACGAGCCGTGCTGGCTGAGCAGGGATATCTCGGGACTGATCACCGGGTCGGTGTTGATGTTGTTGTCGAACTGCAGGGGGCCGAGGACGTTGACAGAGTTGTTCAGGGGCACGGCCACCAGCTTGGGGTGGTTGGTCGAGGTGTAGTCCGACTGCGCCGCCAGCCAGGCGGTCATGTTGTTGGCGCTGCCCCCGCTGGTGCTCGCCGGTGAGAACGCCTGGAAGAGGTTGAAGCTGGGCTGGTTGTCGCCGGGGAGCGTCATCTCGACGTAGTAGGGCTGCGTGTCCTGCTGCTGCCCGGCGATCTGCTGTTGCGCGACGCGGTACCGGTCGCTGCCGTTGAAGAACACCGACGCGTTGCTGACGTGCACGTTGGCGTAGACCTGGGCCTGCGCGGTGAAGAGGTCCTCGGGGTAGCGCAGGTGGCTGCGCAGCGTTGCCGACATGCTGTCCAGGGGCTTGAGCAGGCCCGGGTAGATCGCGTTCCAGGCGGCGGTGATGGGCTCGTTGAGGTCGACGGCGTACAGGGTCACGCCGCAGGTGCGGGCATCCACCACGGCCTTGACCGCGTTGCGCATGTACGACGCACCGTTCTGCACCGCCGACTCCGGGAAGCGATCGCTCTCCACGTACGCGTCGGCGACGTAGTCGAGGTGGCCGGTGCTGTCGTCAGCGACCACGTACGGGTCGCCGTCGACGTGCAGGAACGGCGCGATGCTGGTGATCCGGTCCTGGATGGTGCGGTGCACCAGCACCCGGCTCGAGTTGGTCAGCGAGTTGTTGAGGAAGAGGTCGAGGGTGCCGAAGGCGTCCACCGACACCGCCAGCTTGTCGAGGACGTTGCTGACCGGGATGCCCTGCATCTCGGCGCCGGCGTGGAATGTGGCGTCGCCCCCGCCGGACGGGTAGTCGAACTCACTCTGCTGGGTGCCTGTCACCACCGGCTGGGTGGTCGACAGCCCGCAGTAGATGCGCGGGTCGCCGGCGGCGCCGTTGAAGCTCAGCCCGGGCGGCGCGTCCGGCGACACCTGCTTCATCGGCTGCTGGCCGACCAGCACCTGCGGCTTGCCCTCGGCGGCGACGGAGTTGACCGACACCGCGGTGATGCCGTAGCCGTGCGTGTAGTTGAGCGCGCTGTTGATGAAGGAGGCGTTGGGGATGTCGTTCTCGGCGATCTCGCGGGGGCCGAGCATGACCTCGGTGTCCCCCAGCCGACCGACGGCGCCGACGGGTAGCGGTCCACGGTGATGGTCGGGTAGGTCTGGTAGCTGCGACTGCGGTCGATCTGCGCGAAGGTGTCCGGCAGCTGGGTGGTGTCCTGGATGCGCACGTTGCGCAGCGTCCCGGGGTCGGCCGCGAGGTCGTTGAGCGTCGGCGCCGCCACGGTCCCGAAGGTGCGCACCTCGACGTCGGACGGCTGCAGGGCCCACGCGTAGCGGCTGGTGGCCAGGTAGTCGTTGATCGACGGCGTCTGGGCGACCTGGGCGTTGGGGTTGACCGAGGCGCCCTGGTAGATGAGGGCCGGCACTCCCTGGACGACCCCGGCGAGCACCAGCCAGCCGACCAGCGTGCCGGCGAACACCGCGCCGGTGGCGCCGCTGCCGCGGTTGCGACGGACCAGCACCAGCGCTGCGGTGCCGATCGCCAGCACCAGCGCCACCCACTGCAGCACCCCGAGCACGGGCCGCGTGACGTTGCGCTGGGTGGCGTCGAGGCCGACGAAGTTGTCGTGCTGGCTGGTGGCGAGGTGGTACACCCCGAAGTGGGCGCCCAGCGCAGCGAGCACGAAGACCCCTGCCAGGCAGATCCCGGCATGGGTCACCGCCACGGCGAAACCATCCTCGAACCGGCGTCCCTCAGGCGCCTTGACGGGCAGGGTGACCTCGGTCGGCGCGTTGGCCAGCGAGAAGGCGAACGCCGCCAGCCCGACGGCGCCCAGCAGGCCGATCAGCGCGACCGCCCACAGCAGCGCCTGGATGGCGTCGAGAACGGGCAGGGTGAAGATGAAGAACGAGTAGTCCTGGTGGAACACGGGGTCCTGGGCGCCGAAGGACTGGCCGTGGAGCCACAGCAGCACGTCCTGCCAGTGCCCGGCCAGGAACGCACCCCCCGAGATCCCGGCGATCACCGCGACGGCGATGCCCGCCCAGAACGCCACCCGGCCGCCGTACTTGTCGAGGTTGCGCGACGCCCGCACCCATCCGTAGATGCTCAGCGCCACCCCCCCACCGGTGATCACCGCCCCGATGAGGAACAGCACCACCTGGGCGAGGAACGGGGTCCAGAAGACGTTGGTGTGGTTGAGGCTCGCGTAGTACAGGTAGCTGGCGCGCAGGCCGAGCAGCCAGCGACCCAGGGCCACCACCACGATGATCGCGACCACGACGATGGCAGCGATGCGGCGGCCACGGCGGCGTGACGGCGGCCCGCCCCCGGTGCGCACCACGCGGGGACCGCGCCGGCGCCGGAGAATCTCCTCGGGATCGAAGCCGAATGCGCTCACGTGGCGCGGAGTGTAGCCCGAGGCGGCCGGCGGCCCACCGCGCTCAGGCGCGGCGCCCGGGACCTGACCCTGAGCAGGGGTGTCCCGGGGTCAGCGACGCTGCAGCAGCAGCCTCACGTCGAAGGGGTCGCGGCGACGGCGCACGCGCCGGGTGACCTCGGGCGCACCTGGATCATGTAGGGCTCCTGCTGCCGGAGCACCTCCTCGATGGCGTCGGCGATGACCATCCCCTCGCGGATCGTGGGCACGCGTTCGCTCAGGGCCTCGGCCATGCCCGCGGTCACCACCGTATGGTCGAGCTCGTGGGCCTGTTCGAGGATGGTGAGGCAGTCATCGAGCCGGCGCAGACGCACGCGCCGCTCCTCACCCCCGTTGTCGAACTGGACCATGAGCGCACGGTACTGCATGGCGCCGCAATCCGGAAGACGGGCTATCGCACTCCAGCAGCGGCGGGCTTGCGCCGCCGGGCGCCGGGGCCGCTCGTTGGACGAGACAGCGCCGTCGGGCTGCACCGGACACGCTTGCCGAGCAGCGCGCGCAGGTACTCGCCGGTTGCGCTGGCCGGCGTCACCGCGATCTCCTCCGGCGTCCCGATGGCGATCACCTCACCACCACCGTTGCCCCCCGCCGGGCCGAGGTCGATGACGTGGTCGGCCGTCTTGATGACGTCGAGGTTGTGCTCGATGACGATCACGGTGTTGCCGGCGTCGACCAGCCGATGCAGCACCGTCGAGCAGCTTGCTCGACGTCGGCGAAGTGCAGGCCCGTGGTCGGCTCGTCGAGGATGTACACGGTGCTGCCGGTGCTCGCGCCGGCTCAGCTCGGTGCTGAGCTTGACCCGCTGCGCCTCGCCGCCGCTCAGCTGTGGTCGCCGGCTGGCCGAGCCGGATGTACCCGAGGCCGACGTCCTGCAGGGTGCGCAGCTTGCGCAGCGATCCTGCGGCTGGTTCTCGAAGAGCGTCGGCGGCCTCGTCGACGGTCATCTCCAGCACGTCGGCGATGCTCTTCCCCTGGAATAGCATCTCGCAGCGCCTCGCGGTTGTAGCGCCTGCCCTTGCACACCTCGCAGGGCACGTAGACGTCGGGCGAGGAAGTGCATCTCGATCTTGATCGATCCCGTCGCCCGCGCATGCCTCGCAGCGCCCGCCGTTCACGTTGAAGGAGAAGCGGCCCGGCTTGTAGCCGCGCACCCGCGCCTCGGGCAGCTCGGCGAACAGCTCGCGAATGTCGGTGAACACGCCCACGTAGGTCGCGGGGTTGCTGCGCGGCGTGCGGCCGATCGGCGACTGGTCGACGTCGATCACCTTGTCCACGATGCTCCAGGCCGTCGATGCCGTCGTGCGCGCCCCGGGCGCTGCTTGGCCCGGTAGAGGTACTGGGCGAGGCGCCGGTAGAGGATGTCGTTGATGAGCGTGCTCTTGCCGCTGCCGCTGACGCCGGTGACGCAGATGAACGTGCCCATCGGGAAGGTCGACGTCGATGCCCTTGAGGTTGTTCTCGGCGCGCGCCGCGCACCACCAGCTCCTCGGCCGTTGCCGCGGCGGCGGATCAGCGGGCACGGGCATCGACCGCTGCCCGTTGAGGAACTGCGCGGTGATCGCTCTCCGGGGCTGGCCAGCACCTCGTCGATGCGTGCCGGCGGCGACCACGTAGCCACCGTGCTCGCCGGCGCCGGGACCGACGTCGACCACGTAGTCGGCGGCGCGGATGGTGTCCTCGTCGTGCTCGACCACGATGAGCGTGTTGCCGATGTCGCGCAGCCGCTCGAGCGTGCGGATCAGCTTGTGGTTGTCGCGCTGGTGCAGCCCGATCGACGGCTCGTCGAGGATGTAGAGCACGCCCATGAGCCGGCTGCCGATCTGCGTGGCCAGCCGGATGCGCTGGGCCTCGCCGCCGCTCAGCGTGGCCGCGCCGCGGTCGAGCGTCAGGTAGTCGAGGCCGACGTCGTGCAGGAAGCCGAGGCGTTCGCGGATCTCCTTGAGCACCTGGCGAGCGATCAGGGCCTCGCGCTCACTGAGCTTGAGGCGCTCGATGCGGCCGAGCGCGGCGACGACGCTGTGCCGGCACAGGTCCATGATGTTCATGCCGTCGACGGTGACCGCCAGGTACTCGGGCTTCAGCCGCCCGCCATGGCACGCGGGGCACGGCTTCTGCATCATCAGCCGCTCGATCTCCTGCTTGACCCAGTCCGACTCGGTCTCGCGGTAGCGGCGCTCGAGGTTGTTGATCACCCCCTCGAAGCCGGCGTCGTAGCTGCGCGAGTAGCCGCTGTGGCTGACGTAGCGGATGCGCACTGTCTCGTCCTTGGGCAGCCCGTAGAGGATGCAGCCGCTGCTCCTTGACCGAGAGGTCCTTCCATGGGGTGGACAGCGACACCTTGAACTTCCTGGCGCACCGTCTCGAGCACGTCCATCAACCACGACATCGACGGGCCGCGCGTCCAGCCCGAGAGCGCGCCCGCGTTGATGCTCAGGGACGGGTCGGGGACGACCGCCTCGGGGTCGACCTCCATGCGCATGCCCAGCCCGGTGCACACCGGACAGGCGCCGTGCGGGCTGTTGAAGGAGAAGTTGCGCGGCGCCGGCTCCTCCATCGAGATGCCGCAGTAGACGCACGCGTAGTCCTTCGAGAACAACATCTCGCCGCCGGCGGTTCCTGGGTCAACCGGGATGAGCAGGATGAGGCCGTCGCTGAGCTTGGCCGCCTGCTCGAGCGAGTCGTGCAGGCGGCTGCGCAGGTCCGGGGTTGACCACCACCCGGTCGACGACGATCTCGATGTCGTGCTTGAACTTCTTGTCCAGCGCGATCGGCTCGCTGCAGGTCGCGCAGCTCGCCGTCCACCCGGGCGCGCACGAACCCGCTCGCGCTTGGCCTCCGCGAACACCTCACGGTGCTCGCCCTTGCGGCTCTGCACCATCGGGGCGGTGACCATGAGCCGGGTGCCCTCGGGCAGGTCGAGCACCTGGTCGGTGATCTGCTCGATCGACTGCTTGCTGATCTCGCGTCCGCAGTTGGGGCAATGCGGGTGGCCGATGCGCGCGTACAGGAGGCGCAGGTAGTCGTAGATCTCGGTGACCGTGCCCACCGTGGACCTCGGGTTCTTGCTGCTGCCCTTCTGGTCGATGGAGATTGCCGGGCTGAGACCGTCGATGTGGTCGACGTCGGGCTTCTCCATCTGGCCGAGGAACTGGCGCGCGTACGCGCTGAGAGACTCGACGTAGCGGCGCTGGCCCTCGGCGTAGATGGTGTCGAACGCCAGGCTGGACTTGCCGCTGCCCGAGAGCCCCGTGATCACGATCAGCCGGTCCCGCGGGAGGCTCAGGTCGATGCCCTTGAGGTTGTGCTCGCGAGCTCCGCGGATGTCGATGGTGTCGTGGGGCATGGACCCCTAAGCGTACCCGCACATGCGTTCCCGTCGTCCGGGGGCGGCACAGATGCTCATCGGTGCGCCGGGGCAGGTGTCGACGGTGCCGGCGCGGGGCACAATGGGGCGCAGGAGGACATAGATGTTCAGCTTTCTGAGCTCCCACAAGACCCGGCCGGTGACCGCCGCCGAGGCACTGCCCGGCCGCCCCGACCCGATCCCCGTGACCGCGACCCACCGTGTCAGCGGCCGCGCGATGACCCCGCCGTACCCGGACGGCATGGAGACGGCGATCTTCGGCATGGGCTGCTTCTGGGGCGCGGAGCGCCTCTTCTGGGAGCTCGACGGGGTCTGGGTGACGGCCGTCGGCTACGCCGGCGGGTTCACGCCCAACCCGACATACGAAGAGGTGTGCTCGGCGCAGACCGGGCATGCGGAGGCGGTGCTGGTGGTCTACGACCCCACCAAGGTGACCTACGAGAAGCTTCTCAGCGTCTTCTGGGAGGAGCATGACCCCACCCAGGGGATGCGCCAGGGCAACGACGTCGGAACCCAGTACCGCAGCCTGGTCGGCACCTTCACCGCCGCCCAGGCAGCGGCCGCGCAGCGGTCGCGCGCGATGTACCAGGAGCGGTTGACGGCTGCCGGCAAGGGCGAGATCAGCACCGAGATCGTCGACTTGCCGGTCTTCTACTTTGCCGAGCCGTACCACCAGCAGTACCTCGAGGCCAACCCCAACGGGTACTGCGGGCTGCAGGGAACCGGGGTGAGCTGCCCGATCGGGACCGGGGTCAGGGGCTAGCGCCGCGCCGCGCGCGCCAGGGCGAACAGCCGCGCGGCGACCGGCCGCACGGTCAGCTCCCACGTCCCCGCGTAGGCTTCGCGCTCGCCGCCGAAGCCGCGTTTGAAGTCGGTGATGCCGCTCCACGGGTGACCGGGCGCGGCGTCCGGGGTCGCTGCCCCCCAGAAGTCGAAGCGCTCGCGTCCCTCGCGATGCGCGTCGATGATCGCCTGCCACACCAGCGGCGGGGCCGGCATGAGCTTGCGGGACTCGGTCGCGGTGGCCCCGAACGCGTAGTAGCGGGTGGGCCCGAAGTCGAACACGAGCGCGGCCGCGGCATCGACATCACCAGCGATGGCGAAGTAGAGCGACGCGTCACCGCTGCCGAGCAGCTCCTGCGCGATCGCGTCGAAGTACGGGTCCTCGTACGAGAAGAAGTCGTTGCGCTGCTCGACCTGACGGAGCAGGCGCACGAAGTCCGGCATGCGCGCGGGGTCGTTGGACCGCACCACGCGCAGGCCCCGCTTTGCCGCGGTGTTGATCCGCGAGCGATGCCCGCTGTTGAGCCCACCTCGCAAGGTGTCCTCGTCGACGTCGATGCGCAGCACCAGGGTGTGTTCGTACTGCCGTGATCTCACCCTGGCCGCCCCCGTGGCGGGGATGGCGGCGGCGTCGACCCGGCGCGGCTCGAAGCGGACGAACGCGCAGCCCAGTCGTCGCGCACGGTCGGCCGCCGAGTCCAGCGCGGCGGGGAGCGCCGCAGCGTTGCGCAGCGACGGGCCGAAGGGCAGGTACAGGTACCGAAACGGGCCGACACGGCGGACGATGCCCAGCCAGCACCAGTCGCGGCTGGCGCCGACGACCACGCGGTTGCCGAGTCGCTCCTGCACCCGGGCCCATGCCGTGCTCTGCAGGAAGTGGCCGCCCAGCGCGATGACACCCTCGTCCCAACCCTCAGGGATCCACGCGGTGGTCACGGCGCGCAGGGTAGCGCTTGCGCCTTTACTCCGCGGGAGGAGTCCCGGCGGCGGCCGCCTCGGCCTTCTCCGGCTTCTCCTTGCGGTCGCGCTTCTCCTTGCTCTTGGGCATGACGTTCATCTTCACCTCGCCGTCGGTGAGCTCGACCACGACGGTGTCGCCGGGTCCGTGCTTGAGGCGCAGCAGCTCCTCCGACAACGGGTCCTCGATGACGCGCTGGATGACACGGCGCAGCGGGCGCGCACCGTACACCTTGTCGAACCCCTCTTCGACGATCTTGTCCTTGGCGGCATCGGTGACGTTGAAGTTGAGCTCCTGCGCCGCGAGGTGCACCGCCACCCTGGCCAGCATGAGGTCGACGATGTTGCGCATCTGCGCCTGGTCGAGGCGATGGAACACCACCACGGCGTCGACGCGGTTGAGGAACTCGGGGCGGAACGCCCGCTTCAGCTCCTCCATGATCTGGTCGCGCATCTTGCCGTGCTCTGACGACGACGTCCGCTCGTCGGGCACCGACGGCTGGAAGCCCATCGACATGTTGGCCTTGAGGTTGGAGATGCCGATGTTGCTGGTCATGATCACGATGCAGTTCGAGAAGTTGACCGCCTTTCCCTTCGCGTCGGACAGGCGTCCGTCCTCGAGGATCTGCAACAGCATGTTGAAGACCTCGGGGTGCGCCTTCTCGATCTCGTCGAAGAGCACCACGCTGTACGGACGGCGGCGCACCGCCTCGGTGAGCTGTCCTCCGTCGTCATAGCCGACGTACCCGGGCGGCGAACCGACCAGGCGCGCGGTGGAATGCCGCTCCATGAACTCGCTCATGTCGAGGCGGATGATCGCGTCCTCGTTGTCGAACAGAAACGCTGCCAGCGAACGAGCCAGCTCGGTCTTGCCGACGCCGGTGGGGCCGAGGAACATGAACGACCCGATCGGCCGCTTGGCGTCCTTGAGACCGGCGCGCGCGCGGCGCACCGCCTGGGAGATCACCTTGACGGCGTCGTCCTGGCCGATGAGGCGCTTGTGGATCTCGTCCTCCATGCGCAGCAGGCGCGAGGTCTCCTCCTCGACCAGCCGCGATACGGGCACGCCCGTCCACGAGCTGATGATCTCGGCGATGTGCTCCTCGTTGACGTCGGGCACTGTCGCGCCGAGCTCGTCACGCCAGCTCATCTCCAGGGAGACGTACTTCTCCTTGAGCTTCTTCTCCTTGTCGCGGAAGCTCGCAGCCGTCTCGTAGTCCTGCCCGGCGATCGCTTCCTCCTTCTGCGCCTGGAGCTCGCGGATCTCCTTCTGCATCTCGCGGAGGTTGTCCGGGGTGGTGGTGAGCTTCATGCGCACCCGCGCGCTGGCCTCGTCGATGAGGTCGATGGCCTTGTCAGGGAGGGAGCGGTCGGTGACGTAGCGCACGCTCAGCTCGGCGGCGGCCTTGAGCGCGTCGTCGGTGATCTGCACGCGGTGGTGCTTGTCGTACAGCGGGCGGATGCCGTGCAGGATCTCGATCGTCTCCTGCAGGCTGGGCTCGTCGACGAACACCGGCTGGAAGCGCCGCTCCAGGGCCGCGTCCTTCTCGATGTACTTGCGGTACTCGTTGAGCGTGGTGGCGCCGATGCACTGGATCTCACCGCGGGCGAGCGCAGGCTTGAGGATGTTGGCCGCGTCGATGGCGCCCTCGGCCGCACCGGCACCGACCAGGGTGTGCAGCTCGTCGATGAACAGCACCACCTCGCGTGACTGCCGGATCTCGTCGAGGATCTTCTTGAGCCGCTCCTCGAACTCGCCGCGGTACTTGGTGCCGGCGACCAGCGCGCCCATGTCGAGCGTGAGCACGCGCTTGCCCATCAGCGACTCGGGGATGTTGCCCAGGATGATCGCCTGGGCCAGGCCCTCGGCGATCGCGGTCTTGCCGACACCCGGCTCGCCGATCAGCGCGGGGTTGTTCTTGGTGCGCCGGCTGAGGATCTGGACGACCCGCTCGATCTCCATGGCGCGGCCGATGACGGGGTCGAGGGCGTTCTTCAGCGCCAGCTCGGTGAGGTCACGGCAGAACTGGTCGAGCAGCGGGGTCTTGCTCGGCTTCTTCTGCGCCTCCTTGGCCTCCTCCTCCAGGCCGAACTCGTGGAGGAGGCGGTCGATCTCACCGCGCACCTTCTCGAGGTTGGCCCCGAGGTCCTCGAGGACGTGGGCCGCGATGCCCTCGCCTTCGATGAGCAGGCCGAGCAGCAGGTGCTCGGTGCCGACGTAGTTGTTGCCCATGCGGCGCGCCTCTTCGAAGGAGATCTCGATGACCTTCTTCACGCGCGACGTCGGGATGATCTGCTGGATGATGATCCGCTCGTTGCGACCGAGCACGGACTCGATGGTCGAGCGCACCTTGTTGATCTCGACACCCAGGTTGTTCAGGACTTTGGCGGCCAGGCCCTCACCTTCGCGCAGCAGCCCGAGCAGCAGGTGCTCGGTGCCGATGTACGAGTGATGAGAGCGCTCGGCCTCCTCCTGCGCGAGGGTGAGGACTTTCTTGGCTCTCTCGGTGAACCGCTCGAAGGGGTACAAATCTTCCCGCCTGTTGGCCCGGGCCGGCCCCCCCTTCTGTGGCGGAGGTCAGTGACGGGCGACCTGTCAATCCGCCCCCATTATGCCCGGCCTTCTCCGAGTTCAAGCGTTCCCGTTCGATGCGGTGACGGATTCGTGAGCGAGGGGGGAACCGGTAGCGGTTACCCGGCGTCCTAGTCCTCGGACGCCGCGGGGTCGACGGTCTCACCAGCCGCCGGCTCTTCGTCGGCATCGATCGCCTGTCCGATGGCGGCGCCGTCGTCGCCCGCGGGCACACCCTCGGTGGCGGCGTCATCCACGTCGGCGTCGGCCGCGCCGGTGCCGTCGGGCTCGCCGACTTCCGCAGCGGCGACGTCGATCACGTCGGCGTCGGCACCGTCGTCGTCCTCGTCATCCTCATCGTCGGGGATCTGGTACGCGGGCGGCTCGTACGGTGCTCCCTCCTCGGCGCCCTCGGCCGGACCACCGCCGTGCAGCTGGCGAAGCGACAGGCTGATGCGCCGACGAACCTTGTCGGCGCTCAGCACCATGACCTCGACGACCTCGCCCACCTTGAGAACGTCCTCGGTGCGCTCGACGTGGTCCCAGGACAGCTCGCTGATGTGGAGCAGCCCCTCGACGCCGTCGGCGATCTGCAGGAACGCGCCGTACTTCTTGGTCTTGGTGACCTCACCGCTGACCGCCTTGCCGGCGGGGAAGCGGTCCTCGATGGTGTCCCACGGGTCGTCGCTCATCTGCCGGAGCGAGAGGCTGATGCGCGACAGCTCGGGGTCGAGCTTGATCACCTTGACCCGCACGTCGTCCCCGACGTTGAGCATGTCGCTGACGTTGTTGATCCGATCCCACGACAGCTCGCTGATGTGGATGAGGCCGTCGGCCCCGCCGAGGTTGACGAACGCGCCGTACGAGGTGAGGCCGCTCACCTTGCCGGAGACGACGTCGCCGATCTGCAGCTTCTCGAAGAGCTCCTCGCGCTGACGAGCGCGGTCCTCGTCCTGGGCCGCGCGCTGCGACACGATGAGGCGGTTGCGCTTGCGGTTGACCTCGAGGATCTTCACCGGGATCTTGGTGCCGACCAGCTCCATGAGGTTGCCGCTGAACTGGCGCGCCACCTGGCTGCTGGGGAGGAACCCGCGCAGCCCCATGATGTTGACGATCAGGCCGCCCTTGTTCTGCTCGCGGACCTCGGCGTCGAGGATCTCTCCCTCCGACTCCTTCTGGGCGACCGCCTGCCAGATGCCCTCGGCGCGCGCCTTGCGCAGCGACAGGACGACATTGCCGTCCTCGTTCTCGGGCTGGACGACGTAGACCTTGACCTCGTCGCCGGGGTTGAGCACCACCGGCGCCTCGCCCCTGGCGCTGAGCTCGCGGTTCGAGATCACCCCCTCGGACTTGGCGCCGATGTCGACCAGCACCTCGTCGGGGTCCACCCGCACCACCGTGCCGTCGACGATGTCGCCGTGCGCGAGCGCGCGGATGACATGCTCCTCCTCGGCGAGGAGCTGCTCCATGGTGATCTCTTCATCAGGGGCCAGGGTCGCGCTCAAGCTTCTCCTTTGACACCTCCCGGCGGCACTGCGGCAGAGACTCGACGGCGTCCGACGGGTCGCCGGGTCACCTGTTGCTCAGCCATGCCGGTCGGGAACGTTGCGGCGGAGCCGCGGAACGATCGCGCTGATGGCTCTGACGGGCGCAAGCGCCCGTGCCGATGCGATCCCAACAAGTGTAGCGGACAGGCGCGGGCGACCTTTAAGCCGGGCGGGGAGGGGAGCACATCGCTCCGGTCGCCGTGCTCGCGGGCGCATCAGAGCCCCCCGGCTTCGCCGGGTCGGTCTCTTCGTCTGCGAGCAATGCTCCCTCCGCGACGTGCCTCCCTCCCCGCCCTTCCCGCCGCCCCCACCAGCTATGGATTTAGGCGCCTTCGGTGGGGGTCGTTCGGTCCTTTACGGAGAGGTACAACCACGTTGGATGGGTTGATCCACGTCCCTGGCGGGCGGGGCCGGGTGGTTGAAAACGGACAGCGCCCGCTACCCCAATGAGCGGCCAACCCATCCATAAAACACCCACGGCCCGCA
The DNA here is from genome assembly GCA_963717185.1 of Candidatus Dormiibacterota bacterium. Lineage (GTDB taxonomy): Bacteria > Chloroflexota > Dormibacteria > Aeolococcales > Aeolococcaceae > Aeolococcus. Next base: position 61,792 of record CAVQVY010000019.1, on the reverse strand, counting down.
GAACTACCCCAAAGTGAGACTGGACCAGTCGATGCCGAGAGGGCGGAAGGGGGTCGAGGTTTCCGCAAGTTCTGCAGCAGGCGAAGGAGCGGAGAACTCCCCGGTGGGGAGTTCGCAGCGACGCAAACGCCTGCGAAGCCTGTTTGCAGCGGAGGCCTCGACCGCCTTCCGCCCGCCTTCCCGGAAAAGGATGTCGGCGATTCGTTGCTGGGCGGTATCCGGGTGGCGACGGCGGCGGGCTCAGTCCGTAGCAGCGGCAATGCCACCCTGCAGGAGCGATGAGAGTGACCATCACCTGTGAAGACTGCGGCGAACGCCACCGGCTCGAGCGCCAGATCTCCGAGCCCGGTCCCATCTGGATCGTGTGCCACGCTTGCGAGCTCCCGCTCCAGGCAGTGCTCGACGGGCCGGCACCGGTGCCGGCGCAGACTCACGCGGTCTGGTCGGACATCCTCGACCTCAGCCCCGGCGTCCGCCCGCGGTCGATCGCCCGCCGGCCCCGGCCGGTCGCCTGGCGTGAGCGGCTCTCCATGCCACGCCAAACTCCAGCGCCACTGATCGGCGCTGTTCGCTAGCATCGAAGCCTCCATGCAAGCGACCCGCTCAGGGCTGTCCTGGTGACCAGCCGGCGCGTCGCGCTCGTCGTCGACAGTGGGGCCGCGCTCGCTCAGCGAATCGACGAAGGACGCGCCGTCGTCCCGATGCACGTCGTCGTCGGCGACACGTCGCTCGACGACAGCGTGATGGTGAGGTGTACGCGCTGCTGCGCCGCGGTGAGAAGGCGACGACGTCGACGCCGAGTCCGGGGACTACCTCGCCGCCTTCGAAGAGCTGGCGGCATTCGAGTCGATCGTCTGCCTCACCATCCCGGCCCGCTGGAGCGGGACGTTCGCCAGCGCCACGCTGGCGGCGGACATGTTCCGCAACCGTCATGACGCGCCCACCGTGGATGTCATCGAGACGCCGACCGCGGCGGTCGCGTACGGGCTGGTGGCACGCATCGCCAACACCCTTGCGCTGACCGGCGCGGACCGCGACGCCGTGCTGGCGCGGGTGCGCAGCGCATGCGAGGAGGTGCGCATGTACGGCGCGCTGGAGACGCTCGAGTACGTCGCGCGCAGCGGGCGCGTGCCCGCCCTGGTCGCCGGGGTGTCCGACGCGCTCCATGTGCGGCCGGTGTTCGAGATGCACGGAGGCGGGACCGGCCGAGTCGGCCTGGCGCGCACCGAGGGCGGCGTGCTCCGCGCGCTGGAGCGGGTGGCTCGGGAACGCCTCGAGCCGGGCCGCCCGCACTGGCTGATGCTCTTCCACGCCGACGCCGCCGAACGAGCCGGCCGGCTGCGCGACATGCTGATGGTGGCGTGCACGGTCGCGCGGGATGAGACGGTGGCGCTGGCGCCGGTCATCGGTGTCTACACCGGCCCGGGGGCGGTGGGGTTTGCCGCGCTCCCGATGCACCAGACGGATCCCCCGCCGGTCGACCCGTGAACCAGCCGGTGACCGCGGTCGCCGTGGTGGTGCTGGTGGGCGCGTACCTGGTCGGGTCGGCGCCCGTCGCCTGGCTGCTGGGACGCTGGCGCCACCTCGAGCTCCGCAGCGTCGGCTCGGGCAACCCGGGCACCAGCAACCTGTTCCGCAACGCGGGGATGGGCGCCGCAGTGCTCTCCGGCCCCCTGCAGTTCGCCCAGGGCGTCGTCCCGGTGGTGGTGGCCCGGGCCGTCGGCGGCGACGGCACCTTCATCGAGCTCGCCGCGATCTGTGCGGTGGCCGGAAACGGCTGGCCGCCCTGGTTCCATTTCAACGGGCAGCGTGGCATCGCCGTCGCCACCGGCGCGGCAGCCGCCATCAACCCCGCCCTGCTGGTGGTGCTGCTCATCTGTTTTATGGCCGGGGCGCTCACCCACGCCATCGCCGTGGGAGTGCTCGCCGGGTTCTCGGCGCTGCCGATCGCCGCAGCCTGGATCGGGGGCCGCGGCCTGGCGCTGGCTTGCACGGCCCTCCTTCTCCTGGTGGTGCTGCGGCGCCTCGAGGGACTCTCGGCCGACATGCGCCACGCCGCCTCCGACAGGGAGCGGCGCATCCTGCTCCGCCGCCTGTTCCTTGACGAGCGCCCCGGGCAGGTGCTGGTGGGCCCCCGCGAGGAACCCGGGCCGGCCGAGCCAGGGGCCTGACCGCCGGCGCGTAGGAAAATTGCTGAACTTCCGGTTAACTATTTCATGGCGTCGGTGGCCGCGCTGACAACTCCGCCGCGGTAGTTAACCGTGAATATCTGGGTGCGACCCGCGTGGCACAATGTGACGGCGGGACCAGCAGGAAGGGTTGGCGGCCGCGCCGCCCGGTCAGACCCTCATCCGTGGATCCCGATCAGGATGGCGGAGACGAAGAGGGCGATGCAGACCACCACCGTGGCTATGAGCGCGCGCAGTCGCCAGCTCGAGGGGATCACCGGCATCCCCCTCTCCTCCGGCACCGGTCCCAGCGAACCCTCGCGGCGCATCTGCCTCTCCTTCTCACGCGGCCCTGACCCGCGCCCTGATTGTGGCTCGTCATCCGCCCGGCGGGAGCGCGGTTCGGCGGGGATGCGATGGGTCTGATCGTCGGGACGCTCGTGTTCGGGCTCGCCCAGGGCGGCGCCATCGCGCTGCTCGGCGCGGGCATCGTCGCCATCCACCGCGGGTCCCGAGTGATCAACCTCGCCCACGGCGCCTTCGGCATGTTCGCCACCTATGTCTTCGCGAGCGTGCTCGGCCTCGACAACCAGCACCCGTCGGCGCTGCGTCTGCTCGTCGCGTTCATCGCCGGCTGCGCGTTCGGGGCGGGTCTCGGGCTGCTCACCGACTGGGCCGTGATGCGGCGGCTCTCGTCGCGGCCGGCCATGGTGCGCATGACCGCCAGCCTCGGCCTGCTCTACGTCCTGCTCAGCCTCGCCCAGCTGCTCTTCGGCGCCGGCACCCGCAGCGTGCCGTCGGTGTTCGGCTCCGGCAACCACCGCGTCGGCCTCGTGGTCCTCACCAACGACGTCCTCGGCATCGCCGTCCTGGCGCTCCTGCTCAGCGTGGCGCTGGGCATGTTCTACCAGCGGACACGCACGGGCACCACCATCCGGGCGGTCGCCGACAGCCGCGAGACGGCGCTGGCCGGTGGCATCCGGGTCGACCGAATCGGCTCCCTGTCGTGGGGCATCGGCGGTGCCACGGCGGCGCTGGCCGGCATCGTGCTCGCACCCTCGACCGGGCTCAACAGCTACATCCTCACGCTCCTGGTGGTGCAGGCCCTGGCCGCAGCCCTCACCGGGCGCCTCCAGCACCTGCTCCCCACCCTGCTGGGCGGCGTGGCCATCGGGGTGATCACCGCGTTCGCGCGCGAGTACCTCGACCAGGTCACGGCCGCGAGCCCGCCGTCGTGGATCAACGTCAGCGCCATCCAGGACGGCATCGCCGTCCTCTGGATGATCGGAGCGGTCGCCGTGTGGCGCCAGGCCGGCCGTGCGGGTGGGGTTCGCGCCGGGCTCTCCGGCGCGGGCGAGCTGCTCCGAGCGCCGGTCGACGGACCGGTGCGGATCGGGCTGGTGGTGATGGCGCTCGCCGCAGCGGTGGTCATCCCGGCGACCCTCGGTGGCTCGGGGCTGTACATCCTCTCGATCGGCGTCGCCTACACGGCGGCCATCCTCAGCCTGGTGGTGGTCACCGGGATGTCCGGGCAGCTCTCGCTCGCCCAGGCCGGATTCATGGGGGTGGGCGCTTTTGCGGCGGCCCACCTGGCAGTCATCGCCCATCTCCCGCTGATCCTGACGGTGCCGCTCGGTGGGCTCGCGGCGGTGCCGATCGGCTTCCTGGTGGGCCTGGTCACGCTCCGGGCCGGGGGGGTGCTCACCGCGGTGGTGACCCTCGGGGTGGGCGCGGCGTTGAGCAGCCTGTTCTTCACCGCAGGCTTCAACGGTGGCGCCACCGGTTCGATGGCGCTCTCCCGCGGTGGGTGGCTCAGCTCGCCGCTCGTGTACTGCTGGTTCGAGATCACCGTGGTCGCGCTGCTGATCGCGTTCGTCTGCGCGCTGCGCACCCGCCGAGCCGGCCGCCGCATGGCGGCGGTGCGCGACTCCGAGCACGCCGCCGAGTTCGCTCGGCATCAGCGCGGCGCGCACCCGCCTGGCGGCGTTTGCGCTCAGCGCGTTCATCGCCGGCGTCGCCGGGGTGCTCTACGCCGGCGTCGACCAGGTGGCCTCGTCGCGCGCCTTCGGACCCTTCGCATCCATCGGCCTGCTCGCCTCCGGGGTGGTGGGCGGCCTGGGCAGCACCGCTGGCGCGGTGATCGGCGGCCTGCTGCAGGCCACCGGACCCGGGGCGATATCGGGCCTGCCGCTGATCAACCACCTCAGTGACCCGGGCGACGTCGGCGGCGCGCTTCTCGGCGTGCTGCTCCTGGTGCAGGTCAGCCTGGCGCCCGCAGGCCTCAGCCGCCCGCTGCTGCGCGCGGAGGCCGCGCTCGCCAACCGGCTGCGCCCGGCACGACGCACGGGCACCCCGGCGCGGAGCTCGACATGAGCGCGCTCCTCGAGGTGCACGGGGTCGGCGTCGACTACGGCACCCATACCGCCGTCGACGACGTCTCGCTGGCCGCGAGCCGGGGCGAAATCGTGGGCCTCATCGGCCCCAACGGCGCGGGCAAGACCACGCTGCTCGATGTCATCGCCGGGGAGAACCTCCCCAACCGGGGGCGGATCGACCTCGACGACCGCGACATCACCCGGCTGCCCGCGTGGCGGCGCGCACGCCTCGGGTTGGGACGCACCTTCCAGGCCGTGGACCTGGTCACCTCGTTGACGGTGCGCGACAACCTCATGCTCGGCTGCCAGGCGCGGCAGCGCACCAGCCTGCTCGAGGACGGCCTGCGCATCGGGCGCAGCCGCCACGCGGAGTGGCTGGCCGCGCGCGAGGTCGACCGGGTCCTCGACATGGTGGGCATCCGGTCCGATGCACCCCGGCAGGTGGGCACGCTGCCGCTGGGGCGACGGCGGCTGGTGGAGATCGCGCGAGCCCTCTGCGCGCTGCCGCGCCTGCTGCTCCTCGACGAGGCCGGCTCCGGGATGTCCGCGGACGACCTCGCCACCCTCGCCGACCTGGCCCGCCGGCTGACCGCGGACCTGGGACTCGCCGTCGTCCTCGTCGAGCACGACGTCGACTTCGTCTTCGACGTCTGCGACTTCGTGTACGTCATGTCGGGCGGACGGCTGATCGCTCGAGGCACCCCGGCCGCGGTCCGCCGCAACCCCGACGTCATCCGCGCCTACACGGGAGAGCTCGAGAATGAGCCCGTCGCTGCTGCACGTTGAGGACGTGACCGTCCGCTTCGGGGGCATCACCGGCCTCTCCGGGGTGACGGTCGACGTCGAGCCGGCCGAGGTTGTCGGCGTGGTCGGCACCCTCGGGGCCGGCAAGACCACCCTTCTCGCGGTGGCGTCGGGAACACTGGCGCCCGACCAGGGACGGGTGCTCTTCGACGGCGCCGAGCTCGGCGCCCTGCCGCCCGGCGAGGCTGCGCGGCGCGGGCTGCTGCTGGTCCCGGCAGGTGGCGGCATCTTCCCGACCCTGACCGTGCGCGAGAACCTGCAGCTCGCCGAGCGCCACGGCGGCCCGTTCCCGTCCGGCGCCGTGAAGGCGCTCTTCCCCCGGTTCCCTGTGCTCGCCGACCGCCCCTCCCAGGTGGCCGGGTCCCTCTCGGGCGGGGAGCAACGCCAGCTCGCCCTGGCCCGAGCCGCCCTGGCGCGTCCCCGAGTGCTGCTGCTCGACGAACCTCTTCTCGGCCTGGCGCCGCAGGTGGCCGCGGCGGTCGCCGCGCTGGTTCGCGACCTCGCCGCTGCCGGCGCCGCAATCCTCGTCGTCGAGGAGCGACCGTCTGCGGTGCTGAGCGGGCTGGTCACCAGGCTGGTCGGGCTGCGGCTCGGACGCACCGTCCCCGCGTCGACGCTGGAGCGGGGCGAGGCGGCCGAGGTGCACCACCAGGCTGAGCCTCGTGCTCATGAGACGGTCGAACTCCAGCCGGTGCGTGTCCCACTGTCGGTGTCGGACAAGAGGACGTTGCAGACGCTGGCGAGTGAGCACGGCGAGACCGTCGGAGAGCTGCTGGCCCGGCTGGCAGGCGAGTACGCAGCAGCCAACGCCGAGGAGGTGCGCAGATGAGAAAAGGGGCCCTGGCCGCGATCGCGATGGTCCCGGTGCTGGCGCTGCCGGTCCTCTCCGTCGCCGCCCGGGCGGCGACGACCAGCGCATTCGACGCCGCCAACCTCAAGGGGGGCTGCGCCGCCCTCGAGCTGACCGTCAAGACCGGCTACTCCTTCGTGGTCGAGCCGGACGTGCAGGTCCCCCGCGCGGGCACCGCTGTCCAGGAGGGCGCCTCCGAGGCGATCGCCTCCCCCGCCGACCCCGGGGACTCCGTGGACGGGCTCGCCGGGCTGGGCATCCCTGAGGCGGAGGGCTACATCGCCAACGGTTACCCGGGCGCGCCGTCGCCGTTTGCCGGGCAGGGGCTCGGCACGCTGCCACCGCCGCTCAACAGCGCGGGCCAGACCCTGGTGCAGAACCCGTTCAACCCCGCGCTGACCTACCCGTATGAGCACGCCGACGCCGGTTTCCCAAACGCCCAGAGCCCCGGAACCCAGACGGCCACCCTGGCGGGCACGCCCAACGCCACCTTCAGCGACCCGTCCGGGATCCTCACCGTCGACGCGGCAACCGCCAAGGCCGTGGCCGGTGACGGCGTGGCCGTGGCCGACAGCGGCGCCGGGGCCTCGGCGAGCGGCGCGGCGCCGGTCGTGCCGCTGGGGGTCGCATCCCTCCCTGCGCTGGGCGTCAGCGTCGGGCGGGTCAGCGCGCACAGCGAGGCGCACGTGCTCGCCTCCAAGGTGACCGAGGATGCCACCTGCACGCTCCATGACGTCGAGGTTGCGGTGCCGGGGTCGGCCACCGTCCACATCGGGGCGGTCGTCGCCACGGTCCACGCGGAGCGGGCCATCGGTGCTCCGCGAGCCATCTCCAGCGAGAGCATCGAGTTCGCCGGCGTCACCGTCAACGGCCAGGGCGCCACGCTCGACCAGAACGGGCTGCGCGTCGGGGGGCAGACGATCACCACGCTGCCCGCCGGCAACACTCCCACGCCGCCCCCCGGGGTGCTGCCGCCGTCCGCCGGCCCCGTCCCGCTGACCCCGCCGACCGTGTCGTTCGCCGGCACCGACGTCGTCCAGAAGCAGCCAACGAGCGACGAGGCGATCATCGCCGCGACGGGCGCGACCGTGACCATCAACTCCGTCACGCCGATCCCCAACGCGATCCCGCCGAGCGGGGTCAGCGCCACGCCCACGACGTACACGCTGCACATCGCGAGCCTGGCCGGCGAGGCATACGGCCTGGCGGCCGCCGCCACCGCAACGCCGAGCGTCGGGCTCGGGCAGGTCGCCACCGGCGTGGTGGGCGTCCTCGGCGGTGGGCTTGGCGGGCTCGGCTCGTCAGCGAATACGGGGGCGACGCACGTGCATCCAGGCGCCCCGGGTCAGCCTGACACCCTGGCCGCGCTGGCGGTGACGCCGATCCAGCGCGCCATCGTCCTGGTGATCTCGTCGCTGCTCGAAGGCCTGCTGCTCGTTGGCGTGGCGCGCAACTACCTCCGCGGCCGCCGGCGCATCGCGGCACCGCTGGAGACCACCGACCTGCCGTGACCGGAGACCACATGCGCGAGCGGCGCTTCACCATCGCGCTGGCATCGGCGCTGGCCGGGACGCTGGTTCTCTCGGCCGCCACCGCGGTGGCGCTGCGCGCGTACGGCGTCGGAACCGTCCGCGTCGGCCACAGCGCGATCGCCGGCACATCGGGCAGCACCACCACAGGTCCGGGGTCGGCCGGGTCGAGCGGCACGAGTGGCTCCGGCGGGGGCGGCGGCAACCGCCCGGTGGTCCAGGGCGGCGCGGGCAAGCTCACCGAACAAGGGGTGTCCGGTGGGGTCATCCACCTCGGGTCGATCATCACCCAGACGGGACCGGGTCGCTCGATCACCATGGCGCACGCGCTGGTGGCGTGGGAGAAGACGATCAACGCCAGCGGCGGGATCAACGGCTACCAGGTGTCGATCGACATCAAGGACGACCAGGGCAACCCCGACCTCGGCGCCTCGGAGTACCGCCAGCTCAACGAGGACGAGAAGGTGTTCGCCATGGTCGCCGAGTGCGCGCCGATCACGGATGCGCAGGAGGTCGACTACATCCGCCAGTCGAGCCTCCCGATGGTGGGTGAGTGCCAGTCGTCCCCGCCGGCGTACTCGCTGCCGACCCTGTGGGTGGGCGGTCCCCACCCCGTACCAGAACGGCCAGCTCGGCGCCGAGCTGATGGAGCGTGTCAGGGGCTGGCCGACCTCGGGCAACAAGATCGCGCTCGTCTGCCTCCAGGACCCCAGCACGACATCCGTGTGTGACGGCGTCGCGCACACCTACCCGAGTGGCGCGGTCTGGCACGGGGGCCCGCAGTACGAGCAGATCACCGACAACAACTATTCGCAGCTGATCGCGCAGTGGCAGAGCGACGGTGTCGGGTACGTGCACCTCGTTCTCGACCCCGGCAGCGTGCAGCGGTACCTCTACGCGGCGCAGGCGGCGGGCTTCAACCCCGCGACCATGAACAACCTGATCGTCGACGACGGCGACGCCGGCAGCTACAGCAACGCCGAGGGCATGATGATCGGCACCCCGTGGACCCCGCTCGACCAGTCGAGCCCGGAGATGTCGCGGTTCACGGCGGCGATGCACCGCTACTTCCCCGACGATCGGATCGACCTGTACGCGCAGACGGGATGGATCAGCGCGCTCATGCTCGAGCACGCGTTGCGGCAGATGGGCACGACGATCACCCGGCAGAACCTCATCGACACGCTCAACACCAAGTTCGTCAACTGGGACACGCAATTCGGCCCGGTCGAGAACTACTCGACGTCAGTTCACGACGGTCCGTTCGAGAATGCGCTGATGGCGGTGCAGGGCGCGGGAGGCGCTGACTGGCGGCTGGTCACGGTCCACAACGCGATCAAGGGCTAGCCTCGCGGTCAGCCTCGCCGACGCCGACCGCGAGGCTCATACACTTGGGCCCGTGGAGCCGCCACCGTGCGCAGGGATCGAACCATGAACCCCGGCGCGGCGTCAGCCACCACGCCGCCACCACCCGCATCGCGAACCATCAGGCAGCGCATCTTCAGCCGGCGGCGCATCCCCCTGGTGGTGGCGCTCGCCGTCATCGGGTCGCTGATCGTGGCCAGCAACCCGAGCCAGGTGGGCAGCGCCATCGAGCGCTTCCACGTCAGCGACATCCCGGTCATCGTGGGACTGTCGGTCGGCTACTACGTGCTCCAGGGCGTTCGCTGGTGGACGCTGCTGCGCATCGTCACCGACAAGCCACCACTCGGCGAGACGGTGCTGATGACGCTGACCGGCCAGGCCACCGCGCTGCTCCCGCTCGGCGAGCTGACCCGCGCGATCCTGCTGGCGCGAGTGCGCGACATCGCCGTCGGCTCGGCGGTGGCCGCGGTGACCGTGCAGGAGCTGCTGTACTCCGCGATCCTCATCGCGGCCGCGCTGCCGGGATCGAGCCGCTACTACTTCGCGCGTGCCGGTGTCGCCGCCGCCCTGGGCGGCACGCTGCTGGTGGTGGCGCTGCTCACGGTTCGCCCTGTGTTCCGCCTGGTGCGCCGCGCCGTCGCCAGGGCGCCGGTGCTGCGACGGATGATGGGCGCGATCGACCAGCTCCAGGCCGACACGGTGGTGCTCTTCGAGAACTGGCGCACCTACGTGTGGCTGTGGATCAGCGCCGTGCAGGCGCTGATGGCGGTCAGCCTCTTCTACTTCGTTGTCAGCGCCATCGCGCCCGGCCGGCTCGACTGGGTGACGGCCGCGTTCATCTACTCCATCAGCAACGTGGCCTCGGCGATCACGCTGTCACCGGGAAGCCTCGGCGCCTTCGAGGCCACCACCGCGGGACTGCTGGTCGCGGCCGGCGGCCTCCCCTTCGGGGTCGCCACCGCGGCCGCGGTGGTGCACCGGCTCGCCGACAAGGGGCTGAGCGCGGTCATCGGGATGTCGCTGTACTGGTACGTGCGCGCGCACCACCGGCTCCGCGGGATCTCGATCTTCGACCTGCGCGACACGCAGACCGTCCAGCGAACGCCGTTGGCCGATGACGGCTGAGCACACCCCGCTCCGCGTCGCCGTCTTCGGCCACGCCGAGGGGCTGCGTGGCGACGGGCTGTCCACGTACAGCCGCGAGCTGGTGCGCGCGCTGCGGGCGCAGGGTGCGGTCGTCCGTTTCTTCGCGCACCGCGAGGACGGCGAGGTGGTGCCGGTTGACCATGACGATGCGCTCCTTCTCCACGCCTGGCACTTCAAGACCGTGACCATCCCGAGGCCCGGCACCATGCGCGTCATCACGCGCGCGCTGGCCGACTTCGCACCTGACGTCGTGCACATCTCCTGGAGCTTCTCGCTCAGCGACGGGGCCATCGCGCGCGCGGCCCACCGGCTCGGCGCGGTGTGCGTCGCCACCTTCCACCTCCCGCACGGTCCCGCGGGCACCGCGCGTGGACGCGTCCTGCATGGCCTGTACCGCTACCACCGCAGGCGCATGGGCCACGTCGACCGCTGCATCGCGCTCAGCGCAGAACAGCGCGACCTGCTGGTGCGCGCCGGCTACCCTGCCGCGCGCATCGAGGTCATCCCCAACGGCGTCGACACCGACGCCATCCATCCCGGCCCGTCAGACCTGCGTTCCGAGCTGGGCGCGCGCCTGGTGATCCTCTACATCGGCCGCCTCGACCCGGAGAAGCGCGTGCCCCAGCTCGTCGAGAGCTTCCTGTCGCTGCACCTGCCCGACGACCATGTCCTGTGCATCGCCGGGGATGGCATCCAGCGCGAGCGCCTGCGCAGCCTCGCCGGCCGTCACGCCAATGTCCGAATGCTCGGGCTGGTGTCGAGCGCGCGGGCCATCTCGCTGCTGCGTGGCTGCGACGTGTTCGTCCTGCCGTCGACCGCCGAGGGCCTGGCGCTGTCGCTGCTCGAGGCGATGGCGGCGGGCTGTGCGATCGTCGCGACTGACGCCGGCGAGGACGGACGCGCGCTCGAGGGCGCCGGCCTGGTCATCCCCACGCACCCGCTCCGCCCCGCCCTCGAGCACGCGCTGCAGACCCTGGTCTCCGATCCCGAGCTGCGAACGCGCCTGGGACGGGCGGCGCGCGACCGGGCCGTCAGCGACTACGCGATGTCGGCGACCGCGCAGCGCGTGCTCGGCGTCTATGCGGCCGCTCGCCAGTCTGCACGTGCTGCCTCGGGCACGGCAACTCCGGTCGCGCTACCCTAGGCAGGTGACCACGGCCACCCCAGTCCCGGTCGAAGCCCCGGTCCGCAAGGAGAAGAGCGTCCGTGAGCCCGGGTGGAACGTGATCGTGTGGAACGACCCGATCACGTTGATGAGCTACGTCGTCCTGGTGTTCCGCAAGCTGTTCGGGTACGACCATGTCACCGCCACGACGCTGATGCTGCAGGTGCACGAGGAGGGCAAGGCCGTGGTGGCCACGCAACCGCGTGAGCAGGCCGAGGTCACCGTCGCACGGTTGCACGCGTTCGGGCTGCAGGCCACGCTCGCGCGGCTCTGAGGGGTCGTCGCGGTGGCGTCGGTGCTCAAGCGACGTGGTCGCATCCAGCTGCGCCTCGACGAGCGCGAGCGCGTTGCGATCCTCGACATCCTCGAACAGCTGCAGACGCACATCAGCCGGGTGCTGGCGACGACCCCGCGGGCGTATGAGGACGAGTCCAAGCAGGCCGAGTACGACCGCTGGGTGCGCCCGGAGATCGAGCGGGGCTACGAGGCAGATCTCGACGTCATCCGCGACGCGCTCGGCGCGGGTGACGAGCTGCTCGTGCTCACCGAGGCGCAGGTGTTCGCCTGGCTGCGCGGCTTCAACCAGCTGCGCCTGGCCGCTGGCTCACTGCTGGGGATCAGCGACGACGGCTGGGAGAGCGCGGCCACTGACGAGCTCCGCGCCCGCCCGGAGTTCGGAATGCTGATGGCCCTGGGATGGCTGCAGGAGGAACTCGTCGCCGCGCTGGAAAGTTAACGAAGGGGGAACTCCGTTCCCCCTCGGGCACCCCCCATCTGGCGGTGTCAGCTCCGGCGACATGAAGTCGCCTGCGCTGACGACATGCCGGGGAAAGAACTTCAGGTTCGCCTTCAGTAGCGTGTCACTTTCATCGAGAAGTCGAGCGCCGTGGCGCTGTGGGTCAGCGCTCCGACCGAGATGTAGGCGGCGCCGGCGAGGGCGTAGGCGCGCGCGTTGCTGACCTGGACCCCGCCGCTGATCTCCACCTCGGCGCGCCCGCGGATGATCTGCATCGCCTCGCGGACCTGGCCGGGCGCGAAGTTGTCGAGCAGGATGCGCGGTGCCTTGTCGGCGAGTGCCTGCTCGAGCTCCTGGATGTTGCTCACCTCGACGTTGATGTCGGTGTCGGAGTAGGCCTTGCGGACCGCGCGCAGGGCCGGCGTGATGCCGCCGACGAGCGCGAGGTGCGTGTCCTTGACCAGCACCGCGTCGTACAGGCCCATGCGGTGGTTGACCGCACCACCGATGCGCGTGGCGTACTTCTCGAGGCCGCGCAGCCCGGGCGTGGTCTTGCGCGTGTCGAGGATCTTCGTCCTGGTGCCGTCGACCGCTTTGACGTACCGCGCGGTCATGGTGGCGACGCCGCTGAGGTGCTGCAGGAAGTTCAGCGCCACGCGCTCCGCCTTGAGCATGCCCCGCGCCGGGCCCGAGATCCGCGCCACGATCTGGTCCTCCTGGACCTTCTCGCCATCCCGCGTCTTGGCGTCGAACGTGATCTTCTCGTCCACCATGGCGAAGACCCGCGCCGCCACGCTGAGCCCGGCGATGATCCCGTCCTCCTTGCACACGATCTTGCCGCGGCAGGTCATGTCGGCGGGGATGACGGCGTCCGTGGTCACATCCCCGGCACCGATGTCCTCGGCCAGCGCCGACTCGATGAGCGCATCGAGGGTGTCGGGCGCGAGCGCATCAGTGATGGGATCAAGCGTTGCGGTCAAATCGGTGCCCTCTTTCTTTCTGCATGACCAGGGTGCCATGCCAGCTGTCACGGGTGGATGGGAAGTCAGCGCGGAGATGTGCGCCACGGCTCTCCTCGCGAAGGAGCGCAGACCTGCAGACCAGGCTCGCCGTGGTGGCGGACTGGCGCAGTCCGATGTCGTGCAATGAGTCGTCAAGCGGCGTCGATTCGAGGATCTCCTCGGCGACCGCGAGCGCGCCGCGCAGGCCAGGGGCGTCGCGGATGACGCCGCATCCCTCCCACATGCCGGCACGCAGCCGCTCACGCGCGGACGGGTCCTCTGCCTGGGCGCGGCCGGCGGTCGCGGTGCGGGCACGCCGCCGGGGTGGCGAGGCGGGCCGCTCGGCGATGTCGTCGAGCGCTGCCAGGGCGGCGCGACGCCCGAAGACAGATCCCTCGAGCAGGCTGTTGCTGGCCAGACGGTTGGCGCCGTGCACGCCGGTGCCGGCGACCTCGCCGCACGCGAACAGCCCGGCGACGCACGTCGCCCCGTCGATGTCGGTGCGCACCCCGCCGATCATGTAGTGCGCCGCAGGCGCGATCGGGATCGGCTGCGTGGCGATGTCGATGCCGTGCTCGCGGCACGTCGCCGCGATGGTCGGAAAGCGCTCATGGACGCGATCCCCGAGCGCCCTGCAGTCGAGAAGCACATGGTCGGTGCCCTCCCGCAGCAGGCATTCCCAGATGGCCCGTGCCACCACGTCCCGGCCGGCGAGCTCGCCGGCGCGGGTCGGCGTCGAGAAGGAACCTCCGCCCCTGGGCGTCGACGACGTGGGCGCCCTCCCCGCGCACCGCCTCGCTGATCAGGAACCGCGGTGCGCCGGGTAGCGCCAGCGCCGTGGGGTGGAACTGCGTGAACTCCATGCTCACCACCTCGGCTCCGATCTCCCAGGCCAGCGCGACGCCGTCGCCGGTGGCGGCGGGTGGGTTGGTGGTGTTGCGCCACAGCTGCCCAGCGCCCCCGGTGGCGAGGATGACCGCTCCCGCGCCGATGACCCGGGGCGGCCCGGAGCCGTCGCCGCCGTGCACCTCGACGCCGGCGCACCGCCCGTCGCCGTCGCGCAGCAGCGCCACCACATGGGCGTTCTCCACGAGGGTCGCCCCGCTGTGGCGCAGCCGGCGCAGCAGCGCTGCCTCGACCTCGCGCCCGGTGGCGTCGCCGCCTGCGTGGACGATGCGGTTGCGGGTGTGCGCAGCCTCGCGGCCGACCGCCGGGCTGCCCTCAGTGCCGTCGAACACCGCGCCCCAGTCGGCCAGCTCGCGCACGCGCGCCGCCCCGTCCTCGACGAGAACGCGCACCGCGTGCTCGTCGCTGAGTCCGCGACCCGCGGTCACGGTGTCCTCGAAATGGAGCTCCGCGGAGTCATCGGCGCCGACCGCGGCGGCGATGCCACCCTGCGCCCAGCGAGTGGCGCCGTCGTCGAGCGCGCCCTTGCTGAGCACGGCGACACGGGCGCGCGGACAGGCGGTCAGCGCCGCGGTCAGCCCGGCGATCCCGCTACCGACGACGATGACGTCGTAGGTCTCCCCCACTGTCGCGAGCTCGCTGTTCAGGAGACGGCCACCTCCTCGCGCACGCGGTTGTTCGCGTCCACGAGAACGACGCGCGGGTGGTGCGTCGCCAGCTCGGCATCGGTGAGCTGCGCGTACGCGATGATGATCACGACGTCGCCGCGCCCGCCGATGTGGGCCATCGCGCCGTTCAGCCCGACCCGACCGGGCCGTCCCTCGATCGCGTAGGTGATCGCACGCGAGCCGTTGGTGACGTTGACGATGTGGATCTGCTCACCGGGGACGATGTCCGCGGCCTGCAGGAGCTCCGGGCCGAGCGCGCACGAACCCTCGTAGTCGAGGTCGGCGTCCGTGACGGTCGCGCGATGGATCTTGGCTCGGAGCACGACGCGCTGCATCACTGTCTCCCCTGAACGCCGATGACCCCCGGGACCTGCGAACTCTGCGAACCGGCGGCATCGAGAGGAGCCTGGTCGATTCCCAGCCGGATCACGTCAATCAACCGAGTGGCTCCTATTCTACCAGCCACCAGAATTTGGCATCCGGGGCCGGCCACGTCGACCGCCGCGAAGCTGTCGGCGTCGACCGCAGCCACGTAGTCGATCGAGAGACCGGCCGCCTCCATGCGCCGCCGCACCAGCTCACAGAGCCTCGCGGTGCGGCTCTCGCCGCTCGCGAACGCAGCAACCGCCTCCGACAGGCCGGCCGGGATCGCCAGCGCGCGGCTGCGCTCGTCCACGTCGAGGTACACGTTGCGGCTGCTCAGCGCGAGCCCGTCGCGGTCGCGGACCACCGGGCACACCGCGATCTCCACGCCGGTGTCGAGGTCGCGCGCGATGCGGCGCACCACCGCGCACTGCTGCGCGTCCTTGTGGCCGAAGTAGGCTCGGTGCGGGCGGC
This sequence comes from Candidatus Dormiibacterota bacterium, assembly GCA_963717185.1. Taxonomy (GTDB): domain Bacteria; phylum Chloroflexota; class Dormibacteria; order Aeolococcales; family Aeolococcaceae; genus Aeolococcus. The sequence goes on along the minus strand of CAVQVY010000019.1, from coordinate 46,242 downwards.
ACGCGATCAGCAGCTTGGCGACCACCAGCGCCACGCCGTCGAAGTGTCCGGGGCGATGCTCGCCCTCCAGCACCCCGGTGAGCGCCGCGCCGACGTGCACGGAGGTGGCGTTGGAGATCCCGTACATCGCCTCGACCGATGGGACGAACACCGCGTCGACGCGTTCCTCGGTGAGCACGGCCAGGTCGGCCTCGAGGCTGCGCGGGTAGCGGTCGACGTCCTCGCCCGGTCCGAACTGGCGCGGGTTGACGAAGATGCTGACCACCACGCGGTCGCAGTCGGCTCGGGCCCGCTGCACCAGGCTGCGGTGGCCGGGGTGCAGCGCCCCCATGGTCGGCACCAGCCCCACCAGGAGGCCGGCGGCGCGGCAGCGCTCCGACCAGCGCCGCAGCTCCTCCGGGGTGGCCAGCTGCCGCGGCGGCTCTGGGCGACGCTCAGTGGTAGCTGTGCGCATCATCGGGAAAGCTGCCGGCGGCGACGTCGGCGGCGAACGCGCGAGCCGCGGCGACGACCTGGTCGCCGACCTGCGCGTACGCCGCGGCGAACTTGGGCATCGGACCGCGAGTGATGCCGAGGAGGTCATAGACGACCAGGACCTGTGCGTCGCAGTCCGGTCCGGCGCCGATGCCGATGGTGGGGATCGACACCGCCGCGGTCACCTCGGCGGCGAGGCTGCGCGGCACCCCCTCGAGGACCAGGCTGAATGCCCCGGCCTGCTCGAGGGCTTGCGCGTCGGCGAGGATGCGCTGTCTCGCCTCAGCGCTGCGCCCCTGGACCCGGTGCCCGCCGAAGGCGTTGACGAACTGAGGGGTCAGCCCGAGGTGGCCCATGACCGGTATGCCGCACTCGACCAGGCGGGCGGTCACCGGGACGACCCAGCCGCCGCCCTCCATCTTGACGGCGTTCATCCCGGCCTTGACGAACTCGGTCGCGCTGGCCACCGCCTGCTCCGTCGACCGGTGATAGGAACCGAACGGCATGTCGCCGATGAGCAGCTGGTCGGGGGCCGCTCGCGCCACGGCCCGGGCGTGGTGGAGCATCTCCTCCATCGTGACCGGCAGCGTCGTCGAGTAGCCCAGGTGGTTGTTGGCGACGCTGTCACCCACCAGGAGCGCGGGCACCCCGGCCTCGGCAAGCAGGCGCGCGATCGCCCAGTCGTATGCGGTCACCATCACGAACCGCTCACCGCGCTCCTTGCGGGCGCGGAGGTCGTGGACGGTGACGGCCACCGCCGTCACGCCACCCGCGGGTGGGCCACCACGGTGGAGGACGTGCGGGCGGGGCGCGGCGCCGTGGCTGCCAGCGCGTCCGCGACCGCCTCGCGCCCCTCGGGGCCGGCCAGCGCCAGGGCCTCGAGCGACAGCCGCCGGTAGAGCTCGCGAGTGTTGGGGTCCGCGTCGAGGACGTCGAGGTGCCGGAGGACGGTGGCGGCGTCGCCCCGGACCACCGGGCCGGTCAGGGCGCCGGCCGGCCCCTCGTCGCCCGCGTTGCTGGCGGCACCGGCGAGGAGCGCGGCCAGCGCGCGGTGCGCATCAGCCCGCTCCACCCCGGCCTCCTCGAGCAGGCTGGTGGCTCGGGCCAGCAGCGCCAGCGGGGCGTTGCCCGCGAGCACGGCCGCCGCGTGGTACAGCGCCCGGCCGCCAGGCGGCAGGTCGAGTGCGTGGCCGCCGAGGTCGTCAACCAGGCCGAGAAGGGTGCGACGCAGGGGCTCCACCGCCTCGACGACGAAGCTCGAACCGCGCAGCAGCGGCGCGCTGCTGGCGCCGGCGAGCGCCTGGAGCGGATGGAAGGCGCCGGCCACGGCCGTGGTCAGGCGCACCGCGGCGAGGACCTCGGGCCCACTGGTGGCGCTGCAGTGCACCAGCGACCGCCCCGGCAGTGCCGCACCGCTCGCGGCGATGGTCGCCGCCACCCGAACGATCTCGGCGTCGGGCACGGTTGCGAAGGTGATGTCGGCGGCGCGCATCGCCGCCAGCGCGGTGGGGACCACGACGGCCCCTGTCGATCTCGCCAGGCGTTCCGCATGCGCGGGCGTGCGGCTGTGGACGGCCACGATGGCGTGGCCCGCGTCGGCGAGGGCCTGGGCCAGGGCCGAGCCGGCGCGCCCGGCGCCGACGAACGCGAGCGTGGGCCTGGTTTGGCCCTCGGTTGCCTCCACCGTCTCGGTCACCCCGTGATCCAAGCGTTGCTGTCGTCTGCGGCCCGGCCCCGGTGCTCCGCCGGCCTCGCGGCGCGCAACGCGTCCGCGGGTCCCACCGATGAGGTGCCGTACGCTCTGATTGTAACGCCGCGGACGCCCCGTTTCCGGCGTTTGCGCCGGCCCCGCGCGCGGGCGATCAGGCCCCTGCGGCAGCCTCGGACGGGGTGTCGCCGTCGGCAGCCGCAGCGGGCGCTGCCTCCATGTCGGCGATCATCTTCTTCATCTCCGCCGCCTCCATGGTCTCCACCTCGATCAGCCGGGTGGCGAGGGCGCGAAGAATGTGCTCGCGCGGACGGAGGACCTCCTTGGCCTTCTGGAACGCGGTCTCGACGAGGTGGTGCACCTCCTGGTCGATCTCGCTGGCGATGTCCTCGGAATAGTTGCGCTGCTCGCCCAGGTCGCGCCCGAGGAAGACCAGCTCCTCCTTGGTGCCGAAGGTGAGCGGGCCGAGCTTGTCGCTCATGCCCCACTCGGTGACCATGCGCCGGGCCAGCTGGGTCGCCTTGCGGATGTCGTCCGAGGCGCCGGTGGTGATGTTGTTCTCGCCGAGGATCAGCTCCTCGGCGCAGCGCCCCCCGAGGATCTGGGCCAGCTGGTCCTCGAGCTCGGCCTTGCTGACCAGGTACTTGTCCTCTGACGGAAGGCTGAGGGTCCAGCCCAGCGCCATGCCGCGGCTGACCACCGAGATCTTGTGCACCGGGTCGGTGTGCTCCAGCAGCATGCCGACCATGGCATGGCCCATCTCGTGGAAGGCGATGGTGCGCTTCTCGTTCTCGAGGATCACGCGGCTCTTGCGCTCCGGGCCGGCGATGACCCTGGCGATCGCCTCCTCGAGGTCGGCCATGATGATCACCTTGCGGTTGTTCCGCGCGGCGAGGATGGCGCCCTCGTTGATGAGGTTGGCGAGGTCGGCCCCGGAGAAGCCCGGGGTCTGCTTGGCCAGCACCTCGAGCTCGACCGAGGGGTCGAGCGGCTTGTTGCGGGCGTGGACCTCGAGGATGGCCCGACGGCCGCGGATGTCGGCGCGGTCGAGCATCACGTGGCGGTCGAAGCGGCCCGGCCGCAGCAGGGCGGGGTCGAGGACGTCGGGCCGGTTGGTGGCGGCGATGACGATGACGTGGGTGGCCGTCTCGAACCCGTCCATCTCCACCAGCAGCTGGTTGAGGGTCTGCTCGCGCTCGTCGTGACCGCCGCCGAGGCCGGCGCCGCGCTGGCGGCCGACCGCGTCGATCTCGTCGACGAACACGATGCACGGGGAGTTCTTCTTGGCCTGGTCGAAGAGGTCACGGACGCGGCTGGCGCCGACGCCGACGAACATCTCCACGAACTCGGAGCCGCTGATGCTGAAGAATGGCACGCCGGCCTCGCCGGCGACCGCCTTGCTGAGCAAGGTCTTGCCGGTGCCCGGCGGGCCCACCAGCAGCACCCCCTTGGGAATCCGCGCCCCGACGGCGGTGAACTTGTCCGGGAACTTGAGGAACTCGACGATCTCCGAGAGCTCCTGCTTGGCCTCCTCGACACCCGCGACGTCCGCGAACGTGATCGCCGGCTTGTCGCCGGTGAGCAGGCGGGCGCGGCTGCGCCCGAAGGACATGGCCTGGTTGTTGCCGCTCTGCGTCTGCCGGAATATCCAGAGCAGGAAGAGCGCCATCAACCCGAAGAGAACGAGGTTGGGCAAGAGGATGCTCAAGAGGAAGTTGCTCCCGCTGCTGGAGTCGTTGCGGAAATTGGTGTAGCCATTATCAGTGAAGATCTTGAGGGCTTCTGCACTGGAGCCGACAGTGGTCTGGTACTGGTCACCGTTGGCGTCGTACCAGGTGACCGAGGTGCCGTCTCCGTTGATGTCCGCACGCTGGTTCGGGTCGGAGGAGAGGGTGTTGGTCTTGTCACTGCTGTGCGCCTTGTAGTTCTGCGCCGCCAGCGCGAGCGCACCCGAGTCCCGGCTGGTCGCGGACGTGCCCTGCGCCCCGTGGATGAGCACGTAGACGATGAGGATGAAAACGACCGCGAGGGCACCGTACGTGATACCGCGACGGGGGGTGCGCATTGGCCGCAGTCTACCAGAGGGTCTCGTTTGAACCCCCCTGAACGAGATGCGTTGAAAGCCGTTTCAGCACGGGGACAACGGTGCTGTGTGACCACGCTGTGGGGCACTCAGCCGTCGAGCAGCCGGCGCTGGTGGTCGGCGAGGACGCACAGCCGCCGCCGCGCCGCCGGGAAGACCTGCTCCAGCGCCGGCAGCAGCTCGTGGCGAACCCGGCTGCGCAGGAAGCGCCTGTCGTCGTTGCTCGGATCGTCGACGGTGACCAGCGCCAGCGCCGCGCAGTAGTCGGCGACGTCGGCGCGCCACACACGCAGCAGCGGTCGCGCCAACCGCCCGCTGCGCTCCGCCATCGCCGCCAGCGCCCGCGGCGTCGCCCCGGCGAGAGCACGCATCAGCACGGTCTCAGCCTGGTCGTCGGCGGTGTGCGCGAGCGCGATCGCGGTGGCCCCGACGCGGCCGGCGAGCTCGTCGAGCGCAGCATGGCGGGCGTCCCGCGCCCGACCCTGCAGCGACGAGCCGTGAGCCGCCACCGTCACCGACAGCGCCGTGAACGGCAGCCGGCGCGCGGCCGCTGCCGCCGCGACCAGCTCTGCCTCGGCGTCTGACCCGGCGCGGAGGCCGTGGTCGACGTGGGCCACGTGGAGGGTGAGGCCACGCGGCGGAGCCAGTCGTGCCAGCGCATCCAGCAGCGCGGTCGAGTTCGGGTCCACCGCTGCACGCCACCAGCACCGTCTCGCCGAGCGCGAGCACTGACCGGCTGTCGATCGCTGCGGCGACCGCGCGTCGCAGACGCCCGACCGCGGGCCTGCGCTGACGCGGATCCAGCGTCGACCCGTGAGCGCTCATCGCCCGCCTGTCTGTCCGGTGTTGGTGGCGGCACCTGGATTCGAACCAGGGACATACCGGGTATGAGCCGGGTGCTCTACCAACTGAGCTATGCCGCCGAAAGCGAAGGGGGAACTCCGTTCCCCCCTCGTACACCCCCAAAGGTTAGCGGTCTAAAGCGAGGGGGGATGCAGGATCCCCCCTCGGGCTCCCCCCAGACGAGAGGTGTCTGCTCCGCCGAATGAAGTCGCCTGCGCAGACGGACGTTCAACAGGAACCTGCGAGCGGAGCGAGCCGGCGCGATTCATCGCGCCGAGTGGGAGGTGAGCCGCGACGGCTCTGCCGGGTGGTCGAGGAGGGCGCATCGCCCTCCTGTGAAAACGAAGGGGTACCCCACGCGGCCATGCCGCGTGGGGTAGCAAAATTGCGGCGGCCGGACTCGAACCGGCGACCTTCGGGTTATGAGCCCGACGAGCTGCCACTGCTCCACGCCGCCCGGGCAGTTTAGCGCACCTGTCTCCCGGGTCCCCCTGCGTTCAGGCCGGCACGCGCTCCAACCCGACCCGGGCGACACCGCCGTCGAGCTCGGTCTCGTGGACCGCTCATGCCCGGCGGGACGGCGCCCACGCTCAGCTCGGAGGCGAGGTTTCCGAGGCAGAGGTAGTCGCGGTGCTCGTTGACGGCGGCGGCGTACTGGGGGGGCAGCTCGACGGCGAGCCGGATCCGGTCGGCGAGGTGGAGGCCGGCCTCGCGCCGCGCTGACTGCACAAGGCGCACCACGTCTCGGGCGAGCCCCTCGCGTTCGAGCTCTGGGGTGACCGTGACGTCGACGCTGACCGCACCGGTCGCTACTCGAGGACCCTGGTCGTCGCCTCATCCTTCGGGCGGATGGCGAGGGTGAAGTCATCGCCGTGGAGCCGCTGGCCGGCGATCTCGAGGCCGTCCCCGTCGAGGCGCCACTCCCCCTTTCGCGCCGCGACGAACACCGCCTGGCGCAGCCGGCCCGAGCCGGGTCCGACCACCGCGGCGTTGACGGCGAGCACCCGCCGCGCGATGGCATCGACGTCGGCGGTGAGCAGCACCTCTTTCACGTTGACCTCGTCGGCGATGAGCTCGCGATAGGGCTCGAGGAGCTCCGGCTGCGGCACCGCCACGGTGACCGACGGGAGCGGCAGCCGCACGCTCAGGTTGGCGGCACGTCGCACCGAGAGCACTGCCGAGCACACGTCACGCACCGCGTCCATGGCGGTTGACCAGCCCGGCGTCGGCGGGCGGCGCTCGGCTCCGGGAAATCGGTGAGGTGCACGCTGCGCTCGCCGGTGAGGCCCGCGGTACATGGTCTCGGTGAGCATCGGCAGCAGCGGCGCGCCACCGCGACAGAGCGTTGTCAGCACCGTGAACAGGGTGTCGTAGCAGTCGGTCTTGTCGTCGCTCATTCCCGCTGCCCACACCCGCTCGCGGCTGCGCCGGATGTACCAGTTGTTGAGCGCGTCGATGAACCGGGTGATCGCCGTGCAGGCGCCGTCCAGGTCGTACGCGTCCATCGCTGTCGACGACGTCGGCGACCAGGCGGTCGGTCTTGGCGAGGATGTAGCGGTCGAGCACGCCTGTGGCGTCGCCGCGGGAGCGCGCGCGGTAGCCGTCGATGTTGGCGTACTCGCAGAAGAACTTGTACGCGTTCCACACGGGGATGACCACCTGCGCAGCCCGGCGACGATGCCGCGCTCGTCGGCGACCATGTCCTGGCCGCGCAGCACCGGCGAGCCGAGCAGGAACCAGCGCATCGCGTCGGCGCCGTGGTGGCGAACATCTCCTCGGGGTCCGGGTAGTTGCGCAGCCGCTTGCTCATCTTCTGGCCGTCGTTGCCGAGGATCACCCCGTGGACCACGCAGTTGCTGAACGCCGGCTTGTCGAAGAGCGCCGTGGCGAGCACGTGCAGGTTGTAGAACCAGCGCGCGTCTGGCCCATGTACTCGACGATGAAGTCGGCCGGGAAATGCGACGCGAACCATCGCTCCTGCTCGAACGGGTAGTGCGACCTGCGCGTACGGCATCGAGCCCGACTCGAACCAGCAGTCGAGCACCTCCTCGACCCGCCGCATCGTCGATCGGCCGGTGGGGTCGTCGGGGTTGGCACGGGTGAGCTCGTCGATGTGCGGACGGTGCAGGTCGGCGGGACGCACGCCGAAGTCGCGCTCGATGTCGTCGAGCGAGCCGTAGACGTCGATGCGGGGATGCGCGGGTCGTCGCTCTTCCACACCGGGATCGGCGAGCCCCAGAACCGGTTGCGGCTGATCGACCAGTCGCGCGCCCCGGCCATCCATTTGCCGAACGCGCCGTCGCGAACGTGCGGCGGCACCCAGTTGATCTCCTGGTTCAGCGCCAGCGCGCGCTCCTTGATCGCTGTGACCTCGACGAACCACGAGCTGACCGCCCTGTAGATGAGCGGCGTGTCGGTGCGCCAGCAGTGCGGGTAGCTGTGCACGTAGGTCTCGTCCTGCCGCACCAGTGCGCCGAGCTCGCGCAGGCGGCGGACGATCCTCGGGTTGGCCTCGAAGACCTGCAGCCCCTGCCAGTCGGGCACCTCAGCCGTGAACCGACCGCTCTGGTCGACGGGCACCACCACGCGGATGCCGTTGGCCTCGCAGAGACGCTGGTCGTCCTCGCCGAAGCCCGGCGCCATGTGCACCGCGCCGGTTCCCTCGTCCTCGCTGATGAAGTCGGCGGCGAGCAGGCGGAAGCTGTTCGGCTCGGCGGAGAAGAAGCCGAACATCGGCGTGTAGGTGCGCCCCACCAGCTCGTCGCCGCGGATCGAGCCGAGCCGCGGCGCACCGGCGAGCTCGTCGCGTGATGGTCAGGCCGCGCGCGCACCGATGATCCAGCGCTCGCCGTCGCGCTCGTAGACGGCGTACTCGATGCCGGGGTCGACCGCGATGGCGAGGTTGGACGGCAAGTGTCCACGGCGTGGTTGTCCACACCAGAAGGTATGTCGGCCCCGCGTCGCCGGGCAGCGTGGGTCGAGCTGGAACTTCGACGGTGACGGCGGGGTCCTGGCGAGGGCGGTAGGCATCGTCGAGGCGGGTCTCGAAGTTGCTGAGCGGCGTCTCGCACTCCCAGCAGTAGGGCAGCACGCGGTGGCCCTCGTAGATGAGCCCCTTGTCCCAGAGCTGCTTGAACGCCCACATGACGCTCTCCATGTAGGAGATGTCCATGGTCTTGTAGTCGTTGTCGAAGTCGACCCAGCGGGCCTGGCGGGTGACGTAGCTGCTGCCACTCGCGGGTGTACTTGAGCACCGACGTCCGGCAGTGCTCGTTGAAGCGGTCGACGCCGTACGCGTGGATGGCCGACGTGGCCGGAGATGCCCAGCTCGCGCTCGGCCTCCATCTCGGCCGGCAGCCCGTGGCAGTCCCAGCCGAACCGGCGCGACACCCGGTAGCCGCGCATCGTCTTGTATCGCGGCACCGCGTCCTTGACGAAGCCGGTGAGCAGGTGACCGTAATGCGGCAGGCCGTTGGCGAAGGGGGGCCCGTCGTAGAAGACGAACTCGCGCTCCGGCGCTGCGCTGCTCGACAGATGCCGCGAAGGTGTTGTCGCGCTCCCAGTACGCGAGCACCTCCTCCTCGAGCTTCGGGAAATGCGGGCGCGGGTCGACGTCGGGATACGGCTGCTCGCTGGGCGGCACCGTCATAGCCTATCGGAAGCCGAACGACGGGCCGGCGACCGCTGCGTCAGTGCGGCGTCGGCGACGGCATCACGAAGACCAGCGGCGTGGGCGACGGGCGGGGCGTCGCCGCCGCTGACGCGCTCGGTGACGCACCGGGCGCGCCGGATGCCGACGGTGACGGCGACGGCGACGGCGCGTACGTCGGCAGGACCGCGTTGACGCCACCGCCGGCGGGCAGCGCGGCGCCGGGGGTGGTGATGATGAAGATGGTCTCGCCGGGGAAGACGAAGCCGAGCCGGCGCGCCTGCTCCTCCAGCCAGTCGACGTTGTTGGTCTCGCCGATCTGCTGCTGGCGCTGCGTGATCTGCTGCTGCAGGGCAGCCGTTCTGCGCAGTCAGCGAACGCACCCGCGCGTCGAGCGCATTGCTCTGCGCCGCCTCGCTGAAGACGGCGTACGCGGCCAGCCCTGAGCAGTGCTGCCAGCCCGGCGATGACCAAGCGGCGGAGCGGGCTCGCATCGGGTGCGATGACGTGGCGAAGAATTGGTCGGCCCTCGAGAACGTGTGCGGAAACTGGCCGTGCGACCGTCCATAGAATGGACGCCAGCAGGTCATTTTGACAAGGTCGGCCCATTCAGCGAGGTGCTGCAGCCGCCTCCCAACGCCGTCGCCACTCTGGCTCGCTCGAGGTCATGGAGATCCACGCCGTCGGCGCGCGCTTGCTGCTCGAGGACCCGGAAGCGATCCGCGAAACGGTTGGTCCGAGCACGCAGCGCATCCTCGGGGTTGACGCGAAGCCGGCGGGCCAGCGCGACCGCTGCGAACAGGAGTTCCCCGACCGCCTCCTCCAGCGCAACCGACGATGCCGGCTCACGGTCGCCCTCGACTGCCGGCGCGACGTGACCCGACCCCGGCTCGCGGCGGATCTCGCCCTCGGTCACCGACCAGTCCTGCCCGCGTGCGGGCGGGGGAACCGACGCCTCGGCGGCGCGTGAGAGGCGATCCAACGTCGTCCTCGTGGCCGCGATGGCGTCGGCGGTGCTCGGCACCTCGTCGAACCCCAGGCGTGCCGGGCGCTTCTGCACCCCTTGCGCAAAGGCCAACGCGGGGAGGGCGCGCGGGATCCCTTCGAGCAGCGACAGGCGCTCGCGCTTCTCGGTCCTCTTGAGCCGCTCCCAGTTGACCACCACCTCGGCGGCGCCGCCGACGGCGGTGTCGCCGAACACGTGCGGGTGTCGATGGATCATCTTGGCGCGGGTGACTTCGGCGACGTCGCCGACGTCGAAGCCGCCCTCGGCTTCCGCGGTGATCGCACAGTGCATGAGCACCTGGAGCAGGACGTCCCCCAGCTCCTCACGCAGCGTGTCGTCGCGTTGGGCGTCGATCGCCTCGAGAAGCTCGTAGGTCTCCTCGAGGAGGTACGGACGAAGGCTGGAATGGGTCTGCTCGCGATCCCATGGGCAGCCCCCGGGAGCGCGCAGGCGCTCGACGACCTCATTGAGCGCGCGCAGCGAGTTCGACGGCCCCGTCTCTCATGGCCACAGCGTACGAAGTTGGCCGCGACCGACGCGCCCTGCCGTACCCCCGCACGGGGCGGTGACGATGTCGTCAAACACGACAGCGGCCATGGGCGACATCTAAACTCCCGGCAGATCCCTTGACGAGGTGTCCGACATGGAGGCCCCCGCGGCCGGCGACGACCTGCTCGCCCTCTCCCTCGAGCTCGCGGGCTCGCTCGACGCGCGCACGGTGATGCGGCGCATCCTCGAGCGCAGCCTGGCGGTGGCCCGCGCGGACCGGGCCACCCTGTCGAGCTTCGTCGGCGATGGGCTGGTCATCGAGGCCTCGGTCGGCGTCGGCGGTGAGGTCACCTGGGTGGGGCGCGCCTACCAGGCCGACTCGCTGCTGCGGCAGCCACTGGTGAAGGAGCTGGTCGAGACCCGCCAGACCGTGCTCGGTGGGCCGATGACGACGGCCCAGGCGTTCCCCGAGTTCCGTGAGGCCCTGGAGATGGTGAGCCACACCGCCACCGTCCCGGTGCTCGAGGCCGGCGAGCTGGTCGGGATGCTGGTGCTCTCGCGCTACGCGGACAACGCATTCGTCCCGTCCGACGTCCCAATCCTCACCGCGTTGGGCGCCCTGGCCGGGCTGGCGCTGCGCAACGCCAAGCAGTACGAGGAGGCGACCGACGCCGCCCGCCGCCTGCAGGCGGCCGCCGAGGCGGCGGCCGACGTCGCGTCCCTGCAGGACCTGCCGGCGCTGCTGCGCAGGATCATCGAGCACGCGTGCAAGGCGGCCGGTGCCGACTCGGCGGCGATCATGCGGGTCGAGGATGGTGCCGGGGTGGTCGAGGCCACCTCAGGGGTCGCGCCGGTGGGCAGCCGGTGGCCGCTGGACGACGACATCCGCGCCGCCATCAACGCGGGCCGGCCGATCGAGGTCGCCACCGCGCAGACCACGGTTGACGCCGCGCTGGAGCCGTACACGTCGCCGTACAGCCTGGCGCTGGTCGCCCCGATGCGGTTCGCCGGTGACCTGGTCGGCATCCTGGTGATGGGTCGCTACCACGGTCGCGAGCCGTTCTCGCCGGGCGACATCGCAGGCCTGCGCCAGTTCGCCACCCTGGCCGCGCTCGTGCTCCACAACGGCCGGCTCGTCCACCGCCTGCGTGAGGCGGAGAAGATCAAGCGCGACTTCATGAACATCGCGGTGCACGAGCTGCGCGGGCCGCTCACCGTGATCGAGGGCTACACGGAGCTCCTGACCAACGACGAGAGCGCTCACCTCGGCGAGGAGGCGGTCAAGCAGCTCGCGATCATCCGCCGCCAGGCCTCGCACGCGCGGAACCTCGCCGAGGACCTCCTCATCCTCGCCCGGATCGAGAGCCACGACCTCGGTGTCGCGCACGACGTGATGGTGGTCGGCGAGGTCGCCGCTGCCGCGATCGAGCGTGCGCTGCCGCGGGCCCGGCTGCGCTCCGGCAACATCGAGATGCACGGCGACGATGCCGCCCGGGTCGTCGGCGACACCGCGCTGGTCTCGCGTGTGCTCGACAACCTGCTCACCAACGCGATCGCGTACTCGGTGAGGCGACCGACCGTCACGCTCAGCATCGCGAGGAGCGACGGCAGTGTGCAGGTGCACGTCCAGGACAACGGACCAGGGATCGACGAGGAGGAGCGCGAGCGGATCTTCGCCCGCTTCGCGCGCGGCACCGGCCACGGTGCCGTCCAGGGCTCGGGCCTGGGCCTGTACCTGAGCCGCGAATGTGCGCGGCGCATGGGTGGCGACCTGGTCCTCGAGGAGAGCGGCGCGCAGTCGGGCAGCCGCTTCCTGCTCACCCTGCCGGCGGCCTGACCCTGACCGTCGTTCGGTCAGGCGACCACTCGAGCGCGGATGCGCTGAAGACGGCCGAGCTCGCGCAGCACCCCGACCAGGACGTCGCGCCAGTCCTGGCCGCGGCGTGGCGGTGCTGTGTCGACCGCGATGCGCGTGGCCGTGGCCGTGGCCTGGGAACGCCACTGGGTGACCACGCTCGACAGGTCGACGCCGTGGTCGAGGGCAAGCTGCACGCGGACCCCGCCGTCGCCCGACTCGACGGCGACCGCCGCGGCGGCGGCGGCGAGAAGTCGAACGCGAAGTGAGAACACCAGCGCCTCGGCCGCGGCGGGCAGAGGGCCGAAGCGATCGACGAGCCCGCGCGCGGCGCGTTCGAGGTCACTCTCTGTCGCGCACGCGGCCAGCTCCTGGTAGCAGCGCAGCCGGAGCCTCTCGTCGGTGACGTAGCTCACCGGCAGGAATGCCTTCACCGGGAGGGACACGCTGACCTGCGCCGGTGACTCGACGATCGGCCTGCCCTGCAGTGCGGTGACCGCCTGGCGCAGCAGAGTGTTGTAGAGCTCGAGCCCGACCGCCGCGATCTCGCCGTGCTGCTCCTCGCCGAGCAGGTTGCCCGCACCGCGGATCTCGAGGTCGTGCATGGCCAGCTTGAAGCCGGCGCCGAGGTCCTGCAGCTCACTGATGACGTCCAGCCGCTTGTCGGCCTTCTCGGTCAGCGACCGATCCGGCGGATAGAGGAGGTACGCGTAGGCGCGCTGGCCGGCGCGGCCCGACACGACCGCGCAGCTGGTAGAGCTGGGCAAGCCCGAGCCGGTGCGCGTCATTGATGACGATGGTGTTGGCGTTGGGGATGTCGAGGCCGGACTCGATGATGGTGGTGCACACCAGCACGTCGATGCCGCCCTCGCCGAAGTCGCGCATCACCTCGGCCAGCGCGTGCTCGGGCATCTGCCCGTGGCCGACGGCGATGCGCGCCTCGGGCACCAGCCTGCGCAGCTCCTCGGCATGGCTGCTCGATGGTCTGCACGCGGTTGTGCAGGAAGAAGACCTGGCCGCCGCGGGCCAGCTCCCGGGTGATCACCTCGCGCACCAGCGAGTCCTCGCGGGCCGTGACGTACGTCTTGATCGGCTGCCGCTCCTCCGGCGGCGTCTGGATGACGGAGAGGTCGCGGATGCCCGCCAGCGACATGTGCAGCGTGCGCGGGATCGGCGTCGCCGACAGCGAGAGCACGTCGACGGCCACGCGCAGCGACTTGAACCTCTCCTTCTGCAGCACCCCGAAGCGCTGCTCCTCGTCGATCACCACCAGGCCGAGGTTGTGGAACTCCACGTCGCGCTGCAGCAGGCGGTGGGTGCCCACCACGATGTCGACGACACCGCTGCGCAAGCCGGTCGAGCGTGTCCGCGATGTCAGCGTCGCTGCAGAAGCGCGACAGCTGGCGCACCGTGACCGGGAATGGGGCGAGCCGCTCCGTGAACGTCAGGAAGTGCTGCTGTGCGAGAACGGTGGTGGGCACCAGCATGGCCACCTGGCGCCCCTCGCTGGCGGCCTTGAAGGCTGCGCGAAGCGCGAGCTCGGTCTTGCCGAACCCGACGTCGCCGCAGACCACGCGGTCCATCGGACGCGATGCCTCCATGTCACGCTTGATCTCGTCGAGCACCATCTCCTGGTCGGGGGTCTCCTGGTAGGGGAACGACGCCTCCAGCTCGCGCTGCCAGGCGCTGTCAGGTCCGAACGCGTGTCCGTCGGCCATCTCGCGGCGCGAGTACAGCGCCAGGAGCTCGCGCGCCACCTCCTCGGTGCGTTCCTTGACACGCCGCTTCACCCGCTCCCATTCGCCGCTGCCGAGCCTGCGACAGGTGCGGGTGGGAGTCGGCGCCACCGACGTAGCGGTCAACGCGGTCGAGGTGGTCGACCGGCACGAACAGCTTGTCCGCCGTCGGCGTACTCGATGGTCATGTATTCGTGCTCGCCGAGCGCGTCGCTGACCGTGCGCATCTCGAGGAAGCGGCCGATGCCGTGGTCGCGGTGCACGACCACGTCGCCGGGGCGAACTGCATCACGAAGGCCGCTGCGCGGCGTTGCCCGAGGCGGCGCGGCGCGCGCCCCGCGCGACGATGTCGACTTGGCGCGCCGCGCCCCGCGCGCCAGCGGCGAGCCGCGCCGCTTCACCGCCCCGAAGAGCTCGTGGTCGGTGTAGACGTCGAGCCCCGTCTCGCCGGTCGAGAAGCCTGCCGACAGGTCCCCGCCGGTCACGGCGAAGACGCCGGGCGACAGCGCGGTCAGGTTGGGGTCGACCTCGGGGATATCGACGGGGTCGATGCCGTCCGTCGCGAACCAGCTCCTCGACGCGGTGCTGCTGGCGGCTCACCGCCAGCACGGTGCCGCCCGCTGCGGTGGCCTGCCGCGCCGTCGCGCTGAATGCGCTGATGCGCCCGACGAAGCTGTCCACCCCGCGCCAGTCGAGCACCACGTCGCCGTCGGTCTCGCGCACGAGCTCGATGCATCGGTGTGCCTCGAGCGCGGTCAGCAGAGCGTCCGGGGTGAGCAGCCCGGTGCGCGCGCCAGGGGGAGCTCACCCCGCTCCTCCTCCTGCGCGCGAAGGTCCTCGATCTCGTCCGCGTGGCGCTGGGCGCTGCGCAGCACCGCGTCACGACCGCCGGCGAGCAACACCACGGCCGCAGGGCCCGCGTGGTCGAGGAGGGTCGTGGGTGGGTCGCCGAGCAGGTACGGATAGAACAGGTCGACGCCATCGTCGTAGGCACCAAGCCCGAGATGGTCGCGGTCACGCTCCCAGGCCTCGCGCACCTCCGGGCGGCACGCGGAGACGTCGAGCTGGTCGACCTCGCGCACCGCGCGTTCGACCGTGGCGGCGCGGAGGTCGAGCTCGCGTGCCGGCCACAGCGCCACCTCGTCGAGCTTGGCGACCGACGTCTGGGTCTCGACGTCGAACGCGCGCAGGTCTTCCACCTCGTCGCCGAACCACTCGGCACGCCAGGGCCGGACGCGGTCGAGCCCGAACACGTCGACGATGCCCCCGCGCACCGCCATCTCCCCCGGTCCGGAGACCGCGCTCACCCTGCGGTACCCGAGGTCCACGGCACGACGGATGAACTCGTCGCGAGACCCGCGCTCACCCCTGCGCAGGCGCATCGACTCGCCGCGCACCAACTCTTGGGCAGCGCGGGGCGGAGCAGGCCCGCCGGTGAGGCCACCACCAGTGGCGAACCACCGGACGCGAGCAGGGCCAGCGACGCGAGCCGGTGCCGGGTGACCTCCTCGGACGGCGGGACGCGGTCGAACGGCGGGGTGTCCGCCGCCGGGAAGAGGCCGAGCCCGGCGGTGCCGCCCCACAGCGCCGCGTCGGAGCTGAGCGACTCGGCGTTGGCGCCGACCAGCAGCACCGGGGCGCCGGTCACCTCGCGCATCCACCAGGCGATCAGCGCGATCGCGCCGCCGGGAACCCCTCCGGCGCGCCCGCGCTGCAGGGTGAGCAGGCGGCCCAGCCCGGCCGTCGCGTCGAGGCGCGCGCGCAGCGTGACCGGCTCAGTCGTCAGGGGCACGGTTGTACTCGCTCATCGCGCTCTCCAGGCCGTCGCGCACCAGCGTCATCACCGCGTCCGCCGCCCGCGGCAGCACCGCGGCCAGCCGTTCGCGCTCGTCCGGGCGTGAAGCGGTCGAGCACGTAGTCGACCATCTGGTCGCGCTCAGCGGGCCGCGACACCCCGATGCGAACTCGCAGGAAGTCCTGGGTGCGCAGCGAGTCCGCGATGGAGAGCACACCCTTGTTGCCCGCGGCGCCTCCGCCTCGTTTGAGCCGCAGCCGTCCCAGCGGCAGGTCGACGTCGTCGTGCACCACCATGAGGTCGGTGGGCGGCACGCCGTACCTGCCGAGCAGGTGCACGGCGGCGCGACCCGACACGTTCATGTAGGTCTGCGGCCGCGCGGTGACGAGGTCGTAGCCGTCGACGGTGCCCTCGCGCACCTTCGCCGGGCCGTCACGACGCTCGCGCCCGAAACGCCCGCGCGACTTCGAGCTCGTCGAGGCACATCCAGCCGACGTTGTGCCGGGTGCGGGCGTACTCGCCCCCTGGGTTGCCGAGCCCGATGATGAGCGAGGCCATTCAGCCGCGGCCGGCACGAGGTCGGGGATGGCCTGGTCGGGGAGCAGCGCGCGCGTCGCCGAGGTCATCGCGGCGGCCTGGCCGCCTCGGCGTGGTCGTGACCGAGGCAGTGGAGCAGCCCGTGGACCGCCAGGAGGCGCAACTCCGCAGCCCCGTCGCCGGCGCCCTCACCGTCCTGGGCGACCGCGCGCTCCACGCTGATGGCGATGTCGCCGACGCGGCCGGGCTCAGCGGCGGGGAAGGCGAGCACATCGGTGGGCGCGTCGATGCCCGAGGAAGCGCTCATTGAGCCGCGCAGCTCCTCGTCATCGGTGAGCAGCACAGCCAGCGACGCG
The DNA here is from genome assembly GCA_963717185.1 of Candidatus Dormiibacterota bacterium. Lineage (GTDB taxonomy): Bacteria > Chloroflexota > Dormibacteria > Aeolococcales > Aeolococcaceae > Aeolococcus. Next base: position 29,711 of record CAVQVY010000019.1, on the reverse strand, counting down.
CGCGCGGCGACGCCGAGCGCGTCCCCGCAGCGACGCAGCAGCGGGCCGAGCTGGGCGCGCCGAATCGCCCCGCGGTGGCGCGCGAGGGTCACGGCCTCGGCACGCCGGATGCTCACTCTCATCGCTCGAAGGACGGCGCGCGGAGCCCGGCACGCGCGCGCGGCGCGGGGCGCCGGGACTGCTCGCGAATGCGGGTCAGCCTGCCTTGGCGCGACGCTTCTTGGCGGCGACGAGCTTGCGCTTGCGGCGGACCGAGGGTTTTTCGTATGCTCGCGGCGACGCACCTCTGAGAGGATGCCGTTCTGCTTGATCTTCTTGTTGAAGCGTCGCAGAGCGCTCTCAAAGGTCTCGCCCTCGCGGACTTTGACCTCCGACACGGGTCGGAATCACCTCCTTCGGGCCGCCCGTCGGGCAGCAGGAATACGCCACAGAAAATGAGTTGTCTTGAGAACGATTGTACGCAGCGCCCGCATTTGTCTGCCGGATGCTCTCGACGCGGCCGCCCTCAGCCGATCGAGGTCCCGTGCCTCCCTTCACCGCGTGCGAAGAGCTGCGCACCCCGGGCGGTCTCACCGCTGCCGACCACCGCGATGCCGCGGCGGGTCTCGTTCACCAACGCCTCGGCCGTGGTCAGAGACCATTGCTCGTACACCGACAGGCGGTCGCTGCGCAGGCATGTCTGCGGCAGCGCGGCCAGCTCGTGCGCGAACGCCAATGCAGCATGCAGCGCCTGGCCGTCCGGGACCACGCGGTCGGCGAGCCCGATGCGCAGTGCCTCCTGTGCAGCGACGGGCCGGCCGGTGAGGATGAGGTCGAGGGCACGGCCATGACCGACCAGTCGAGGCAGGCGGATGGTGCCACCGTCCATCAGCGGCACACCGAAGCGCCGGCAGAAGACGCCGAACACGGCGCTCTCCGCGGCGACGCGCAGGTCGCACCACAGTGCCAGCTCGAGGCCTCCGGCAACGGCGTGACCCTCGACGGCGGCGATCACGGGCTTGCCGACCAGCATCCGCGAGATGCCGAGCGGCGCGTCGCCGTCCTCCTCGGTGCGCAACCCGGCCACGCCGCGCAGGTCGGCGCCGGAGCAGAAGGACCCGCCGGCGCCCGTGAGCACCGCCGCGGACAGGCGGTCGTCGGCGTCGAAGTCGCGGAAGGCGCCGGCCAGCGCGTCGGCGGTGGCGCGGTCGATGGCGTTGCGCACCTGCGGCCGGTCGATGGTCACCACCAGCACGTCGCCGTCGTTGTCGAGCTTCACCGGGGTCATCGGCGGATCTTCGCGCGATTCCCAGCGCGGTGCGGCGTCAGCGCCCGGCGGCGGACCGGGGCGCCCTGTCCCGGTGCTAGGCTTGCCCGAGGTTCCCGTACATCCGTTCGGAACGCCCGTGGCCTGAGGACCGATGCCGTCCGTCCCGCTCGACCCCGACCAGCAGGCCGCCGTGGCACACCGGGAGGGACCGTGCCTGGTGCTCGCCGGACCGGGGAGTGGCAAGACCCGGGTCATCGTCGAACGCTTCCTGGCGCTGGACGGTGAGGGAGTGACCCCCTCGGCGCAGCTGGTCCTCACCTACACGCGCAAGGCGGCCGCTGAGATGCGCTCGCGCGCCGAGACGGCGCACGGGCCCTTCGCCGGGGAGCCGCCACTGAGCAACTACCACTCATTTGCCGGCCGGGTGGTCCGCGAATGGGGCTGGCTGGCCGGGCATCTCCCCCGCGTTCAGGATCGCGGACGAGGCGGAGCGCTGGCTCCACCTCGAGGCGGTGCTGGCGTCACTGCGCCCGCGCACCCTGTGGAACCCGGTTCGCCCCCACGACCTCGTCGACTCGATCCTCGACGTCATCGGCAAGGCCAAGCAGGAGCTGGTCACCCCGGGGCGGTACGCGGAGTGGGCGGCGCAGGCGCTGGCCGACACCGACGACCCTGCGCAGCGGGCGCTGCTCGAGCGACACGAGGAGATCGCCGCCGTGTACGCGGCACTGGACGAGCGCTACATGCGCAGCGCCGTCCTCGACCACGACGACACCATCCTGCGCGCCGAACAGCTCCTGCGCGAGCACGACGCGCCGCGCCGCGCGGTGTGTGACGCCATCGAGTACGTCATGGTCGACGAGTACCAGGACACCAACTACGCGCAGGCGCGTCTGGTCGAGACGCTGGTCGCCTCCCACCACAACATCCTCGTCGTCGCCGACGACGACCAGGCGATCTACAAGTTCCGCGGCGCCAGCCTGGCCAACCTCGACCGCTTCTCGCGGACCTACCCCGGCACGCGCGGGTCGGCGCTCACGCACAACTACCGCAGCACGCCGGCGATCGTCGCCGCGGCGACCGCGATCATCGCCATCGCCAACCCGACGTCGCGCATCGCCAAGACGCTGGTCGCCGAGCGTCCCGCCGGCGACCCCGTGGAGCTGTGGGAGGCCGCGGACGAGCGCAGTGAGGTGCTCGGCGTGGCCTCCGAGTGCCGGCGGCTGATCGACGCCGGGGTGCGCGCGGCCGACATCGCCTGGCTGTTCCGTCGCCACGCCGACATGCGCGCCGCCATCGGCGCGCTCCGCGAGGTGGGTGTCCCTACCAGGTGCAGGGTGGACGCGGCTTCTTCACCCAGCCGGAGATCAAGGACCTGCTGTCCTTGCTCGGCGCGGCCGCGGATCCCTCGGACTCGCAGGCGCTGCTGCGCTGCCTGCAGCTGCCGTCGTGGAAGGTCAGCAACCGCGGCCGGCTCGCGCTGGTGCAGCTGTGTGGCGCGCACGACACCCCGTTGCTCGAGGTGCTCCGGGGCACCGGTGCGGCGGACCTCGACGAGCACGACGCTCGCCGGGCGACCCGCTGCATCGACGACGTCGAGGCGCTGCACGCGATGAGCGCGCGCGAGGACGTTCGCGAGATCTTCTACGAGGCGCTCGAACGCAGCGACTTCCTCGGCCTGCTCGACCAGCAGGACGAGCTGGCCCGGATGCAGACGGGCGCCGAACCTCAACAAGTTCGGCGAGCTCCTCGAGTTCTTCGCCGATTGGAGTGACGACCACCGGCTCGCCACCGCGCTGCGCTACCTCGAGGTCCTGCGCAACAGCCGCAACGCCGACGAGCTGGCGACGATCGAGGCGGTCGACGACGGGGTGATGCTCCTCACCGCCCACTCGGCCAAGGGGCTGGAGTGGCCGGTGGTGGTCCTGTCGGGATGCGTCGAGTCGCGCTGGCCGGGCCGTGGCACGGTGGCGGCGTCGACACTGGCGCTGCCGGCTGCGCTGGTCCCGGAGCTGCCCCCGCAGGGTGACGCGGTCATCGACGAGGAGCGCCGGCTGTTCTACGTCGCCGCCACCCGCGCCCGCGACCGCCTGGTGCTGTCGCGCGCGCGGCGCTACCCGCGCAGCTTCAAGGACGAGGCGCCGTCCCCGTTCCTGGCCCCGGTCGCGACGGGCGGGGATGCTCGAGCGCGCGATGTGCCGGCCGCGCTTCCTCTTCATCCCCGTGCGGCGCGAGCCACCGGGCGCCGCTCTGCGGAGCGCCTCTCCGTCGGAGTTTCTGACATTCGTGTCTTCAAACAGTGCCCCCGGCGTTTCGAGTACCGGCACCGCTACCGCATGCCCGTTCGCGACTCGCTGCAGAGCTGGTACGGGACGCTGATGCACACGGTGCTCCAGAACGCCGCCATGCGCCGCCTCGCGGGTGAGGCCGTGGACGCGGACGTGGTGGCCGCGATCTGGAACGATGCGTGGACGGCCACGCGCGGGCCCAAGGGCAGCAACCCCGAGCTGCGCGACCTCGGCGAGGCGCAGCTGCGCCGCTACGTCGGCGGCGCGGCGTGGCGCGATGCGTCCGTCGACCGCTGTCGAGGAGACGTTCAGCCTGGCGCTCGACCACGCCGACGTGCACGGCCGTTGGGACCGCCTCGACAGCAGCGCGGCCGGCGGCGGTGACGTCGTCGACTACAAGACCGGGCCGCCACGGCGACGAGGAGCGGCTGCGCAGGGACATCCAGGTGCGCGCCTACGCGGTCGCCGTGTCACGCGCGAGCGCACGACGACGTCGCCGTCGAGCTGCACCACCTGCAGACCGCCGAGGTGACCCGGGTGGCGTTCACCCTCGAGCAGCTCGACACCTCGTACCGGTTCCTCTCGGTCACCGCCCGCGACATGGCGGCCGCGTGGCGGGACGGCGACTTCCCGCCACACCCGTCGGCGTGGAACTGCACGCGCTGCGAGTACCGCACCGTGTGCGACGAGGGCCGCGCGGCCGAGGAGAGCTGACCGCTCAGCTCAGGCGACGGCCGTCCAGCGCCTCCAGTCGGGAGCACCGGTGATCGGCCCATCGGGCTCGACATCCTCGGGGAGCTCGGTGCGCCACGGCAGCATGAGGTCGAAGACGATCTCCTGGATGGTCCAGAGGATGTCCATGATCTCGGTGATCTTGACCTGGCGGCGGCCGATGGCCTCCTCGACGGCGGCCAGCGCCTCGCGGTCCCCGGTCTTCGACACCGCGCTTCGGGCGAAGGAGAAGACGTCCTCGGCCCGCGACTTGAGGTCGGCTGGGGTCTCCTTGATGCTCTGGAGGTGGATCTCCTCGCACGCACTGATCACCTCGTCGACGCGTTCGACGAGGCGGCGCAGGCGGGTCCGCTCGACCATCTCCCGGTGATGACGCTGCCGCGCGTCATGCACCTCCTGGGTGGCATTCTCAATCAGCAATTCAATCTCCTCGGGTTGGCGCCGGCAGCCGTGACAACGGTTCTGTAGACGTTTCGGTCACCACTGAACTCAAGATTATCCGCGTCCAGCGTTGACATCAAGAGCACTTTTCGGATCAGATTGATGCATGGATCGCATCAATGCCGACTCCTTGCGGACCTTCCTGGAGGTGGCCCGGGTCGAGCATCTAGGCCGGGCCTCGGAGGCGTTGCAGGCAGATCCGTCAACGGTCAGCCGCAAGATCGCCCGCCTCGAGCAGGAGATCGGGGTTCCGCTCTTCGAACGGATCGGGCGCTCCATCCGGCTCACCCAGGCCGGCAAGCGGTTCGTGGGCCGTGCCGAGCGCCTGCTCAGCGATCTCCGCGAGGCCGTGGCCGACGCCGAGGGGGCTGTCTCAGCCGAGTCGGGCGAGGTCCGGCTCGGCTTCCTCCACACCGTCGGCGCGCGCTGGCTGCCGCAGAGGCTGGCGCGTTTCCTCCAGGCCCACCCGGGGGTGCGCTTCATCCTCGAGGAGGGCACCACCGCCGAGGTGGCCAGCGGGGTGCTGGCCGGCGACTTCGACCTCGGCATCCTCGGGCCCCCTCCGGTCAACACCCCGGACCTCGAGACCGTCCCGCTCTTCCGCGAACGGGTCGCCGTTGTCGTCCCGCTCGGCCACCGCCTTTCCGGCCGGACCTCGGTCGCGCTCGGCGACCTCGCCGAGGAGCCGCTCATCCTGCCGCGCTCGCGCAGCGGCCTGCGCAAGGTCATCGACGACGCCTTCGCCGCGCAGGGTCTGTCCACCAAGGTGGCCTACGAGGGCGACGACTTCAGCATCGTCCAGGGGCTGGTCGAGGCCGGCCTGGGGATCACCCTGATGCCGATGCCACTCCCCTCGCCATCCGGGCGCGTCAACGTGATCCCCCTGAGAGATCCCCCGATCGCGCGCACCATGGCGCTGGTCTGGGACCGGCGGCGGACGCTTCCGCCCGCGGCGCTCCTCTTCTCGCGCGAGCTGGTCAACGAGGTGGCAGACCCCTTCGATCCCCCGCCCGGCGGCTGACCGGCTCAGCGCGGAGGCGGTGGACGGCGTCCCCCGTACACTCGGCGAGTGATCGCCGTCCTTGCCGTGGCAATCCTGCTGGCCGCCGGCGTCGGCGTCGCCGCGCTCACCCTGGCCCGGCGTCCGGCTCCCCGACCAGCCGCTGCGCCACCCGCGGACGACCCGGCCGCTGCCGCACGCGCCCGCGCCGAGGCGGACCGCCTGGTCGCGGAGGCACGCGAGCAGGCCCTGGCGGCACGGGAAGCCGTGCGTGAGGAGGTGCTGGTGCGCCAGCAGGCTGTCGAGGCCACCGACGCGCTGACCGAGGAGCGCGAGCGCACCTACCGCGACCGCCGTGCCGTGTTCGACGAGCGCCGCCATCTCCACAAGAAGCGCCGCGAGGAGATCGACGAGCGCGCCGCCGCCCTCGCCGCGGCGCGAGCGGAGGTGGCGGCAACGTTCGAGCGAGTTGCCGACCTCGACCGTGACACCGCCGAGCGGCTGGTCCTCGAGCGCGTCGACAACGACCTCGCCAACGAGCAGGCCGCGCGGGTCGAGGCGGCGCTCCTCGAGCGCGTCGGTGACGCCGAGCCGGCGGCACGGACGCTCATCGTCGAGGCGATGGAACGCCAGCTGAGCGGTCACGACGACGGCGTGGCCCGCGCGGCGCCGCTGTCCCTGGACGACCTCGACGAGCACGCTCGCGAGCGGCTGCTCAGTGCTCTGTCGGTGATCGCCGAGGACACCGGCATGGAGCTCGGTGTCGACGAGGATCGTGCCCAGGCAACGCTGCGCGGGATGGACCCGGTCGGGCGCGAGGTGGCCAGGCAGGCGGCGCTGGAGGTGGTCGACCGCAAGCTCCAGGCCTCCGAGGTGCCGCCGCTCCTGCAGCGGACCCGCGGGGCGCTCTCGAGCAAGGTGCGCCAGCTCGGCGAGCAGGCGCTCTGGGAGATGCAGATGGAGGGGCGCCCCGAACTGGCCGAGCTGATGGGCACGCTCCACTTCCGCTTCTCGTACGGCCAGAACGCGCTGCTCCACTGCGAGGAGACCGGGCACATCTGTGGTGTCCTCGCGGCCGAGCTGGGCATGTCGCAGACCGTGGCGCGCGAGGCCGGGATGCTCCATGACATCGGCAAGGCCGTCGACCACGATGTCGAAGGGTCACACGCGATCATCGGTGGCGAGGTTCTTCGTGTTCTCGGCGCCGACCCGGGAATCATCCACGCGGTCAAGGCGCACCACTTCGACGAGGAGCCGACCACCGACCTGGCCATGCTCACCATCTGCGCGGACGCGATCAGCGCATCGCGCCCGGGGGCGCGGCGCGACACCCTGGCCACCTACCTGGCGCGACTCGAGCAGCTGCAGACGATCGCCACCCGCCACTCCGGTGTCGAGCGGGCGTTCCCGCTGCAGGCGGGCCGCGAGGTGCGCATCTTCGTGCGCGCCAAGCAGGTGAAGGATGCGCAGGTGCCCGAGCTGAGCAGCGAGATCGCCCACGAGATCGAGAACGAGATGCAGTACCCGGGGATGATCAAGGTGACCGTGATCCGCGAGACCACGGCGACGGCGACCGCGCCGGCGCAGATCGCGGCGGTGCAGGAGGCCAACCGCCGGCGTGCCAACGGCGGTGAAGGGGACGACGAACGCGCCGGGTCCACCACCGAGGAGGTCGCGGCCGCTGACGGGCACACCGACGAGGACGTGACCGGCTCGGGCTAGGCGTCCACCGTCAGCCGGTGCGCGGCCTCGAACGCGCTCAGCGCCTGCGCGGTTCGCTCAGGCTGCTCGTGGAAGAAGAGATGGCCGGCGCCGTCGAACACCTCGAGCATGGCCCCGGGGATGCGCTCGGCGAGCAGCTCGGCGTTGGCCAGGGGCATCACCGCGTCCTCGCTGCCGTGCATCACCAGGGTGGGGGCGCTGATCGAGGGCAGGCGGTCCCACGCGTCATGACCGGCAGATGCCGCGAGCTGCGCCTGGAAGGCACGTGCGGCGACGGGACGCCGGGCGCGGTCGCGCACCTGCTCCTCGATGAACTCGGCGTGCTCCTCCTGGAAACGGCGCGAGTACAGCACCGTGCAGGCGAGCCGGTAGGCCTCCTCGGGTGTCCGCGCACCCTTGCCGAGGAGCGCAGCCGACGCGGCCGGGTCGGGGGCGCGGGCGAGGTGCGCCGGACCCGGCCCGGTGGCCGCGAGAACCAGGGCCCGGACCCGGTCGGGGTGCCCGACGGCGAGCTGCTGGGCGACCATGCCTCCGAACGAGGCGCCGAGGACCATGGCGCGCTCGACCTCGAGGCCGTCGAGGACCGCGGCGGCGTCGTCGCCGAGCTGTTCGGTGGTGTACGGCCCGGGGGTCAGCTGGGACGCGCCGACGCCGCGCTGGTCGTACACGAGGACGCGGAAGCCCGTCAGCAGCAACGGCACCAGCGGGTCGAAGATGACCCGGGTGGCGCCCAGCCCGGGGATCATCGAGCAGCGGCGGCCCCTCGCCGGCGACCGTGACGGCGAGCTCGGTCCCGTCCGGTGCGGCGAGGCGCGTGTCGGTCATGGCGCGCGGATGCTACCGGGCCGTCAGCATGTGCCCACCGGTGACAATCGCCCGGTCCACCCACCCTGCCGCAACCAGGCACCCGAGGAAGCCGCCGTGCGAACTGGGCAGATCACCGTCGACACCAGCGCGGCGCAGGTGGTGGACATCACCGACGAGGTCGAAGACTTCGTGCGCGCCGGTGGTGACGGCCTGCTCTCCATCCTCGCGCTCCACGCCACCGCGGGACTCGCGCTGATGGAGACAGGCAGCGGTTCCGAGAGCGACCTGGTCGGCGCGCTGCAGCGGCTGCTCCCTCGCGATGATCGCTACTCGCACCGCCACGGCAGCAGCGGCCACGGCGCCGACCACCTCCTTCCCGCCCTGGTCAGCCCATCGCTGACCCTCCCGGTCGCGGCGGGACGCGTCGTCCTGGGGACCTGGCAGCGCGTGGTGCTGGTGGACCTCAACGCCGACAACCCGCAGCGGCACGTCCGTCTCGACTTCCTCGCCGGGTAGGGCGCGGAGAATAGCCGGGTGCCACAGAGGTTCTTCGTCAACGGCGGCGACATCTCCGCAGACGGCCTGGTGATGGAGGGGCCGGTGGCGAGCCACATCGCGCGTTCCCTGCGCATGCGCAGCGGCGACTCGATCGTGGTCGTCGACGATGACCGGAGGGAGCACGGGGTGCTGCTGCGCAGCGTCCGGCCCGACCGGGTGGAGGGTGAGGTCACCTGGACGCGGGCGGTCACCGGCGAGCCGCGGTTGCACATCACCGCCGTGCAGGCACTTCCCCGCGAGCGGATGGAGGACTGCGTCGACCTGCTCGTCGAGGTCGGGGTCGCGGTGATCCGCCCGGTGATCACCGAACGGGTGGTGAGCCGCCCATCCGGGGACCGCACCGCCAACCGCGTCCACCGCTGGCAGGCCGTCGCCACCGAGGCGGCGCAGCTGGCCGGGCGCGGCATGATCCCTCGCGTGCACCCGCCCGTCCAGCTCCCCGACGCTCTCGCCGCGCTGGAACCGGGATCGAGGGTCATCGCGTGCACGTTCGACGGCGACCGCTCGCTTGCAGACCTCGAGGTGGACGCGAGCACGCCGGTGGGGCTGTGCATCGGCCCGGAGGGCGGGTTCGGCGAGCACGACCTCGACACCCTGCGTCGCGCCGGCGCGCAGACCGTGCACATGGGCGCGCGGATCCTGCGCACCCGCTACGCAGCCGCGGTTGCCTGTGCGCTGCTGCTGGCACGCAGCGGCGACCTCGCCGGCGGCGTCGCGCGAATCCCCCCATCGTGAGCGACGGCATGCCGCTGCGCGTCTCGGTCACCGCGCTGGGGTGCAAGGTGAACTACGCGGAGATGGCCGACCTCGCCGGCCGTCTCGCCGCCGCCGGGTGTGAGGTGGTGGCCGAGGAGCAGCCCGCCGACGTGCGCGTGCTCAACTCGTGCACGGTCACCGTCGCGGCCGACGCCACCACCCGCCAGCGGCTGCGCCGGCTCCGCCGCGCCGATCCCGGCGCCCACATCGTGCTGACCGGGTGCAGCGTCGACGGCAACCCGCACCTCTACATGCGCGACGACCGCGAGGGCCGGAGCGCGCTCCCCGATGGTGTGGATGCTGTCTTCGCCAACGCGGCCAAGGACGGCATCGCCCGACACGTCCTCGCGCTCGCGGCGCAACGCGGCGCACGACACAGCCACAGCCGCTGTCGCACCGGTGCGGAGCCGCGCGTTCGTCAAGGTGCAGGACGGCTGCGACCATCGCTGCACCTACTGCTCGGTGTGGCGTGCGCGCGGGCCGTCGCACTCCCTGGCTGCCGGCGAGGTTCGCGACCGGGTGGGCGCCGCCGTCGACGCCGGGCACTTCGAGGTGGTGCTCACCGGGGTGGACCTCGGCTCCTACGGTCGCGCCGAAGGCTCGAGCCTCGCGCACCTGGTGCGCACCCTCCTCGACGACGTCGGCACGCGGGCTCGGATCCGGCTCAGCAGCATCAACACCAACGACATCACGGCCGAGCTCATCGAGCTCAACAGCCACCCGCAGCTCTGCTCGCACTGGCACATGCCGCTGCAGAGCGGCAGCGACGCCATCCTGCGCGCCATGCACCGCGGCTACCGCCGCGCTCAGTACCTGCGCGTGTGCGCAGCGCTGCGCGACCTCGACCCCGACACGGAGTTCACCACGGACGTGATGGTGGCCTTTCCCGGCGAGACCGACGAGGACCACGCGCGCACCCTTGCGCTCATCGAGCAGACGGAGATGCTCGCGGCGCACACCTTCCGCTACTCGCCGCGAGACGACACACCGGCAGCCGCGATCCAGCACCGTGTCGACGACGCGTCGGCCCGGCGGCGCAGCGCAGAGGTGCGGCGCGCCGCAGCCGCAACGGGCGACGCCCGGCGCGCCCGCGCGGTGGGCGCCCGCCACCGGGTGGTGTGGGACCGGGTGGAGGCCGGTGTCGCCCACGGCATCAGCGCCACGTACCTCGAGGTGGTTGCCGCCGTGCCGCCGGGAACCGGGGTCGGTGGGGTGGCCACCGTCGAGGTCGACGAGTTCTCCGGCGGTGTGCTTCGCGCTAGGCTGGTCGGCCCGTGAGCGACTGCCTCTTCTGCTCCATCGCGGCTGGTGACATCCCCGCCACCCTCGTCCACCAGGACGACGTGGTGGTCGCGTTCCGCGACATCAACCCCCAGGCGCCCACGCACATCCTGGTGATCCCTCGCGAGCACATCGCCTCGGCCGCTGAGCTGACCGCGGCCCAGGACCCGTTGTGGGCGCGCCTGCTGCACGTCAGCCAGCAGCTGGCGGTCAGCGAGGACATCGACCAGACCGGGTATCGCATCGTCACCAACGTGGGCCGGGACGGTGGCCAGACGGTGAACCACCTCCATCTCCACCTGCTCGGTGGACGCGCGATGACCTGGCCGCCCGGCTAGCGCTCACCGCCGGACCGCTCGCCGGCGGCCCTACCCGCGGAAGGCGTCCTTGAGCGAGTCGAAGAAGCCCTTCCTGACGTCGGCGGGCCTGCCCTCGCGCTGGCCGAGCTGCTCGTACAGCTCCCGCTGGCTGCCGGTGAGGTGGGTCGGGACCGCCACGTGGACGATGCAGAGCTGGTCGCCGCGCCGGCCGCTGCGCACGTGGGGCACGCCCATCCCGGCGATCTTGAGCACCTTGCCGTGCTGGGTGCCGGCGGGCACGTCGACAGTGTGCTCGCCGTTGACGGTCGGCACGGTGATGCGATCGCCGAGCACCGCCTGCGGAACGCTCACCGCCAGCTCGTAGAGCAGGTCCTGGCCGCGCCGGACCAGGTGTGGATGCGGGGCGATCCGGAAGCCGACGTACAGGTCGCCGCGCGCCCCGCCGCGCGGACCCGCCTCGCCCTGGCCGGCGTAGCGCAGGGTGACGTCCTCATCGACACCGGGAGGGATGGTGATGTCGAGCTTCTGGCGCTCGTCGACGCGGCCCTGTCCGCGGCACGTGGGGCACGGCTGGTCGACGATCCGTCCCTCGCCGCGGCAGCGCGGACACGCGCTGACGTTGACCATCTGCCCGAAGATGCTCTGCACGCTGCGGCGCACCTGTCCGCTGCCGCCGCAGTCGGGGCACTGGGTGGCCTGTGTCCCCGGGGCGGCGCCGCTGCCGCTGCAGTCGGAACAGGTTCCCTTGCGCGGCACCTCGACCGTCCGGGTGGCGCCGAACACCGACTCCTCGAAGCTGATGTCCACGTTCATGCGCAGGTCGGCGCCGGGCTGCGGACCGCCGCGTGGCGCCGCCGTCCGCCGCCGCCGCCGAAGAACATGTCGAAGAGGTCGAAGGCGGAGTCGAAGGAGAACCCGCCGAGGTCGGGCATGCCGTTGGCGGAGTGACCGAAGGTGTCGTAGCGCTGGCGCTTCTGCGGGTCGCTCAGCACCGAGTACGCCTCGCCGACCTCCTTGAAGCGCTCCTCGGCCTGCTTGTCGCCCTGGTTGCGGTCGGGGTGGAACTCCATGGCCAGCTTGCGATAGGCCTTCTTGAGCTCCGCCCCGGTGGCAGGTTCGCTCGACGCCGAGCACCTCGTAGTAGTCGCGCTTGACGGTGGCCACTACTCGCCCTTCCCGGCGCAGCGGGATGCGCGACGCGCACCAGCGACGGGCGGAGCACGCGGTCGTGGAGGCGATAGCCGCGCTGCACCTCGTCGACCACTGTGTCGACGTCGACGTCGCCTCCGTCCGCGCTGCCGATCGCCTCGTGGAGCGCCGGGTCGAACGGCTGCCCCTCGGCCTCGATCGGCACCACGCCGAGCTTCTCCAGCGCGGTCTCGAACTCCCGCACCACGAGCTCGAGCCCGCTCACGAAGAACTCCTCGGTGCCGGCCTCGGCGGCGTGGGCGACCGCGCTGCGGAGGTTGTCGAGCACCGGCAGGAGCGCCCTGGCCGCCTCCTCGCTGGCGTAGCGCGAGCGGTCGGACAGCTCCTGCGTCCTTGCGACGGCGGAAGTTCTCGAAGTCGGCGGCGAGGCGCAGGTAGCGCTCGTCCGGCTCGGGGGCGGCGGCCTCCACCGGTGCGTCCGCAGTGGCGCCGTCGTCGGGCTCGGCGTCATCGCGGTCACCGTCACCCGTCGCCGGGTGCTCAGCGCGCTGGCGTCGGGCTCATCGGAGCGTGCGGCTCAGGGTGTCGCCGACCCGCGTGGCCACGTAGCGAACCCGCGGAGCCACCTGCGAGTACTGCATGCGGGTGGGACCGAGGCACACCGAGCGTGCCCCAGCGCTGCGCGCCCACTCGGTAGGTGGTCATCACCAGGCTGCACTGGCGCAGCTGCTCGAGGCCGGTCTCGCGGCCGATCATGATCTGGGTGCCGTGGTCGGTCTCGATGGCGGCGAGCATCTCACCGAGCACACGCTCCTCCTCGAGGAGGTCGAGCACCTCCTGGAAGCGACCGACGTCGCCGAACTCCGGCTGGTGGAGCAGGTTGCGCACGCCGTCGTGCACCACCAGCGTGTCCTGGCCGGCATCGACGCGACTCCATCAGAGCCGCGATGGCGGGCGCGATCGCCGTCCACAGGGACCCCTCGGGCTCCAGTTGGCCGCCGGCGTGGCTGCGACCTGCCGCGAGTCGGCGCCCTCGAGTGCGCCGTTGAGGCGGTGGGCGAGCGCGCTCAGCTCCGCCTGCTCGGCGTCGCGAGCCAGCGCGATCGGCTGCTGGCGGATCAGGTTGCCCTCGAGCACCAGCAGCACCAGGGCGTGGCGAGGCTCCAGGGAGATGAGGTCGAGGTGCTTGAGGCGTCGCTCCCAGACGCGCGTGGCCCGGTGACCATGCTCACCGCGTCGGTGGCCAGCGCCAGGGCGCGCGCGGCCACCTCGAGCGTCTCCTCGAGGCCGCCGGTCAGCTGCGCGAAGAAGGGATCCATCTGGCGCCGCACGGCCGACGGGCACCGGCTCCTCCTCCATCAGGAAGTCGACGTAGTAGCGGTACCCGAGGTCCGACGGAACCCGGCCGGCGGAGGTGTGCGGCTGGAGCAGGTAGCCGACCTCGACGAGGTTGGCGAGGTCGTTGCGGATCGTTGCCGACGACCACGAAGCCAGGTGGATCGCCAGGGCGTGTGAGCCGACCGGCACGCCGGTGCGGGTGTAGTCGGCGACCACGGCCTTGAGGATCTGCTGCTTTCGCGCGTCGAGGGGGATGGGGACGGGTGTCTCCAACGCGCTCTCCTTGCCGGGCTCCCGCTTTGGCGGGTTGTTAGCACTCCTTATGGTCGAGTGCTAAATGGTACCACGGGCCGGCGCCGCCGGCCCGAGTTGCGGCTCGCTTCGCACCGAGAGGCGGAGGAGCTCGAGCACCTCGTGCGCCTTCCACGGCTCCATCGCCAGTCGCCGTCGACAGCGACAGGCCCGGCGCGCAGCAGCGCGGCCACGACAGGCGGCGACGGCGGCTCGTGGATCGGCGGGCGGTTCATAGGCCGCAATCCTGAGGTTTTCCGGGCCAGACTTCCAGTGGCGAGAGCACATCGTGACCCGGCCGTCTGCAGCCGGGCCGACCCCTCGGTCACCGCGTTACAGCGTGACCACAGCCGCCGCCAGTGAAAGCGACGGTCAGGCGCGGTGGGACGCCAGGCGCAGCGCCAGCTGGTTGAGCACGTCCTCGCCGCGCGGGGTCACCGTGGCGCGCGCCCCGGCGAGGTCGAGAAAGCCGGCGGCGCCAGCTCGCGGGCCTCCGCGATGGCACCGTCCCGCTCCAGCCGCACGCCTTCGCGCAGGCGCAGCCCGAGCATGATCGACTCCTCGTTCGCGCATCGCCGGCGTCGATCCACTCGACATTGCGGACCGACAGCGCTCCCGCGGCGCGGTCGGCGACATAACCCGCCACATCACGGCCGTGGTCGTACCGGAAGGCGAGCGCGCCCGTCGGGGCTTCGAGCCCGAACGCCGGCGCCAGGCTGCGCCGGGAGGTGCCCGTGCGCACCGACGCCGGCCGCGGCGTAGTGGCCGTTGCGCCAGTACACGAGGTTGTGCGCGCACTGGCGACCTGGACGCGCGAAGTTGCTCACCTCGTACTGCGCGTAGCCGGCGCGCGCCAGCACCTCGACCGCGATCCGGTGCTGCCGCAGCGCAGTCTCGGGGTCCACCACGCGCACCCGGCCCTCGGCCACGGATCGATGTAGGGGCGTCCCGGTCTCGACGGTCAGCTCGTAGCACGACACGTGGTCGGGCTCTGCCTCGATCACCCTGAGGAGCGACTCCTCCCATGGCTTGTCATCCAGCCCGGGAACCGCGTAGATGAGGTCGGCGCTGACGTTGTCGAAGCCCGCCTGGCGCACCTCGCGCAGGGCCGCGATGGCACGTCCGGCGTCATGCACGCGCCCGAGGAAGCGGAGGATGTCCGCGTGGGTGCTCTGCACGCCCACGCTGACGCGGTTGAAGCCCGAGTCACGCCAGGCCTGGGCGCGTCGCAGCGACGAGCTGGACGGGTTGACCTCGAGCGTGACCTCAGCGGTCGGATCGATGTCGAAGGTACCGCGCACCTCCTCCATCAACCCCGCCATCAGGCCCGAGGTCGAGGAGCCCGGGCGTGCCGCCGCCGACGAAGATGGTGCGCAGCGATCGGCCGTCCAATGCCGGGGAGAGGGCGCGGACCTCGGCCCGCAGGGCTGCGACGTACTCATGCTGGCCGTGTGCCCCCGCGACGGACACGAAGTCGCAGTACTCGCACTTCCTCTCGCAGAAGGGGATGTGCAGGTACAGCGAGCCGACGCCGGGGTCCGCGGTCATGGGCGCCACTGTACGGCGGTGGCGCTCCCGTGCAGCGGGCGGCGTCCTACAGGAGGTGCACCGGCGAGTTGGCGTAGTTGACCGCGATCGTGAAGGTGTCAGTCGATGTACCACTGGTCAGCGAGTAGTGCAGCTGCCAGTACGTGTTGCTGCTCGCCGTGCTGTACCCGCCCGCGTAGTTCGAGGGGATCTGCAGCTGAAAGAGAATCCAGCGCCCGTTGAAGAACGTGCTGGAGCGCCCGGCGCAGGTGCCGCCGATCGGGTATGTGTTGACCAGGGCCTGGTTCACGTTCGGCTGGATCTGGGGGGATGCGCACGAGTCCGCGGTGTCGACCGTCGACAGCCCGGACAGGGACGTGTTTCGACTGATCCCGAGGTCGTAGACGGGGACGCCCGTCGACGAGCTGAACAGGCAGCCGCCCTGTCCAGCACCTCCACAGCTGGTGTCGTCGGGGTTGAGGATCGAGATGGCGTTCTGTCCACTCACGTCGCCGGGGTCGTAGATGTAGAAGTTGACGGTCTGACCAGCGTAGTCCGCCGGCAGGTTGAACAGCGGCACGGAGAAGCCGCTGGTGCCCGAGGTCACGATCGGCGTGTACACCGCGAGCTCGTCGAGCGCCGACACCTGGCAGCCGGGGTCGGAGCACATCACCCCGCCGCCCGTCGCCAGCTGGATGGCGTAGCCCTTGTGGGCGCGGGAGCACTGCGATGCACCGGCATCATCACCGGGGCGCAGTCCCTGGTAGTCGAGCATGTCGACGCGCATCCGGTAGGAGCCGGGCGCGAGCGAGCCCGCCGTCAGCGGCTTGACCACGTGGAAGATGTTGTAGTTGACGCCACCGGAGGTCCATGCCGTGGAGGCCGCCGGAGCGGAGCCCACGTCGACCCACTGGTGGTAGACGTTGTTGAGGATGTAGTTGAAGACCGCCGCGTTGGACGACGCCGACAGAGTCTGGGTGGGATAGCGCACGTCGACGAACGATGACACCGCCCCGCTGGTGACGGTCACGTTGAGGGGATCGACCACCAGCTGGCTCAGTGGCGTGTCGCTGGTGTGGTCGAACCGGTCGTTGACCTTGAACAGGGTGTACTCCATCGCCGAGTACTGGTCGGTGTACGTGTTCCCGGAGAAGCTGCTGTCCTGCTCGTGCATGTTGAAGTTCTGGCCCGCCGGCTGGAAGCCGTTGTCTGGAGCGAACGCAGGGTTGTAGACGCGGGCGTACGCCGCCGAGACCGCAGTCGGGACGGTGAGCGAGAAGTCGTACCCCCCTCGTTCGGGCAATGCCTGCGCGCCGGCGCCCGTGAGGCTGGCGTCCGTGACGTCGGTCTTGAGGTTGTTGCTCAGGGCGTGGACGTCGGTCGAGTTGCCCGAGTTCCCGGGGTCGGTGGTGACGCTCTGCTGGCAGGTGATGGTCACGTTCTGGTTGTACGGGTCGTAGGCGTCCCCCTCGGTGCGCGGGTTGCCGTATCCCTCGGAGCGCAGGAAGTAGTAGTTGCTGGACGTGCCCAGCTGGTCGACGCTGCTGCCCAGCTGCGCCCCCGGCTGACCAAGGGAGATGGGGGGCAGGAAGAACGCGGTGTCGGTGGCCACGACGGCGTGGTCGCTGAAGCCGAGGACGTGGAGGAACGTCGGCTTCACCCAGGCGCTGACCTGCACCTGCAGCTTGTTGTCGGCACATGGGTTGGCGAGCGACCCACAACCGGACGGGTAGCGCGACACCGTGACCGTGACCGCATGGCCGTTGACCATGGCGCCGTTGGTGAGCCCGTCGCGAGCCGTGGCGGCGCATGCTGCCGCCCCTGCCGTGCCGGCGCACGACGTGCTGGAGTTGGTGCCGGTGGGCATCCCGGTGGGCATGTACGGCACACCGGCCAGCGCGGCCGCGGCCGCGGCACGCTCGGCGCCGTTGTAGGAGAGGTACGCCATCCCGGCGTCGACGGCCAGCCCGGTGGCGGCGAAGAGCACC
Organism: Candidatus Dormiibacterota bacterium; assembly: GCA_963717185.1. GTDB lineage: Bacteria > Chloroflexota > Dormibacteria > Aeolococcales > Aeolococcaceae > Aeolococcus. The sequence continues at coordinate 12,264 of CAVQVY010000019.1, read as the reverse complement.
ACCACGACGAGCGCGAAGATGGGCATCACCTGGCCCTTGCTCGAGCTTCGTCCCGGGCGGCTGCGGCGCAGTGGTCGATGGTTCATGTTCATGTCCCTGACTCAGATGGCGCGAAGCACATGACGGCGTACTGCGACGTCTGCATGTTGAAGAACGAGATGGGCGCGGATGCCTGGAAGTGGTAGACGAGGCGTACACCGACTGCGAGCTCGTTGGGATGCAGCTGGGTGCGCTTGTCGAGCGTGTAACCGGCGCTGCCCTGCAGGGTCCACGTGCCGCTCACCAGCTTGTACACGTCGGCCGGGTCCTGCCCGGCCACGTACGCCCCGTTGATGTTCCCGGCGTCGCTGCAGACGCTCGATGGCCCGGTGCAGGCGCCGTTGGCCACCGAGCAGGGGTCGTAGATGTCGATCTCGTCGAAGGACGAGACGTTGTTCATCCCCTTGGTGACGGTGTTCACCGAGGTCACGATGTCCTGGTCGACCGCGCACGGGTTGGTGGTGCTCGCACCCATGCAGGCGGCGGTCAGCGCTGTGGACGTGCCGTAGCCGTAGTTGCCGACCTCTGCCCCCAGCCGGCTGCCGGCCCTGGTCGCCTGGCCGGCGACGTTGAGGTCGGAGATGAAGGACCCCGCCGTGTAGACGCCCATGAACAGCAGCAGGCACACCGGCAGCACGAAGCACAGCTCGACCGCCGCCTGGCCCTTCTGAACGCGTCGTCTCAGGCTCATGTGCCGGGCGCGTTCTGTGGCTCGAGGCGGAAGGTCTTGGTCGTGGTCAGGTTTGCCGTTCCTGCCACGCCCGTGAAGAACTTGTACGTGTAGCTGACCTTCAGCCCGACGAACGAGCTCTGCCCGTTGTAGACGTTGCGTGCCGACGGTGGCCAGGGCGGGCACTGCGATGCGTCAACTGTCGAGGTGCACCCGCCGTTGAGGACGCTGACACTCGGCGTGGCCCCGAAGCTGGTGAACTTGTACTTGTTGACGCAGGGCCCCGCGATGCTGCCGCCGTAGGGGATGCAGTCCGCCTGGACCACCGGGGCGCCCGTGGAGTTGACGTTGAACCCGTCGCCGGTGGAGTTGGTGACCAGCTCCTCGACGTCGATCTCGGAGATGTTGATCAGCGACGTGGTGCCGATGCTGGACGACGTCCCCATCCGCTGCAGCGCGGTGATGTCGGCCGTCGAGAGCTTGCCGAGGCCCGCGATCGAGTTGCTGCCGATGGTGGTGGCCTGGTCCACCGCGTTGACGCTGAACAGCAGGAAGCCGCCGTCGATCATCGCGAAGATCACGAAGAAGAACACCGGGGCGACCAGGGCGAACTCCACCATCCCCTGGCCGTGCTGGCGGCGGCGTCGTTTCACGGACGTGACGGCAGGACGGGATCGCGCAAAGCGCATGGCCCACATCATCCGGGCCACCGTTGCCTCCACAGCCGGCATCGGTGATCTTGTTACAACCGCTTCGCAACCGCGTGAGCGCCTTGCGCGAACGGGGCCCGCCCTACCGTTTCTGTCCCGGCTTCCTCCTGGCTGCGGGGGTGCCATCCCTGGGGGCGGCGGGGCGGGGCGTGCGCCCGGCGGAGCCGGCCGTGGCGCGTTGGACCATGCGCGCGCGGGCACGGCGCGCCGGGGCGCCGAGCAGGCGGCTGAAACCCGGGTAGAGGGTGACGGTCCCGAAGAGGGCGATCACGTCCGAGAGCGCGATGAGCAGGCCGTCACTGAGCTTGAGGTTCCTGATGAACTGGTCGGTCGACTGCGCGGCGTTCGCCGGGTGGACGAAGACGGTGCCCAGCATCAGCGACAGCAGCGCGTACATCACCCCGATCGACAGGGTCTCGAGCAGGCGCAGGTTGCGCTTCTGTCCGGCGAGCCTGCGGGCCAGCGGCATGACCAGCACGCAGGCGATCACCAGGTACTGCGGCTGGAAGAAGAAGACATCGATGATCAGCGGGTTGGTGTGCGAGGTGAGGTTGATGATCACCCCCACCGGGATCTGCACGAGGAAGGCGAGCCCGAGCAGGGCCAGCAGGCCCATCCCCGTCCAGGGCACGTCCCGCGCGTCCAGCGCCGGCACAGGCGGCCGGCGGCGAGGCTGAGCCACCGCGGCCTCCGGGGCGGCGGCGGCCTCGACTGCCACCTGGGGGTTCGTCCTCGGTTTGGCCGGGCGGCGTCGCTTCCTGGCTGCCACGGCTAGTCGTCCAGCTTGAGCACGGCCATGAAGGCCTCCTGTGGGATCTCGACGTTGCCCACCCGCTTCATCCGCTTCTTGCCCTCCTTCTGCTTCTCGAGCAGCTTGCGCTTGCGGGTGATGTCGCCGCCGTAGCACTTGGCCAGGACGTCCTTGCGCATCGCCGAGACCGTCTCCCGGGCGATGATCTTGCCGCCGATGGCCGCCTGGATGGGCACCTCGAACAGCTGTCTCGGGATCAGCTTGCGCAGCCGCTCGGCCAGCCTCCGCCCCTGGAAGGCCGCCTTGTCGCGATGCACGATCATCGAGAGCGCGTCGACGCGCTGGCCGCCGACCAGGATGTCGAGCTTGACCAGCTTCTCGGCACGGAAGCCGGTGATCACGTAGTCGAGCGACGCGTAGCCGCGGCTGCGCGACTTCAGCTGGTCGTAGAAGTCATGGATGATCTCTCCCAGCGGCAGGTCGTACACCAGCGCGACGCGGTCACCCGGCTGGTACTGCATGTCGAGGAGCTCGCCCCGGCGGTCCTGGCACAGCTCCATCAGCGGACCCACGTAGTCCTTGGGCACGAAGATCGTGGCCCGGGTCCGCGGTTCCTCGACGACGTCGATGTGAGCCGGGTCCGGGAGCATTGCCGGGTTGTCGACGGCCACCATCTCTCCGCTGCGCATCCGCACCCGGTACTCGACGGTGGGCGCGGTGGTGAGCAGCTCGAGGTCGAACTCCCGCTCCAGCCGCTCCTGCACGATCTCCATGTGCAGCAGCCCCAGGAAGCCGCAGCGGAACCCGAAGCCCAGCGCCACTGACGACTTCGGGTTCGTAGACGAGCGAGGCGTCGTTGAGGTTGAGCTTGGAGAGCGCCTCCTTGAGGTCCTGGACGTCGTCCGAGTCGATCGGGAAGATCCCCGCGAACACCATCGGGGTCACCGTGCGGTACCCGGGCAGCGGGCGCGGCGCCGGGTTGGCGGCATCGGTGACGGTGTCGCCGACCTTGCTGTCGCGCACGTCCTTCACCGACGCGACGACGTAGCCGACCTCGCCCGGGCTCAGCGAACCGGTCGACATCATCTGGGGCCGGAAGACGCCGGCCTCGTCGACGACGAAGTCCTTGCCGGTGGCCATCATGCGGATGCGCTGACCCTGGCGTATCACCCCGTGCATCACCCGCACGTAGACGATCACGCCGCGGTAGATGTCGTACTTGCTGTCGAAGATGAGCGCCTGCAACGGCGCGTCGACGTCGCCGGTCGGCGGCGGCACGCGGGCCACCACCGCTTCGAGGATCTCGTCGATGCCGATCCCCTGGCGCGCGCTGGCGAGCAGCGCACCGTCACCGGGCAGGCCGATGACGTCCTCGATCTCCCGGCGCACCAGCTCGGGGTCGGCGGCGGGAAGGTCGATCTTGTTGATCACGGGGATGATCTCCAGGTCCGCCTCCAGCGCCGCGTACACGTTGGCGAGCGTCTGTGCCTCGATCCCCTGCGAGGCGTCGACCACCAGCACAGCGCCCCTCACATGCGGCCAGCGACGCGCGACACCTCGTAGGCGAAGTCGACGTGGCCCGGCGTGTCGATGAGGTTGAGCTGGTAGGTGACCCCGTCGGCGGCTTTGAAATCGAGCCGCACCGCCTGCGCCTTGATGGTGATGCCGCGCTCGCGCTCGAGGTCGAGGGTGTCGAGCACCTGGTCCTGCATGTCGCGCATGGCGACCGTGCCGGTGCGCTCCAACAGGCGGTCCGCGAGCGTGGACTTGCCGTGGTCGATGTGGGCGATGATGCAGAAGTTGCGGATCAAGCGCAGCGCATTCGAGGACACGAGCCGCCATCCTAGCCGCGTCCGCTCCAATATGATCTGGCCATGCCCACCGTCAGGCGCGTGACCGCCGGTCGTCGCGTCGCGCCGGACCCCACCGGCGGCAAGCGTGCCCTGGTCCTCTGCGGTGGCGGCATCACCGGGCTCACCTATGAGATCGGCGCCCTCCGTGCCCTCGATGACCTCCTGGTCGGCAGCAGCGTCAACGACTTCGACATCTACGTGGGCACAAGCGCCGGGTCGATGATCAGCGCGCTCCTCGTCAACGGCATCACACCGACGGAGATGGCGCTCGGGCTGGAGGGAACCAACCAGCTGCTCCGCCCGCCGTCCCGGTGGGGGATCTACCGGCCCAACTTCGCCGAGGCCGCGGGGCGCGTCGCCAAGCTGCCCCGGCTCACCCAGGAGATCGTCTGGGAGCTCGCCCGCCACCCCGGCAAGCTGAACCCGGTCGACATCCTCGGCATGCTCAGCCCGCTTCTCCCCTCCGGCGTCTTCAGCAACACCGAGCTGGTGCGCTTCCTCGAGCGGCTGCTCGCCCGCGAGGGGTTCAGCAATGACTTCCGCGAGCTCCGCAAGGAGCTGCACATCGTCGCCGTGCGCGCTCGACTCCGGGCAGCGGGTGGTCTTCTCGCGGTTCAACGAGCGCGCCCACGTCCCCATCTCGATGGCCGCGGCGGCCAGCAGCGCGATGCCGATGCTGTTCAAGCCGGTGCGGATCGACGACATCGACTACGTCGACGGCGGGATCAAGGGGATCTCGGCGATCGACGTGGCCGTGGACCGCGGCGCCACGCTGATCGTCGCCATCAACCCGATCGTGCCGGTGGACACGCGCAACCTCAGCCCCCCGGAGGGCATGCGCGAGCTGGTCGGCGACCACCTCGCGGACATGGGCATGCGCGGGGTGATCAACCAGGTCTTCCGCGGCATGCTCCACGACGGGCTGCTCGACCACATCAAGCTGGTGCGCCACAACCACCCCGACGTCGACATCCTGCTCATCGAGCCGCGCCCCGACGACGAGAAGATGTTCTTCCACGAGCTGATGTCGTACAGCGCCCGCCTGATGGTGCTGCAGCACGGCTACGAGTTCGGTGAGCAACGGGCTGTACGACACCTGGGGGTACCTGCGCCGGATCCTCCCCAAGCACGGCATCCACATCTCGCGCCGCAACATCGAGCGCAAGCCGGTGACGGTGCCGGTGGCCAGCTACCGCACCCCGAACCTGCTGCAGCGGCTGATGCGCCAGACGGTGTTCGCGCGGCGTCCGTTCCTGTCCCTGGTCGACGACGAGGACGAGGCGGTTTGAGCCTTCCCGGCAACCAGGAGGCGGCCTAGGCGTCGTCCCTGCCGACGGCGCGCCGCATCACCTCGCCGAGGTCGACGTTGCGCTTGGTGCCGGCGACCGACGGCTTGACCCGATGGGCGAGGACCGCCGGCGCGACCCGCTCGACGTCCTCGAAGGTGGCGCGGTCGCGGTTCTCGTACGCGGCGAGCGCCTGCGCGCTCTTGCGGGTGACGATGTCGGCGCGGTGGCCGTCGACCTCGAGCTCGATGCCGAGCGCGGCGATGCCCACCAGGATGTCGCGGTCGATCTCCACGTCGGGCAGGCTGCGGATGGCCCGCGCGATGCGCGCAGCCTCGGCGGTCTCCTGCGCGTCGAAGCGCTGCGCGAACGCCTCCGGGTCCTCCTCGAACGTCCTCACGCCGCTCGACGATCTCGACACGCTGGGTCGACGTCGCGGATGCCGGTGACGTCGACGCAGAGACCGAAGCGGTCGAGCAGCTGCGGGCGCAGGTCGCCCTCCTCGGGGTTCATGGTGCCGACCAGGATGAAGCGCGCCGGGTGCGACACCGACACCCCCTCGCGCTCGACGGTGTTCAGCCCCATCGCGGCGGCGTCGAGCAGCACGTCGACGATGTGGTCGTCGAGAAGGTTCACCTCGTCGACGTAGAGGATGTTGCGGTTGGCCTCGGCGAGAACGCCCGGCTCGAATCGCTTCTCGCCGGTCTTGATGGCCGCCTCGATGTCGATGCTGCCGACCACCCGGTCCTCGCTGGCGTTGATGGGCAGCTCCACCACGCGCATCTGGCGTGGCTGCGCGGGGCAGCTCCTCCCCGGCGGCGCTGCGCGTGCTGCAGTCGAGGCACTGCTGCTCGCCGGGATCGGGTGGACAGCCGAACTGGCAGCCGACCACGACGTCCTGCTCGGGGAGGAGCCGGGCCAGCGCGCGCACCGCGGTGGACTTGGCCGTGCCCTTCTCGCCGCGGATGAGCACGCCGCCGATGGCCGGGTTGATGGCGTTGAGCACCAGCGCCTGGCGCATCGGCTCCTGGCCGACGATGGCAGTGAATGGGAAGACGGAGCGTCCGACCTGCATGGCGGGATTGTCCCTGTTTGGCGCGCTCCTGCGGCCGCGCGGCTCAGCGAGCGCGCAGGCTCCGCTCCACGCCGGCCAGGATCGCGCCCTGGCTGAGGTCGTAGAGGCCCAGGTACTCGCCGCCGGATCGCTCGGCGAGGTCGAGGCAGGCGTTGAAGCCGTAGCCACCGCTGAACAGCTGCGAGCGCGATGGCCGCGCCGGGCCGCCGACGCGCGGGCAGCGGCTTGGCGGTGATGTGGTCGCGCGCGGAGTCGATGACCAGCATGCGCACGTGCTCGGCGCCGATCTGCGCCGCCAGCCGCTGCGCCTCGATCAGCGGTTCCTCGCCGAACAGTGAGATGTTGCCGCGCCCGTCGCTGATCAGCACGACCAGCGGGATACACCGACGCGTCCCTGAGCCGTTCGGTCCGCACCACCTTGAGCCCGGCGACCAGCCCATGGGTCAGCGGGGTGGTGCCGCCCACGGCCAGCCGCTGGAGCCGCTCCTCGGCGAGGTCGACGCTGGACGTGGGTTGCAGGATCACCCGCGCGCTGCGCCCCGAGAACACCACCAGAGACACCTTGTCGCGGCGGACGTACGCGTCGCGCAGCAGCGACAGCACCGCCCCCTTGGTGGCCTGCATCCGCTGCTCGGCGTCCATCGACGCGCTGGCGTCGACGACGAAGACGATCAGCGTGCCGGTGCGGCGGCGGCGCACCTTCTGGCGCAGGTCCTGGCGCTCGAGGTGCAGTGCAGGCGCGTCCACGACACCCGCGGCGGCCGCCTCGTCGCGCCGGCGCAGCTGGTGGGGCGCGGCGGCGCGCACCGTGGCGTCGAAGGCGACGTCGGAGGTGTGCTCGGTCTGCACCGCGCGCACGTAGCGGCCGCGACGGTCGGGGCTGCGCGACTGGCTGCGCTTGCCGGTCGCCTTGCGGCTGCGGCGGTCGCGGGGCAGGCTGATCTTGCGCACCGGGAAGAGGTCACCCGAGTACAGCTGCGGCGTGCCCGACGCGGTCGACTCCGCCGCCGCGTGCCTGGTCGCCGTGCGAGGCGCCCTCGCCCTGGTCGGAGGTGGTGCTCAACTCCTGCGGCGCCTCGGAGTCCTCGGCCTGTCGCTCTGGCATCCGACTCAGCGGCCGACGCCTCGGTGTCGCGCCGCATCTCCTCCATGCGCTCGCGCGCCGCTTCCACCGGCGACGGCGCGCTGCTGCTGTCCCGCCGACGGGTGGTCGCGGCGGCGGTGGGCAAGCGCCAGCTCGGCCGCGGTCGACGACGTCGGCCGGCGCTCACCGCCAGGTCGTCGATCGCGCTCGACCGGGTCGCCGCACGCCGCCGTCGACCAGCGCCTCGGCCTCGCGCCAGGCGCAGATCGTCTGCGCGGTGCGGCTGATCACGATGTCGGCGCGATGGCCCGACCGCGCCCGCCTCGACGCAGATCAGCGCGATGAACTGGCGCATCGCGGCGCCGATGCGCGACCAGCGGCAGCACCTCGGTGGCGCGCGCGATGACGGTGCGGAGCCGGTCCTGCTCGCGATCCTCGTCTTCCGAGGTGTCGTCGGCGGCGCGATGGTCACGCTGCATGACGCGCACCCGGTCCTCGAGGGCCTGCAGACCGCCGACGTCGACGCACAGCCCGAAGCGGTCGAGCAGCTGCGGGCGCAGCTCGCCCTCCTCCGGGTTCATCGTCCCGACCAGCATCAGCCGGGCGGGGTGCGAGAGCGAGACGCCCTCGCGCTCGACCGTGTTGACGCCCATCGCGGCGGCGTCGAGCAGCACGTCGACGAGGTGGTCGTCGAGAAGGTTCACCTCGTCGACGTAGAGCAGGTTGCGGTTGGCCGCGGCGAGCAGCCCCGGCTCGAAGCGGCGCTCGCCCCGCTTGATGGCGGCCTCCACGTCGATGCTGCCGACCACGCGGTCCTCGCTGGCGTTGACCGGCAGCTCGACCACGCGCATCGGTCGCGAGACGCTGTGCAGCGTCTGGCCGCCGTGCGCTCGCGTCGGTGCACTCCTCACACCAGAGCGCGGGCGTGCCGGGGTCGCACTGGAAGCGGCAGCCCTCGACGACGTCGACGTCGGGCAGGAGCACGGCGAGCCCGCGGACCGCCGTCGACTTGGCGGTGCCCTTCTCGCCCGCGGATGAGCACGCCGCCGATGGCGGGGTTGACCGCGTTGAGCAGGAGCGCCTGCTTCATCGTGTCCTGGCCGACCAGCGAGGTGAACGGCAGGACCCCGGCGCGCTTGGTCATCGCTCCATTCTGGCAGGGCATCTCCAACGGCCCGGCCGGCAGCGAGATGTCAGCAGGCGGCTTCGAGCCGGTAGTCGAACGCGTCGCCCGGGGGTCACCAGCAGCAGGTCGCCGCCGCCCAGCAACATGACGTGCCAGTCGCCTGACTGCGCCCAGGTCACGGCCACCCGCTCAGCGCGGCGTGTGCGCCGGCGCTGCACCTGCACGTAGGTGCTGCCCAGATAGCCGATGGCGGCGGGAGCGTCGTTCGGGTATTGGACGGTGATGGCACAAACGCCGGGCGCGGTGGTCTGGAAGCGCCAGCACGCGCGGTATCCGGGTGGGCCGCCACCCAGGCCGGCTGGGAGGTGGTGTCCCCGCATGACGCCAGCACCATCGCCGACCGCGTGCGGCGCAGGAGCGGACCGCGGCCCGGGCACGGGGCAGACGATGCGCACCGCGCGCCGCCGTCACCGCGGCAGGTCGGCGCCGATCGCCCGCGCCTGGTCGGCGCTCGAGGGTGGCCACGGCCCGCAGGCCGGGTGCTCGACGCCCACCGCGATGCGGCCGCCGCCCTGCACCGCGCCGCGCTGTTCGCCGTCGAGCCCGAACAGCAGGTGAAAGGCTCCAGTCCCGCCGTCGCCGGGGTCGGACTGCCCGTCGACCCGCCGTCCCGGCGACCTCGAGGTACACCGCGTCCTCGACGCCGCCGAGCTCGCCGAGTCGCTCGGCGAGCGCGACCGGGTCGGCGACGTCCACGTACAGCGTCGCGGCCAGCTCGTTCGTCGCCGCCGAGCAGCTCCGCGAAGGCCGCCGTCTCTGCGGCGACCCGATCCCGGTCGCCGCGCGCTCCGCGCGCAGCAGCTCCTCGAGCGCCATGCGCACCGTCTCGCGCGTCTCGAAGACGAGCACCAGGTCGGCGCCGAGTCGACCCTTGCAGCGCGGCGCGGTGGCGAGCCGGGCACGGTCGTCGACGCGCGTCGGCCTCGTAGGCCGGCCCGGCGCGCACCTCGCTGAGGGGGAGGCGCTCCCCCATCAGAGGTCCACCGCGGCGGCGCGCCGCAGCACGCCGAGGTGCACGTACTCGGCGTCGACCAGGGTGTCGAACCAGCTGGCGGCGTCGTCGAGCCCGGCGGCGCGCGCCCCCGCGGCGAGCTCCGAGTAACGCTCGACCGCGCGGACCCTCGGCGTCGATCACTGCGGCGAGGTCGCCGGCGGCGTCGCCCCCGCCGGCCAGCGGGTCGCCGGTCTCCTCGAGGAACTCGAGGTGCCCGAACGCCTGGCTGATCTCGCCGTCGGCGATCGAGCGCAGCACCGAGGCGATGTCGGCGCGCCCCTCGACGTCCGCTCGGCGAGCGTAGAAGAGGCAGCGCACCACGCTCTCAGCCTCGCGGGCGAACGCCTCGCGCAGCTGCGTCCCGATGTCGTCCTTCTTGGCAGGCACCCCTGAACCTCTGTCGTGGGCTGTCGCCGGCCGCGAGCGTACCCGCTCGGGCCTCGAATCGGCAGCGCGCGAAATCCGACCATTCCAGTACTCTTTTGTGATGGCGACCATCCCGTTCGACCGCAGCGCGCTGAAGGTCGGCCAGGTGATCCTCATCGTCGGCCTCGTGGTCGCCTGGGTGGTCGCCCTGGCGCGTCCCGCGGCCGCCGTCGCGCTTCCCCTCTTCGCTCTGATGCTGCTCGGTGGAGCGCTCTCGCCGGCGACGAGCCTGCCCCGCTGGCTGTACGTCCGCTTTCTCAAACCACGAGGCCTCGTCCGTCCGCGCGTCGTGTCGAGGACCCTGCGCCACACCGCTTCGCTCAGCTGGTCGGTGGCACCTTCCTGGTGGCGGCGAGCGTGGCTGCGGCGCTTGGCCAGCTACCGTCGCGTGGACGCTGGGCTGGATCGTCGTCGCGCTGGCCTTCCTGAACTTCGCCTTCGACATCTGCGTCGGGTGCATCGTGTACGCCCAGCTGGTCCGGGTCGGCCTCTTCCCCCTGGGCGCCGCAGCAGCGTCGCCGGCTGACCTTGCCCACGCTTCTGCTCGCACCGCTCGCCGCGGTGGCGATCGTCGGCCTGGCCTGGGGCGTGCTGGCGCTGCAGCGGTTGTGGCAGCGCCGGTTGGTCGGCACAGCCCTCACGGACGTCGGCGCAGGCGACCGGGCGCAGCTGCCGGACATCCTCTACTTCACCGGCAAGAACTGCACGATCTGCCACGTCGCGCAGTGGCCGGCGCTGAGAGCGCCTCCGCGAGCTCGATCCCGACGTCAGCATCCGTGAGATCGATGTGGCCAGTCGAGCCGCGCTGGGCGCAGCGTACCGGGTGATGACCCTGCCCACCATCGTGGTGCTGGCACCGGACGGAAGGACGGTCGCGGTCAACGCGGGCTTCACCACCGAGACTGCCCTCCACGACCAGGTCGCTGGCGGCTCGAGAGTCGGCAGTGGTGGCGCGCTTTCGCCTGACGCCCATCCCGGCTGGAACCGCCGCCTCCGGCCGCATGGTTCAATCCCGCGGTGACCAGCACGCAACCTCGCCGCACCGCGGCCTCTGCCGGGACCCAGCGACCTCTACGCCGTCGACGACCTGCTCAGCGACGACGAGCGCCTGGTCCGTGACACCGTCCGCTCTCTGGTCCGCGAACGTGTCCTGCCGATCATCGGCGACCACTTCGAGGCGGCGACCTTCCCGCGCGAGCTGATCCCGGAGCTGGCTCAGCTCGGCCTGCTCGGCATGCACCTCACGGGCTACGGGTGCGCCGGCGCCACCGCAGTCGCCTACGGCGTCGCCTGCGAGGAGCTCGAGGCGGGCGACAGCGGCTTGCGCTCATTCGTGTCGGTGCAGGGCTCGCTGGCCATGTTCCCGATCCACACCTACGGCAGTGAGGAGCAGAAGCAGAAGTTTCTGCCAGAGATGGCTGCAGGTTCGATGATCGGTTGCTTCGGCCTGACGGAGGCCGACGCGGGCAGTGACCCGACCGCCATGCGCACCACTGCCACGCGCGGCGGCGACGGCTGGGTCCTCGACGGCAGCAAGATGTGGATCACCAACGGTTCGGTGGCCGACGTCGCCGTGGTGTGGGCGAAGACCGATGACGGCGTGCGCGGCTTCCTGGTGGAGCGCGGGACGCCAGGGTTCACGACAGCCGACATCCATCGCAAGCTCTCGCTGCGGGCGTCGGTGACCAGAGGCGGCGTGTCAAGCGCCGTCCCCGGCCAGCAGCTTCGCCTTGTCGAGGATCTTGTCGGTCGCCGAGCAGACCGCGGCCGAGGTGCCGCTCGACGGGCTCGAGTTGTACCCATGCCCGACGCCGAACCGGTGATCTCGGCGGCACGACCTTGACGTCGAGCGCCGGGCACGCCCAGCATCACCCGCCACCAGACTCGGCGTACTCGGCCTCGTGGCCGTAGGGCTCGGTCGTCGAGACTTCAGCACCATCTTGCCGGTCGGGTGCACCCGCGGGAACACCGCCCGGAAGGCCTCATTCGCCATTGCTCTCGCTTTGTTCGTCGCGCGCCGCTGACCGCCTGACAGTTCGGCAAGCCGCTTGCGCTCCACATGGCGGTCAGCGCGTTGTGCTCCTCCAGGAATCGCAGAAGCTCGGCTGCGGACCGCCGAGCAGGTGCGGCGGCACTGCCGGCCGGTCACAACCCGGGTAGTGCAGATCTTGGGGCCATCACTAATCAAGT
>CAVQVY010000018.1:0-84935 GCA_963717185.1 Candidatus Dormiibacterota bacterium | reverse complement strand
GCATAACCATGTCAGACACCAAAAATGGACGGATATAGCCGTCCATCTTTGCTCTTACCATCGACCACCTATACCCCTACAACTCCTGACTCCGCATCTTGATAATACCTGTAATGCGCTCGATGAAATTAGCCAGCGACATCATCCCCAGATTCTCGTTCGTGCGCAGACGTACCGACGCACCATTCTCAGCCTCTTCCTTATCACCAACGACCAACATATACGGAATCTTCTGTATCTGCGCGTCACGCACCTTGGCATTCATTCGTTCATTGCGCGTATCGACCTCCACCCGTATTCCTGCCGACCGCAGTTGCCGGGCGACATCTTGCGCATAAACTACATGCTTATCCGCAATGGGTATCATCATCACCTGTACCGGAGCCAGCCACGCCGGGAATGCTCCCGCGTAGTGTTCAAGCAGGATAGCGATCATACGCTCGACCCAACCAAAGTTGGCACGGTGAATTATCGCGGGGCGATGGTGCTGACCATCCATGCCAATATAACTCAAATCGAAACGTTCGGGCAGATTGTAATCTAGCTGGGCCGTGCCAAGTTGCCACTGGCGACCCAGTGTATCCGAGAAAAGGAAGTCGAGTTTTGGGCCATAGAAACCTGCCTCGCCCACCGCTATCGAAAACGGCAAATTGAGCTTCTTCACAACTTTCACCAGCACATCCTGCGCCTTCTCCCACGCTTCATCGCTACCGATATATTTGGCACTGCCAGGATCGCGCAAGCCGATCCGCACTACGAAGTTGTTGAGGTTGAGCGCACGAAAGACAAACAGAGACAGCTCAATGACTCGCTCAAACTCATCCTCAACATCTTCCTCGCGTCCGAAGATGTGTGCATCGTCTACTGTGAAGTTCCGCGCACGTAGCAGACCATTGAGCACCCCGCTCTGCTCGTAGCGGTAGACCGTGCCAAATTCGGCCAGGCGTAGCGGCAGGTCGCGATAGGAACGCAACTCGTTTCTGTATATCTGGATGTGGTGCGGGCAGTTCATCGGTTTTAGTATGTATGCCTCGTCATCGTTGTGGCTCTCCTCGCTGACCGCGTTCACAACATGACTGCCACCTGCCGCGCAGCATCCATCGTGCGAATGCGTCCATTGCTCCTCTGCCTTTGCCTCGGACTTCCCTTCCACCATTGGCGGATAGATGCTATCGCGATACTTGTACCAATGACCACTTGTTTTGTAGAGCCCGATCTTGCCAATATGGGGCGTCACCACTGGCAGGTAGCCGCGCTCAAGCTGCTCCTGGCGCAGAAAACGCTCCAGCGTATCACGTAGAATGGCTCCCCTGGGCAACCAGAGCGGTAAGCCCGACCCAACATCATTCGAGAACATAAAAAGACCGAGTTCACGTCCCAATACACGATGACTATTCGCGTCCGCGAATTCTGCTTGCATTGACATAAAATGCTCCTTTCGGCTACCAATGAAACGGCTCTTAAAGCTATAAAAAAATGCCTTCTCATCCCACAAAGGGACGAAAAGGCACAGTTACTTTTCGTGGTTCCACCCACATTCCGCGCAAGGGAATTAACGCGCTTTATTTGACCGTTAACGGAGTCTAAGCCTAACATATTACCTGCTCTGTGCACGCTGGCGAGGGGTATTGCCTTCTTGCGGGTAGGAGCACTTTCAGCCGCCGGTGCTTCCTCTCTGTCTACCCCTGGGAAAGAACATGTCTCGCGTCTTCGCCATAGTATTGCTTTATTTTTAAACTCTACAATTCCCGACTCCTCGTCTTAATAATACCCGTAATACGCTCGATAAACTCGGCTAGCGGCACTGCGCCCAGATTCTCGTTCGTGCGCAGACGAACGGCGACCGCTTTGTTCGCCGCCTCCTTATCGCCGACGACCAGCATATACGGGCATCTTCTGCATCTGCGCGTCACGCACCTTCGCATTCATGCGTTCACTGCGCGTATCGACCTCCACGCGCACACCTGCCGCTTTAAGCTGCTCCAACACCTCGTTGGCATACTCGTTGTGCCGGTCGGCGATAGGGATCACCATCGCTTGCACCGGCGACAGCCAGACCGGGAAGGCACCGGCAAAGTGCTCGATAATCATCGCCATGAAGCGTTCCGTGGAACCCGTCACCGCCCGGTAAATCATTGCGGGGCGATGTGCCTGACCATCCTCGCCGATATACTCAAGGCCGAAATTATCCGGCTGGTTGAAGTCCAGCTGTATCGTGGCGCACTGCCATTCGCGCCCCAGCGCATCCCGCACCATAAAGTCCAACTTGGGGCCATAGAACGCAGCCTCACCAGGTACAGCCTTATATTCAATACCACGCGTCTCGGCGGCGGAACGCAATGCACCTTCGGCCTTCTCCCACACTTCGTCGCTGCCAACGTAATCCTGCTTGTTCAGTGGATCGCGTAGCGAGAGCGAATCCAGTAATCCTGCAAACCATAGGTATTGAAGACCTCCAGCGTCAGGTTCACCGCTCGATCAAATTCTTCCTGAATCTGGTCGGGGCGTAAGAAGACGTGGGCATCGTCCTGCGTCAGACTGCGCACGCGTGCCAGGCCCGTCAACACGCCCGCTTTCTCGTAGCGATACAGCGTCGCGAACTCGGCGTAGCGCACAGGCAGCTCGCGATAGCTATGCATCTGTGACTTATAAAGCGTGATATGATGCGGACAGTTCATCGGTTTAAGTACATAGGCCTCGTCTTCCGAGAGTTCTTGTTCGCCCTGCATGATAGGGAACATGTTCTCGCGGTACGTATACCAGTGTTTCGACGTTTTATACAGCTTCACCTTGCCCAGGTGCGCCGTCCAGACGTGTTGGTAGCCGTACTTTTCCTGCGTCTCCCGCACATAGCTCTCCATCTGGTAGCGCAGCGTCTCACCGCGTGGCAAGAACATCGGCACACCCGCTGGCAGCTCATCGCTCAACACAAAAAGCTTGAGTTCGCGCCCCAGCTTGCGATGATCGCGTTTCTGCGCCTCTTCCAATCGCCACAGGTACTGGTCGAGTTCCTCCTGCGTAAACCACGCCGTGCCATACAAGCGTTGCAGCATGGGGCGATGCTCGTCCCCGCGCCAATAGGCACCCGCCACGCTCATCAGCTTAAAGGGGCCGATCTCGCTCGTATTCTCCACATGCGGGCCACGGCACAGATCCAGAAACGTGTCTTGCTGGTAAATGCCCACCTCGGCATCCGGCAGATTTTCGATCAGTTCAACCTTGTACGCTGCCCCTTTGCCCGAAAGTACTCCAGAGCTTTCTCGCGTGACCAGCTATCCTGGATAAATGGATACTTGCCAGCGATAATCCGCGCCATCCGCTGCTCAATGTCGGGCAAGTCATCGGGGGTAAGCGCGCGGGGCAAATCAAAATCATAGTAAAAGCCATTCTCAATGGCTGGCCCGATAGCAAGTTTGGCGTCAGGAAAAATCTCCTGCACAGCCTCCGCCATCACATGTGCCGCCGAGTGGCGCATGCGCTGGATCGGCGTATAGCTCACCGATTGTAGGATTTCTGCTTCAACCGACATGACGAATCCTCCTAAAAACAGACAATAAAAAAACCTTTCCATCCCACCCTTGGGACGAAAAGGCATAACACTCTTCGTGGTTCCACCCAGCTTCCGCATTTCTCCCAGCGAGTCAATTACACCATCTGGCGGAAGAGATTCTTCGCTTCGCTCAGAATGACAAGGAATTGCTCACATGAACAGAGAAACGCGCTCTACCGACCGCTAACGAGGTCGAACCGTACACATTACTGACTCTGTATAGGCTAGCGAGGGGTATCATCCTCTTGCGGGTAGGAGCACTTTCAGCCGCCGGCGCTTCCTCTCTGTCCACCCCTGGGAAGAGACATGTCTCGCATAAATGCCATATTTAACGATTGATACAAAGCATACCATACTTATGGGAAGAAGTAAAGTATTTTTTTCACACATCCTACCTCTTACTGCTCAATTTACCTCTCTAAATTGGATAGCTGCTCCAGGCGCGAGATGAACGCGATCCCCATTCATGAGGGCCAACTGGTCTACACGATTTCCTCGATACATCAGCCCGTTGAGGCTTTCGGTATCCTCGATGAGCCACATGCTATCCTTCCAATGAAGCCTGGCATGCATACGTGAAACAGTGTGCGATGGGACGATTACATCATTACTCGGCAATCGACCAATGGTGAGCACCGTCTTCTTACCAGTGAGGAAGCGTTCTTCGACAATTTTGCCATCAATTTCAATCTCAATGCGTGCCTTCGGTGTGGATGCTGGCTGCGGTATCCTGTTCCGAAGTGGCCGCGTTGCGTCTATATCACCTGTCCAGGCAATTTCCCCCTGGCGTACCATTGACTGTGTATCCTTGCGCTCTCTATTGTAGCGATCCTGCTCTTCAAGGAATCCGGCAAATACGCCGCCTAGCATTTTCAACTCCTGGAAGGTGCCGTGTTCAACGATATTGCCATCCTTCAGTACGATAATCTCGTCAACATTGCCCAGCGTGCTGAGACGATGCGAGATCAGCAGGACAGTTCGGTTGACAATGAGTTGATCAAGCGCACGAGTGACCTGGACTTCGGCCTCGACATCCAAACTGGCTGTCGGTTCATCCAGGATTAGGATCGGAGCATCGCGCAAGATGGCGCGTGCGATTGCCAGCCGTTGCCGTTGCCCACCAGAGAAGTTTCGAGCCTGATTCACGCACCCTGGTATTGTAACCATCCGGTAGGCGCATAATAGTGTCATGGATTGATGCCTTCATTGCTGCCTCGATAATCTCTTCATCGCTAGCACCCGGTCGCCCCAGTGCAATGTTCTCACGAATGGTTCCTTCAAAAAGAATGGACTCTTGTAGTACCAGACTGATATTCTGTCGCAAAACGTTCAGCGGCATCTGGCGTGTATCGATGCTATCGATGAAGAGTGAGCCCTGTTGCACATCATAGAAGCGTGGTATCAACTTGATCAGCGTGCTCTTACCGCCACCTGAAATCCAACCACACCGATTTTCCGACCGGCTGGAATAGACAAATCAATTCCTTTAAGAATGGGGGTGTCAGGTGTATAACCGAAGACGACCTGCTCAAATCTGATCGCCCCTTTTAACTTTGTGGGTCCCGTGTAAGGTGTTTTCATTTCCAGCAGTTCCGGTGCTTGATCAAACACTTCCTGTATCCGTTCAGCCCCTGTTAGTGCATTCACAGCGAGACTTGTCAGACGTGAGACGGCACGTAGCGGCAGGTAGAGTTTGCCAAGGTACGAGAGGAAAATCGTCAGAGAGCCAATTGTCAAAGCTTCAGCCGGGATGCTGAAGAACCAGAAAGCAAAAGCATTTCCTGCCGCCACGTAAGCTCCCACTCCAATGATAATAGCCGTGGCCAGGGCTACCAGGATCGTCAAAACAGGCGAGAGCTGAGCCTGTAACTCGCCTGCACGCACTGTAGCCATACGATTTTGCGATACATAGCGCGAAAAGCGAGCAGACTCGCGCTCTTCCAGTCCGAAAGCTTTGATCAAGGTAATGGCGTTGACATCTTCCGTCGCCACGTTCGCCACCTCTCCTTCCGACATCACCGCTTTCTTGACAGCAATCCTGGTGCTTCTCGCATAACTATAAGCGATCAATATCAGTGCCGGTAGAACAACGATGAAGAGCAACGTAAATGGGACGCTGATGAAAAGCAGAATAACGATGCAGCCGATAAAGGTGAAAATACCGGCGATTACTTCGATCAGGCCATCGGTGACCAGGCGTTCAAGGGCCGCGATGTCGCCAATGAGGCGTTGGATAATCTCACCCTTCTTCTGTTTATTATGCCAATCCAGTGTCAGCGCGGGATCTGTGCGAATAGCTCTTTACGTAACCATTCGGTCAAATTTTTTCCAACGATTGAGGCGACAGAGTTTTGAGCGTAAGTAGCGATTGCACTGACGAAGTTGAGTATCACCAACAGAGACACAGCTAGCAGAATGACCCCAATTATCGAATGCCCCCAACCCTGTAGTTGCACCCCAGCGGTCAAAGAAGTTAAGAATACCACCGGGCAGAGGGGGTCCTTGTGGCTCACAATCTTATCCAGGATAAATTTGAAGGGGAAGGCGATCAGGATGTCTGACCCTACCTGAACAATAGTCAGGAGGAATGCGATACCAATCCAAAAGCGGTATCCCTTCAAGTTACGAAACAGAAAACTGATGAGGTTGGTAGACATACCCATCACCATTTGCATCAACATCATGTTTTCTTGCCAGGAAGCCGTCATCTTCTCACGCCATGATTTCATAATTACCTCCGTCTGTACGCCAGGTCTCCAAGGAAAAATTTTTGAGGATACTCTTTAATGTACGGTACGGGTATTTTTCTGCTTTGGATGTGTTCCAGCACTGCACCACTACCTCATTTGAAAGCATAAGCTTAACAGCCAGTTACGACAAAACCCGCCCAGTAAATTGGATCGGCGTAAGGTAACGTATCTAGTTCCTGCGCAAAGGCTGATTGCAAGTGCAGTTCATCAAGTCCGCTCTTATGGCTATAGCGCAAACTGCGAAATGAGGAGGGAACGGGCACCTGCCGCTCCTTAGTGGATGATTGTAGAGTGGATGAACTATCGCCCAGTATTTCTTTTATGGGATTGTATGTCAGCAGCACCCTATTGGTCGCCTCTTCACGCAACCAACGCTGCGCTTCGGTGAGAGCCTGTGCAGGTGAGTAATGTAATTGTGGATCGAGATAGAACTGCGCGAAGCGGCTCATGAGCAGATAGGTAGCGCGATCATCCACGGCCCAGAGCGAAGCAATAACACCTGCCGCACCTGCTTGCAGAAAGCCTGCCGCTAATCCGAGACCTTCATCAGGAGCATACATGACATCGATTAAGGCAGTTTCACAGGCCGAAAGCACGAGTAACCGTAAGCCCTTGAGGTTGATAATACCATCCAGGGCTTCACTGAGATAGATATTACGTTGTTCTGGATGCAGTGTTTCGTTCCCGGCGAGTACAATCCGTGAGCTGCGAGGTGAGGAAGGATCGTGCTGCCCATGTATGGCCAGATGAGCATACCACGACTTTTCTAAGGCCGTGATGACCTGCTCCCGCGTCGCCTCTTTCTGGCGCAGATAGCGAACGCTTTCAGGTGGGCATTGATAGGCAGCGGCGATACGACGTACCGTATCGGCCTCAGCCTGTGCAAAGGGAAGGCTGCCTATGCCTTGTGGAAGAGGTTGCGGGTTGCCCACCGTTAAAATGAGGGGACGCGCTGTTTCTGCCTTCGCGGAAATGCGCATGAGGGCCATTTCTTTAGCACGGGCACTGGGGGCGAGCGTAACGGTGAAGAGGTCGCTGAAGTGGGCCTTCCCCTTGCCATCAGGGAGATCGACGTGGACGGCGGGCAAGGGAAAGAAGCTCAGGTATCCATAGGGTATGAGGGTGACATCCTGAATTCCGTTGTCGCCAGTACCTGCGTAACGTCATTCATACCCAACTCACCTAATATGGGTAGCGAGCGTTTGAGTTCAATATTGATGACGCGATTGCTGAAAATGGCTCCCAGAGCTAACCGTTCTTCAACGGTGAGGAGCGCAAAGGGCCGTTCGAGGAGCATTTGTTGTTCAGGATGGGCGGTTTTACGAGAGAGCAACTCTTGTGCCGCCTCGAGGTAGGCAGAGTCAGCAGGGAGTGCTTTCATTGCCATGTGTATGTCCTCTCCCCACATTGTAAGGAACTCAAAGGATTGTGCTAACTGTGCTAGCCATAATCCGCCGCTGAGAAATGGCACCTCCTGTGGCCCACCCAGCGTTTGCATCAGCTTGACGGCGGGGAAGTTTCTCGGCCCCCATCAATAGTTTCACGATAGCCATCCGTGTGAATTTCGGCAGGAAGATATGCCCAACCTTGGAGGTAGCATCTTGTAACCGCATGATAATGAGAGCGAGACCACTCTCTTCGCCAGCGGCAAGATAGACTAACGCTGTCCTGGGGGTTGGAATGGCACGCAGGATAGTCGTAAGCGAGGTCTGTGATGCCAGGAAGTTTGCATCATCAAAGCGGCGGATGGCATCGCGTGCTTTGACAAATGCTCCATGAGCCGCGTTAAGTTGTGGACGGCGGGTACCCTTGCTCTACATAACGTTCCTGTGGAGTAAGGTTGATAAACTCTGTATCAGTCATGAGCTGCTGGGCTTTTCGCCAGGTATCGCGAGCTTCTATAAATGTAGTAGCACGGTTGCGTGCCGCTCCCGGTCTTGAATTTCTCCTGGGTCCTGATCGTATCCAGGTCCAGTGCTATGCGCAAACTCTCGGCACGCCCCTCTTCTAAAAGCAACAACAGTTGCGGCTAGATTAGGCGGCTCACACCGGAGCAATGCCTGTGCATAGCGTAGATGTACGGCTGATTGCTGATGTTCGCCGATGATCTCACGGCTTCTCTCTTCACCGGTAGCCGCTTCTAGCAGTGTTTGCGAAACCGTAATGGCCTTGTGGAGGGCGGCGCAGACCCCGGCCAACGTTGCAGATGTTCGTAGATGCGTGCTTGCATCAATTGTAAATCGCGATACCCACGCGGATCGCCTTCATCCGTTACAACCTGCTCCGCTGGCAATCAGCAAGGACCTGTTGGTAGTTCTCCTCCGCTGTGCCATAGATGCGATCCATGTAGACCGCCGCTCCGGGTTTTTGTAGGTCATGGCCCAGAAGTATGGCATCTGCTCTTGTTGGAGAACGGACAGAATGGCGTTGTAATTGGCGATGGCTTGCTCCTGGTTTTCAGCAGGCACTTCCTTGATGCGCCGCGAATAGGCCAATCCCCGGTTGATATGCCCTAGTATCCAATTCGTGGAAGAGTGATGCAGGATTAAAGACACTCAGAGCAGCATCGAAGTCCGCGATCGCCAATTCCAGGTTTTCTTCCTCCACTTCCATAGAACGGCTCAGGTATGCAATGCCGCGATTTATATGGGCTAAGGCCCAAAAACGCGGCGTATGCTCTTTGCTGAACACTTCCAGGATACCATTGTAGTCATTGATCGCATAATCGAGATTCTCTTTATGATAATCAAGCATGCGCTGTGTGTAGGCTAGCGTGCGATTTAACCCTGTTCTGGCCCAGTCGAGGGGCATTGTTTCACGTGTGAAGATGGTGAGAGCAGTATCACAGTCTCGAATAGCCTGTTCAAGATTCTCACTGCGCTCGCCAAGCGGATATTCTATGTAAGCCATGCCACGGTTGCTATAAGCTAATGCCCATTCACGCGGTTGAGTGTGCGGGGTGAGTATTTCTAATGCTGTATCAAGATGCATAATGGCTTGTTTCAAGTTTGCGGCCCGCGTTCCGCGAATACGCTCCGAATACGCAAACCCTAGATTGAGATGGATCATGGCATATTTGAGAGGAAATGTTTCACGTACCGCCACGGTTAAAGCCTGTTGATGATCGGCAATAGCCCGCTCAATATTGTTGGCACGGTCACTGTACATCCGCTCCGTATAGGCGAGACCGCGATTCATGTTGGTATCAGCCCACTCTTCGGGATGGTTATCACGGGTTAAGACCTCCAGTGCGGTATTAAACTCGGTAATGGCGTGCTCAATATTCTCCGCTTGATCCTTGTAGGAAGCTACGCGATATGCACACCCACGATTCATATGCGTAATGGCCCATTCGTAGGGCGTCTCCTTGCGGGTAAATACTTCTAACGCGGCACTAAAATCTATGAGAGCTTGTTGTATATTTTCGCTAGGGTTGCCAGGGGTATAATCATCCATAGACGCTATGCCACGTAACATATGGAGCAAGGCCCAGCCTTTAGGATTGTCGTCACGCGTGGCATAGCGTAAGCAGGCGTTAAAATCATCAAGAGCCAGCGCGAGGTTCTGAGAGCGCGGCCCTGTGGGATGCTCTCTGTAGTTTGAGCCGCGCTTTGCTCGTGCATTGATCCACTCATCAGGCTTGTTTTCGTAGGTGAAGGTATCCAGGAAAATCGTAAAATCGTCGATCACGCGCTGATGCTGTCCTCTATCCATTAAAGCATCTGCCCGTTCGTAATGTAGTTGCGCCCATACCGCAGCGTTATAATCCTGAGAAATACTGTCTATGGCTATAGTGAGTAGTTCGATTTGCCGTTCTGGCGGTATGCTGACAGTTTCATCGTCCCGATCAGGTTGGTCGGCGACGGAGGGCTCTTCAAGTTGAGCCATTATTTCGCGTATAACAGCGGCGCGGCCATGTTTTCGCAAGTATTCCAGCATGACTAGCATTTGTTGGAGATCATACGCGTCTTGCCAGTTATCACCTACACGCTCTTGTGTGCTGGTCAGACAGAGGGTAATGAGCGTCATTTCGTCACAAAGAACATCTTGCCATTGGGCTAATACTTTGTGCAAGTCATCCAGGGAGGAGCTTGACAAAAGCGCATCAAGGGCATCTATAATCTGTGCAGAGGTAGAGACTGCTTGAGGCAATAACCAGTCCATCGCGTACTATCTCCTCACGAGTACGTAGTATTTATAGCGACATAGGGAAATGCTAAAGAAAGAAAGAAAAAGACAATACCCCTACAGACACTCTAGTGCCTGTAGGGGTATTGTATCATCAACGCTACAAGAATGGAATACATCTACTATTCTTTACTCAAGCAGCCGAACCTGGATTATTTCTTCATTCCAGGAGAATGCCTGTTCCAATAGCTGCTGGTGCCGTTCGAGAATATCAACTACATGCACGTGGTGTATGGCCCGCTGCTGTCTGAGAGGATAAGATAGGGCATCATGAGAGAGATCATCATAATGATGCAGCTCCACTTGCTGCCGCTCTTCATCTGCGATGTTCATAAATAGCTCTACAGCAAAGAGGGTCTCTGGTACCTGTACCGTTGTTCTTTGGGTAAAGGTTTCTTGCAGGTGAGCAATCATCTTGAGCATGATCTTCTGTTCGCGCTGCTGCTCAAATTGCCTCCATCCATGGGCAAGACCATTCTGGGTGTCGTTGCTGGTGTCGTCAATGTTGTGAGCGTCTGACATGATTTCTTCTCCTTAAAAATTTCTCTTTTCACATAGCACCATGCCTATAAAGCATCTTCATGTGCTTTATAGGCATGATGTTCATCGCTCTCTATTCCCTACCACTTATATTTATGTGTGCCGCTTCGTTGCTGGGCTTACACAGGGAGGTTTTTGGGAGAGACAGAAGCCTCTCGTTCGTGCGTAGGGACAGGGGGATGTGGGGATGTGGTGTGGGGGCCTTGTGCCTGTCCTGGGGGCCTCGATCCTTCCCACTGGACCAGGACAAGCACAAGGCCCCCACACAACCCCGCTCCGCCCTTTGTCCCTACGCACCCCGTTGCCTCGTTCTCAAAAACCTCCCTGTGTAAGCTGTTCCAAGGGCCCCTTATAGCGATAGGAGCGAGCAAGGCCTGTTATTTGGACTGTTCCAGGAGTCGCAATAGTTTTTCAAGACGTGTGACGACCGGATAATGCTGCTCGTCTTGCTGCTTACTGATACTGCCACGGAGGATGACCCGTGCGGTGTCGGTATGCAATATCGCCTGGTATCGTTCAAACAAGGCATGGTGCGCGTCCTCGTCAGACTCATGGCAGAGGGCTTTGAGCGCGTCGATGACTTCGTTTCGCTGGTTCACGAAATGTTGCCATGCCGAATTGATATCCTGCGCCGCCGCCTCTTCTAATACGGGGATGTATTGTCGCCAGTTTTCCACGTCTTCGACCTCATTTTCCTCTAAAAGCATGTCGATCATGATGCGCAATAACGCTCTTGTTTTCTTATGGAGCAAAACCGTTTGCTGTTCAATGAAGACCTGATATGTTTCTTCCCAGGTGTCCGCATTGACCATTGCCCAGAGTGCTCTCGCGGCGGTGACTAGTGTTGGAGCAGTCACATCTCCATTGGTAGAGTCGAGATTCCAAATTGTGTCTAACATGTGGTATCCTCCATGTATAAGAAACGACGACGTTGTTATCGGGAGCTTACCAGCGTGCAGGAAATTTCCATCACGGTGGTATTGCCTTACTCAAAGTATGCCGGTTTTGTACCTTCCTTTTTTAGTAGAGCAATGGACTAGATTTTGAGCTGTTCTTTATGGTATAATTGGAGGGCTGTTTATGGCAGGTCCTTATTCGCGTAGCATCTTCGCCTACTCATTAAGCCGCATCATCTCCCCGAAAAAACTGCATGATTTGAGCCGTGTTCCCGTATCACTTGAACCTAAACGAGTCAATCCTCTGGCAGATTCACTAAATAGTCTGCGACGGCTTCCAGGATTGAATCCAGGAGAGATTATGTCCATCGTTATCGGTCTCCAGCTAAGTGATGATGAGCGGCTCCAAATCTACGCGGCATTGATCGCTCTAGGGGTGCAGCGTCTCTTGCTGGAGTATCTCGCGGACGACCGGGCGTGGTTGGTGGCTGAAGAGGTACGCGTGGCTGCTCTCCTCTGGTTGCGCCAACAGCGTGGGAAGGACCCATTCCGTCGCATTCGTGGCCTGGGAGTGATACAGGAGCCTATTGCCCAAGGTGTGGGTGATCTGTTAGAGGATGCCCTGGATAGCTACGATGAGGGAATAACGCTCTCAACGCTGGGATACTTTCATATTGGCGGCGATAATGGACATGCCTTACTCAAGCAGGCGCGTGTCTGTTTTGAACGGGCGCAGGAGACCTTAACACTGTTGCCACAAAGTATACACGAGGGTGAGGACTGGCAGTACTGGTATGGCGCGGTGCAGCAGGAATTGGCACAAGTCGAAGAAGAGTTGGCATGAATAGGTGCTCCGCACATCATTTCAAAAGCTCCGCACTGAGATAGTCGCTGAACAGCATTTGTTCTTCATCTGTGAGACCTAAAGCAGCAGCAGCATGGAGTGCGCCACAATAGCCAATGTCCGGTACAACAAAGTTAGTTTCACCAAGCCAACGTTTGGCGATACCTTGACTAAGCTTTGCGATGGCAATATAGCGATCTTTGTTTGTTTTGTACGAGCTATCCTTCAGATCACTACTGACCCATCTTACATCACTGGGCGAAAGGAGCTGACGTACTTCGAGTCGATACAAACACTTAGCATGGCAGTGGACACATCCCAGGAAGGCTCCTTGATCGCGCTCTAGCTGTTTTTCATATCTCCGTGCAAAGCGATCCAGGTCTTTATTCGCGAGAGAAATATCTCTCGTTTGTAAAAATGCAATCATGCCGCGCGTTAAGAGGACGCGTAACTCATCAATTGCTGGATATGTCCATCCAAATATGGCACCACGTTTGTGTAATGCATCAGCGCAGCCGCGCACAATCATCATACGTAACGTTGCTTCACGCGGAGTCATTTGCAGAGAAGGTATCTCAGCAGAGATGTGCTGTTCAAGCAATGCGATTGCTTGTGGCAACTGCGAGCGGCTGAAAACGGTGCGTATCAATAGATTGGCCCATAGCCATTGTCCTCGTGCTGAATTTAAGAGCCGGGTTGTATATTGATAGAGCTGTGGGTCTGGACCACCAAAGGAGGAGCGTTGAATACCATAGTGCTGTAGGTCAATAATGGACTGGTAGGCTTCGACCGCGGCGTATTTTACGCTTTCTCCTTGCAGTTGTTTATCGGTGAACTGGGAAAGGGTATTTTTGTAGTTATCCATGCGAACCTTGTAGGCATGATCGGCACCTTCCGCATAAACAGCCGCCATGCCTGGGGTTAAAATGCCGAGATGATTTATCTGCTCAGCGTTGAGATTTATCGTTTGACCAACGCTCTGGCGATCATCTTGCGCAACGAGGCGGTGAACGATTTTCAGATTAGTATTTTTCAACACGTCAGGTGCTAGCTTGCCAGGTATTTGTTCCGCTACCAGCACTCCTTGCCCATAAGCGCGGACTTCCGAGAGCATGTTTGTGAACATTTCAACGGCTTGCGCTCGCATATTGGATGATTTGCTATCAACTTGCGTTTCGGTATTTTTCAAGAGCCGGTGGGCTTCCTCGAAGACGAGCAGATGCTGGAAGCCGTGCGGTTGTTTTCCCGGTCGGCACCATCCCGGCGACGGTCGCGGCGTTCAGCGCGGCCTGCACGGCGGGCACGCTGCCGCCGGTGGTGATGGTGGAGAGCGACTACCAGTACGGCAGCGAGGAGAACGCGCAGGACATCCAGGCCGGGCAGACCTTCGTGGCCGGCGTGGTCAACGCGCTGATGAGCTCGCCGTCGTGGGCGAAGTCGCTGCTCATCTTCACCTACGACGAGCACGGCGGCTACTACGACCACGTCGCTCCCCCGGCGGCGCTCAATCCCGGCGATGGGTCGCAGCCCAACCTGCCCATGAGCGACTGGTACGGCGACAACTACACCCAGCTCGGCTTCCGGGTGCCCACAGTGATCGTCTCGCCGTGGGCCAAGGCGGGATTCACCTCGCACACCGTGTACGACCACACCTCGATCCTGGCGACCATCGAGCGCAAATGGAACCTGCCCGCGCTGACCCTGCGCGACGCCAACGCCAACCACCTCGGTGACTGCCTGATCAGCTCCGGCCCGGCTCCGTTTGCGACGCCGCCGACGCTGACGGCGGCGCCGAATGCCACCGAGGCGGACTCGGCCAGCTGCGAGCAGACGGGCAGCCCGCTGCTGCCGGCGGTCGTCCCCGAGGGAGCGCCGCTGGCCCTGCTCGGCGCCGGTGCGGCGGCGGGCGCCTACACGCTGCGACGGCGGCGGCAGCGCGACCCTGCGACGCCTGTCTGAGCGGTCAGTGCTGCACGCGGGCGAGGCGGATGTGCGTCACCGCCGGTGAGCTGACCATCTCCACGCACTCGTAGCGCGACCCGCCGCCGTCGAGTTTGTCGAACAGCCTCTCGCCCGCGCCGAGCAGGATGGGCACGATGGCCATGTGCAGCTCGTCGACGAGCCCTGCGCGGAGGTACTGCTGGATGGTGGCGGCGCCGCCGCCGAGCCTGACGTCCTGGTCGCCGGCGGCGTTGAGCGCACGCTCGAGCGCCACCTCGGCGCCGTCAGTGACGAAGTGGAACACCGTGCCGCCCTGCATCTCCAGCGGTGGCCGCGCGTGGTGGGTGAGCACGAACACGGGGTGATGGAACGGGGGATCGTCGCCCCACCACCCGGTCCACTCGGCGCCGGCCCACTCGCCGCGGACCGGGCCGAACATGTTGCGGCCCATGATGGTGGCGCCGATG
Organism: Candidatus Dormiibacterota bacterium; assembly: GCA_963717185.1. GTDB lineage: Bacteria > Chloroflexota > Dormibacteria > Aeolococcales > Aeolococcaceae > Aeolococcus. The sequence continues at coordinate 69,759 of CAVQVY010000018.1, read as the reverse complement.
CCGGCCGTGCCGGCGACGATGAAGTCGTTGTCCACGCCCACTCCGCTCCCGCCGAAGGCCTGCGTTTCGAAGATCCACTCGTGCAGCCTCATGGCGCCCTCGCCCAGCGGGTTGTCGATGGACTGGCCGGGACCGGCCATGAAGCCGTCGAGCGAGACGGCGATGTTGTGCACGCGCAGCTTTGGCACCGCAAAGTCCTCCTGTGGCTACCCGCGCTCGACCAGCGTGGCGTGGACCGGGATGCGCATTGTGCCGTCCGCGGACGTGAAGGCTGCGAGGTGAGCCGCCAGGCTGTCGCGCACCGCCGCGCGGGAAGCGGCCGGCGACCTCGATGCCGCGCTCGTCGGTCAGCGCGATGAACAGCTGGTCGATCCCGTCGAAGCGGGCGACGTCCGAGATGCGGCCGCTGCCGCCACCCGGCCGGCGTCGCGGCACCGTCGGTGGGCGGCAGCGCTCGAGCTCGGTGCCGATGACGTCGCGCCATGCGGCGCGCAACGCGTTGTCGTATGTCGCGCCGCCCCCGGACACGGCGACCAGCGTCCGTCGCGCCACCACGCCGAGCTGGGGGAGCACCGCCTGCAGCTCGTCCTGGGCGTCGATGGCGAGCAGGGAGAGGGCCACGTCGAAGTGGTCCGCCTCCTGGGTGAAGTTCCAGGGAGGCTCGACGACCGTCGGGGATGCCGCGCGCACCGACGCTCGCGGCGCAGGCGGGTCGCTGAGCTCGCCGTCACCGGCGGGCAGCTCGAGGACGCGCTTGCCATCGAGTGGGCCGGCGAGCCCGGCGAGCTGCTCCGCGAATGGCCGGTACACCGCCACCGCGAGCGTGCTGCCCGGCCGCGGCACCGTGGGTCAGCCGTGCCGACGGCGACCGTCGCCGCGGCGATCGCGGCCGCTCGCGCGGGGTCCCGGAGCACGCGCAGGAATGGCTGCTTGCGCTCTCCACGCCTCGGCCGCGGCGATCAGCTCGGGGTGGCCATCGATGAAATGGGTGGTGTAGTCGCCGGAGATGAAGTCGGGGTCATCGAGGATGGCGAGGTGGTAGCAGATGTTGGTGCTGATCCCGGTGATCGCGTACTCCAGCAGCGCGCGGCGCATGCGGGCGATGGCCAGCTCGCGGGTCGGCCCCCAGACGATCAGCTTGGCGATCATCGGGTCGTAGTTCGGCGACACCATGCCGGGCGCGGCCAGCGACAAGTCCACCCGCACGCCGGGGCCGCTGGGCTCGCGGTACCCGGTGACCTGGCCCGGTGAGGGCATGAAGTTCTTGGCGTACCGTTCGGCGTTGACGCGGCACTCGATGGCATGGCCACGCGGCACCAGGTCCTCCTGGCGCAGCTGGAGGGTCTCGCCGGCGGCGATGCGCAGCTGCTCGACGACGAGGTCGACGCCGTACACGAGCTCGGTCACCGGGTGCTCCACCTGGAGGCGGGTGTTCATCTCGAGGAAGAAGAAGTCGCCGTTGCTGTAGATGAACTCGACGGTGCCGGCATTGACGTAGCCCACCGCGCGCGCGGCGGTGACCGCGGCCTCGCCCATACGGGCACGGGTGGCCGCGTCGATGGTCGTCGACGGTGCCTCCTCGAGGATCTTCTGGTGGCGGCGCTGGATCGAGCACTCGCGCTCGCCGAGGTGGACGATGTTGCCGTGGGTGTCGGCGAGCACCTGGATCTCGATGTGCCGCGGCGAGTCGACGTAGCGCTCGAGGAACACCGTGGCGTTGCCGAAGGCCCGCTGCGCGGTGCTCTGCGCGGCCTCGAGGCTCTCGCGCAGCTCCTTCTCGTCCTGGGCGACGCGCATGCCGATGCCCCCGCCGCCCGCCGACGCCTTGATCAGCACCGGGTAGCCCACCTCGGTCGCCGCGGCGACCGCCAACTCGACGTCCTCGAGCGCGTCGCTGCCGGGCACGATGGGCACGCCGCTGTCGCGCATGCGCTGGCGCGCGGGCACCTTCTCGCCCATCGCCGCCATCGCCTCGGGGCTCGGCCCGATGAACGTGATCCCGTTGTCGGCGCAGGCGCGCGCGAACTGCTGGTTCTCGCTGAGGAAGCCGTAGCCGGGGTGGATCGCCTCCGCGCCGGTGGCCTTCGCCGCCTCGATGATGCGGTCGATCACCAGGTACGACTGCGCCGACGGCGCCGGGCCGATCTCCAGCGCCTCATCGGCGAGCAGCACGAACGCAGCTGTCCGGTCCGCCTCGCTGTGCACCGCGACGGTGGCGATGCCGAGGTCGCGACAGCCGCGGATCACGCGGAGCGCGATCTCGCCGCGGTTGGCGACGAGGACCTTGCTGAACATCAGTCGATCTGCACGATGGGGTCGCGGGGGCCGACCACGTCGCCCTCCTTGACGTGAACCGCGCTGATCTTCCCCGCACGGCTGGCGGTGACGTCGTTCTGCATCTTCATGGCCTCGAGGACGGCGACAACGCCGCCGAGCTCCACAGTGTCGCCGACCTTGACGGCCACCTTGAGGATCAGGCCCTGCATCGGCGCCACCACCGTCCCTTCACGCACCACCGGTGCCGCCGCGGCCGGCGTCGCGCCGCCGCCGTCGCCACCGCCACCGATACCCGCGCCGATGACCCGCACGCTGTAGCTCTGCCCGTCGACCTCGACGGTGAGCTCGCGAACGTCCGCGGGGGGCGCAGCGACGGCGTCATCGCCGGCGGCTGCGGCGGTGTCGCCGTCCTCCTGCGCGGCCGGCGCTGCCTCCTCCTCCACCGGCTCGTCGCCGAGCCGTTCGGCGACCACCTCACCACGGCGGAGCGCCAGCGTCTCGGCGGGAAACAGCGCGAAGCTGACCACGGTGGCGTCGTCCGGCTTCGCCACCCCCTCGCGTTCGAGCTCGCGGCGCAGCGCGGGCAGGGCAGGCTCGAGAAGGTCGGCGGGACGGCAGGTGATCGGCTCCTCGCGGCCGTTGACGAGGCGGCGCACCTCTGCGTCGATCGGGTACGGAGGCGAGCCGTACAGGCCGAGGCAGTAGTCCTTGACCTCCTGGCTGACGGTCGCGTAGCGGTCGCCGTCGCACACGTTGTACACGGCCTGGGTGGCCACGATCTCGATGATCGGCGTGACCATCGGCGGATGCCCGAGCTCCGCGCGGACGCGGCGGGCCTCGGTCTCGACGTCGTCGAGACGGTCGATCTGGTTGCGCTCGCGCAGCTCGGCCAGCGCATGACCCATCGCAGCCGGCGGCAGCAGGCCGCGCAAAGCGGCACTGTCGATGCGCAGCGCGGGGACGTCGAAGACGCCGTCGTATGCCCCCAGCTGGTGCTCGAGCTCGGCTGACGCCGCGGTGACAGGCTCGAGGTCGATGCCGGTGTCGAGCTCGGTGCCACGCAGCGCCGCGATCACCGCCTCGGCGGCGGGCACCGACGCGCCGCCGGCGAGCGGCGCCAGGGCGACGTCGAGCCGTGACGCGCCGGCCACGGCGGCGGCGTACACGGCGAACTCCGCCTGGCCGGTCTGGGTGGAGAGCGACAGCGCCAGCGGGAGGGCGGTGGCGTCGATGACCCGCTGCACCAGGTCGCCGATTCGCGCGATCCCGAGCAGCCCGAGCGGGTCGTGGACGCAGATGGCGTCGGCCCCGATGGCGGCGAGCTCCTCGGCGAGCGCAACGACGCGGTCGGGGTCGTGGTGCGGCGAGTCCGCGTACACGATCGCCGCCTCGACCTGGCGGCCCGCGGCGCGCGCCGCCTCCATGGCGTGGCGAAGGTTGCGCACGTCGTTGAGGGGGTCGTGGATGCGGAAGCGATCGATCCCGGCATCGGCGGCCACCTTGATGAAGGCGTCGACGACGTCGTCGCCCACGTGGCGGTGACCGGTCAGCGCCTGGCCGCCGAGCGACGCCACCAGCGTGGCCGACGGCGCCGCCTCTCGGATGGCGCGGAGCTGCTCGAAGGGGTCCTCACCGAGGAAGCGCAGCGCTGCCTCGAAGGTCGAGCCGCCGAAGACGTCGAGGGCCGCGAAGCCGCAGCCGTCCAACGCGTGCGCGACGGGGACGGCGTGCCGGCTTCGCAGCCGGCTCAGCAGCAGCGCCTGCTGTCCGGCCCGCAACGAGCACTCGACGAGCTCAAGACGCGGCATGCCGACCGATTGTAGGGAGGCCGGCGGCTGGCGCCGGTCGAGCGGTGGGCCAGCGGCGGTCTGTCAGCCCGGCCGCGCCGCCAGTCCCTCGACGACCTCGAACAGGGGCGGTCGTGCGAGCACCGCCGAGATCGATGACCAGCTTGGCCGAGCGATCGCCTCCGCCGACCACCACCCGGTCGCGCCGGGTCACCGCCGCATCCACCCGCACCGGCTGCAACGTGGCGGGCAGCCCGAACGGGGTGACGCCACCGATCTCCATGCCGGTGAGCTCGATGGTCTGCTCCGGCGACGCGAAGCTGGCGCGGCGCACCCCCAGCAGCTCGCAGCAGCGGCCGTTGACGTCCAGGCGGGTGGTGGCCAGCACCAGCGCGACCAGCGCATGACCTGGCGGCCGGCGCGACGCGACCACGATGCAGTTGGCGGAGTCCTCTGGGTCGAACCCGTACGCCTCACAGAACGCGGCGGTGTCGGCGAGGGCGGGGTCGCACTCGACCACCTCGTGCTCGATGTGCAGCGCGTTCAGCGCTTCGCGAACGGCGGGGTGGCTGATCGCGGGCGGGCCCATGCTCCTGCCATGATCGGCCCTTGGCGGCCGCAGTGTGTGCGGCGTCACCTCGGGAGGGATCGGGCAGATGCTGACCATCCACAGGCTCAGCCACCGAGCGCACGCGTGGGCACGGCGCGCCTGCTTTCTGGTCGCGATGTTCGCGACGACCGCGCTGTGCGCATGCGGCAGCGCCACACCTGGCACCTCGAGCAGCGCAGGAGCGCCGACGCCGACGCCGACGCCGACACCCCTGTCGACCCCGGGCCCCTCGAGCGTGCAGGCGACGATCACCGGTGACGCGAGCGTGACCGGTCCGCTGGTGGTGGGCAGCGTCCATTTCGTCAACTGCGAGACCCCGTCTCTGCAGGGCCCGAGCATCCTCGCCTTCCGGAGCGCCACGGACACAGCGATCGGGGTGTTGCTGACGCTTCGCCAGGGGTCGATCACGGTTCGGCTGGCTGAAGGTTCGGGCGCCGCGTACACAGAGCGCCTCTTCAGCGGCACCGGGGTGACCGCGTTCGATGCCGCGAGTGGAGCGAAGTTCACGTCGTCACTGACGGAATCGACGCCGGCCGGGGACAAGACGGGCACCATCGGGGCGATCTCGTCGATCACAGGCTCGGTCAGCTGCGGCACGTTCACGTTGGGCAGCACGTCGCTGACCATCGCCGGCAACACCGCGGGAGGCGCCGTCAACGGTTCCCCGACGCAGGTGCGGGTGCAGTGCGGAGGCAACGGGCCGGGGCAGTTCTTCGCCACCGTGAGCGGGCTCATGCAGGTGGGATCCACCCCGGCCCTGGTCACCGTCGGTGGAGGCGGGTCCGCGCAGGCACCGATGTACGTGTTCTTCGAGACGGCCGCGACGACGTACTACTACACCACCACGACGGCGGGGTCGGCGACGATCACCTCCACGAGCGCCACGTACCACGCCACCGTGACGGAGGTGATGCCGGTGAAAGGCGCCCACACGCTGACGGTCTCCGGCAGCGCCGCCTGCGGGACCTCGAGCTAGAGGCACCGGCTCAACCGGCACGCACCTCCCGGGGCGGGTCGTGGTGCAACTACATCATGGCCTCTGATCGCGTCAAACGCTACGCTGCCGCCAACGGCAACGGTCAAGAGGGACGGGGATGGAACGACATATCTCGGTGACCTACGAGAAGCAGGCACAGTGGCTTGCCGACCTTCACGAGGACCTCGACCTGATCCGCTACCCCACGCGCCTCAAGATGCTTCGCCTGGTCGAAGAGGCGTCCCAGCGCGCCGACAGCCTGGCGCGCCTGGACCACGCGCTCGAGCACTACTCGACGCGCTGAGGCGTCGAGAGCCGCCCCGAGTCCAGCAGCGCAGCCCGTACCGCACCAAGGTCGTCGGCGCCGATGACCAGCCCGCGCTCGGTGGCCTGGTAGAGCAGGTCGACGGTCACGCCCGCGGCGTTCAACGCCGTGCTCACCGCCGCGAGCGTGCCCGGGCGGTTCTGCAGCACGCACACGACCACCTCGCGCGACTGCGCAACCACGCCGGCGGCGGCGAGCGCGGCCAGGGCGGCGTCGCCGTCAGCCAGAAGGAGATGGCAGGTCACCGGCGCCGGCCCGCCGGTGCAGCACACCGAGTCGATGTTGATGCCGGCGTTCGCGAGCACGCCGGCGACCGCCGCCAGCGCGGCGACGTCGTCGAGCTCGAGCGCGACGTCACACAGCGATTCGATCACTCTCCCCTCCCGCACCCGCGAGAGCCGTGGCGATGCACGCGTCGATGACCGCCGACATCACCGCCGCGGCGCCCGCTTGGCCGAGGTGAGGCGCCAGCAGTGCCACGCGCGAGGTCACGTCGGCCTCGCGGCCGCGGTCGCGGATCGGCACGCCCGTGTCCAGCTTGATCCGCTCGACCCGGGCCACCAGCGTGGCGCGGCGCTCGAGCAGCCGGGCCAGCGCTGCGTCGACGCCGTCGATGGCGTCACGGCACTGTCCGACCGTGCCCGCCGGTGACGGGCGAGCCGACGCCGCCAGCAGCTCCGTGGCTCGCACCACCTCGGCGAGCACCTCAGAGCTGATCGCCTGCGCCGAGTCGCAGAGCGCGCGCTCGGCGTCGGGGTGCGACTCGATGAGCAGCCCGTCCGCGCCGGCGGCGACCGCCGCGATCGCCAGCGCGGGAACCAGCGATGCCTTGCCCGCGGCGTGACTGGGATCGACGATCACCGGCAGCTCGGTGCGGTCGCGGAGCACCGGGATTGCCGAGAGGTCGAGCGTGTTGCGCGTCGCCGTCTCGAAGGTGCGGATGCCGCGCTCGCAGAGCACCACCTGGTCATTGCCCTCGACGAGCACGTAGCGCGCGGCAGCGAGCCACTCCTCGATGGTGGCGGACATGCCCCGCTTGACCACCACGGGAAGCCCCGACCGCGCCGCCGCGCGCAGCAGCGGGGTGTTGTGCATCGAGCGCGCGCCGATCATCAGGGCGTCAACATGAGGTCGGAGCTGGGCCACGTGCTCCACGTCCAGTGGTTCGGCAATGACCGGCAGCCCGGTGACCCGGCGGGCCTCGTCGAGCAGGGCGAGCCCCGCCGAGCCCATGCCCTGGAACGCCTCCGGCGCGGTGCGGGGCTTGTGCACGCAGCCGCGCAGCACCGTCGCGCCCGCCCCGGCCGCGGCGAGCGCATGGGCGACGTAGCCGGGCTCGACGGCGCAGGGACCGCTGATCACGGGAACCGAGGGGCCGCCGATGAGCACGTCGCCGATCGCGACTCGGTGTGCGCGCGCGCTGCGCGTCGCGCTGGGGAGCAGTGAGTTGATCACCACCAGTGAGTCCTCCGTGAAGTGATGGTCACTCCGCGGGGATCTCCGGGGACTGACCCATCATTGATGAAGCCAGCCTCGGGAACGACTGCGCGTTAGGCTCGAGAAGCCCTCGGCAGCCGCGTGGCTGGCCGATCAAAATAGAAACGCGCGACAGATGGCATGGCGGCACCGTAACAGGTCGCTGCGCGGGCCGCAAGCGCGCACAACCGGCGAGCTCGGAGCCTTGGCTACACTCGCGGCTCCCATGGACGCCAGCAGCACTCAGCGCGGCAAGCGCCACAGCTCGGCGATGACAGATGGACCTGATCGCGCGCCCGCGCGCGCGATGCTGCGCGCCATCGGCTTCAGCGCGGAGGACCTCGCCAGGCCGATCATCGGCGTCGGCCACGCCTGGATCGAGACCATGCCGTGCAACTTCAACCACCGTGCGCTCGCCGAGCACGTCAAGGCCGGGATCCGCGCCGCGGGGGCGCTGCCGATGGAGTTCAACACCATCGCGGTCAGCGACGGCGTGTCGATGGGAACGGAGGGAATGCGCGCGTCGCTGGTGTCGCGCGAGGTGATCGCCAACTCGATCGAGCTGGTCACGCGCGGGCACTCGTTCGACGGCCTCGTGCTCATCGTCGGCTGCGACAAGACCATTCCTGCCGCGGCGATGGCGCTGTGCCGCCTCGATGTGCCCGGCCTGGTCATGTACAGCGGCACCATCGCCGCCGGCCGGCTCCACGGGCGTGACATCACCCTCCAGGAGGTGTTCGAGGCTGTCGGCGCGCACTCCGCGGGCCGGATCGACGACGCCGAGCTGGCCGCGGTGGAGGCGGCGGCGTGCCCCGGGGCAGGCGCGTGTGGCGGCCAGTTCACCGCCAACACGATGAGCACGGCGATGGAGTTCCTCGGGCTGAGCCCGGCGGGGGCCAACGATATCCCCGCGCTGCACCAGGACAAGGCCGCGGCCGCGACCGCCGCCGGGTCCCTCGCCGCGCAGCTGGTGGCTGACGACGTGCGCCCGCGCACCATCGCCACCCGTGATGCGTTCGAGAACGCGATCGCCTGCGTCGCCGCCAGCGGGGGCTCGACCAACGCCGTCCTCCACCTGCTGGCGATCGCCGCCGAGGCGGGCGTGCCGCTCGAGCTGAGCGACTTCGACCGGGTCTCGGCGCGGACGCCGGTGCTCGCCGACCTGCGGCCAAGCGGCCGGTTCGTGGCCGCGGACGTCCACGCCGCCGGCGGGCTGGCGGTGCTGGCGAGCCGGCTCCGTGACCTCGGCCTGCTCCACGAGGACTGCGCGACCGTGGACGGCCGTACCATCGGCGAGGTGGCCGCGGCCGCGCGCGAGACCGCCGGCCAGGAGGTGATCAGGGCCGCGACCGACCCGCTCAAGGACCGCGGTGGCATCGCCATCCTCCACGGCGCGCTCGCCCCTGAGGGCTGCGTGGTCAAGCTGTCCGGCCACGACCGCACCCGGCACAGCGGCCCCGCGCGCGTCTTCGACGGCGAGGAGGCGTGCTTCGCGGCCGTCCAGGCTCGGACCATCGGCGAGGGCGACGTCGTGGTGATCCGCTACGAGGGCCCGGTGGGTGGCCCGGGCATGCGCGAGATGCTCTCGGTGACCGGGGCCATCGTGGCGCGGGGCTCGGCAACTCGGTGGCGCTGATCACCGACGGGCGCTTCTCGGGCGCCACCCACGGCTTCATGGTCGCCCACGTCACCCCCGAGGCCGCCCTCGGTGGGCCGCTCGCGGCGGTGCGGGACGGCGACGTCGTCACCCTCGACGTCGAGGCGCGGCGCATCGACATCGCGGTGAGCGAGGCGGAGCTGGCCGAGCGGCTCCGCGGCTGGACGCCGCCGCCGCCGCGGTACCCGTACGGCGCGCTCGCCAAGTACGCGGCGGGGGTGGGATCGGCGTCGCGGGGCGCGCTCACCTCGCCCGTTCCCGAGCCTGGAGCGATCGCGCGAGTTCCGGCCGATGCTGGCAGGAACAGCTGAACAGGCCGTTAATCGCTTCGTAACAGGATCGGACTTGACCGTTGCGCCGGCCGTCCCGTAGGCTACCGACCCTGATGTCCAAGTCGATCGTCGTCGTCCTTGTACTCCTCGGCCTGCTCCTGATTGGGAGCGGGACCTCGAGGTTCAGGACACGGCGCGTGCGCACGTAGCGCACAGACCAGATCCCGACCACAAAGGGTCCCCTCTCAGGAGGGGGCCCTTCTTTTTTTACCCACAGGGCACACGGAGGCACGGCGATGGACGACCGAGGACACCGGCAGGGATCTGCCCACCACCAGGAGGACCAGGTCGCGGAAGGGCCCGGGGCGAGGGAGCGCCACCAGCGCGACCAGTCGCAGTTCCGCAACCGCCCGTACGGCGCGCCCTCGAGGAACTACCACGAGGCGGGCTTCGACGACGTGCGCGACGCCATCCATCGCACCTACAAGTGATCCAGGCCCAGCCCTCCTCAGCTGCGGACGAGACGGTCCCGGAACGGCGCGAGCTGACCGGCGCCGAGATCGTGTTCGAGTGCCTGCTCGCCGAGGGGGTGAGCACGATCTTCGGCTACCCGGGCGGGGCCAACCTGCCGCTCTACCAGCACCTGCCGTCCTACCCGCAGCTGCGCCACGTGCTGGTACGGCACGAGCAGGGCGGCGCGCACGCTGCTGACGGCTACGCGCGGAGTTGCCGCGGCGCCGTCGGCGTGGTGTTCGCCACCAGCGGACCCGGTGCTCTCAACATGGTCACCGGCCTGGCCACCGCGTACGCGGACTTTGTCCCGGTGGTGGCCATCACCGGCCAGGTCGCGGTCACCGCGGTCGGCACCGACGCGTTCCAGGAGTCCGACGTGATCGGCTCGACGATGTCGGTGACCAAGCACAGCTACCTGGTCACCCGCGTCGAGGACATCGCGCCGACTCTCCACGAGGCCTTCCACGTGGCCCGTTCGGGCCGCCCGGGGCCGGTGCTCGTCGACCTTCCCAAGGACCTGCAGCAGGCGGTCACCGAGTACGTGCCCTGCACCGAGCCGGTGCGGATGCGCTCGTTCCCCGAGCCGCCCAAGCCCGACACCATGAAACTGCGCCGCATCGCCCAGCTGATCGGCGAGGCGAAGCGCCCGGTGATGCTCATCGGTCGCGGGGTGATCATCTCGGGTGCCGAGGAGCAGGTCATCGAGCTGTCGCACCGCGCCCACATCCCCACCGGCTGGACACTGTTGGGCACCGGTGCCTACCCGGTCCGTGACCCGCTGGCGCTGCAGATGGTGGGCTTCATGGGCGCCGGCTTCACCAACCGCGCGGTGTGCGACGCCGACCTGCTGATCCTCGTCGGCATGCGCTGCGACGACCGGGTCACCACTCGGCTGGACTCCTTCGCGCCCCGCGTCGAGCACATCGTCCACATCGACATCGACCCTGCCGAGATCGGCAAGAACGTCATCCCGCACGTCTCGCTGGTCGCCGATGCGCGCAGCGCGCTCACCGCGCTGCTGGCGCTGGTCGAGCCCAAGCGCGAGCACGAGTGGCTCACCACCATCGACCAGTGGAAGGAGGAGCACCCCGTCAGGTTCGTGGCGCGCGACGGGATCCTGCAGCCACAGGAGGTGCTCCAGGAGATGTATGCGCGCTGCCACGACGAGGCGATCGTCCTCGCCGACGTCGGGCTCAACCAGATCTGGGCGGCGCTGTGGTTCGACTACGCCAAGCCCGGCCGCTTCCTCAACTCCGGGGGCACGGGGACCATGGGCTACGCGTTCCCGGCCTCGATGGGCGCCAAGCTCTCCAACCCCGACAGGACAGTGTTCTGCGTCAGCGGCGAGGGCGGCTTCGTGATGAACATGCAGGAGATGGCGACGATGGTCGAGCAGAACATCGACGTCAACGTGCTCATCCTCAACAATGCCAGCCTGGGCATGGTCCGCCAGTTCCAGGACGACTTCTACGGCGGGGTGCGCTCGGCTGTCGACCTCACGTTCACGCCGGACTTCGTCAAGCTCGGCGAGGCGTTCGGGATGAAGGCGATGAGCACCGACAGGTTCAGCGACGTCGGCCCCATGCTCGACGAGGCGCTGGCGCACCACGGACCGGTGCTGATGAACTTCGACATCGACAAGGACGCCAACGTCTACCCGATCGTGCCGCTCGGCAAGGGCATGCTCGACTTCGTCGAGGCGTCATGAGCCAGAGCCGCCTTCTCTCCATCCTCGTCGAGAACAAGCCGGGCGTGCTCAACCGGGTGGCCTCGATGGTGCGGCGGCGCGGCTTCAACATCAACTCGCTGTCTGTCGGACCCACCGAGGACCCGGCGGTGTCGAGGATGACGGTGGCCGTGCACGTGGGCCGCCAGCAGGCGGAGCAGGCGACCAAGCAGCTCGCCAAGCTCATCGACGTGATCACCATCGACGACGTCACCGGCCAGCGCGTCGTCGCCCACGAGCTGCTGCTGCTGCGCATGCACGCACCCAACACCAGCCGCCGCGACCTGCTCGACATCCTCGAGATCTTCCGAGGCCGGGTGGTCGACATCGCCTCGGAGTCGGTGATCGTCGAGGTCACCGGCTCGACCGAGAAGGTCGACAACTTCATCGACTTGATGCGTCCCTTCGGCATCAAGGAGATGGCCCGCAGCGGCGCGGTCGCGCTGGTGCGCGGCGACGACGCGCGGCTGCGGCTGGTCGACTTCGAGACCCCACGCGACCAACCCGATCCACCGTCCCCCGCGGTCGACGACAGCGCCGAGGCCGTCGACATGACCGGCAACGTCTAGTGCTCATGAGGAAGAAGTGATGGCGGCGCGCATGTACTACGAGGCCGATGTCGAGGCGGGCCTGCTGGCCGGAGTGCCGATCGCCGTGCTCGGCTACGGGTCCCAGGGCCACGCCCACGCCCTCAACCTCCGTGAACTCGGGACACGACGTCCGCGTCGGACTGCCCGAGGGGTCGCGCAGCCGCGCAGCCGCGGAGGCGGAGGGTTTGCGCGTTCTCACGCCCGCCGAGGCGGTCGCCGAGGCCGACGTGGTGATGATCCTCGCTCCCGACACCGCCCAGAAGAAGCTGTACGACGACCACGTGCGCGCCAACCTCCGACCCGGCAACCTGCTGCTCTTCGCGCACGGCTTCACGATCAGGTTCGGCCAGATCCAGCCACCTGAGGGGGTCGACGTCGGCATGGTCGCGCCCAAGGGGCCCGGTCACCTGGTGCGCCGCACCTTCGAGGACGGCCAGGGTGTCCCCATGCTGGTGGCCGTCGAGCAGGACGCCACCGGCACCGCATGGCAGCGCACCCTCGCCTACGCGAGCGGCATCGGGGGCACGCGCGCCGGCTGCCTGCGCACCACGTTCGCCGAGGAGACGGAGACGGACCTCTTCGGCGAGCAGGCGGTGCTCTGCGGCGGCATCTCCAGCCTGGTCAAGGCAGGTTACGAGACCCTGGTCGACGCCGGCTACCAGCCCGAGCTGGCGTACTTCGAGGTGATGCACGAGCTCAAGCTGATCGTCGACCTCATGTACCAGGGCGGCCTCTCGTACATGCGCTACTCGGTGAGCGACACCGCCGAGTTCGGCGACTACGTCAGCGGCCCAAAGGTCGTCGACGCGCGGACCCGGCAGACGATGCGCAGCATCCTCAGCGACATCCAGGACGGCACCTTCGCCAAGCGGTGGATCGAGGAGAACGAGAACGGCAGGCAGGACTTCCTCGAGTACCGGGACGAGGATCACCACCATCCGGTCGAGAAGGTCGGCGCCGAGCTGCGCGCCAAGATGACGTGGCTCGACGCCAAGACGGCGCCGGGCATGGAGAACGTGAACGGACGCTCGCGGGAGGCGACGCGATGAGCGGCGGCAACGGGCACAACGGCTCAGTTCACAGTCTCGGCAATCCTCTCCACACCGCGGAGGCCCCCGCCGAGCCCGAATCGCTGACCATCCTCGACACCACCCTGCGTGACGGCGAGCAGTCGCCGGGAGTGGCGCTGACCCCGGACGACAAGCTGGCCATTGCGCGGCAGCTGGCGCGGCTGCGCGTCGACGTCATCGAGGCCGGCTTCCCGTTCTCCTCTCCGGGCGACTACGCCGCGGTGCGCGCCATCGCCGAGCAGGTGGAGGGACCGGTCATCGCCGGGCTCAGCCGCTGCTTCGAGGGGGACGTGCGCCAGTGCGCCAAGGCGCTCGAGCCGGCGCAGCGGGCGCGCATCCACGTCTTCATCGGAACCTCGCCCACCCATCGCGAATCGCAGCTGCACATGACCCAGGCCGAGGTGTTCGAGCACGCCCGCTCGATGACCGCGCTGGCCAAGACCTTCCGTGAGGACGTCGAGTTCTCCCCGATGGACGCCAGCCGTACCGAGCCCGAGTACCTGGCCGACGTCGTCGCCGCCACCATCGAGGCCGGCGCCACCACGATCAACCTTCCCGACACGGTCGGCTACGCGACGCCCGACGAGTGGCGCGGGCTCATCGAATGGCTCTATGTGCGGGTGCCATCGCTCGCCGGCGTGACGCTGTCGGTGCACTGCCACAACGACCTCGGCCTCGCCGTCGCCAACTCACTGGCGTCCGTGCGCGCGGGGGCACGCCAGGTGGAGACATGCGTCAACGGCATCGGCGAGCGCGCCGGCAACGCGGCGCTCGAAGAGGTGGCGATGGCGACGCGCCTGCATCCCGAGGTGTTCGGGGTGAGCACGCAGCTCGACCACAGCCAGCTGTACCGCACGTCGCGACTGGTGACGCAGCTGACGGGAATGGCTGTGCAGCCCAACAAGGCGGTGGTCGGCGCCAACGCGTTCGCGCACCAGTCCGGCATCCACCAGGACGGCATCCTCAAGGACCGCCGCACCTACGAGATCATGGAAGCCGCCGAGGTGGGCGCCGGGAGCACGCTGGTGCTGGGCAAGCTGTCCGGCCGCCACGCGCTGCGCAACCGGCTGGAGGAGCTGGGCTACACGCTCGACGACGAGGAGCTGAAGCGTGCCTTCGTGCGCTTCAAGGAGCTCGCCGACCGCAAGCGTGATGTCACCGACCGCGACCTCGAGGCGGTCGTCGCCGACGAGCGCCGCACCGGCGATGAGCAGTACCACCTCGAGCACCTGCAGGTCAGCTGCGGCACGCAGCTGCGGCCGACCGCGACGGTGCGCATGCTGCTCCCCGACGGGCTGTCGCACGAGGCGGCGGCGATCGGCGACGGCCCGGTCGACGCCGCGTACCGTGCCATCCACGAGCTCTGCCAGGTCGAGGGAGAGCTGGAGGAGTTCGCGGTGCAGTCGGTGACGGCCGGCATCGACGCCGTCGGCGAGGTGAGCGTGCGCCTGCACCGTGACGGCACACGCACCGCGGGGCACGGCGCCGACACCGACATCATCGTGGCCGCCGCCAAGGCATACGTCCACGCCATCAACCGCATGGCCGAGGGAGTTGCCCGTGGCGACCGGCCGACCCCGGAGACCGCCGGGGTCGCGGCGGCGCCACAGCGATGACCGCCCGGACGCTGTTCGACAAGGTGTGGGAGGCACACAGCGTCCCAGTCGATGACGACGGGCCGGCGATGCTGTACATCGACCTGCACCTGGTGCACGAGGTGACCTCCCCGCAGGCGTTCGAGGCGCTGCGGCTGGCCGGCCGCAAGGTCCGGCGGCCGCAGCAGACGGTGGCGACCATGGACCACAACGTGCCGACCATCGACCAGCTCGCCCCGATCAAGGACCCGGTGAGCGCCGCGCAGGTCGAGGCACTGCGGCGCAACTGCGCCGACTTCGGCATCGCCTGTTACGGGGTCGGCCACCGCTGGCAGGGGATCGTGCACGTGATCGGGCCGGAGCTCGGCCTCACGCTGCCGGGCACCACCATCGTGTGCGGCGACAGCCACACCGCCACGCACGGCGCCTTCGGGGCGCTGGCGTTCGGCATCGGCACCACCGACGTCGAGCACGTGCTGGCCACGCAGACGCTGCGCATCGCCAAGCCGGCGACGATGGAGGTGCGCATCGACGGCGAGCTGCCGCCCGGGGTCACTGCCAAGGACGTCGCGCTCGGCGTGGTGCGCACCATCGGCACCGCCGGCGCCGCCGGCCACGTCGTCGAGTACACCGGCTCGACGGTGGCGCGGATGTCGATGGAGCAGCGCATGACGCTGTGCAACCTCACCATCGAGGCGGGCGGACGGGCCGGGATGATCGCCCCCGACGACACCACTGTCGCGTACCTCGAGGGACGCCCGTTCGCCCCCCGCGGAGCGGCGTGGGACGACGCGGTGGCGGCGTGGAAGCAGCTCGGCGCGGACCCCGGCGCCGTCTATGACCGCAGCGTGCACATCGACGCCGCCACGCTGGCGCCCTACGTCACCTGGGGCACCACGCCGGCGCAGTCGGTGGCGGTGACCAGAGCGTCCCCGACCCCGGCAGCTTCGACGACCCGTCGCTGCGCGAGTCGGCCGTGCGAGCGCTGGAGTACATGGGGCTGACGCCGGGGACACCGATGCAGGACGTGGCCATCGACACGGTGTTCATCGGCTCGTGCACCAACTCGCGCATCGAGGACCTCCGCAGCGCGGCCGCCGTGATGGAGGGCCGCCGCGTGGCGGCCGGTGTCCGCGTGCTCGTCGTCCCCGGGTCGCAGCAGGTCAAGGCGGCGGCCGAACGCGAGGGGCTCGACCGCGTCTTCACCGACGCCGGCGCCGAGTGGCGCGACGCCGGGTGCTCGATGTGCCTGGGGATGAACCCCGACATCCTCCAGCCCGGCGACCGCTGCGCCAGCACCAGCAACCGCAACTTCGAGGGCCGCCAGGGTCGTGGCGGGCGCACCCACCTGGTGTCGCCGGCGATGGCCGCAGCCGCCGCGGTGGAGGGACGCATCACCGACGTCCGCCGGCTGGCGGCGCGCGTCGCGGAGGCGGTGTCGTGAAGCCGTTCCGCTGCGAGCACGGCACCCTGGTGCCGCTCGACCGCTCCGACGTCGACACCGACCAGATCATCCCCAAGCAGTTCCTCAAGCGCATCGAGCGCAGCGGTTTCGGCCCCTTCCTGTTCCACGCCTGGCGGTACGACGACAGCGGCGCCGAGCGGCCCGATTTCGTGCTCAACATGGACGCGTACCGCGAGGGCACCGTGCTCGTGGCGGGCAGCAACTTCGGCTGCGGGTCGTCGCGCGAGCACGCCGTGTGGGCGCTCGAGGACCACGGCATCCGGGCGGTGATCGCACCCTCGTTCGCGGACATCTTCCGCGGCAACGCGCTGAGCTGCGGGCTGCTGCCCGTGGCGCTGCCCGAACACGACGTTCGCGCCCTGCTCGACCTCGCCGCCGAGGACCCCGGCGTGGAGTGCATCGTCGACCTCGAGGACGGCACCGTGACCGCCGGTGACCTGCGCTTCGAGTTCGAGCTCGAGCCCAGCACCAGGCGCAAGCTGCTCGAGGGCCTCGACGAGGTCACCGTCACGCTGCACAGCCAGGACGCCATCTCGGAGTACGAGGCGACCCGCCCGGCGTGGATGCCCGACCTGGCACGCCTCGAGGAGACGGCGTGAGCCGTGCGCGTGGTGGTGCTCCCCGGTGACGGCATCGGGGTCGAGGTCACCGCCCAGGCCGTGGCCGTGCTGCGCGCGACCGCGGAGAGCGCCGGCATCGACGTCGTCATCGAGGAGCACCTCATCGGAGGCGCCGCCATCGACGCAACCGGAACGCCGCTGACCACGGAAACGCTGGAGTTGTGCAGGGCCGCGGACGCGGTGCTGCTCGGCGCCGTCGGGCGGCCCCAAGTGGGATCACCTCACCGGCGACCAGCGCACCGGCGCGGGTCTGCTCGGCCTGCGCGCTGGGCTCGAGGTGTTCGCCAACCTCCGGCCGGTCCGCGTCCATCCACGCCTGACCGACCACACCGCGCTCCGGCCCGAGGTGGTGCGTGGCGTCGACCTGCTGGTGGTCCGTGAGCTCACCGGCGGCGCCTACTACGGGCAGCCGCGAGGTCGCGACGAGAACGCGGCGGTCGACACCATCGCGTACAGCCGCGGCGAGGTCGAACGCGTGGCCCGGGTGGCGTTCTCGCTGGCGGCGGAGCGACGCGGCCGGCTCACCTCGGTGGACAAGGCCAACGTGCTGATGACCAGCGAGCTGTGGCGCGGGACGGTCAGCGCGCTGGCGGCCGAGTACCCGTCGGTGGCGCTCGACCACGCGCTCGTCGACTCGTTCGCGATGCACCTGGTGACGCACCCGCGCGACATCGACGTGGTGGTCACCGAGAACCTCTTCGGCGACATCCTCAGCGACGAGGCCGCAGTTCTCGCCGGATCGCTCGGGATGCTGCCGTCGGCGAGCCTCGGCGCCGACGGTCCCGGGCTGTACGAGCCGGTGCACGGCACCGCCCCAGAGATCGCCGGGCACAACCGCGCCAACCCGTACGGCGCCATCCTCAGCGTGGCGCTGCTGCTGCGCCACTCGATGCGGCGCCCGGACCTGGCCGCCGACGTCGAGGCTGCCGTCGACGCGTGCATCGACGACGGCGTGCTCACCGCCGACATCGGCGGTACCGCCGGCACCTCCGACGTCGGCGCGGCAGTGGTCGCCGCGCTGCCGGCGCACCGTGCGGCCCCGACAGCGGTGCCGTCGTGACGCTCGAGATCTACGACACCACGCTGCGCGACGGCGCCCAGGGCGTGGGCATCAACTTCTCGGTGTCCGACAAGGTGCGCATCGCCGAGCACCTCGACCGCATCGGGGTGAGCGTCATCGAAGGGGGCTGGCCGGGAGCCAACCAGACCGACACCGACTTCTTCGGCGAGATGCGCGGGGCGAGCTTCGCGTACGCGAGGCTGGCCGCGTTCGGGGCGACGCGGCGACCGGACGTGCTCCCGCAGGACGACCTCCAGGTGCGCGCCCTGCTCAACTCCGGGGCGCCGGTGGTGACGCTGGTGGGCAAGAGCTGGGATTCCCAGGTGCACGACGTGCTGCGCACCTCGCTGGACGAGAACCTCAGGATGATCAGCGACTCGGTCGCGTGGCTGGTGGCTGCCGGCCGCGAGGTGTGCTTCGACGCCGAGCACTTCTTCGACGGCCACACCTCGAACCCGGAGTACGCGTGGCGGTGCCTCGAGGCCGCGCTGACCGCCGGCGCCCATCGCGTCGCGCTGTGCGACACCAACGGCGGCACGCTCCCCGACGCGATCGAGGAGCTGACACGGAGGGTGACCGGCGACTTCGGCCCGGTGGCCGGCATCCACTGCCACGACGACACCGGCTGCGCGGTCGCCAACACCCTGGCCGCGGTGCGGGCCGGGGCGGTGCAGGTGCAGGGCTGCATCAACGGCTACGGCGAGCGCACCGGCAACGCCAACCTGTGCACGCTGATCCCCGCGCTGCAGCTGAAGATGGACCGCCGCGTCGTCGACGACGAGCAGCTGCGTCACCTCTCGTCGGTGGCACGGGACGTCGCCGAGATCGCCAACCTCCATCCACCGGTCAACGCGCCCTACGTCGGGGCGGCCGCGTTCACGCACAAGGGTGGCCAGCACGTCGACGCGATGCGCAAGGCGGCGTATGCCTACCAGCACGTCGACCCCGCGACGGTCGGCAACCACACGCGCAGCGTGGTCAGCTCACAGTCCGGGGGCGCCAACATCCTCGACCGCGCCGGTGAGTTGGGCATCGACCTCGGCGACGACCGCGCGCTGGTGCGCCGGGTCACCGCCCGCGTCAAGGAGCTCGAGCACCGCGGCTACGCCTTCGAGGACGCCGACGGCTCCTTCGAGCTGCTGGTGGAGCGTGCTCGCGGCCACGCAGCCGGCATTCGAGGTGATCGACTACCTCGCGCTCGTCGAGCAGCGCGAGGGCCAGGGCCTGGTGTGCGAGGCGACGGTCAAGATCCGCGTGGGCGACGCCGTGGTCCACACCGCGGCCGACGGCAACGGCCCGGTCAACGCCATCGATGCCGCCATGCGCAAGGCGCTCTCGCCGGCGTTCCCCGAGACCGCCGCCACCCAGCTGCACGACTACAAGGTACGCGTGCTCGACGGGCACGGCGGCACGGCCGCCGCGGTGCGCGTGCTGATCGAGTCGGGCGACCACGAGCGCCGCTGGTCGACGGTGGGCTGCAGCACCAACATCATCGAGGCGTCCTGCGTCGCGCTCGCCGACGCCTTCGAGTACTGCATCGTGCAGGCGCGCCGGCCGGTCGCCGAGGACGCCGCCTCGGCGTGACGCGCCGGCTACAGCGAGCCGGCCAGGTCGACCAACCGCCGCAGACCCTCGCTGATCAACTCCGCCGAGGACGCCAGCGAGACGCGCAGGAAGCCCTCGCCGCGCTCGCCGAACGCCGTTCCCGGCACCGCGGCGACGCTGCGCTCCTCGAGCAGGCGCAACGCCAGCTCCCGCGACGGCAGCCCGGTCGAGCTCACGTCGACCCACAGGTAGAAGGCGCCCTGCGGTGTGAACGCGCGCAGCGACGAGCCGGCGAGCACCGATATGGCGAGGTCGCGCCGCTCGCGGTAGGCGTCGCGCATCTCTGCCACCACCGCCTGCGGGCCGGTGATCGCGGCGAGCGCGGCGTACTGCGTAGGTGCGTTCACGCACGAGATGATCGGCTCCTGGCCCTTGGCGAGGCTCGGCGCCACGCCCGGTGGCGCCACCGCGTAGCCGATGCGCCAGCCGGTCATCGCGTAGGTCTTCGAGAAGCTGTACACCGACACCACGCGCTCGGCGGAGATCGATGCGGGGCTGACGAACGTGCCGTCGAAGCTGATCTCGTCGTAGCACTCGTCGGACAGCATCCACAGGCCGTGGCGCTCGGTGAACTCGACGAGCTCGGTCATCCGGGCCCGGCCGATGACGGCGCCGAGCGGGTTGGACGGCGAGTTCACGATGATCGCCGCGGTGCGGTCGGTGACCAGCGCTTCCAGCGTCTCCAAGGCAGGCACGAAGCCGGCGTCAGCGGTGAGCGGGTAGGTGACCGCCACCAGGTTGAGCATCCGCGCCATCAGCAGGAAGTTGGGCCACGCCGGGTCGGGCATGAGCACCTCGTCACCGGGCCGGGTCAGCGTCAGCAGCGACGCGAAGAGCGCCTCCACTCCTCCCTGGGTCACGATCGTCTGCTGCGGCGTCACGCTGTAGCCGTTGCGCTCGCGCACCTTGGTGGCCAGCGCCTCGCGCAGCGGCGCGATGCCCGCGCTCGGCTGGTAGCCGGTGTGACCCTCGAGCATGGCGACGTGCGCCGCCTCGACGATGTGCGGCGGGGTCGGGAAGTCCGGCTCACCGACCTCGAGCCGGATGACGCCGGGTCGCCCCCACGCCGCGTCCATGATCTCGCGGATGCCGGACCGCGCCATGCCGGCGACCGCGGGGTTCACACCAGTTGCAGGTCTGACGTGCTCGTTCATGCGCCGACAGTGAACCATGATCGGGTGCGCCGTCGCGGCGAGATTTGACGAGATCAGCCATCCTGGGGTAGGCTGCGCGCCCACATGCAGATGTCGCACGTCGCCGCTCGCAAATCGATGGCACGGTCGTTCCCCGCCGGGAAACCTGACGTGCCCTGCGACGCCGCGCGCTGACCGCAAGCTCAGCAAGCGACACCGAGCACGAAGAGGACCCCCGCGGGGGTCCTCTTCGTTTGTCCACCCTTCTCACCTGGAAACACAGCACATGCCAATCCGCCGCCTGTCGATCATCGAGTCGACCCTCCGCGAGGGCGAGCAGTTCGCCCTGGCCAACTTCAGCCACGACCAGCGTCGCCAGGTCGCGCGCGCTGTCGACGACTTCGGCGTCGAGTACATCGAGGTCACCACGCCGGTGGCCTCTCCGCAGGCGGAGCGCTCGTGTCGCGACCTCGCCGGCCTCGGGCTGCGAGCCACCGTGCTCACCCACACCCGCTGCGTCCCCGACGACGTGGCGCTGGCCATCGACTGCGGCGTCGGCGGCGTCGACCTCCTCTTCGGCACCTCGGAGTGGCTGCGCACGCATTCGCACGGCCTGGACCTCGATGAGATCCTCGACGTCGCCGGTCGCTGCATCGAGCTGGTCCGCACAGCCGGGATCGAGGTGCGCTTCAGCTGCGAGGACACCTTCCGCACAGACCCTGCCGACGTGGTGGCCATCCATGGCGCGGTGGCCGCGCTGGGGGTCGACCGCGTCGGCATCGCCGACACCGTCGGGATCGCCACGCCCGCACAGGTGAGCGCGCTGACCGGCGCGCTGCGGGCCGCGGTGGACTGCGACATCGAGTTCCACGGCCACAACGACACCGGGTGCGCGGTGGCCAACGCGCTGGCCGCGCTCGAGGCCGGC
The DNA here is from genome assembly GCA_963717185.1 of Candidatus Dormiibacterota bacterium. GTDB lineage: Bacteria > Chloroflexota > Dormibacteria > Aeolococcales > Aeolococcaceae > Aeolococcus. The sequence goes on along the minus strand of CAVQVY010000018.1, from coordinate 48,074 downwards.
GCGACCCACGTCGACACCACCGTGCTCGGCATCGGCGAGCGCAACGGCATCGTTCCCCTCGCCGGCCTGGTGGCGCGGCTGCTCACCGTCGAGCCCGCGCCTGCTCGACGGCTACCAGCTCGACCAGCTCCCGGCGCTCGACAGCATGGTCGCCGAGATGCTCGGCGTCGAGATCCCGTTCACCTCGCCGATCACCGGCCCGTACGCCTTCCACCACAAGGCGGGGATCCACACCAAGGCCGTGCTCGGCGACCCGCGCAGCTACGAGGCACTGTCGCCCGAGCGCTTCGGCATCGAGCGCCGCCTGATGGTCGGCCACCACCTGGTGGGCCGTCACGCGGTTCGGCAGCGCGCCGAGGCGCTGGGAATCGCCTGCGACGACGAATGGGTGCTGCGGGTCACCAGCGAGGTGAAGCGCCATGCGCACGACCGCGAGCTTCCCGACCACGAGATCGACGAGCTGCTGCTCGCCGCGGCGGAGGCATAGCCATGGGGACCCTCGTCGAGGAGATCATCTCCAACCGGCTCGGCCGCGAGGTCCACGCCGGCGACACCGTGGTGGCCCCGGTCGACTGCGCGCTCGCCCACGACGTCACCGCCCCGCTGGCCATCGAGGCGTTCGAGCGCATGGAGATGCCACTGCACGACCCCGCGCGGGTGGTGCTGGTGTTCGACCACGTGATGCCGGCGGCGACCGTCGCTGCAGCCGAGCTCCACCAGCGGGTGCGCAGCTTCGCGGCGGAGCACGCAGTTCGCAACCTCTTCGCCGAGGGGATCTGCCACATCATCATGGTCGAGAAGGGCTTCGCCCGCCCCGGCGGGATCGTGGTCGGCGCCGACTCGCACAGCACCACGTACGGAGCGCTGGGCTGCTTCTCCACCGGCATGGGCAGCACCGACGTCGGCGTCATCCTGGCCACCGGCCGCACCTGGTTCCGCGTCCCCGAGACGCTGCGCGTCAACGTCAGCGGACGCTCGCGCCGTCGCTCACCGCCAAGGACGTCGCGCTCAACGTGCTGCGGCGCATCGGTGGCGACGGCGCCGACTACATGGCGGTGGAATGGGGCGGCGAGACCGTCGATCGGATGACGCTCGACCAGCGTCTGACGCTGGCCAACCTCAGCGCCGACATGGGTGGCAAGGCCGGCCTCTGCGAGGTGGACGACACGACGCTGGCGCACGCCGGGCCTGCGCCGGACGACACGATCCCGCAGGTGCGGTCACCGCGCTACGTAGACGTCCTCGACGTCGACGTCAGCACCATGCAGCCACAGGTGGCAGTGCCGCCGGCGGCCGACAACGTGCATGACATCGCCGACGTCGCCGGCACGCCGATCGACGAGGTGTTCATCGGCAGCTGCACCAACGGCCGGCTCGAGGACATCGAGGTGACCGCCAGGTACCTGACCGGGCACCAGGTCCACCGCAACACGCGCACGGTGGTGGTGCCGGCGTCGCGCCGCATCTACCTGGAGGCGCTGCGCCGCGGCTGGATCGAGACCATCGTGCAGGCCGGGGCGATGGTGATGAACCCGGGATGCGGACCCTGCCTGGGCCGCCAGCACGGGGTGGCCGGCCCCGGCGAGCGCGTGGTGTCGACGAGCAACCGCAACTACCCGGGCCGCATGGGCAGCCCGGAGGCGGAGATCTACCTGACCAGCCCCGCGGTGGCGGCCGCCACAGCCGTCGCGGGCTGCATCACCGACCCGGGGAGGGACAGCTGATGGACGCGCATGGGTGCTCGGGGAGAGCGTCAGCACGGACGCGATCATGCCGGGACGTTTCAACCTCACCACCGACCCGCGGGCGCTGGCGCAGGCGTGCCTCTGCGAGGCGCGGCCGGACTTCGCCGGCGGTGTGCAGCCCGGCGACGTCCTCTTCGGCGGGCGCAACTTCGGCTGCGGCTCGTCGCGCGAGCACGCGCCGGTCTCGATCAGGGAGACAGGCGTCGCCGCCGTGGTCGCGGCGAGCTTCGCGCGCATCTTCGCGCGCAACGCCGTCAACATCGGGCTCGCGGTGATCCGCTGCCCGGAGGCGGTGGTTGCGGTGCGCGAGCAGGACGACGTCGAGGTCGACGTTCGCAGCGGCACCGTCACTGTCAGCGGGCGCCGCTTCGTCGGCGAGGCACCGTCGGCGCTGGCGCTGCGCATCGCGCAGGCGGGTGGGCTGGTCGACCTGGTGCGCAGCGAGGGCTGGGCGGCCCTCGAGGAGGCTCACGCATGAGCCCGCCTGCCCCGAGTGTGACGCCGCTGTGCCGCTCGACGCCGACAGCGTCGTCGGCGAGGTGGTGCCATGTCCGGACTGCGGGGCCGACCTCGAGGTGTCCGCGCTGCAGCCGCCGCAGCTCGTGCTGGCGCCGCCCGAGGAGGAGGACTGGGGTGAGTGAGCCGCGGGTCGCCATGCTGGTGTCACGCGTGCGCGTCGAGGAGAAGATGTTCCTCGAGGCGTTCACGCAGCGCGGCGTGGCCGTGGAGATGGTCGACGTCCGTGGGCTGGTGGTCGACACGGCGGTGGCGTCGCCGCAGTGGGACGTGGTGCTCGACCGCTCCCTGCAGCAGTCGCACGCGCTGGCGGCGCTGCGCCTGCTCGAGGATCGCGGGCTGCCCACCGTCAACCGCCACCAGGTGGTCGTCAACTGCTCGGACAAGGTGGTGACCACGTCGCTGCTCGCGGCTGCCGGGGTGCCGGTTCCGCGCACGCTGGTGGCGTTCTCGGTCGAGGCAGCGCTCGACGCCATCGAGACGGTCGGGTACCCCGCCGTGGTCAAGCCACCGGTGGGTTCGTGGGGGCGGCTGCTGGCACGGGTCAACGACCGCGACGCCGCCGAAGCCCTGCTCGAGCACAAGGCGACGCTCGGCTCGGTCGCCCACAGCGTCTTCTACATCCAGGAGCACGTCGACAAGCCGGGCCGGGACATCCGCGCATTCGTCGTCGGCGACGAGGTGATCTGCGCGGTCGACCGCCACTCGTCGCACTGGGTCACCAACACCGCTCGCGGTGCGCGCACGTCGAACCGGCCGATGACGCCGCCCATTCGCGACGTCTGCCTGGCGGCGGCGCGCGCGGTCGGCGGCGGCGTGCTGGCCATCGACCTCCTCGAGGACGGTGACCGCCTGCTGGTGGCCGAGGTCAACCACACCATGGAGTTCCGCAACTCCGTCGAGGTGACCCGCGTCGACATCGCCGGCCACGTGGCCGCCCACACGCTGGCGGTGGCCGCGCGGGGCGCGCGCGAGGCGATCCCCGCGTGAGCGCCGCGGTGCAGACCGCGCTGGACCCGGTCACCCTTCTCGCCGAGCTGCTGCGCACGCCGTCAGTCACGGGGTCGACGGCAGTCGCGGCCGCTCGCCTGGTCGAGACCACCCGGGCGGCGGGCTTCGAGAGCCACGTCGACAGCGCCGGCAGCGTGGTGATGCGCTGGGGTGGTGGGGCCGCGACCAGCGACATCCTGCTCCTCGGTCACCTCGACACCGTCCCCGGCGACATTCCCGTGCGCCTGCAGGAGGGGCGGATGCACGGACGTGGTTCCGTCGACGCCAAGGGCCCGCTCGCCGCGGCGCTGGCGGCAGTGTCCGCGCTGCCGGTAAACGGTGCGCCGGTGACGGTGGTGGCGGTCTGTGACGAGGAGGGGCCGTCACTGGGTGCGCGGCTTCTCCGTGCGCGGGTGGCGCCGAGCGCGCTGGTCGTGCTGGAGCCGAGCGGCTTCAATACCATCACCACCGGCTACCGCGGCTGCCTCCGGCTGCGAGCGGCGATCGAGCGACCGTGCGCACACCACGCCGCTCCCGAGCCGGCCGCCGCCGACCTGCTGGTGGCGGCCCTGGCCACGTTGCAGGAGCGGCTGGGAAGCCGCGGGGGCGCTTGCGCGCGCGATGGCGGCCGCGCCGTCGACGCCGTCCAGCTGCGCATCAATGCGCTGCACACCGCTCAGAGTGAGCAGACCGAGGTCGCCGAGGCGGCGGTGGAGATCCGCGTGCCGGTGGGGACCTCGGTCGACGCCGTGCTGAGCACCGTGACCGAGGCCCTCGGCGAGGCGAGCATCGCCGTGGACTCCGCGTGCGAGGCGGTGCGAGTACCACGCGGCAACGCTGTGGTGCGCGGGTTGGCCCGCGCCGTCGCCGCCGAGGGGGGCGGCCGCGCTACACGACCAAGACCGGGACCTGCGACCTCAACGTGGTCTGGCCGGCCTGGCGATGCGACGCCGCGGTGTACGGGCCCGGCGACTGCAGCCTCGACCACACCCCGCGCGAGTCGATCGCCGCCGACGAGCTGAGGCGTGGCAGCGCCGTGCTGCGCCGTGCCGTCGAGGCCCTGCGATGAGACGGCTGCAGGTCGCCGTGGTGGGCGCCGCCGGGTACACCGGGGGTGAGCTGCTGCGGCTCCTCGTCGCGCATCCCAACGTTGAGCTGGTCGCGGCCACCAGCGAGCGGCTCGGCGGCCGCTACGTCCATCACACCCACCCGGTGCTGCGCGGACGCAGCTCGCTGCGATTCGTCGCCCGCGACCAGCTGCCGGCGTGCGACGTCGTGTTCAGCGCGCTGCCCCACGGCGAGACCGAGGCGGTGATCGACGAGCTGCGCCGCGCCGCTCCGCTGGTCGTCGACCTCTCGGCTGACTTCCGCCTGCGCGACCCGGCGGCGTACGACCGCTGGTACGGGCGCACCCACGCGCGTCCCGAGTTGCTGGACGCAGCGGTGTACGCGCTCCCGGAGGTCGACCGCGCCGCATCCGCGGCGCCGAGCTGCTGGCGGCGGGCGGGTGCGTGGCCACCGCCGCGATCCTGGCGCTGCTGCCGCTGGCGCGCGCCGGCGTCGTCGACAGCGGTCAGATGCTGGTGGTGGACGCCAAGGTCGGGTCGTCCGCTGCCGGCGCCCAGCCGAGTGGGTCGTCGCATCACCCCCATCGCAGCGGTGCGATGCGCTCCTACGCGCCCACCGGCCACCGCCACACCGCCGAGGTGGTGCAGGAGACGGGTTGGCGAACGTGGCACTGTCGGTCACCGCCGTGGAGGCGGTGCGCGGGGTGCTGGTCACCGCCCATGTGCCGCTCGACGACAGCTCGGTCGACGACCGCGCCCTGCGCGGGATCTTTCGCGATGCCTACGGCAGCGAGCCGTTCGTGCGCGTCATCCACGAGAGCCAGGGCATCCACCGCCACCCGGAGCCCAAGCTGCTGGCCGGGACCAACCTGTGCGACGTGGGTTTCGAGCGTGACCGGGACGGCAGCCGCGCCGTCGTGCTCGCCGCCATCGACAACCTCGGCAAGGGCAGCGCCGCGCAGGCGGTGCACGCGCTCAACGTGCACGCGGGCCTCGACGAGTGCGCCGGCCTCGACTTCGCGGGGCTGTACCCGATATGAGCGCGGCCGCGGCGCCGCTGGTGGTCAAGGTCGGCGGCAGCGTCGACGATCCCACCGCGCTTCTCGATGACATCGCCGCTCACCACGGACCGGTGGTGCTGGTGCACGGTGCGCACCGCGTGCTCGACGACCTGGCGGCGCGGCTCGGAACCCCGCCGCGGTTTGTCACCTCGGTGCATGGCGCCACCAGCCGGTACACGGACGCGGAGTCGATGGACCAGTTCCTGATGGCGTACTGCGGCCTGGTCAACAAGCGGCTGGTTCAGCACCTGCTGGCACACGGCGTCACCGCGGTGGGGCTGTCGGCGATGGACGGTGGCATGGTGCGCGGCCGGCGCCGGGCCGACCTCCGCGTGCGCGACGGTGACCGCACCCTGGTGTTGCATGGTGACCACGCCGGCAGCATCGAGGTCGTCGACACCACGCTCTTCGAGACGCTGCTGTCGCGTGGCTGCACGCCCGTGGTCTGCCCACCCGCGCTCGGCCACGACGGCGCGCCGATCAACGTCGACGGTGACCGGCTCACCGCCGAGCTGGCCATCGCGCTGCGCGCGGAGCGGATGGTGATCTTCTCCGACACCAACGGCTTCCTGGCCGACCCGCGGGACGCCGCCTCGACCGTAGCCACCGCCACGCTGGACGAGCTGCCCGCGCTCGGTGGGGCGGCGCAGGGACGGGCACGGGTCAAGCTGGCAGCGGTGGAGCGCGCGCTGCGCGGCGGTGTCACCGAGGTGGGACTGTGCTGCGCCGCGATCGAGCAACCACTTCAGCGTGCCCTGGCCGGCAACGGTAGCTGGTTCAGCGTCGCCAAGCCGGTCGGAGTGTGACGTGCGGCTGACCACCCCGGCTCCACCGCGATCGCTCGACCTGCTGGCCGGGCGCGGGATCGACCTCGTTCGGGGCGAGGGATCCATGCTGTTCGACGGCGAGGGCCGCAGCTACATCGACCTGGTCAGCAACTACGGGGTCAACGTCCTCGGCCACGCGCATGCCGCGGTAACGGCCGCGGTCGCCATGCAGGCCGCGACGCTGACCAGTGCGCACCAGTCGTTCGGCAGCCCGGTGCGCGAGGAGTTCCTGACGGCGCTCGGTGCACTGATGCCGGCGGAGCTGTCACGTGCGTGCTTCGCCAACTCGGGCGCGGAGGCGCTCGAGATCGCCATCAAGCTCAGCCGCGTGGCCACGGGACGAACCCGGCTGGTCGCGATGCACCGCGGCTACCACGGCCGCACCATCGGCGCGCTGAGCCTCACCGCCGACGACGCGTACCGCGATCCGTTCCTACCGCTGCTGCCCGACGTGACCCACGTCGCGTACGACGAGGTCGAGGCGCTCGAGCTCGTCGACGAGAGTGTCGCGGCGGTGGTGGTCGAACCGATCCAGGGCGAGGCGGGGGTGCGGGTGCCGCGACCCGGGTACCTGCGCGCTGTGCGCGAACGGTGCAGCGCCGTCGGTGCGCTGCTCGTCGCTGACGAGGTGCAGACGGGATTCCGCACCGGGACCATGCTGGCCAGCGTGGCCGATGGGGTCGTCCCCGACGTGGTCTGCCTCGGCAAGGGGATCGCCAACGGGCTGCCGATGGCGGTGACGTTGTGCACCGAGGAGGTGGCGGACCACATGCCGCGCGGCGGCCACGGGAGCACGTTCGCCGGCAGCCCGCTGGTCTGCGCCGCCGGGACCGCGACGTTGCATGTTCTCGCTGATCCTGCGTTGCATGCACGGGTGACGCGCAACGGCGAGGCCGCGATGGAGCGGTTGCGCGAGCTGCCCGCGTCGGTGGTTCGCCAGGTTCGTGGGCGTGGCTTGATGATCGGTGTCGAGCTGCGCCACCCGGCAACGCCCGCGATCATCGAGCTGCAGCGGCGCGGCGTCCTCGTGCTGGCCGCCGGGCGGACGGTGATCCGCCTGCTGCCGCCACTGGTCATCGAAAGAGCGACGTTGATGAGCGCGGTCGACGTTTTCCTGGAGGTTGTCGGTGGCTGAGCGGCTCGCGCGTCAGACGCGTGCGGTCAGGGTCGCCAGCCCCTCGCCGGACAGGTCCTCCAGGCCGGCTCGCCGTCCGGTGATGGCCAGGATGATCGAGGCCAGCGGCCCGCTGACCTCCGGCCCTGTGCCCGCCGACCAGTCCAGGTCGGTGGCGCGCAGCGTCAGGCCGTCCGCGCGTCGCTTGGCGCCGATCAGCAGGTTGGACTTCCGGTAGAAGTCGGCGCTGGTGGTCAGCGCCTCGTCCGAGTACCTGTGCCGGATGCCGAGGGGCCGTCGGATGTCCTCGCCGTGCACCACCACCTCTCCGACCATCGCGTCGACCGGTCCCGGGGGATGCGAGGTTGCGGCGAGCTGCTGCTTGAAGCGTGCCAGCGCGTCCGAGGCGGAGCTTCCCCTCTCAGCGGCGGCGTTCTTGGCATTCATGGCGTTGAAACGGAACCCCGAGCCGAAGACCTGCCGAAGAACTGCGGCGGCGTCATCTTCGCGGTCGAGGTCATGTGCGCCAGCACATCGCGCACCGACCAATCCGCACACAGCGACTGCGTCGCCCACTGCTGTTCCGACAGCGGCTCAACATCCGCGACCAGGGCCTGGCGTTCAGCGTGGATGATCGGCCACGGGTTTGCCGGCATCACGTTCACCTCGTTTCGAGCGGCCCGAGTGTAGCAGCCGCCCGGCTCGGCTCAGGCCTGCGCCTCGGCCTCGATCTCGACCCTCCAGCGCGGGTCGAGCAGGGCTTGCACGACGACCATCGTGGCCGCGGGCCTGATGTCGCCGAACACCTCGCCGTGGGCGCGCCCGACCGCGTCGGCGTCCTCTGCTTCGGTGAGGAAGATTCGTGTGCGAACCACGGCGCCGAGTGACGAGCCGGCTTCGTTCAGCGCCTGCTCGATGATCCCGAGACAGCGCCTGGCCTGCACGTACGGGTCGGGGTCGCAGCTGCCGTCCGGCCACACCGGCGCGGTGCCCGACACCACGACACGCTCGCCGACCACGATGGCGCGGCTGAAGCCGATGCGTGACTCGTACGGCGACCCGGAGCTGATCCTGCGTCGCGGCTGCATCGCTACGGGATGAAGCCTTCCGGTGGTTTCGCCGTCTCGCGCATCTTCGAACGATGGTCCGACAGCGCGGCGGCGACGTCGTCGTCGAACAGCCCGATGATCTCGGCGGCGAGGTGGCCGGCGTTGCGTGCGCCCATGTCACCTACGGCGACGGTGGCCACCGGTATCCCCGGCGGCATCTGCACGATGCTCAGCAGTGAGTCGAACCCGCTCAGCGGGGTGGCCGCGAGCGGGACGCCGATCACCGGCAGCGTGGTCAGCGATGCGAGGACGCCGGGGAGGTGCGCGGCAGCGCCGGCACCGGCGACGAGGACGCGCAGGCCGCGCTGGCGGGCCTGCTGCGCGTAGCTGCGCACCACCTCACCGGCGCGGTGCGCCGACATCACGCCGATCTCCCAGCCGATGCCGTACTCGTCGAGCACCTTGCCGCACTTGCCCATCACGTCGAGGTCGGAGTCGCTGCCGACCACGATCCCCACCATCAGCTTGTCGCTCATCTGTCTTCCACCTCGTCGAGTCCGATGTCACCGCGGTGCTGCATGCCCTCGAAGCGGATCCCCGGCAGCGCGGCGTACACCAGCTGCCGCGCTTCGTGGACAGAGGCGCCGCGGGCGACAAGTGTGAGGACGCGACCCCCGTCGGTGCGCAGGGTGCCGTCCTGGTCGCGCCGCGTGCCGGCATGGAACGCCACGACGACGGGTCCAGCTCGTCGAGGCCGGTGATGGGGTCGCCTCTTGCGCGGCGTTCCGGGGTACCCGGCGGCGGCCACGACCACCCCCACCGCGCGGCTGGGCTCGGCCGCCTGGGCAAATCCGGGCGTGAGGCTGCCAGCCGCGCAGTCCGCCAGCAGGCGGAGCACGTCCTCGCTCAGCAGTGGCAGCACCACCTGCGTCTCGGGGTCGCCGAAGCGGGCGTTGAACTCGAGCGCGCGCAACCCGTCAGCGGTGAGCATGAGGCCGGCGTAGAGGCACCCCGAGAACGGCGCTCCCATCTCCGCCAGCTCGTCGATGCAGGGCCGGAGCACCTCGCGTTCCACCTGGTCCATCAGCTGCCGTCGACCCCCGCGGGGGGGCTGATCGCGCCCATGCCGCCGGTGTTCGGACCGGCGTCGCCATCGCCGGCCCGCTTGTAGTCGCGCGCGGCGGGCAGCACGCGGATGTTGCGCGAGTCCGTCAGCGCGAGCACGCTGAGCTCGGTGCCCTCCAGCCGCTCCTCGACCAGCACCTGTCACCGGCTGCGCCGAATCGCCGCTCGTCGAAGCACGCCGCGATGGCGGCGCGCGCCTCGTCGACGCCGTCGCAGACGATCACGCCCTTGCCGAGCGCGAGGCCGTCGGCCTTGACCACGCAGCGGCCGCCGAGCTCGTCGACAAGTCCCAGCAGGCGCTGGCGATCGGCCGCACCGCCGCTCTGCCAGCGCGCGGTGGGGATGCCGGCGCCGTCCATCACGGTCTTGGCGAAGATCTTCGAGCTCTCGATCCGCGCAGCTGACGCGGTGGGGCCGAAGACAGCGATCCCCGCCGCTGTGCACGCGTCGGCCACGCCGGCGGCCAGGGCTGCGTCAGGGCCGACGATGACGAGCTGCACGCCGCACTCGCGCGCGCGCGGCGACGATGCCGGCGGGGTCATCGGCGGCGACCGCCACGTTGGTGGCCATGGGCATCATCGCCGTGCCGCCGTTGCCGGGCGCGCAGATCAGCTCGACGTCAGCGTTCTGGCGGGTGCAAGCCCACGCCAGCGCGTGCTCGCGTGCCCCGGACCCCGCGATCAGCACGCGCATGGGTGCGCGGCCTACTCCCACTCGATGGTCGACGGCGGCTTGCTGGAGATGTCGTACACCACGCGGTTGACACCAGCGACCTCGTTGACGATGCGCCGGCTGATGGTGGCGAGCACGTCGTAGGGGATCTTGGCCCAGTCCGCGGTCATGCCGTCATCGGACTCCACGATGCGGATGGCGACCACGTTGGCGTAGGTGCGGTTGTCGCCCATCACGCCGACCGAGGAGATCGGTGTCAGGATCGCGAAGCTCTGCCACACCTTGCGGTACAGGCCGCTGCGCTTGATCTCGTCGATGACCACCCAGTCGGCGGCGCGCAGGGTGTCGAGGCGCTCCGCGGTGACCTCGCCGATGATGCGGATGGCCAGTCCCGGGCCTGGGAATGGCTGGCGCCACACCATGTCCTCCGGCAGCCCCAGCGCGAGGCCCACCTGGCGGACCTCGTCCTTGAAGAGATAGCGCAGCGGCTCCACCAGCTGGAAGCGGAGATCCTCGGGAAGCCCGCCGACGTTGTGGTGGGTCTTGATCTTCTGCGCGTTGTGGGTGTCGTGCGAGGTCGAACTCGATGACGTCGGGGTACAGTGTCCCCTGGGCGAGGAAGTCGATGTCGCCGAGCCTGCGCGCCTCGGTGTCGAACACCTCGATGAAGGTGCGTCCGATGCTGCGACGCTTCTCCTCGGGGTCGGTGACGCCCGGCGAGCGCGCCCAGGAATCGATCGGTGGCGTCGACGTGCACCAGGTTGATGTGGCGCTGGTGGCTCATCACCTCGACGACGCGCTCGCCCTCGGCGCGGCGCAGCAGGCCGTTGTCGACGAAGACGCACGTCAGCTGGTCGCCGATCGCCTGGTGCGACGAGCGTCGCGGCCACCGCGGAGTCGACGCCGCCGCTGAGCGCGCACAGAACCTTGCCGCTGCCGACCCGCGAGCGGATGTCGTCGACCGCCATCTCGATGAACGAGCGCGGGCTCCCATGTGCCCGCGCAGCCGCAGACGTCGATGAGGAAGTTGCGCAGGATGTCGCGCCCCAGCGGCGTGTGCACCACCTCGGGGTGGAACTGGATGCCGTAGCGGCCCTTGGGCCCGCTGATGGCGGCGAACGGCGAGTTCATCGAGTGCGCCACGGAGTGGAAGCCGGGCGGCACCTCGGTGATGACGTCGCCGTGCGACATCCACACGTCGATCTCGCCGGGCAGCCGGTCGAAGATGCCGTCGCGCTCGTCGATGCTGATCGACGCATGGCCGTACTCGCGGCGCGCCGCCGCCTTGACCGCGCCGCCGAGCTGGTGGGCTAGCAGCTGCATGCCGTAGCAGACGCCGAGGATGGGGATGTCGAGCTCGTACACGGCCGGGTCGGCCAGCGGCGCGCCCTCGTCGTACACCGACGCCGGGCCGCCGCTGAAGATCAGCCCACGCGGGGAGCGACGGCGCACCTCGTCGGCGCTGATGGTGCCGGGCACCAGCTCGCAGTACACCCTGGCCTCGCGCACCCGGCGCGCGATGAGCTGCGAGTACTGGAGCCGAAGTCGAGGACGAGCACGGTGTCCTGCGCGACGGCGGGGTCGACGGGCGCGATCGAAGTCCTGCTTGGGGATGACGGCCATGCCGCCGGTCACACCCCCATCCCGACACGCTGGTCCGCTGTTGCACCTTGCCCTCTGTCTTGATCGACGGCGCGATCACCATCTCGGTGCGCTGGAAGTCCTGGATGTTGCGCGCGCCGCACATGCCCATCGACGTCTTCAGCGCGCCGACCAGGTTCATGCTGCCGTCGTCGACGTGCGCCGGGCCGAAGAGGATCTCGGCGAGCCTGCCCTTGATGCCGGTGCGGATGCGCGTGCCTCGCGGGAGGTTGGCGTCCGGGGTGGCCATGCCCCAGTGGTTGCCGCGCCCGGCCGCTTCCTCGGCGGAGGCGAACATCGAGCCGATCATCACCGCGTCGGCGCCGCTCGCGAACGCCTTGGCGACGTCGCCCCCGAGACGCATGCCACCGTCGGTGATGATCGCCACCCGCTCGCCGCTGCGGCGCAGGTGGTCGTCGCGCGCCGCGGCGCAGTCCGCCGTGGCGGTGACCTGCGGCACACCGACGCCGAGCACGGCACGGCTGGTGCAGGCGGCGCCGGGACCGACCCCGACGAGCAGCCCCTTGACCCCGGTGTCCATGAGCTCGAGCGCGGTGGCGTAGTCCACGCAGTTGCCGACGATCACCGGCATCCCGATCGACGCGGTCAGGTCCTTGAAGTTGAGGTGCTTGTAGCTCTTGCTGACGTGCCGGGCAGTGAGGACCGTGCCCTGCACGACCAGGACGTCGGCGCCCGCCTCCTGGACGATCGGGGCGCGGCGTTCGGCGCCCGCGGGCGTCGTCGAGACGCGCGCACGGTACTCCGGCTGCCTTGATCTCCTCGATGCGCTGACCGATCAGGCCGTCCTGCACCGGGGCCGTGTAGATCTTCTGGATGAGGACGTTGATGTCCTGCGGGGAGGCCTGCGCGATGTCGTTGAGGACCTCGCTTGGATCCTCGTACCGGGTCTGGACGCCGTCGAGGTTCAGCACCGCGACACCGCCGAGACGGCCCATCTCCTGGGCGAAGCCGACGTCGACGACGCCGTCCATCGCCGCCGCCAGGAAGGGGATGTCGAACGTCGAGCCGTTCAACGCAAAGCTCACATCGATCTCGTCCGGGTTGATGGTCACCCGACCGGGCACCAGCGCCACCTCGTCGAAGCCGTAGGCGCGGCGCGCCATCTTTCCCCTACCGAGCTCGATCTCCATATGGCCTCCCGATCACGACTTGCAGAGACAGAAAAACCCAGCGCGGCACACTGCTGGCTGGGTGTATGGAACGGAGCGGGCGGCGACGACCCCACCATCAAGGCAGTGTAGCAGAGCACACAGCGGTCCGGCGCCAGCCAGCGCAGCATCTTGTGCCTAGCGTTCCATGCGCCGCTACATGTGGTGTCCACGGCGACCATGACGGTAGGAGGTGGGGCACATCTCCTAGCGCTCAGACAGGCTTCGCGGGCATTGGCGTCCCTCCGAACTCTCCACCGGAGAGTTCTCCGGTCCTCGGCCCGCTGCAGAACTCGCTCTGCGGAGACGTGCCCCACCTCCTACCTGCCGGCACCAGACAGCGGTCGGCTCCTGCAGAGCTCGCGGTACGCAGACGTGCCCGTCCCCGACCCGTCCCCTTTAAGGAGGCGGTCCGCAAGAATGCGGCTCCATGAATCCCGTGGTCGTGATCGTGCTGCTGGTGGTGCTGCTCCCCACGACCTTCGCGTTCGGGTACGTCACCGGGCGGCGGCGCGTGCCAGAGCCTTCGCCGCCGCATGAGCCGCCGTCGTCGGTCGCCGAGCCCGGCGCCAGCCTGGCCACGATCGTCAGGCGCACCGGCGCTGAGCTCACCCAGATCGCGGTGCAGACCGGTGTCGACCTCGGCAGCCGCGTGGTGCGTGACTTGCTGGGTTCGCTGTCGTCCTGGGCGGTGCGCGAGCGACCGGACCTGCACCGGGTCACCGGCGAGGACGGCACGGTGACGCTGATGTTCAGTGACATCGAGGGCTCGACCGCGCTCAACGAGAGGCTCGGCGACGACCGCTGGCTCGAGGTGCTCACCGCGCACGACAAGGTGGTGCGGCGCTGCATCCGCGCGGAGCGTGGCCAGGTCATCAAGACGCTGGGCGACTTGTTCATGGCCGCGTTCGCGCGCCCGCAGGCAGCGCTGGAGTCCGCGGTCTCGGTGCAGCGAGAGCTCGCCGCGGACGGCGCGCCGGCCGGCGCCACGATCCGCGTGCGCATTGGGCTGCACACCGGGCCGGCGATCGCGCGAGGCCGCGACCTGTTCGGCATCAACGTGGCCACCGCCTCGCGGGTGGCTGCGGAGGCTCGCGGCGGCGAGATCCTGGTGACCGAGGACATGGCCGGCAAACTCGACGGCACCCACGAGCTCGGCAGGCCGCGCAAGGTCACGCTCAAGGGCATCTCCGGGGCGCCGCGCGTGCTGTCGGTGCGGTGGGCGGAGAGTGGCGGCGACTGACGCTCAGCCGCGGAAGACGCGCTGGCGCCGCATCAGGTTGTCGACGACCCCGTCCTGGATGGTTGTGCGGATGGAGTCGGCCATCTCCATGACCGAGGCGGGTTCGAGCGTTCTCCCGCCGCCCGCGGTCGGCACCGGGGGATGGAAGGTGATCAGCCACTTGCTGGGCAGCGGGAGCAGGCCGAGCGGCCCGAGCAGCGGCCACGTCGGCGTGATCGGGAAGTACGGCATGCCCAGCGTCTGCGCCACCGAGTGGAGGTCGGCGACCATCGGGTACGTCTCTTCAGAGCCGACCACCGAGATGGGGATGATCGGCACCCCGGCGCGCCTGGCCACCTCGACGAAGCCGCCGCGACCGAAACGGCGCAGCCTGTAGCGCTCGCTCCAGGGCTTGCCGGTGCCGCGCACCCCCTCAGGGAACACCAGCACCATCTCGCCCGCGCGCAGGAGCCGCAGTGTGTCGTCGGGATGTCCGAGCGTCTGCCCGGTGCGGCGCAGGAACCATGACGCCACGGGGAGCTCGCCGAACCACGTCGCGATCAGCGCCCGGGCGTGCCGGTCGACCGCGTCGAAGACCGCCACCTTGATCATGGCGCCGTCCCAGGGCAACACCCCGGCGTGGTTGGAGACCAGCAGCGCGGCGCCGCTGCGCGGGATGTTCTCGGCGCCCTGCACCTCGACGCGCCAGTAGCGGCGCGCCACCACGCGGAAGATCGGCATCAGGGCCTCGGTCCACTCGCGGTCGAAACCGAAGTCGTCGATGTCGTACTGGTTGTTGACGTGCTGCTCGCGAACCGCAGCCATGCGGTAGTACACGCTCATCAGCTCCTGGAGTGACTCCAGGTCCATGAGGTCGCGCCCGGTCAGCTCGCGGAGCCGCAGCGCCAGCATGCCGGTCGCGGCCATGGCTGTCGCGGGAAGGTCACGACGCAGCGCTGAGATGCTGCCCGTCGGCAGCAGCGAGGTGAGCGCGGACAGCGACGGCAGCGACGGCAGCGACGAGCGGCTCGGCCGCGTGAACCACCGCGGCGGAGCCGGGGCGACTGCCGGGACCCGCCGCCGCGACGCGGTCGCCACCGGCTGCAGGTCGGTCCTGCGAACGGGGCTGTGGCCGTTCGACGACGTGCGCCGGCGGCCGGGGCGCGTGGACGCCGCGCGGGTCATGTGGCCGCGTCCGCGTCCAGTGCGGGGGAGGCGCGGCGCGGGCGGCGGCGCGGGGCGGACGCGGCGGCCGGGGCGCCGGTGATGACGTTGCGCCGCCCGCCGGCTGCTTTGCGCCGGCCGCTCGGAGCGGCCGCCTTGCGGCGTGAGCGCGGCTGCGCCGCAGCCGTTGCGGACGCGACGGCGGTGGTGCGACGGCGTCGCGTGCCGCTGCCGTTGGCGCGGACGGCAGCAGGGGTTGGCTCATCGCGCTGACCGCGACTGCGCAGGAACTCCTCGAGCTCAGCCTCGTAGCGGTACGGCGCGTCGGCGTCGAGCACTCCGCGGGCCCGGCGCTGCCGTCCGTGGTCGGCCACGGTCTCCATCGTGGTTCGCTGGGGGTGGAACCCCAGTTCGACGTGCAGGCGTGTGGTGTCGACCACACGGCCGTACTGGAGGAGACGCACGAACTCGGCCGGGAAGTCGACCAGGCCGAAACGCTCGAGCACCCGCATCGCCAGGGTCCCTCCGACGAAGGGGATCACCGGCGCATTGATCTTGCCCAGCAGGGCGATCGCCTGGCTGAGCACCACCACCCCGGCCCCGGCGACGTTGTACGTGCCCCGGCAGTCGTTCAGCGTGGCATGGGCGAGGGCTGAGACCGCATCGTCCTCGTCGAGGAACTGCAGGCGAGGGTCGAAGCCGAAGACGGTGGGGATGACGGCGCGGTCGAAGAGCCGGGCAAACGGCGAGTTGATCACGTCGCCGAGGACGTTGCCGAAGCGGAGCAGCGTCACGGCCACGTCGGGATGGCGGACCTCGTAGTCGCGCACGTGACTCGACCTCGTCGAGGTCGCGCGTGAAGCCGTCGCGCGCGGGCCCGCGCCGGCGCATCTCCTCTGTCCAGAAGGAGGGGTCCGCCGGGCTCGCTGCCGTACACCGCGGTGCTCGACTTGACGACCAGGCGGCGCACCGGGCTGTCGGCACCGCTGCACGCAGCGATCAGGTTCATGGTGCCGATGACGTTGATCTCGTGGACGGTGCGGGCGCCGAACTGCTGAGGGTCGACGATGAAGCCGGAGTGCACCACCGTGTCGATGCCGAGCCCGCGGATCAGTTTGCCGACCAGGCTGTGGCGGATGTCGGCGCGCACGTAGTCGGTGCGGGCCAGCTGCCGCGCCGGCCCCTCGGTGTCGACCGCCACGACCTGCTCGATGGTGGGGTCGGCCTTGAGGCGGCGGGCCAGCTCAGCGCCCCAGAAACGTGAGACACCGGTGATGAGGATGCGCCTTCCCTGGGCCACGTTCACAGAACCTCCTGCTCCAGCGCCGACGATGGTACTCGAGCGGTCCGCGAGCGCAGCGATCGCAGCCGCGCCGGCAACACCGGTGCTAGGGGTAGATGCCGCGGACCTCGGTGGCCTCGGCCACGTGCGCGACCGCGATCTGGTACGCCGCCTCGCGCAGGGACAGCGAGTCGGCCTGCGCCTTGGCTCGCACCGCCTCGTAGGCGCGTCCCATCACCTCGCGCAGCCTGGCGTTGACCTCGCCGGGCACCCAGAAGAAGGTCTGCAGGTCCTGCACCCACTCGAAGTAGGAGACGACCACCCCGCCGGCGTTGGCGAGGATGTCGGGGACGATCAGCACGCCGCGGTCGGCGAGCACGGCGTCGCCCTCGGGGTCGACGGCGGCGTTGGCGCCCTCGGCGATGACCCGGGCACGCACCTGCGCGGCGTTGACGGCGGTGATCTGCGCCTCCATCGCGCACGGCACCAGCAGGTCCACGCCCAGGGTGAGCAGCTCGTCGTTGGTCAGAGTGTCCGCGCCCCCGTAGTCGGCCAGCGCTCCGCCCTCCTCCTTGAGCGCCGCCAGGGCGTCGAGGTCGAGACCGCCGTCGCTGTGCACACCACCGCGGCTGTCCGACACGGCGACCACGCGCAGGCCCGCCGCGGCGAGCAGCTGCGCGGTGTTCGACCCCACCTGGCCGAAACCCTGCACCGCGACGGTGGCGCCGGCGGGATCGATCCCCGAGTCGTTCAGCGCCTGCACCGCGACGGTGGCGATGCCACGCCCGGTGGCGGCGTGACGACCCTCGGACCCCCCGATGACGGTGGGCTTGCCAGTCACCGAGGCGCGCACCGAGTAGCCGGCGTGCATGGAGAGTGTGTCCATGATCCACGCCATCTCCTGCGGACCGGTGCCGATGTCGGGAGCGGGGATGTCGCGGTCGGGCCCGAGCAGCAGCGAGATCTCAGTGGTGAACCGGCGGGTCAGCCGCTCCAGCTCGGTGGGGCTGAGCAGCTTGGGATCGACGATCACGCCGCCCTTGGCCCCACCGAATGGCAGGCCGACAACGGCGGCCTTCCAGGTCATGAACATGGCCAGGGCGCGGGCGTCGGCAAGGGTCATCGCGGGGTGGTAGCGCAACCCTCCTTTGGCCGGCCCACGGGCAATGTTGTGCTGGACGCGGAACCCCGTGTACACCGTGAAGCTGCCGTCGTCCATCTCCACCGGGAAATGCACGATCAGCTCTCGTTTGATGTGCCGCAGCACCGCGACGGTCGACGGGTCGAGGTGGAGCTGTTTGGCGGCGATGTCGAAGTGGTGCTGGGCGATGGCAAGCGTCGCGCTGCCCTGCACGGTTGCGGTCATGGGCACACCTTATCTCTCGGGAACGCCGCTTGTGGCCGCATGACACAGGCCGACGCATCGCCCGCGTTGCCGCCCGCCGTTGACGCGTTCATCCACCGTGTGACCGCGGCCGCGCGCGCGACGGTGGCGCGCGTCCGGAATGACGACAGCTATGTCACAAATATGGTTACACGTTGACAAGAGTGTGTATAAGCACCATGCTATGCATGACCCGGCGGGGGGTTTTGACCACCTCCTGTCACAAACAGCCGTCGTGATGACGCGGAGCGAAAGCATCATCACCAAGGAGGCCCGTACACATGGCCAGGACCAGACGCAGGAGAAGCGGCATTGACAAAGCAGTCAGCCGCACCGTCAAACGCGTGAGTCGCACAGCGCGCCGCCGCGCCAACACCGGTGGTGGCGACCTTTTGAAAGCGGTGCAGGGGCTCGTCAAGGCACTGCCCGTCAACGAGCTCGAGAAGAGACTCGCTGGACTCGAGAAGAGCGTTTCCCGTCTCGAGACTGAGATCCGCAAGGCAGCCCGTCGCGTCGTCGGCGGCAGCGCCAAGCGTGCCGGCACCGCCAAGCGCCGGACCACTCGCAAGGCTGCGTCCGCAAAGCGGACCACCGCGCGTCGCGCCGGCGCAGCGAAGCGGACGGCCAAGCGCCGTACCGGAGCAGCCAAGCGCACCGTGCAAGGCCACCCCCACCCGCAGGGCGACCTCTGCCAAGCGGACAGTCACCCGCCGCGCCGGTGCCCGGAAGTCGACCGCCAAGCGCGCGTCGACCGCCAAGCGCACCGCCACCCGCAAGGCGACCTCGCGGCGCAAGCCCGCAGCCAAGCGGGCCGGCGCACGCAAGACGCCGCCCCGCCGCAAGACGACCGCCAAGCGCACCACGGCGCGCAAGACGACCGCGAAGCGGACCGGAGCACGCAAGCCCGCCGCCAAGCGCGCACGCAAGCCCGCCGCCAAGCGCGCACGCAAGCCGGCCGCCAAGCGCGCACGCAAGCCCGCCGCCAAGCGGGCGACCGGACGGGTCGGCGCCCGTCGTGGCGCGCGCAAGCCAGCGTCGGCTCCGGCCGCGGCCGCCCCGGCGACCCCAGCGAGCAGCTGACGACCCAGTCATGAGGAAGGCCCCGCCGAAAGGCGGGGCCTTTTCTTTTTTCTTCCCGCGGCCTCAGCGCGCCGCGGAGAGCACCCCGTCGAACAGCGCGCTGAGCACGTCCGCTGCTCGCCGCACCGCGCTGGAGTCCAGGTCGCGATGGGTGACGCAGCGCACCCTGTGCTCGCCGGCGGCATGGATGAGCACACCCTCGCGAGCGGCTGCGCTGACCACGTCGTCGGCGGGGGCGGCGGTGTCGAACACCACCATGTTGGTGGGGACGCTGACCTCGACGACGCTGACCCCCGGAGCGCCCCGCAGCGCAGAGGCGAGCATGGCGGCGTTGGCGTGGTCGTCGGCCAGCCGCTCCACGTTGTTGTGCAGGGCGTGCAGCCCCGCCGCTGCCAGGATGCCGGCCTGCCGCATCCCGCCGCCGAGGCGCTTGCGCCAGAGCCGCACCTCGGTGATGCGCGCCGAGTCGCCGCTGACCACCGAGCCGACGGGTGCGCCGAGGCCCTTGCTGAGGCAGACCGAGACGGTGTCGCACTCACCGACCAGGCCGGCCGCGTCGACGCCGAGGGCGACGGCGGCGTTGAACAGCCTCGCCCCGTCGCAGTGGACGCGCAAGCCGGCATCATGGGCAGCGCGCGCCGCCGCCTCGATCGAGCTCGGCGGAACTGCCACACCCGCGCGTCCGCCATTGGTGTTCTCGAGCCACAGGAGCCGGGAGGTGGGGTGATGGATGTTGGGCTCGCGCAGTGCGGCGGTCACCTGCGCGGCGGTCGGCGCGCCGGCGACCGCGTCGACGGTGTGCAGCATCACGCCGGCGACAGCGCCGGCGCCACCCGCCTCGTTGAGCACCACGTGGAACTCGGAGTCCACGATCACCTCGTCCCCGGGGCGGGTCTGCGCGGCCAGCGACGAGAGGTTGCCCATGGTGCCGCTGGGGACGAACACCGCCGCCTCCTTGCGCAGCCGCGCCGCCAACTCCTCCTCGAGACGTCGCACGGTCGGGTCCTCACCCCACACGTCGTCCCCCACCTCTGCCTCCGCCATCACACGGCGCATCTCGCCGTCCGGGGAGGTGAAGGTGTCACTGCGCAGATCGACGAGGACGGATGACGCTGGTGACATTGCCGAAACCCTCCATGCGCTCCCTGGCGCCGGCCATGCGCACGCGGTTGCGCCCGGCGTCCTTGGCATCGTAGAGGGCGGAGTCGGCGGTCGCCAGCAGCTCCGCGGCGGTGGTGGTGTCCTCCGGGTATGCCGCCCCCCCGACGCTGACCGTCAGCGACACGGTGTTGCGTCCGCCGTCGACCGGCACCTTCAGCTCCTCCGCGGCGGCCCGGATCTTCTCGGCCACGTGCCCGGCGTCTGCCGCCGACGTGTTGGACATGACCACGATGAACTCCTCACCGCCGTAGCGCGCCGCCAGGTCGGCGCGGCGGATGCTGCCCACCAGCGTCTGAGCGAAACCGCTCAGCACCGCGTCACCGACGGGGTGCCCGTACGTGTCGTTGACCCGCTTGAAGTGGTCGAGGTCGATGATCAGGATGGCGAGCGGCGTGTTGAGGCGCTCGGCGAGGGCCACCTGCTGTCCCAGGTAGTCTATGAGGAAGCGATGGTTGTACAGGCCGGTGAGGTCGTCGGTGCTCGCCTGGTGCTGCATCATGGCGACGAAGCGATACCGCTCCAGGGACAGCGCCACCTGCTCGGCCGAGCTCGACACCAGCGAGGCGTCACTGCGGCTGAACCCGCCGGTGACACGCGCGATGCCGAGCACGCCCAGCACGTTGTTGCCGCCCATCCGCAGCGGCGCGGTGCAGAACTCGTGAAGGCCGGTGCGCGCCTCGGCGGAGGCCGCCGCGGCCCCGACGAGGAGCACGTCATCGCCGGTGTGGCTGTGGGCGCAGCCGATCGGGCCCGCACCTCCAAGCAGGTCGCCGACGTCGGCGTCGAGTGGCAGCCCGTCGGTGACCGCGAAGCTGTCGGTCATCTCGGAACCGTTCACCATGATGAAGGCGGTGTCGGCTCCGGAGGAGGCGCGCAGCTGCGCGCACACCTCGCGCAGCGCCGTCTGCAGGGGCTGCCGTGAGTTGAGCTCGGTCGCGATGGCCGCGCGTGCGCGCGTCCCGGTGATGGTGGCGCGCAGCTGCCGGCGCATCTCCTCGAAGCTCGAGGCGAGCCGCCCGATCTCGTCGTTGGCGAAGTGCGGCACCGGCACGTCGTACTCGTCGCGGGCGAGCGCAGCCACGGCGCGGTCCAGGCGTCGAAGCGGCCTCTGCAGGTCGGTCTGAACCACCACCACGATGAAGAACATCGCGACCACGATCAGGCCGAGCAGGATCAGGATCGGCTGCCAGAGCGTGGTCGCCCCCGACACCGGCGTGCTCACCAGCACGGCGAAACCCGCGCCCAGCGGCTGAGCGTAGACACCGGCCTCGCGGCCGCCCACGTCGACGACCTGGGCGCCGTCGGGCTGGCCGAGCACCGCGGCGACGCTGCTTGTGACCGCGCTGCCCTGCGGGACCTGCTGGTCGAGCACGCTGCTGCCGCCGGAGGCCACCCGGTTGCCGCGCACCAGGGCGATCCCCGCGGAGTCCGCCGACGTGGTGATGGTTCCGTCCAGGGCGCGCAGGAAGGTGGCATCGACGGGGCGCGCGATGAACACGTTCTGCTGCGTGCCGGTCACCCCGGCCGACGCGACCAGCCAGGGTGACCCACCGGGGCCGGCGAGCAGCTGCTGGGTGGTGCGAGAGCGAGCCGGCCAGCGCCGCAAACAATGGGTCAGTGGCGGCCAGCGGGACGCCGCCGCGCACCGCCAGCTGGGCGAGCGGGCCGCTGGTCCCGACGACGTCGGCGGGGCTGTTGACCTGCGAGTACCGCTGCAGCGCGGCCTGCAGAGTTGGCGTGTCTGCGGTGCTCAGCGGGACGGCCAGCTCCTGTGACATCTGCGAGGCGAACGAGGCGAGCGATCTCGCTGCCCGGCGACCAGGTTGACGACGATGCCCGCCTTGTCGGTGGCCCGCTGGGTCGCCTGGTTGCGGTTCTCGTTGCCGGCCAGCGACAGCGGGATGATCGCGATCAGGACCCCGGCCACCGCGATGATCGCCGCGAACTTGACCGAGAAGTTGAGTTGGGTCCACACACGCGGGAGGCGCGCCCAGCGCATCAGAGCCTGCGCCGCACGGCCAGCCCGGTGGCGATCAGCAGCGTGGCGACGCAGGCGGCCAGCAGCCCGAGCGGCACCACGGACGAGCCTGAGGCGTCGGCGTGCACCGGCCCGACAAGCGCGGCCACCGGTGGCAGGATCCCCGTCGAGGCCTCGATGCCTTCAACCGCGCCGGGCGGCCAGGTCGCCGCCGGCGCAGGCCGCGGTGCCGGGGGAGTTCAGCAGAGACGGCTGGCCGGCCGAGGCCGTGGAGGGCGGGGTGGCCCCCGGCTGGGGCGTCGGAGCGACCACCACCGGCAGCGTCGACAGCGTCGGCGAGGGCGACGCAGCCGAGGCCGTGGTTGCCGCCGCGAGCAACAGCGCGCAGGCGGTGATCGGCATCAACATGGCGCCCACCGGTCCCGTTCGCATGCAGGGGGTTCGGCGCCACCAGAGATGCTCCACTGCGAGTACCGGGACGGCTGTGAAGATGCGCATCGGCTTGCTCGCAGCCATCGTACGACCGCCCCGCGGCGGCCCCCTGTGACCGTTCGGTGACGATAGGCGCAACCGTGACGCTCCGCACTCCCGTACCCTGCGGGCATGCCCGCGGTGGTGATCAGCTTCATCGACGGCGAGGTGCTCCATGCCGAGATCCCCGAGCTCACCTTCGAGATGCCGGTGATCGAGGCCGAGGTGCGCGGAGTTGAGCCCAACAACCAGCGCGCCATCCTGCCGCTCACCGCGATCACCCAGATCATCATCGGGTCACCCGAGCCGCCCCCGGCGGAGGAGGTGGTCGCAGGCTGGGACCGGGCCGCCTTCCACTTCATCGACGGTGAGGTCCTGCGCGCGTCGATCGCTCCCGACGCGCTCCTCGGGCGCCACGGAGGGATATGGAAGGTCTTCCCCCAGGGCGGCGTGGAGCTGACCACGCTGGCGGTTCCCTACTGCGCGCTCAAGGCCGTGTTCCACGTGCGGCAGTGGGACAGCCGCCCGCTGTCCGAGCGCGGCGACGCGGATCGCATCGACACCGTGACCCGCGTGCTCGCCGAGCGCGAACGGCACCTCGAGGAGCTGGCGACGCCCGAGCAGAGGCGCCCGCTGATGAGCCGGATGGGCAGGCGGCGCGCCCCCTGACACGCCGTGAAGGGTGCCCGCCGGGGGCCCGATGGTACCGTTGTCGCCCGTGTCGCCCAGTTCCGCGGTGACGGAGCCGGCGGTCGACGCCAGCGCGATGACGCCGCCGTCCCGCCTTCTCAACCGTCGCACCGTCCTCTCGCTCGCCGCCGCGGCGCTCATCGTCGCCGTCGCCGTCTGGCGGGCACCGATCGACTGGTCGGATGCCTGGGCGCGCATCCGGCACGCCACAGTGGGCCTCTACGTGGCCGCGATCCTGGTGTACTACGCGTCCTTCCTGGTGCGCACATGGCGCTGGAAGCTGCTGCTGCGCAACGCCGGCGAGGACCGCCCGGCGCTGCCGCTGCTGCCCATCATGATGGTGTCGTTCTTCGTGAACTGCGTGGTTCCGGCCAAGATGGGCGACATCTACCGTGCCTACCTGGCCAGGCTCCGCCAGCGCGTGCCCGCGGCGCGGGCGCTCGGCACCATCATCGCGGAGCGGTTGCTCGACCTCGTGGTCCTCATGGTGCTGCTGCTCGCGGCCGGCGCCGTGGTGTTCCACGATCGCGCCCCGGCGGTGCTGATCCCGTACCTGGTGGCCGGCGTGGCGGTGTGCGCGGCCGGCATCGGCGCCATCCTGGTGATGCGTGCCGGGCGCGGCCAGCGGCTGCTGCGCCTGCTCCCCGAGGCGGTGTTCCATCGTTACGAGAGCTTCCGCATGGGCACCGTCGAGTTGTTCAGCAACCTCCCCGTGCTGGTGCCGCTGACGGTGGTGGTGTGGGCGATGGAGAGCGGCCGGCTGGCGCTGGTGGTCTACGCGCTGGGAGACGGCTCGTCGCTGGGCGCGGCGCAGCTGCTGCTGATCGCGCTGGTGGCCGCGCTGCTCACCACTGTGCCGTTCCTCCCCGGTGGGCTGGGCCTCGTGGAGGCGGGCATGGTGGGCGTGCTGGTGAGCGTCGGCGGCCTCGGGCGCGAGGCGGCACTGTCGATCGCGCTGCTGGACCGCAGCATCAGCTACGGCAGCGTGGTGATCGTGGGCGCGGTGGTGTTCGCGGTGCTGCACGTGCGCGTCCCGCGCCCGGTGGACTTTGCGGTGACCGGCGCGGCGCCGTGAGGGCACTGGTGACCGGCGGCGCCGGTTTCATCGGCTCCACGCTGGTGGACGCGCTGGTCGCGGGAGGCGCGCAGGTCGCCGTCGTCGACGACCTCTCGCGCGGGCGCCGCTCGCAGGTGCCGGAAGGAGTCGACTTCCACCAGCTCGACGTCGTCGACGACCGCCTGCCGGCGCTGGTCGCCTCGATCGCGCCGGAGGTGGTGTTCCACCAGGCGGCGCAGATCGAGGTGCGCCGCTCGGTGGCGGAGCCGCTGCTCGATGCCCGGGTCAACGTCCTCGGCACCGTCAACGTGCTCGAGGCCTGCGCGCGCGCCGGGGTGCGCCGGGTGGTCTTCGCGTCCAGCGGCGGCGCCCTGTACGGCGACACGTCCGTGCTGCCGACGCCGGAGACACACCGTTGCTGCCCGGCGTCGGCGTACGGCGCCGCCAAGCTCGCCGGCGAGACCTACGGCAGCGTCTTCCACCAGGTCCCACGGCTTGGAGTTCATCGCGCTCCGTTACGCCAACGTCTACGGGCCCCGCCAGGACCCGCACGGTGAGGCCGGGGTGGTGGCGATCTTCGCGGAGCGTCTGCTGGCGGGGGAGGACGCGGTCATCAACGGCGACGGCGGCCAGACCCGCGACTATGTGTACGTCGACGACGTGGTCGCGGCCAACCTTCGCGCCGCGGAGACGTCGACGCTCGGCGCCTTCAACATCGGCACCGGTCGCGCGGCGGCCGTCAACAAGCTCTACGCGCTGATGGCCGGCGCCGCCGGCGTGGACCGGCCGGCGCAGCATGGGCCGGCCAAGCCGGGCGAACAGCGTGTCTCATGCCTGGACATCACCCTGGCCGCGGAGCTGCTGGCGTGGCGGCCCCGCGTGGCGCTGGAGGAAGGGGTGTCACGCACCGTCGCGTGGTTCGCCGCGCGGCGGGCTGCCCAGTAGGGACGCGGCCTCCTCACAGCATCCCGTCGCGTGGTCGGCGAGGACCCTCGCGGCCGCCGCCAGCGCGGGGCTGGTCGCCGGCCCCTGGAGCAGCCGCCACGCCCATGCCGTGTCCTCGGCCGCGGCTGCCAGGAGCGTCCGCGCGGTCGCGTCGCTGTCGTCCAGCTGGTCTGCACGCGGCATGCTCTCAAGGGTCTGCTGGATGGCCGCGATCACCTTCCTGCCGTCCCCGGCGGCGTCGGGCTCGCGAGGCTGCTCGGCGCTGCTGTCGAGCCGGTGCGACAGGGCGTCGAGCGAGCGGCGCAGCTGCTCGTGCAGGGACCTCAGCAGGGCGCCGGAGTTGGCGACCGTCGGTGCCGGCCGGCCGAGCGACCGGTAAGCCCCGGCCAGCACCAGCACCACGACGGCGATCGCCACGATGTAGACCGCGATGACGGCCTCACTTGTAGCGGAAGGTGATCCGTCCGCGAGTCAGGTCGTACGGGCTCAGCTCGACGCGCACCTTGTCGCCGATGAGGATGCGGATGTAGAACTTGCGCATCTTCCCGGCCGTGTAGGCGAGCACCTCCTGGCCGGTGAGCAGCTTCACCTTGAACATCGCGTTGGGAAGCGGCTCGATGACGGTGGCGTCCATCTCGATCGTCTCCTCCTTGGCCTCGGCAGCCTCGGCGGCGGCCGCGGGGTCGCGGCGGCGCGCAGGGCCGCGGCGGCGTGCGCCGCCGGGACGAGGTGGACGTCGTGCCAAGAGGATCTCCCTGGGAATCGCGGGCGCGCCCCGACTTCTCGGCGAGGGTAGCACGGCCGACTCGGGCGCGGCGGGCCGTGAGAACCGAATTGCCCTATAGAATCACGTGAAGTCACAGGAGAGGGAATGTCCCAGCCACCTCAGAGCGCTCCCCGCTCTTTTCTCGAAGCGCTCAGCAAGCGTGTCCTCGTCTTCGACGGGGCGATGGGCACCGCGTTGCAGTCACTCGAGCCCACCGCCGCCGACTTCGGAGGGCCGGCGCTGGAGGGCTGGATGGACGGCCTCGTGCTGCACGCGCCGCACCTCGTCGAGTTCGTGCACCGTTCGTTCCTCGAGGTCGGATGCGACGTCGTGGAGACGGCCACCTTCCAGGCGACTTGGCTGCGGCTGGCCGAGTGGGGCCAGGCCGACCACACGCTCGAGCTGAACCGCGACGCGGCCGCGCTGGCGCGGCGGCTCTGCGATGAGCACAGCACTCCCGAGCAGCCCAGGTTCGTGGCCGGCAGCATGGGCCCCACCGGGTTCCTGCCGTCGTCGAGCGACCCGGCGCTGTCGAAGATCACCTTCGCCGAGCTCGTGGAGGCGTTTGCCGAGCAGGCGCAGGGCCTGGTCGAGGGCGGCAGCGACCTCCTCATCATCGAGACCGCGCAGGATCTCCTCGAGGTGCGCGCCGCGATCTTCGGCGCGCGCGAGGCGATGGCGCGCACCGGCGTCACGCTGCCGCTGCATGCATCAGTGAGCCTGCTCGACACCAGCGGCACGATGCTGCTGGGAACCCAGCCGGGCGCGGTGGTGGCGGTGCTCGACGCGCTCGGCGTCGACATCATCGGGCTCAACTGCTCGACCGGCCCCGAGCTGATGCGCGACGCCATCCGCGTGCTGTCCGAACGCAGCTCGGTGCCGATCGCGTGCATCCCCAACGCCGGCATCCCGACCAACGTCGGCGGTCGCGCCCAGTTCCCGCTCGGCGCCGTCGACATGGGTGTGCAGCTCGAGGACTTCGTGCGCCGTCTTGGAGTTGCGGCGGTGGGCGGCTGCTGCGGCACCACCCCGGAGCACGTTGCCGAGCTGGTCCGCCGTGTCGGCGCGCTGCCCGCGCCCGGGCGCAGGGGCGACGACGTGCCCCGCCTCGCCAGCGCGATGAGCGACATCGAGCTGAGGCAGCAGCCCGCCCCCATGCTGATCGGTGAGCG
The DNA here is from genome assembly GCA_963717185.1 of Candidatus Dormiibacterota bacterium. Taxonomy (GTDB): domain Bacteria; phylum Chloroflexota; class Dormibacteria; order Aeolococcales; family Aeolococcaceae; genus Aeolococcus. The sequence goes on along the minus strand of CAVQVY010000018.1, from coordinate 20,726 downwards.
CGTCAACGCGCAGGGGTCGCGCGCGGTGAAGCGGATGCTGCTCGCCGAGGAATACGACGAGATCGTCGCGGTCGGGCGGGCCCAGGCAGAGGGAGGTGCGCACGCGCTCGACGTCTGCGTCGCGGTCACCGAGCGCAGCGACGAGGCCGAGCAGATGCGCGCCGTGGTGCGTGGCCTGGAGATGTCGGTCGACGCCCCGCTGATCATCGACAGCACCGACGCCGCGGTGATCCGCGCCGCGCTCGAATCGTACCCGGGCCGGGCGGTCGTCAACAGCGTCAACCTGGAGAACGGTCGCACCCGCTGCGAGGCCGTGCTTCCGCTGGTCCGCGACCACGGCGCCTGCGTGATCGCGCTGACCATCGACGAGAAGGGCATGGCCAACACCGCCGACCGCAAGCTGGAGGTGGCGACCCGCATCCGGGACCTCGCGTGCGACGAGTTCGCGCTGAAGCCGTACCAGCTGCTCTTCGACGCCCTCACCTTCACGCTGGCGACCGGCGAGGCCGAGTACATCGACTCCGCCCACCAGACCATCGACGGGATCCGGCGCATCAAGGAGACGCTGCCCGGTGTGCTGACGGTGCTGGGCGTCTCCAACGTGTCGTTCGGGCTGTCGCCCGCCAGCCGCCCCACGCTCAACAGCGTGTTCCTCTACCACTGCGTGCAGGCCGGGCTCGACGCCGCCATCGTCAACCCGGCCCACATCACCCCGTACCCCGAGATCGGCGCCACTGAGCGCGAGCTGGCCGAGGACCTCATCTTCAACCGCCGCGAGGACGCGCTGGCGCGGTACATCGGCCACTTCGACGGCGCCGGCGCCACCGCCGTGGCCGACAGCACCGTCGACCCGTTCGCCGGCATGGCCCCGGCCGAGCGGATCCACGCGCAGATCCTGCAGCGTCGCCGCGACGGCATCGAGGAGCAGATCGACCTCGCCGTGTCCGGACGCGACCCCGTCGAGGTGCTCAACGAGGTGCTGCTCCCGGCGATGAAGGAGGTCGGCGACCGCTTCGGGGCCGGCGAGCTGATCCTGCCGTTCGTGCTGCAGAGCGCGGAGGTGATGAAGCGCGCGGTCGGCCAGCTCGAGAAGTACCTCGACCGCGTCGAGGGGACGTCGAAGGGCACGGTGGTGCTGGCCACCGTGTACGGCGACGTGCACGACATCGGCAAGAACCTGGTCAACACCATCCTCAGCAACAACGGCTACACCGTGCACGACCTCGGCAAGCAGGTGCCGCTGGCCACCATCATCGACCGCGCCGTCGAGACCAAGGCGGACGTGATCGGGCTGAGCGCGCTGCTGGTGAGCACCAGCAAGCAGATGCCGCTGTGCCTCCACGAGCTCGACGCGCGCGACCTCAGCTTCCCGGTGATCATCGGCGGCGCCGCCATCAACCGCGGCTTCGGCCGCCGCATCCTCACGCTCGACGACGGGCGCACGTACGACCCCGGTGTCTTCTACTGCAAGGACGCCTTCGAGGGGCTCGACACCGTCGAGCAGCTGGTGGACGAGCCGCGCCGGAACGCGCTGGTGGTGCGGGCTCGCGAGGAGGCCACGCAGCAGGTCGAGCGCGACCAGCAGCGCGACGCCCGCCGTCACGCCGCCGCCGAGTCCACCACGGGCCCGCTGCTCACCCGCAGCGCGACGCGCACCGACGTGCCCATCCCGGTCACGCCGTTCTGGGGAGCGCGGTCACTCGACGACATCGACATCGACGCGGTGATCCCGTGCATCGACCGCAACTCCCTGTTCAAGATGAGCTGGCAGTTCCGCGGTGTGCACGACCCGCAGCGGTGGGCGCAGCTGCTCGAGGACGAGCTCGAGCCGCGCCTGGCGCGCTCCATCGACGAGGCACGGCACGGCGACTGGCTGCGCCTGCAGGCGGTGTACGGCTACTGGCCGGCGCTCGCCGACGGCGACGCGGTGATCATCTACGACCCCGAGCAGCACGACATCGAGATCGCGCGCTTCGCGTTCCCGCGCCAGCGCGCCCAGAACCGGCTCTGCCTCGCCGACTACGTGCGCCCGCTCAGCGAGGCGCGCGACGGCGAGCGTGACGTGGTCGCGCTCCAGCTGGTGACCACCGGCCCCGGTGCATCCGAGCTCAGCGCCGAGCTGCAGCGGACCGGTGAGTACGACGACATGCTCCGCGTCCACGGCTTCGCGACCCAGATGGCCGAGGCCACCGCCGAGTGGGTGCACGGCCGGATGCGCGACGAGCTCGGGCTCGAGGCCGACCAGGGACGGCGCTACTCATGGGGCTACCCGTCGTGCCCGGACCTCGAGGACCACCAGACCTTCTTCAGGGTCGTCCCTGCCGAGCGGATCGGGGTCGAGCTGACCGAGGGCTTCCAGCTGGTGCCCGAGCAGTCCACCGCGGCGATCGTCCTGCACCACCCCGAGGCGCATTACTTCGCGGTGTACGGCGGCGCCGACGGTGAGGGGCCCGGCTCGCCCGAGACCACGCGCGAGGTGGTGGCCGCTCAGTCCCGGTAGCGGTCGATGAGGTGGCTCTCGTCGGCCCACTGCTCGCGGTAGAAGCGGCACGTCGAGGGGTCGCTGATGCACGGCGGCACGGGGTGCCGGCCGGTGAAGTGGTGGGTGCGGTGGTCGACGTGGCAGTCGGCCTTGTAGCGGGTCAGCAGCCCCAGGGCGGTGCGCTCGCGAAGGATCTGCTCGAGGTACGGGCATCGCTGCGTCGACGCGCGGCGCGGCGGCTGGAACGGTGGGTCGTCCTCGTCACGCCATGGGGGCGGCTCGGCGCGCATCTGCCTGGTCCGCGCGCGGGTCAGGCCGCGAGCATGGACTGGATGCGCGAGGCGAGCTCCTTGATCTTGAACGGCTTGGCCAGCGTCTGGACGTTGCCGTATGCCTCGAGCTTCGGGGTGGTGGTGGCGTTGACCAGGGCGCTGACCACGAGCACCTTGGCGTCCTCACCGTGGTCCGCGCGGATCTTCTCGAGGACCTGCGTCCCGCTCAGCTCGCCGGGGAGCATCAGGTCGAGCAGCACCAGGTCTGGCTTGAAGTCGGAGAACACGGTCAGGCCCTCGTCGCCGCTCTTGGCGACACGCACCTCGTACCCCTCCATGGTGCAGAGGAGCGACTCGATGTCAGCCAACGCGTAGTAGTCCTCGATGATGAGAACGCGTTTCATAGGGCCATCCGATCAAAGGCGTGGTGCAGCAAGGCTGAGTGAGCATAGCAAGCACCCCTTGAGTTTCGGCCACGATGCGACAGAAGCGTGACCGTGCCGGGCCGGGGCGTCAGGCGTCCCTGGTGATGATCGTGGCCGTCCCCAGGCCGCCCCCGCAGCACATCGTCTCCAGCCCGGTGCGAGCGTCGCGACGCTCGAGCTCGTGGAGCAGGGTGGTCATGAGGCGCGCCCCGGACGCGCCCAGCGGGTGGCCGAGCGCGATGGCGCCGCCGTTGACGTTGACCCGGGCCATGTCGGGGTGGTGCTCGCGCTCCCAGGCGAGCACGACCGGCGCAAACGCCTCGTTGACCTCGAACAGGTCGATGTCATCGATGGTGAGCCCGCTGCGCTCGAGGACCTTGCGGGTGGCCGGGATCGGCCCGGTGAGCATGGTCACGGGGTCGACGCCCACGACCGCCTGGGCTCGGATGGTGGCCCGCGCTGTGAGGCCCAGCTCGCGCGCCCTGTCGGCCGACATCAGGAGGATGGCCGAGGCGCCGTCGGTGATCTGCGAGGAGTTGCCGGCGTGGAGGATGCCGTCAGGGCGGAACGAGGGCTGCAGCTGCGCCAGCGTCTCCACCGTGGTGCCCGGCCGGATGCCCTGGTCCTGCGACACCACCTGGCTCTCACCGTTCTCGCCGACGACCACCGGGGCGATCTCGCGGTCGAAGTGTCCCGCGGACTGCGCCGCCGCGGCGCGGCGATGCGAACTCGGTGGCGAAGGCGTCCGCGTCCGCGCGGCTGATGCCCCACTGCTCGGCGATCATCTCGGCGGCGAGGCCCTGGTTGACCAGGTTGTAGTGCTCGAGCAGCTCCGGCGGGTAGGGGGTGCCGGGGCCCTGCAGCACGCTGCTCCCCATCGGGACGCGGCTCATGCTCTCCACCCCGGCCGCGATGGTGATGTCGCACACACCCGACTGGATGAGGTTGGCAGCGAAGTGCACCGCCTGCTGCGAGGAGCCGCACTGGCGGTCGACGGTGGTCGCGGGAACCTCGATGGGGAAACCGGCCAGCAGCACAGCCTGGCGCGCGATGTTGATCGACTGCTCGCCGACCTGGCTGACACACCCCATCACCACGTCGTCGACGAGGGCGGGGTCGACGCCGGGGCGTCCCACCACCTCGCGCAGCACGTGCGCAGCGAGCTTGAGCGGGTGGACGTCGCGCAGGTCCCCGTTCTTCTGGCTGCCGCGGCCGAGCGGCGTGCGCACGGCCTCGACGATCACCACATCGCGCATGGAGGGGGACTTCTACAGGGGAGGTGCGGATTCGCGCCCTCGGCCCCGGCGACCCTCAGCGCAGCCGGTAGACGACGATCGTCTCGTACTGCTGCGGCGCGGTCCCGATCGCGAATGGGGCGGCGGGAGTGACCTCGTCGAACAGCCGCTGCGCGCCGGCCGGGACCGGGTCTCCGCTGCTCAGCACCGCGATCGCCCCGGGCGCGGACGGGGGCGCGGACGGGTCGATCAGCGCCATGTTCATCTCGGCCAGCAGGGGCCTCATCGAGTCGGCGGTGAAGCTCGATGGAGGCGGCGGGCGGAAGCTGAACGCCGCCTGGATGTACGGCTGGTCGAGCGTGTTCGAGAGCAGCAGCGGTGACCCACCCGACATCGCCGAGGCACGGGTGATCGCGCTGATCTCGCCGGCGTCGAAGTCGAGCGCGGAGCGTGCCGGCCAGGTGGCGTACATGTCCACGGTGAACAGCACGCCCTGCACAGCCAGCGCCGCGGCGGCGACCAGGCCGGCCCGCCCGCGCCAGGCGGGGGCCGGCTCGCGCACCAGGGCCATCCCCTCGACTGCGAGCACGAGCAGGAACGGGAGCATCAGCGACGCCCGGAGCGCATGTGGGACACCCTCCTCGGTGAGGGCGGCGCTCACCGGGGACACCAGGGTCCCGAGGAACACGAAGCGCATGAACGGCTGGTCGCGCTTGCGCCACACCGCCACCAGGCCGGCGATGATCAGCGGCAGCGTGACCCACAGGAGCATGCCTCCGAACTGCGTGGCGTGGCGCGACCGGTGGTCGCCCTCGATGAACAGGAACTCGGGCCCGAAGTACGTGAAGTAGTTGGTGACGAACCGGCCGATCACCGTTCCGAGCGGCGCGTGGTCGGCGGCGATGCTGATCAGGTTGAACCGCGCGACCAGGGCGCCGGGGTGCTGCAGGTTCCACACCCCCAGCACGGCGTACGCGCCGGCGACCGGGACCGGCGCGACCAGCCAGCCGCGCAACCACCGCCGTGTCCCCCAGCACTCGGCGACGGCCAGCGCCACCACCAGCAGCGCCACCGCCACCCGCCCGGTGCTGTACGCGAAGACGGCGACGGCGAGCAGGCACCCCGCGGCTGCGTACCAGCGCAGCCGGCGGCCGTCCTGCGCGATCGACAGGCACCACAGCGCCGCCGAGACCGCCGCCAGCATCGAGATCACCTCGAAGCCCACCCGGCTCTCGACGGTGAGCCACGGCGTCAAGCCCGCCAGCACCAGCGCGAACAGCGTCACCGGCAGGGACCCGCTGCGCCGCCAGGCGATCAGGGTGATGAAGAGGCAGACGAGCAGGCCGAAGAGAGCTGCCGGAAGCCGTTCGGTGGCCACGGTGAGCGGCAGCACGCGCAACACCGCGCTGAGCGTGTAGATGTAGACGGGGTTCTTGTACTCACCGAACGCGGTGAAGTAGAGAGGCAGATGGGCGCCGTGCTCGTCCACCGCGTGGGTGCTGATCGCCCACGCGTTGTAGCCGATGGAGGTCTCGTCGACGTACGCGCCCAGCGGGGCGCTGTCGAGCCCGGACAGGTTGCGCGCGATGATCACCGCGGCCGCCACCGCGAGGACAGTCGCCCAGAGAGCCCGGCGGCCCCGCGTCATGAGCTGAAGGTGAAACCGCCGAGGTGCAGCCAGGGAGCCGTGGTGGCACCGAAGTAGCCTCGCGAGACCAGCCGGTCCGCGCCGATCGAGCGGACGTCGGCGAGCGCGTCGACGATGCTCTGCGTGAAGCGCAGGTCACGCACCGGGCGCACCACGCGCCCGTTCTCGACGAGGAAGGTCCCGTCGCGGGTCATGCCGGTGATGATCGTCTTGAGTGGGTGCACCGGGCGCACGTACCAGAAGCGGGTGATCACCAGGCCGCGCCGGCAGGCGCTGATCATCAACTCCGGGTCACCGTCGCCCGCCTCCAGGCAGAGGTAGTGCGGCAGCGGCCCCTCGCTGTTCGGTTGGGCGAAGGAATGCCCCGTCGTCGCCACGTGCGCACGCGCGGCGGTGACGGAGTAGTGCACCACCGCCGTGCACGTCCCGCGGTCGATGATGGTGACCGGGCGGGTCGTCGCACCTTCGCCGTCGAAGGGGAGCGGGGTCAGCTCCGCGCGGCGCACGTCGTCGGTGATGGTCACCGTCTCGCTCATCAGCCGCTCGCCGAAGCGCATGAAGCTGCGCTGCTCGAGCACGGCGAGTCCGCCGAGGCCGATGATGCCGAGGTATTCGAGCATCTCCGCGGCGGCGTAGGGTGAGAGCACCACCTCGTAGACCCCGGGATCGGTCGGCGCCGCGCCCTGGTTGCGCGCGCAGCGTTCGGTCACCTCCGTGGCCAGCTCGCGCGCGTCGAGCTTCGAGGCGTCGGCGCCGAAGCGGGCTCCGTACGCGCTGCCGTCCGCACCGCGGCACACCGCGATGAGCTCGGCGGCGCTGCGGCGCGCCGCCCGCCGCAGGCCGGTGCTGCTGGCCATCGCGACCGCGGTGATCGTGTTCTCGTAGGTGCCGAACGCCTTCTGTCCCACGGCGTTTGCGGCGGCGCAGATCACCCCGACGGTGTCGGCGCGCTCCTCGGGTGTCATCGCCTCGGTGAAGTCGCTGTAGCCGTGCTCGGTGTCGTCGCCGCCGTCAGGGGCGATGGGATGGACCGGGTCTCCGAGCGGTGAGTGGGCGCGGATGGTCTCCGCGGCCTCGACCAGCGCCGGGCCGCCGTCGTCGCGCGCGACCTGGCTCTCGGCGACCCCTGAGCGCCCGTCGCGCACCAACCGAAGGCGCAGGCGCAGCGTGCGGTCGGCGACGTTCTGGTGGATCCCGCTGTTGGCGTACCGGGTCAGCGCTGTGGCCGTCTCGGTGACCGTCACCTCGGCCTCGCTGCCCGGCGGGGCGTGCTCGAGCACTTGGTCGGCGATCGACAGCAGCTCCTCACGCGTGCGCAGCTCGCCGCTCACGCCGGGCGCACCGCCACGTTGCGGAAGCGGCACGGGGCTGCCCCGTGGCCGACGTGCATGAGCTGGCCGGGCTGGCCCTTGCCGCAGTTGATCACGCCGTACATGCGCCACTCCGGTGGGCCGGCGATGGCGTCGCACGAGTTCCAGAACTGCGGTGTGCTGCCGCTGTACAGCGGGTTGCGCACCATGCGCACGCGCTTGCCGTCACGGATCTCCCACCCGGCCTGGGTGCCGAACTGGAAGTTGAGACGCCGGTCGTCGATGCTCCATGAGCGGTTGGTCTCGAGGTACACGCCCTTCTCGGTGGTGGCGATCATCTCCTCGAGGCTCGACGTCCCCGGCTCCAGGTTGATGTTGGTCATGCGGATCAGCGGCAGCCGGTTCCAGCTCTCCGCGCGCACCGTGCCGCCACTGGCCATGTCGAACCCCGCGGCGGTCTCGCGCGAGCTCAGGTAGCCGCTGAAGATCCCCTGGTCGATGAGCAGGGTGCGCTGCGCCGGCACGCCCTCGTCGTCGTAGCCGAAGGTGCCGAGACCGCCGGGGCTGGTGGCGTCGGCGCTGATGGTGACCGCCTCGCTGCCGTAGCGGAAGCTGCCGAGCATCTCGGGCATCAGGAACGACGTCCCTGCAAAGGCGGCCTCGAAGCCGAGCACGCGGTCCAGCTCGGTGGGGTGGCCGCACAACTCGTGCACCTGCAGCGCCGCCTGGGTGGCGTCGAGGATCAGGGTCATGGTCCCGGCCGGGCAGAGCTCGGCGCTCAGCAGCGCCACCGCTTCCTCGGCGACGCGCTGCGCGTTGCCGACGAGGTCCATCGCCTCGACGGCCTCCCAGCCGGCGGTCAGCTGCTGGCGCCCGAAGCTGTTCGGGAAGCTGCGCGACTGCACCTCGCCATTGCCGGTGGCCGTGGCGTCGATGCCCGCGCCGGTCTCGATGATCGTCTGGGTGATCCGCGACCCCTCGCTGCTTGCGAACAGCTGGTGGTGCCGCACCGCCCCGAGCGACCCCTGCCGCGTGGTGATCCCGGGCACGTCCATGGCAGCGTCGGCGGCGAGCAGCAGCTCGATCTTGCGGTCCAGCGAGACGCTGAAGGGGTCGACCTGCACCGGGGTCGCATAGCTCGCGGTCACCGCGGGGGTGGGCGCCAGCTTCACACGCGCCACGGCCGTGCGCGCCGAGGCGCGCGCGATCCGCGCCGCCAAGCGCGCGGCGCCCTCGAGGCCGTCGGCGTCGGTGCGCTGGGTGCCGGAGAACCCCCAGGCGCCGTCGACGAGCACGCGCACCCCGACGCCGGCGTCCTCGAACTGGGTGACGTTGTTGACACGCCCGTTCTTGACGATCACCGACTGGATGCTGCGCTCCACGACGCGGCAGTCCGCGTAGCCGGCGCCCGCCGCGTGCGCGGCGTCGAGCACGCGCTCGGCGAGGTCACGCATGCCGCGTCCTCACCGCACCCTCGCCGAGCTGTCGCCGCCGCGACGTCGGGTGCTTCGACACCCGGCTACGAGCTGACGGGCTCCGCCCCGTTGCTGTCGGCGTTCTCGAGGTCGCCGGCGATCGCGGTGCGCAGCGCCTCGGTGCTCTCCTCGGCGACGCGGGCTGCCAGCGAGCCCTGCAGCTTGCCCGCGAAGTGGCACGCCGCCATGTGGCCGTTGCCGTAGTCGACGAGGTCAGGGCGCACCTCGGAGCAGATCGGCTCCGCGATGGGACAGCGAGTGTGGAAGCGGCACGCGCTGGGCGGGTTGATCGGCGACGGGATCTCGCCCTTGAGGATGATCGGCTTGCGGTCGCGCTCCACAGTCGGGTCGGGCACCGGGATCGACTGCAGCAGCGCCGTGGTGTAGGGGTGGAGGGGGTTGTCGTACAGCTCGAGGCTGTCGGCCACCTCGACGATGACGCCGAGGTACATCACGGCCACGCGGTCGCTGAGGTGGCGCACCACCGAGAGGTCGTGGGCGATGAACAGGTAGGTGAGGTTGAAGTCGTCCTGCAGCTGCTCGAGAAGGTTGATGATCTGCGCCTGGATGGACACGTCGAGGGCTGAGATGGGCTCGTCGGCGACGATGAAGCTGGGCCGCAGGATCAGCGAGCGCGCGATGCCGATGCGCTGGCGCTGCCCACCGCTGAACTCGTGCGGGTAGCGGTTGTTGAAGTTGGGGTTGAGCCCGCAGATGCGCATGACCTCCTGCACCTGCACGTCGCGCTCCTTGCCCTTGGCGAGCCCGAAGTTGGCGAGCGGCTCGCCGATGATGTTGCCCACGGTCATGCGCGGGTTCAGCGACCCGTAGGGATCCTGGAAGATCATCTGCACCCGCCGGCGCATCTGTCGCAGGCTCTCGCCGCTCAACGACGCCAGGTCGTTGCCCTCGAAGAAGATGCTGCCCGCGGTCGCCGGCTGCAGCTGGGTGACCACGCGCCCCAGCGTCGACTTGCCGCAGCCGGACTCACCGACCAGCCCCAGCGTCTCGCCCTGGATGATGTCGAGGCTGACGCCGTCGACGGCGCGCACCGTCTGCCGGCCGCTCGGGAACGTCTTGTAGACGTCGCGGAGCGAGACGAGCGCGTCCGCCTCCGCCGTCCACGCCGATGCCGGCGCGGTTGCCTCAGAGGGGGGCGACATCGACCTTCTCCCCCTCAGGCACCAGCGGGGCTTCGCGCAGGTCGAAGTCGGGGTCGGGCACGTTCTTCATCTGCACCCAGCACCGCGACTCGTGCTGGGGCCCCACGGTGATCAGGTCGGGCTCCTCGGTGAAGCAGCGGTCGACAGTGAAACGGCAGCGGGGATGGAACTTGCACCCCGGAGGAAGGTTGGTGAGGTCCGGCGGAAGGCCGGTGATGGTCAGCAGCTTGGCGCCGAGCTTCTCGTCGATGCGCGGGATCGAGCGCAGCAGCGACCAGGTGTAGGGGTGCTGCGGCGAGCGGAAGATCTCCTCGGTGGGCCCCTGCTCCACCACCCGGCCGGCGTACATGACCACCACCCAGCTGCAGATGCTGGCCACCACCGCCATGTTGTGGGTGATCAGCACGATCGCGGTGCCGAGCTCGCGGTTCAGGTCACGGAGCTGCTCGAGGATCTGTGCCTGGACGGTGACGTCGAGAGCCGTGGTGGGCTCGTCGGCGATGAGCAGGCCCGGCTCGTTGGAGAGGCCCATCGCGATCATGATGCGCTGGCGCATGCCGCCGGAGAACTGGTGCGGGTACTCGTTGGCGCGCCGCTCGGCGTCGGGGATGCGCACCCGGCTGAGGAGGACCGGCACCCTGGCCCTGGCCTGCTCCTTGTTGAAGCGGTCATGGGCCCGCATCGCCTCCTCGATCTGGAACCCCGCTTTGAGAACCGGGTTCAGCGACGACATCGGGTCCTGGAAGATCATGGCGACGTCGTTGCCACGGAACTTGCGCAGCTCGTCGTCGTTCATGGCGAGCACGTCGCGGCCGTCGTACGTGATGCTGCCCTCGACGATCTTGCCGGGGTCGGGAACCAGGCGCAGGACCGACAGCGCGGTCATCGACTTGCCCGAGCCGAACTCGCCGACGATGCCGACGGTCTCGCCGCGGTTGACCCGGAAGTCGATGCCGTCGACTGCCCGCACCGTTCCGCCGCGCACCCGGAACTGGGTCTTGAGGCCCTTGACCTCGAGGATCGCCGGCATCTACCGATTCAGCCTTGGGTCGAGCGCGTCGCGCAATCCGTCGCCGATGAAGTTGACCGCCATCAGCGTGATGAGCAGGGCCAGCGAAGGAACGATCATCGTGTGGTAGGCGAGGAATCGGTCGTTGAGCCCGTTCGAGACCATCGCCCCCCAGGACGGGTCGGGCGAGGGCAGGCCGAAGCCCAGGAAGCTGAGGAACGCCTCGAAGAGGATGGCCTGGGGGATCAGGAACGTCGCCTGCACGATGATCGGCCCGAGCGCGTTGGGCAGCACGTGGCGCGCCATGATCTTGAAGTTCTTGGTGCCGCTGGCGCGCGCCGCCTCGACGAACTCACGCTCGCGTAACGCCAGCGTCTGGCCGCGCACCAGGCGGGCCATGTCCATCCAGTTGGTCACCGCCAGGGCGATGACCACGTTGAGGATGCTCGGCCGGTTGGTGAGGAAGAGGATCAGGAACGCGATCAGCAGCGGCGGGATCCCGTAGCCGAGGTAGGTGATGCCGCTGACCAGGGTGTCGACCCAGCCGCGGAAGAAGCCGGCGAGGAGGCCGGCGGTGATCCCCACCACCGAGGAGACGACGGCCGCGAGGATGCCGACCTCGATGACCACCTGGGCGCCCTTCATGATGTAGCTGAGCACGTCGCGGCCGGAGGAGTCGAGGCCGAAGGGGTGCTTCAGGCTGAGCGGGTCGGTGACGTCCCCGAGGCCCTGCGCGTACAGGCTGTACGGCGTCCAGAAGATGCTGACGATCGCGGTGACGATGACCAGCGCGAACACCACCATCCCGACCATCGACAGCTTGTTGCGCTTGAACCGGCGCCAGGCGTCCTGCCAGAGGCTGACCTGTTCGGGTGCGACCGAGTAGTCGATCGCCTCGGGAGTCCCCGGGGGTGCGACGGGGCCGCCCAGGTTGAGACCGGTGGTGATGGTGGTCATGAGTAGCTGATCCTCGGGTCGAGCACGGGGTAGACGATGTCGACGATGAGGTTGGCGAGCCCCACCAGGATGGCGTAGAAGGTGTAGAGGCCGACCACGATGCCGTAGTCACGGATCAGGATGGAGGTGACGAACTCCTTGCCGAGCCCGGGCACCCCGAAGATGGTCTCGATGACCACCGAGCCGGTGATGATCCCGGTGACCAGCGGCCCGCCGATGGTGACCACCGGGATCAGCGCGTTGCGCAGGGCGTGGCGGATGATGACCACCCGCGAGCTGAGGCCCTTCGCCCAGGCCGTTCGCACGTAGTCCTGGCGGATCACGTCGAGCATGCTGGCGCGGACCAGCCTGGCGACGATGGCCGCGTAGGGCAGCCCCAGCGCGATGGCGGGTATCGGAACCTGTTCGATCGCCCCCCATCCGATGCTGCCGCCCCAGGCCGGAAGCAGGATCCCGACCAGGATGATCAGGAAGGTGGCGAGCACGAAGCTCGGCACGCTGTACCCGACCACCACGAAGCTCGACAGCAGGTAGTCCAGCCAGCTGTTCTGCTTGACGGCCGCGGTGATCCCGATGATCAGCCCGACCACCACCGTGACGATGATCGCGAAGAACCCGAGGGTGAGGCTGTTCTTGGCCTCGTCGAGGAGCAGCGGGGTGACCTTCACGCCCTGGTTGACGTACGAGTAGCCCAGGTCACCGTGGATGAGGTTCCACATGAAGGTGCGGTACTGGATGAAGAGCGGCTGGGTGAGCCCGTAGGCCGCGTTCTCCTTGGCACAGCCGGCCGGGTTCTTCTCGCACGTGAACGGCGTCCCCGGCAGCGCGTGGATGGCCAGGAAGGTGACCGACGAGACGATGAAGGCCGTGGCGAGGACCAGCGCCAGCCGCTTGGCGGCGTAGATCGCGGTGCCTCTGCTCATGGAGTTCTCTCGCCGGGAACGATGACAGGGACGGGTCGGGGAGCCCGCCACGGCGGCGGGCCCCCCGGATGATACTCGGCCGATTCCCCGTTGTCGTGGGGATTCGGGTGCCTTGGTCTAGTGGGCCAGGATGCTGATGCTCGTCCAGGAGTTGTCGTAGAGCGCGTTGCCCCCGCCACCCTGCACGTATGGCTTGATGAAGTACTGGTTGGCCCCGTACTCGAGGTCTGCGTACGCGTAGTCCTTGATCAGCTGCTTGTTGGCGGTCTCGAAGTCCGAGATCGCCGCGCTGCCGGTCTCGCCCTCGGCCTTCTTCACGGCGCTGTCGACGCGCTGGTCGCAGATGCCGTCGTTGTTGCCGAGCCCGACCGCGGCCTGGGAGCAGATGAAGATGTTGTCGAACCAGTCCTGCGGGTTGTCGTAGTCGGCGCCCCAGCTGTCACGGAAGATGATGTACTTCTTGTCCTGACGGTTGGTCAGGAACGTCGGGAAGTCCGTGCTCTGGGTGTCCACGTGGACGCCGAGGTTGGTCTGCCACTGGGACTGGAGGTTGCCCGCGATCGCCGAGTTGCTGGTGCTGGTGTTGAACCAGTACTGGAGACCAACGCGCTTGGTCCCGCTCGGGTCCCACGTCTGCAGGTCCTGCATGGCCTTGGTCGGGTTGAAGGCGACATCCGGGTCGGCTCGTCCCCGAGGTAGCTCTGCAGGCCCTTGCTGATGACGCCACCGGTGGCCGGCTTGCAGGTGATCCCGCCCGGGCCGCAGGCCACGTTGACCAGCTGGTTGCGGTCGATCGCCTCACTGAAGGCACGGCGCCCTGCCAGTGCGATCGGGTCGTCGATGTTGCCGCCGGCAGGCGCGAACGGTCCGGTCGTGAAGTTGAAGCCCACCCAGGTGGTGCGTCCACCGGGGATGTTCACGAACTGGCTCTTCGTCGCGGGGTTGGCCTGGAAGTTGCGGACCGCATCCAACGGTGGGTACGTGTCCGCGGGCCCGACGGAGTCGAAGCCACCGCTCTGGTACTTGGTCACCTGGCTGCCCTGGTCAGCGAGGACCGTCATCTCGACGTCGGTGAGATGCCCGGTGCTGCCGCCCCACCAGTTGGGGACGTTGGCGAAGGACAGGTGGTCCTTGGGCACGTAGGCGGTGAGCTTGAACGGACCGGTGCCGATCGCGGTGGCCGGGTTGGTCCACCACGTCTTGTCGGTGTCGTTGGGGATGACCTTCTGGTCGACGACGTCCATCGTCCAGAGCGCCACCTCGGTCAGCCAGTAGCCGGCCGGGCTGGTCAGCTTGGCCTGGACGGTGTACTGGTCCGGAGCGCTGAGCCCGGACAGGGTGGTCGCGGTCGGCGGGGTCGCGGAGACCGCGGAGTAGCCCACCACCGGCTGGAAGGCGATGGCGTAGCTGTCCTGGAGGCGCGCGGCGCGGTTCCAGCTGTACAGCACGTCCGCCGAGGTGACCGGGTCACCGTTGGAGAACTTGACGTCGTGGCGCATGTGGAAGGTGTAGGTCAGACCGTCCGAGGAGATGTCCGGCATCCCCGTGGCGATGTCAGGAACTTCCTTGAGCTTGTCGTCGAACCTGTACAGGCCGCCGAAGACGTTCTGGACCGGCGCGATCGAGACGGCGTCAGAAACGTGACCGGGGTCGAGCGTCTTGATGTCGTCGACGATCGGGAACCGAAAGACCTGGTTGGCTGCGAGCGCTGCGCCACTCGAGCTCGAGCCACCGCCGCTTCCGCAGGCGGTCGCAACGAGCGCGGGGACGACCAGCGCCAAACCCAGACGACGATATTTCATCCACTTCTCCCGGGCGGGCTCTCCTTCCCGCACCAAAATCTTGACGCCGACCGACGTGGCGGCTAGGGGCGGCATTGTGGCACCGCCGCTGGTGGCCCGCCATCACCCGTTGGCATGATTTCTCGAGATCGCGGAAAACGCGCTCGTAGACCGGGCCCCCGCCTAATGTTCGGCTTCCTCGGTCATCGGTCGCGCTCGCGCCGTCTCAACCGGCGCATCCTCGTCGCCATGCTCGCGGTGGCCCTGCTGCCGCTGGCGGCGTTGACCGCGCTGGTCGGCGCCGACCTGACCGCCATCAACCAGACCACCGTCGACGAGGCCCACCAGACGATCGTCGCCGACGCCGTGCAGCGGGAGAGCGGCGCGGCCACCGATGGCGCCACCGCGCTGGAGGCCCGTCTCGACGCTCTCGGGGGCGAGCTCGGCCAGCTGGCCAGCACCGTCGACGCGCTGCTTCGCACCACCAAGCCGGCCGACCAGCCGGTGCAGGTGCTGGCGGGTGGCGCCCGGTTGCTCACCTCCGCCAGCCCGCCGGTGGCCACCCTGGCCGGGTCAGGCAGCAAGCTGCTCACCACCGACGGCCAGCTGGCCGACAGCCTCGGCACCAATCGGTCGGCGATCGCGGCAGCGCTGGACGCGATCCTCAAGCACCACCCGGAGCTGAGCGCGGTCTGGCTCTACAACAGCCCGGACGCCGAGCTCACCGAGGTGCCGGTCACCGACCAGGCGACGCTGGCCGGCCTGATCGCCACCCAGCGCATCGACGCAGCCCATCTCCTCGACCGCCAGTTCCAGGGGGCGTTCCCCAAGGTCGAGCAGACCCCGGGCAGGAGGCGCCGGCGGCGGGCTGACCCAGACCTCCAGGGTGCCGTCGGGGCCGGCCTGGAGTGACATCGACACCGCCGCCTTCGGCACCGGCACCTCGGTGACGGTCTGGTCGGGGCTGGCCACCCACGACTTCTTCATCGGCGCCGAGGTGCCCAGCTCGGCCATCACCGCGCTGCTGCCGGCGCCCCTGTCGACCCTTCCTGACGCGTACCAGGTGTTGCTCAGCCCGAGCGGCCGCTGGCTCAGCGCCGGCGCGGTGGCCAGCACCGACCTCTCACTGCCCAGCGGCTACGAGGGAACGCCGGCCCGCGTTCCCGGGCTGTCGACGAGGACGCTGCTGCTGCCCCAGGCCCAGGTGGTCAAGACGCCCTTGCACGGCGTCGAGAAGGACCTGTTCACCGCCCCGGTCGCCGGCCCGCACTGGACGCTCGCCAGCGTCGTCCCCGACCGAGAGCTGGC
This sequence comes from Candidatus Dormiibacterota bacterium, assembly GCA_963717185.1. Lineage (GTDB taxonomy): Bacteria > Chloroflexota > Dormibacteria > Aeolococcales > Aeolococcaceae > Aeolococcus. Next base: position 4,738 of record CAVQVY010000018.1, on the reverse strand, counting down.
GCCGGCCCTGGCCTCGCTCGGTGACGGCATCCGCAGCGGCGTGCATCGCATCCTCATCCTCCAGGTGCTGCCGCTGGCGGTGATCCTCGGCGTCATCGCCGTGCTCCTGTCGGCCCTCTTCTCTCGTCGCCTCGTCGGCCCGGTGCGCGCCCTGACCACGTCTGCCGAGCGCCTCGCCCAGGGGCACACGGACGAACCCGTGCCGCACCAGGGGGAGGACGAGGTCGGACTGCTCAGCGAGGCGCTGGAGCGAATGCGGCGCGAGATCAACACCTCACGAGAGGCCCTGCTCGGGGCGGCTCGCGAGCTCGAAGGCAGGGTCGCCGAGCGCACCGAGGAGCTGCGCGACCGCAACGAGGAGCTGGTCGCGCTGAACGCGCTCGCCGCCACCCTGACCCGGTCGCTCGACCCCGCAGAGCTGCTCACCGGGGCCGTCGAGGCGATCAGGGTCATCCTCCCCGTGACCGCGGCGGCCGGCTACACCGTCGTCGACGGGGACGCTCAACTGGTCACCAACCACCCGACCCGGCTTGGCGAGGCGCGCAAAACCCTGGCCGGCGGGGCGGCGGCGGCCCTGGAGAGCGGCTCGCTGACGATTGGCTCGTCGAGGTCGGGACGCCTGGTCGCCATCCCGGTCGCCGCGGGAGGGCCCGCGCTCGGTGCTCTCGCCGCGCTCGTCCCCACCTCTATAGAGGTGCCCAAACGGATCCGCATCCTCTTGGGCGCGGTCGCCGACCAGGTCGGCCTGGCCCTGCGCACCGCTCAGTTCGCTGCGGAGGGGCGCGAGCTGGCGGTCCTCGAGGAGCGCACCCGGCTGGCTCGCGAGATCCACGACACCCTCGCGCAGCAGCTCACAGGGATCGTCCTGCAGCTCGAGGCGGCCGAGGCGCTGCAGAGCCGGGATCACAGCGAGCGCGCCCGTGAGCTGATGGTGGCCGCGCGCGAGCAGGCTCGCCTCGCCCTGCAGGAGGCCAGGCGCAGCGTCTGGAACCTGCGGCCGATGCCGCTGGAGGCAGCGGGGCTCACCGCCGCGGTGGCCCTGGAGGCCGAGCGCTTCGGGACCCGAACCGGGATGGCGGTGACCGTGCGCAACGACGGGGTGCCCCGCCACCTGGCGCTGTCCCCCCATGCCGAGGTGGCCGTGTTCCGCATCCTCCAGGAGGCGCTGGCCAACGCCGGGCGGCACAGCCGGGCGAGCAACGTGGTGGTCGAGCTCCATGCGGCGAACGGCGAGCTCGCCCTCACCGTCAGCGACGACGGCTCCGGGTTCGACGCGGCGGGTGTGCCCGGGGGCGCCGGCGGCAGCTTCGGGTTGGTCGGGATGCGCGAGCGCGCCCGGCTGATCGGCGCCACCTTCGAGCTCACCAGCGCGAACGCGGAGGGCACCACCATCTCGGTGCGGGTTCCGCTGGAGCAGCAGGACGCGGCCGCCACCGCGTAGCTGATGTCACAGCGCGAACGGCAGCGGGGATTCCGGCAGCGGGCCGGAGGATAATCGTGTGGTGATCCGCGTGCTCGTCGCCGACGATCACCCGGTGGTGCGCCAGGGCCTGTGCACGATGCTCGAGCTCGAGGACGACATCGAGGTGGTGGCGCGCGCCGCCGACGGCGAGGAGGCGGTGATGATGGCGCGCCGCGAGCACCCGGACATCACCCTTCTCGACGTCCAGATGCCGGTGCTGGACGGCATCGAGGCCCTTCGTCAGATCCGATCCGACGACCCCGAGGCGCGCGTCATCGTGCTCACCACCTACCGCAACGAGGACTACATCTTCCCCTCACTGCGCGCCGGGCCGCGGCTACCTCCTCAAGGACTCCGCACGCGAGGAGCTCGCCGGCGCGATCCGGGCCGTGGCCGCAGGGGAGTCGCTGCTCGACCCCGACATGGTCGAGACCGCCAAGGACGACGGGGGGCTGACCACCAGGGAGCTCGAGGTGCTCGGCCTCATGGCCGACGGGCACAACAACGCGCAGATCGCCACCGCGCTGTACGTCAGCGAGAACACGGTGAAGACCCATGTCAGCAAGATCTTCGCCAAGCTCGGCTGCCGCGACCGCGCCGCCGCGGTCCTGATCGCCTGGAAGCGCCATTTGATTTAACAGGGGCGAGACAGGTCCTCGCCCCTCGGCGCATCGGAGTGAATCCGATGCACCACACCCCACTCTTCTTCACAGGGGCGAGGCAGATCCTCGCCCCTCCTCAGGTCGAAATGAATTCGACCTGATACACCCCACTCCTCGGCGCGCCTCGCGCGCCGGGCTCGCTTCGCTCGCAATTCCGCCCGCGTACCCGGGCTGCGCGGCGACCGCCCGTACACTTCGGCCGCGATGGATGCGCAGGTCGGGATCGGGATGATCGGGCTCGGCACCGTGGGCTCCGCGGTGGCGAAACGGCTCGTCGACGAATGGGAGCTGCTCGGCGCCGCGCCGGGGCGACGCCGGTGCTGCGTCGCGTGGCGGTGCGTGACCCGGGCCGATCGCGCGACGTCGCCCTGCCGCGCGTGCGCGTCGACGGTGACGCAGACGCGCTCGTCGACGACCCCGCGGTCGAGGTGGTCGTCGAGGTGATGGGCGGGATCGACCGCGCCAGCAGCCTGATCGAGCGCGCCCTGCGCGCCGGCAAACCGGTGGTCACCGCCAACAAGGCGGCGCTGGCGGCGCACGGTCTCGAGCTCGCCGCGCTGGCCCGCGCGAGCGCGACGTCGCTGCGCTACGAAGCCGCCGTCGGAGCGGGACTGCCGGTGGTCGCGTTGCTGCGCGACAGCCTTCGTGGCGATCGCGTGAGCAGCCTCGAGATGATCATCAACGGCACCACCAACGTCATCCTCACGCGGATGGAGCGCGAGGGGTCGACGCTGGCCGCGGCACTGGCGGACGCGCAGCGGCGCGGCTTCGCCGAGGCCGACCCCTCTGCGGACGTGGACGGCCACGACGCCGCCGCCAAGCTGCTGCTGCTGAGCAGGCTGGCTTTCGAGTCGCCGCTGGTCATGGACGACGTGGCCGTCGCCGGCATCGGTGGCGTGGACGCCCAGGACATCGGCTGCGCCGCCCTTCTCGGCGGCAGCGTCAAGCTGGTGGCGTCAGCGCAGCGCGACGGTGACCAGGTCACGCTGTCGGTGCGGCCCGCCGTGGTCCGCGCCGGTCATGCGCTGTACGGGGTCGATCACTTCGAGAACGCGGTCCTGGTCCAAGCAGACCTGGCGGGCACCGTGATGCTCAGCGGGCTCGGCGCTGGCGGCGACAGCACCGCGAGCGCGGTGGTGTCGGACATCGTCGCCGCCGTCATCAGCCCCGGGCAGACTCCGCCGGTGCCGGCATCGTCGGTGACCGTCGGCGAGCAGGGGGCGGTGGAACGAGGTGGGTACCTCCGAGTCCGCCTGCACCCGGTCCCGGACGCGTCACCGCTCGTCCTCCCAGGCGCTCGACGACCGCGGTGTCACCGTGGATGCGTCGACGCTGCTGCACGGCGAGGAGGGAGCCGGCGCGCAACTCGCCGTGCTCACCGCGCCGGCGGCGCGCGAGGTCCTCTACCACGCCGTCGAGGCGCTCGACTCGTTCGCGGTGGTCGACGAGGTCGCCGCGGTGATGGACAGCGTGGGAGCGGCGTGATGGCCCCGAGGGTGGGTGTCATCGCCCGGTACGGAGCACGGCTGCCGATCACCGGGTCCACACCGCGGATCACGCTGTTCGAGGGTGACACCCCGTGCGTGGAGGCACCGCGGCTTTGCGCGGAGCTCGGCCTTCGATCGCTGCACCTCAAGGTGGAAGGCCTGAACCCGACCGGGTCGTTCAAGGACCGCGGGATGGTGGTGGCGGTGGCGCGCGCGCTCGAAGCGGGAAGCCGCACCCTGATCTGCGCGAGCACGGGGCAACACCTCCGCGTCGGCAGCGGCGTACGGCGCCCGCTTCGGGCTGCGCACCGCGGTGGTGATCCCGTCGGGGGCGATCGCCGCCGGCAAGCTGGTGCAGGCGCAGGTGCACGGCGCCGACGTGCTTGCCGTTCCCGGCAACTTCGACCAGGCGCTGACCGCGGTGCGCGAGCTGGCCGCCGACCCGCGCGTCACCTTGGTCAACTGGTCTACCGCAACAGGGCCCGAGACCGCCGCCTTCGAGGTCGTCGACGAGCTGGGAGGACGCCCCCGAGGTGCTCGCCATCCCGGTCGGCAACGCCGGCAACATCACCGCGTACTGGCGCGGGTTCCGCGAGTATTTCGCGGAGGGCCTGTGCACGCGCCTGCCGCGCATGCTCGGCGGCCAGGCCGCCGGCGCGGCGCCCCTGGTGAGCGGCCGGCCCGTCGAGGAGCCGCGCACCGTGGCCAGCCGCCCATCCGGATCGGCAACCCGGCGTCGTGGCAGGGCGCGATCCGACGCCCGCGACCCAGTCCGGAGGGGGCCATCCTCGCCGTCGACGCACGCCGACATCCTCGCCGCGCAGCGAGACCTGGCCACCGTCGAGGGCGCGTTCTGCGAGCCCGCGTCGGCGGCCTCGCTGGCGGTGCTGCGCGCGGCGGTGCGCGACGGCACGGTGGCTCGCGGGGCCACCGTGGTCTGCGTGCTCCACCGGCAACGGGCTCAAGGACGCGGCGACCGCCGCCGAGGGCCTTCGCGCCCCCACCGCTGTCGACGGCGACGCCGCCTCGCTCGCCGCGGCGCTCGGCCTCTGATGCGCGCACGACCGTCCGCGTGCCCGCCAGCGTGGCCAACCTCGGACCGGGCTTCGACATGCTGGCGATGGCGC